>NZ_JBITSF010000021.1:0-146680 GCF_044540485.1 Streptomyces sp. NPDC085946 | reverse complement strand
TGCAATGTCCCTGGCACGGCAGCGTCTTCCGGCTCGCGGACGGCTGGAACGTGCGCGGTCCCGCCACCGCCCCCCAGCCCGCCTTCGACACCCGCGTCGTCGACGGCCATGTGGAGATCCGCCTGCGCCTGCGGGACCGCGACGGCCACGGCCGCGCGGACGGCACCCGGGGCGCGCACCGGCGCCGGGCCGGCTCCACGACCGGCAGAGCCCACCGGCACGACACCTGACACCCGCCTCGCGCAACGCCTCCGCGGGGTGCTCCGGGGTACGGGGCGGACCTGTTCGACGGGGCACGGACGGCCGCCCGGCGGCCGGCTCGCGGCCATGAGGGATGCGCGCTCCACACGGCGGCCCAAAGCACGGCGGTCCGGCCGCGCGGACGCCCGCTGCCGGAGCGGCCCCGGCCGTGGGACGCGGCGCCGAACTCGTTGGCGACGTTCCGGCTCAGCCGGCTGCTCGGCAAGGCGTCGGTGACCATGGTCCGCCGCGGTCTCCCTCCACGCGGTACGTGGGTCCGCAACGGCCGGCCGAGCTCCACGAGGAGGCGCGGACCGAGGGCGGCAAGGACACCGTGGGCGAGCTGCTGACCCGCCCTTCCGCATGAGCGTCCGGGTGACCTCGACCCTGACCACCGGCCGGCTGCTCCCGCCGCGCGCCACGCGCACCCCCATGGTCGCGCTCACCACCCCGGCCGGGGCGGACACGCTGCGGCCGGCCCACAGCGCGCTGGTGGAGAAGACCACCGGCGGCGACTGACGCGGGCTCCGCTCCGGGAGGACCGGGCCGGCCGAGGGTACGGCGATCAGCGGATCCAGGGCCTGCCGTCCGGACCGGGCCGGCCGAGGGGCGCGGCCCCTTCCGGCCGGGCCGGGCCGCCACGGCTCCGGCGAGACCCGGCCATGCCCCGACGACGTCCCGGCCGTCGGCGGACCGTCCGGCGAGCACGGAGGGGGAACGGAAGGGACAGGACGGCCGAACGAAGCGGCCGGGGGCACGCCACCGCGGCCCGGCTTCAGCGGCTTCCGGGAAACCGGCCGGCATGCGGCCGCCCACCGACCGGTGTCGTGGTCGTCGCCCGTCCACTCCGGCACCCGGCCCCCCGGACACCCGCCGGCCGGCCGCTCGTCCGGCACCGTTCCCGGCGCTTCCCCTGCCGCGCGCGGAGCCGGAACGCAGCCGAGCGGTGATCCGCCCCGCCCTCGTGACGGCGTCGAGGAGATACGCCGGCCGGGTGCGCCCTCCGGGCACGTGGACCACGCCTACGGCCAAACAGGATCGCGGTGATGCCCAGGCCGACGCGGCGCGCGTGGGCCGGCCCGCCCGCTCCCGGCCGGTCTCCGCGAACGTCGGGAGCCGGGTGCCGACCGGTGGAACTTGCCGGGCTGGTGCATCTCCAGGGGGTCCGCGGGGAATCCGACGTGGACGGCTGGGAGGTGCCTGTGTGGGGCGATGAGGGACTGGGTCTGGACGAGGTGCTGCGGGCGGCGGAGGACGCCGCTCCGGTGGAGTCGGTGGACGTCGTGGCCCGGAACCTGGAGAAGCGGTTCTCGGCCACGGAGGTGTGCTTCTGGTTCGTCGACATGGTCGGGCAGGAAGCCGTACGGCTGCCCCGGTCCGGTACGGCGGCACAGGTACGCGGCGAGGTGGTGAGGGTCGCGCTGGCGGACAGCGTCTACGACCGGGTGCTGCGCTCCCAGCGTCTGCACCAGGAGCCGGACGGGGAGGGCGGGTTCCGGATGGCCGCCCCGGTGACGAACCGGGGCGACTGCGTCGGCGTCCTGGAGATGGTGGTGCCGTACGCGGACGACGCGGTCCGCGACGCGGTGGCCCGGGCGGCGCACGCGCTCGCGTACATCGTGGTCACCGACCGCCGCTTCACCGACCTCTACCACTGGGGCCGGCGGACCACGGCGGTGAGCCTGGCCGCGGAGATCCAGCACCAGCTGCTGCCGTCGGCGTCCTGCTGCGAAGCGGCCCAGTTCACCCTGGCCGGCGGCCTGGTCCCGGCCGACGACATCGGCGGTGACACCTACGACTACGCGCTCGACCAGACCGCCCTGCACCTGTCCCTCACCGATGCGATGGGGCACGACACGGCCTCCGCGCTGCTGGCCACACTGACCGTCAACGCGCTGCGCGGGGCCCGCCGCGCCGGCTGCGGCATCCTCGACCAGGCGTACGCGGCCCACCGGGCGGTCAGCGGCCACGCGCGCGGCATGACCACCGGCCAGCTGCTGCGCGTCCAGCTGGACACCGGCGCCTGCGAGCTGGTCAACGCGGGCCATCCCTGGCCCCTGCGGCTGCGCGGCACCCGGGTGGAGGAACTGGCCCTCAAGGTGAACCTGCCCTTCGGCGTGCCCGCCCCGGTCACCTATCAGGTGCAGGAGCTTCAGCTGGAACCCGGCGACCGCCTGGTGCTGATCACCGACGGCATGCGCGAACGCGCCGCCGCCGCGGTCGACCTGCCGGCCCTCGTCCACGACACCCGCGAGGAACACCCCCGCGAGGTGGTCCGTGCCCTGACCACGGCGGTCCACGAGGCCTGCGGGGGATCCCTGCCCGACGACGCCACCACCATGGTGCTGGACTGGCACGGCGGCGGTTCGGGCGGGCGCCGCGCCGACTACGGCTCCAACAGCTGAACGGGGGCGTCCCCCTCGAAGAGGCCTGCGCGCAGCCGGTCCGCGTGCACCGCGGACACCCCGGACCGGAGTACGGGCAGGACAGGGCAGCGCACGCGCCGAACGGCGTGGGGCCCGCCCTCCGCCCGGAGGGCGGGCCCCACGCCGGACCGCTCCTGGCTGCCTTGATCAGCGGCGGGAGAGGACCGCGCGACGGGCCGCGTGACGGGCTCAGGGCAGGGTGCTCCGGGTGCTGATCAGGCCGGTGAGCGGCCGCGGGCCGCCCGCGGCCGTCGTGGCGGAGCATCGGGCCGCGGGCGAGCGGACACGAGGGTCAGCGCGTGCGGCTTCGACCACGGTCCGTGCCGTCCTCGGCGTACGGGTCGCGGACGTCGCCGGCCGGGTGGCGGTGGCGGAACTCCGCCGGGCGGCCCGGCACGGCCTCGGCCGGGCCGTCGACGCCCGCCTCCACGCGGTCACCCGTGCGGCGTGCGACGGCTCCGGCCCGTGGCACGGCCACCCCGCGAAGCACCGGACGTGCCCCGTTTCCCGGCATACGTGCGCTTTGGCCGCGCACGGGAAGACGTCGAAGGCCTGCCTGCGGCGTCCGCGGGTTCGAAGCCCTGTTCCCTTTGCCGGGGTACGCGGGATAGGGTCGCGCTCTGAGCGATCTTGTGCGGAGGTGCCCCGGATGGAGAACAACGCGCACACCCGGCGGGGGCGGCCGCCGGGCATCCGAACCGTCCCGGGTGAACTGACGGCGCGCCAGGAGGCGATCGTCCGGTTCATCGCGCAGACCGTGCTGCGCCAGGGCTACCCGCCGTCCATGCGGGAGATCGGGCAGGCGGTGCAGCTCGCCAGCACCTCCTCGGTCGCCCACCAGCTGATGACCCTGGAGCGCAAGGGCGTTCTCTACCGCGACCCGAACCGTCCCCGCGCCTACCGGGTGCGGTCCCCGGAGGCGCCCGGGGCGGACGGCGGGGGCGGGGAGCCGGTCGACGTGCCGCTCGTCGGGCGGATCGCCGCCGGAACGCCCCTGCTCGCCGAGGAAGTCGTCGAGGACGTGTACCGCATGCCGCGCCAAGTGGTCGGCGAGGGCGAGCTGTTCGCGCTGACGGTGTCCGGCGACTCCATGGTCGAAGCCGCGATCTGCGACGGCGACATCGTCACCGTGCGACGGCAGGACAGTGCCGACCACGGGGACATCGTCGCCGCGCTCCTGGGCGAGGAGGCCACGGTGAAGCAGTTGCACCGCCGCGACGGGCAGGTGTGGCTCATGCCCCGCAATCCCGCCTACGAGCCCCTTCCCGGCGACGGCGTGACCATCCTTGGCAAGGTCGTCGCGGTCCTGCGCACCCTCTGAGCAGGGCCTTCGACAGGGCGGCGCCCATGGGTGCCCGAATGTCCCGTGGGAGGCGCGGCCCCAGGCGCAACCGTGGAGTTGCACCCCGAAGGGTGATGTGCAACTCTGGAGTTGCACTGATGGTGACGACGAAGGAGTCCCTCATGAGCGAGGACCGGATCGAACGCGAAACCCTGATCGCGGCACCACTGGAGCGGGTCTGGTCCCTCGTGGCCCAGCCCGGGTTCTGGGTGGCCGACAAGGCGAGCCTGCCCGGCACCGTGGCCAGGGAAGGCGAGACGATGGTGGCGAGGAACCCCGAGCACGGCGACTTCCCGGTACGGGTGGAGAAGGTCGAGCCGCCGACGTACCTGGCCTACCGCTGGACCAGCGCGTTCCCCGGCGAGGAACTGCGCGAGGAGAACAGCACCCTCGTGGAGTTCACGCTGACCGAGGAGGGCGGCCGGACGCGGCTCCGCGTCGTCGAGAGCGGGTTCGCGGCGCTGGCCGGGTCCGAGGAACTGCGCAGCCAGAACCACAAGGACCACAGCGAAGGCTGGCCGCTGGAGCTCGACGCGCTCAAGACGCGCGCCGAGCAGCCCTCCGCATGACCGAAGAACGACCCGGTGCCGCCGAGGCCGTCGACAGCGTCCTCGGCGCACTGGCCGACCCGACGCGACGCCGGCTGCTCGACCTGCTCGCCGGCCTGGGGGAGGCCACCGCCACGACGCTCGCCGAACGCCTCCCCGTCTCGCGGCAGGCCGTGGTCAAGCACCTCGCCGTGCTGGACGCCGCGGGGCTGGTCTCCGGCGGCCGGGTCGGACGCGAGGTGCGGTACGCGGTGCGGCCCGCGGGGCTGGACGCGACGGCGCGGTGGATGGCCTCCCTCGCGGCCGACTGGGAGCGGCGGCTGGCGACCATCAGACGCGTCGCCGAGGCGGCGGAGCGGGACGCGGGTCCGGCGGACGCCCGCTGAGGAGGGAAGGGCACACGGCCGCGACAGCTCCGCGCACCGCCGGCGACCGGTCGCCGGACGCGGCGGCCCCCGGCCCCGGGGACGCGGACGGCGCAGGACGGAACGCCGACCGGATCCCGGCCCGCCTCCTCGGCGTCGACGCGTCCGCCGCAGAGGTCGCGGCGGTCGCCCCCGGTGTCGTCGCCGGCGCACGGCCCGCCTCCGGCGACCGCGTCAGCCCCGGCACCTGGAACCCCGGCCGGATCACCGCCGAGCACGCGGACCGCGCGGACCTGATCCGCGGGCCCGACCGACCACGCACGGTCCCGGGCCGCCGTGCTGTGCGACGCCGCGCTGCGGGGCTGGACGGTGGCGGGCCGGAGGCGGGACGCGCCGCCGCGGCCGCCGGCTGATCCGGGGCGCCGCGACCGGCCGGAACGCTCGGACGTACGCTCGGGCCCATGGGGTGGGGACCGGTGGGCCGAGGGGTGGGCCGCGCGTGGTCGGCCTGGACGCCGGCCGAGCGCGAGGCGGTTTCCTCGGCGAGCGCGGCGCAGCTGCCGGCGGCTTCCGTGGCGTGGTGGATCGGTTCATTCACGCGGGACGACTACGGCCTTCCCGTCGGGGGCCTGGGAATGTTCTGCCTGTGCCTCTTCCTGCCGCTGGTGCTGCCGGTCCTGGGGCTGCTGCACTCGACCCTGCAGCTCATGCCGGGCTGGCTGCTCGCCGAGTGGCTGGAACGGCCCCTGCCCCGCGTGCCCCGGTGGGGCCGGCGGCTGCTGGGCACCGCGGCCGTGGGCGTGGTGTGGGCCGTGGCCGCCGCGCTCGCCGTGGACCGGCCGTTCGCGGCGACGGCGGTGTGGTGCGCCGCGCTCGGTGTCTGGCCCGTCGCGTGGGCCGCGTTCGTCCGGCGGCGGGCCGAGGCCGCCGGGCGGTCGTGGGGGTGCCTGGGGCTGTGGTTCCGCTCGGCGTCGGCCTCGGCGGGGCTGTGCGTGCTGACGCTGCTGGGCGGGCTGCTGGCCACGGCCGCCGGGCTGGTGGAGCAGTACGAGCCTCCGAAGCTGTCCCGTGACCGGCTGGCCGGCGTCTGGCGCGGGGAGGGCGGGGCCGTGCTGCGGCTGCTGCCCGGCGGACGGGCCGAGGCGGCCGATCTGCCGATGAACGGCCCCGGCTGGGACGCGGTCACCTGCGACGGCACCGGCAGGTGGCTGCCCGACTCCGAGGGCCGCGCCGGCGTCCGCGTGACGGTCGCGGGCTGCGGCGACGGGACGACCTGGACGATCGGCGGCACGCGACGCGAGCCGGAGCTCTTCGTGGCTCTCGGCGACCCGGACGCGGGGGACCTGCGGATCCTCAAGCGGGCCTGACCCGGTACGGGGGCAGGGGGGCCGTCCGGCGGGGGAGACGCGGTGACGGCGGGCGGCGGGGGCACAGGACGCGAACGTGCGCGCGGGACGGCCGTGTCGGCGACGGTGGTGGCCGTCGCGGCGGTGGCGGGGCCGTGCCGGCCGCTCCGCCTGCGTCGGCCGGCGGGCCGCAGGCCGCGGCACCGGTCGTCCTGGACGACCCGGCGGCCGGACGGAACAGGAACGCCGGCGTGGCCGGCCTCCTGTCCACCGCCCCGGGAGAGGGTCTCCGGTGCGGTGAGGCGTTCGCCCCCGTACCGCGCCCGCCGGGCTCCGTGCCCGGCCCCGGCTGTCCGGCCGGCCGCTGCGGGAACCTCCACAGCCGCTTCCCGGCGGTCGAGAAAGACCGGACGTACCGGGCCGGCGCGGTGACCGCGGCGGCCGCCCGCCGCTCACCCGTCGAGGCCTCCTCCCCGGGTGTCCGACGACCGGCGTCGACCTCCGTTCCGGCGGGCCGTTCTCCCGCCCTGTTGTCCACCCTTGCCGCGCCTATCGAAAATCGATAGATTTCCATCGACAGTCGATCAGGACTGCCTGTGGCTCGTCAGCGTCCGACGTACGCCGCGGCGGACCGGACAGGGAGCAGCGCATGACGGCGGCCGACGAGACGAGTACGACGAGCACAGGGCGGACGACCACCGCGGACGTCCTCGTGGTCGGGGCCGGGCTGGCCGGCCTGCACACCGCCACGCTCCTCGCCCGGCAGGGCCACGACGTACTCCTGGTCGACCGGCGCACCACGCTCGCCGGCGCGATCCGCACCACCGGCATCTTCGTGCGCAAGACGCTCGACGACTTCCCCCTGCCCCCCGAGTGCCTCGGACCGCCCATCCGGCGTGTGATGCTCTACCCGCCGGACCTGCGCCGCCCCGTCAGCCTGGTCAGCGACCGCGACGAGTACCGGGTGGGCGACATGGCGCCGCTCTACACGTCGGCGGCGGCCGACGCCGAGCGGGCCGGCGTGCGGATGGCGCTCGGCACGCGCTACACCGGCCGGCAGGGCGACGGCTACCGCCTGGTCGGCCGCGACGGGCCCGCGGTGGTCCGGGCCCGCTTCGTCGTCGGCGCCGACGGAGCCCGCTCCAGGGTCGCCCGTGACCTCGCCCTGGACCGCAACCACCACCTGCTGGTCGGGGCGGAGGAGGTCTTCCCGCTGCCCGGCGGCGACGAGCCGCCGACCTTCCACTGCGTGCTCGACCCCGCACTCGCCCCCGGCTACCTCGCCTGGGTGGTCAACGACGGTCGACACGCCCATGTCGGCGTCGCCGGCTACGCCGACCGCTTCCCCGCCGGGCTGCGCCGTGCCCTGGAGCGGTTCAGCGCCGCGCCGCCCGGGCTGGACGGCGTACCGCGCCCCGAGACGGTCGAGCGGCGCGGCGGCCCGATCCCCGTCGGCGGCGTGCTGCGGCGGATCGGCTGCCCCGACGGGCTGCTCGTCGGGGACGCGGCGGGCGCGGTCTCACCGCTCACCGCCGGCGGCCTGGACCCGTGCCTGCGGCTGTCGGAACACGCGGCCGCGGTCCTCGACGACGCCCTGCGCACCGGACGCCCCGACGGACCGGCCCGCTACGACGGGGCCCCGCTGCGCGCCCGCTTCCACGGACGGCTGCTGCTGCGCAGGGGGCTGGCCCAGGTGCGCACGCCGGTCGCGATGGCGGCGGCCTTCACCCTGCTGCGCACACCGCTCGGCCGGGCCGCCGCCGCCCGCGTCCTCTTCGGCGACCGGTCCTTCCCCGACCCGGCACCCGCCCGCGGATGAGACGGCCGGCCGGCACGGGGGCGTGCCGCCGGACCCGGCGGACCGTCCCGGTCGCCGCCTCCGCCCCGCCGGGTCAGTCCGCGCCGACGACGACCACCTCGTCCCGGTCGGTCCAGCGGCGCCGTTCGCTCTTGGGCGGATTGATGCGCAGACCGTAGTGCGGTCCCTTCGACGCGTCGTCGTGCCGTCGGTAGCCGATGGCGCACTCGCCCCGGTCGCGTGCCGCGGCCACCACCGTGGCGAAGGACGTCTCCCGGTCCGGCCGGACGTAGTCGGCGGCCGGCCGCAGGTGGACGCCGTTGCCCTCGGCGGAGAACAGTTCCTCGAAGACCGCGGCCAGGTGCCGGTTCTGGGAGATCTGCGCCATGAGCAGGCCGATGAGGGTGCCGCTGATGATCACGTCGGCCCCGGGGCTGATCGGCGCCAGCGCCCGGTTGCGGTCGTCCACCAGCTCGGTGACCACCGGCAGTTCGCGCCGGGTGGCCTGTTCGAGCTGCCGCAGGAGCAGGAGGGTGACGAGCGTGCGGTTGTCCGGCTCGTCCGCCGGCTGCCCGGGAGCCGGGTCCCGGCCCAGCACGACGACGCTGTCGTAGGCGTCGATGTCCAGGCGGCGCAGGGTCTCGGGGCGGGTGGTGTCGCCCCGGTGGAGGGTCACCGTCAGCCCGGTGCCGGCGTCCGCGTCGGCGTCGTCGACCTGCCGGGCGACGGCCTCACCGCCGTCCGTCACCACGTCGACGGCCGAACCGGGCCGCGCGCGGCGGCGCAACTGGTCGACGACGAGCGGTGCCCGGCGGTTCCAGCCCAGCAGGAGCACCCGCTCCGGCCGGGCGGGCGCCGGCGCCCCGGACACCATCGCGTCCTCCTCGACCCACCCGGCGCAGTCCTCCAGCGCGGCGGTGTCGTCGTCGTGGCGGACGACGACGAGCACATCGCCCTCGCGCAGCGCACTGGACGGGGGCGGACTGAGCAGGACGGTCCCGCCGCGCACGAGTCCGACGACGCACGACGTCGGGTAGGACAGCAGCGCCTCGCCGAACGCGCGGCCGGTCAGGGCGGGTTCCGCGACGAGGTAGAACTCGTCCCCGGCGAAGTCGAGGAGTTCCCGGTGCACGAGGGAGAGCCCGGGGCGGCGGGCGGCCTGGACGATCAGCCGCGCGGTGATGGTGTCGCTCTCCAGGACGACACCGCGCGGGCCCGCGGCGAGGGAGGCGGCCAGCCGGTACCGGTCGTCCCGGACCGCCGCGATCACGGGCGGGCCGGCCGCCGGGTCGGGGAGCGCCGCCCGGAGCGCCAGCAGCGTCTTGACCACGTCGGCGTCGGAGTCCGGTTCGTCGTGCGGCAGGACCAGGACGGCGCCCGCGGCGGCCGGGTTGGTCAGGGAGAGCACGGCCGGGTCGGTGGTCGGACCGCTGCGGCAGATCAGCCGCGTACGGCCCGCGGGACCCAGCTTCGTGCCGAGGGCCTCCTCCATCGCGGTCTTGTCCCGGTCGGCCAGCACGGCCACCGCCGCCCGCCGCTGGTTGGCGTTGGCGGCCACCAGTTCGCCCACCACCGTGAACACCTGCTCCGACCAGCCCAGCACCACCGCGTGCCCTCGTTCCAGCACGGTGGAACGGCCCCGGCGCAACGCGGTGAGCCGCTCCGTGAACGCCGTCGTGATCAGACCGACCAGGGTGGAGACGTACAGCAGGGCGACCAGGGCGAGCAGCACCGACATCAGCACCCGCAGCGGTGCGCCGGTCGCGCCGCCCAGGCGCAGCGTCTCGCCGGTGAGCCGCCACACCGCCGCGAGCCGGTCCGGCAGGGCGGCCGGTGCGTCCGGGTCGGTCCACACCAGCACCGCACTGACCGGGACGACGACGGCCAGGCACAGCAGCGCCAGCCAGCCGACGAGAACGGAGGCGCCCCCGGCCAGGGTGCTGTCGAACCAGTAGCGAGCTCGTTCCGCGAGCGGAGTGCGCCGCTGGGCCACCCTTCCCCCCTCTGCCGTGCCGTGCATCCGGTGAGGTCCGCCCACGCGGACGCGTCCTCCACGACGCCCGGCCCGGACCACGGAACCGGCTGCGCACCTGGAAGTCTGCGGGCCCGGCCGCGTCGCGCGGCCGCGGTTCGCCGCGCGTTCACCCCTTCGGGGCGCCCGCCCCGCCGGAGACGGCGTCATCGCGCCGGCCGGACGCCGCGGGGGCCGAAGCCCGGCGGCTGTACCGGGCGGCGGGGTGCGGTCCGCGGCACCGGACGCGGCGGGCGCGGCGGGCGAGGCGGGCCGCCGCCCGCGGGGCCGAGCGGGGCCGGTGCGCGGCCCGGCGCGGCCCGCGCGCCGGCACCGCGCAGGCGACGAGGCCGCCGGAACCCCCGGCCCCGATGCGGTGGCTGGCGTACTGCGTGGAGCTCTCGGTCCCGATGCGGTGGCTGGCGTACTGCGTGGAGCTCTCGGTCCCGATGCGGTGGCTGGCGTACCGCGTGGAGCTCTCGGTCCCGATGCGGTGGCTGGCGTACCGCGTGGAGCTCTCGGCCCCGACGCGGGGGCCCGCACACCGCGCGGCCCCCGCCGGATCACGGTGCTACCGTCGCGCCTCGCGGACCACCGGCGCCCGTACCTCGGCCAGCGTCGTGGCCAGTGACTGCCACACGTGGGCGGCCAGATCGAGGTTCCGCGCGCCCGTCGCCTGGCGGCCGAGCCGCTCCAGCGCGGAGATGCCCTCCTCGATGCGGCCGTCGAGGATGGCCAGCCGGCCGTCGAGAACCGCCAGCCGGACCCGCTCCCGGTAGGGCAGGCGCAGGTCGTCGTCGGACAGCAGGGCGCGTGACAGCGCGCGGGCCTCGTCCAACCTCCCCTCGTGGAAGGCGAGATGGGCGCGTAAGGCATTCAACTCCTGGACCTGCGGGGGCGTGCCGACGAGTTCGATGACCACCTCGGCCTCGCCCAGCCAGCGCCGGGCCGCCTCCACCCGGGGCGGTGAGATCTCCAGGGCGGCGGCGGTCGCGGCGGTGCGCAGCCGGGTCCACAGGGTCAGGTCGTCCCCGCCCTGGAGCAGGCCGAGGGCCGTCTCCAGGCGGTTCTGCGCGGTGACGTGGTCACCCTGGCGGTGACTGACCAGGGACGCGGTCCACAGGGCTTCGGCCGCCTGGGGGGCGGTGGCCGCGGGCAGCAGGGTCCGCTCCAGTTCGTGGACGTGCAGATCGGCCGTGTCCAGCCGGCCCAGCTCGGTCTCGATGCCGATCAGCGCCACGAGCGCGGCCATGGTGTCGGCGGTGGGAAGGGCCTCCTCGTGCGCGACGGCCAGCGCGGTCGCGGCGGCCGGCTCGGCCGTCCGCAGGTCGCCCAGGGTCCGCAGGCAGCGGGCGTACTGGACGTTCGACCTCACCAGCAGCTCCGGCGCCGCCAACAGGTCGCTGAGCTCGATGAGTTCGCGCAGACGGCCGCACTCCTGCCGGTAGGCGCCGTTGCGGTGGTCGATGCGGCTCAGCTGCCACAGGGCCTGCCAGCGGGCGGCGGGATCGGCGGCCTCGTCGTCCCGCAGCGCGCCGGCCAGGCAGGCGGTGCTGTCCGTGCCGGGCGGCGCCGAGGCGGCGGCCGCGAGTTCACGGCTGAGCGAACCGGTGACCTGCGGCTCGCTCAGCACGGAGACGTCGACGCCGAGGCGCTGGGCGAGGTAGGTGACGGCGCGTGGCGTGGGCCGGCGCTCACCGGACTCCAGACGCGACAGGTACCCCGTCGACATGCCCTCGCCGACGACCGCTGCCTGGCTCAGGCCCCGTTCCAGCCGGAGCTTCCTCAATCGTCGGCCGAAGTGCGGCTGCTCGAGCATTCCCACCCTCTGGTCCCCGAGGTCTTCGCGAGTCCGCTCCCCTCCACGCGGTCCGCGGGCGGCGTGCGGGAGTCACCGGTATTTTACGGAACGTCAACAACGTGATCAACACAATGGCGAACACACGGCAGACCGGCTCGAACACGGCCTTCCCCGGTGGCAGCCCCGCTGACCAGGCGAGTAGCGCTGTGCGACCGGCCGAAAGCGTGCCCTGCCGATCGTTGGCAAACCGGTTGCCCAGGTAGGCAAACTCTTGCCAACTACCTTTCCTGGCTTTAGCCTCCAAGGTGCCGCCCTGATGTGATCGTGTCTCGCCTCCGGAGGTTCCTGTGCTCCCTTGCGCCCGGTCGGGCTCAATACGGAGATCGATCGCAGTGACGGTCACGGCACCTGCTTCCGCGGCCACGGCAACCGTTCCAGCGGCCCTGGTGGGTACGCCGCCGGCGGTCCTCGAACACCTCGGCTGGACGCCATCCGGGGACAAACGGGTCTGACAACGTTGTCCGCAGTCGCGAGGCCTCCCACCCCCCTCATGTACACAGAAAGACGGTACGTCGTGGTCACCACGAGCATCACCGCCTCTTCCGTCTCATCCCGCGGCGACCGGAAGGCCGCCGCCAGGGCCGCGTCGCAGGCTCTGCCACAGGACCTCGCCGGCAGCCGCCGGCGCCGCGTCCACACGGCCCATCTGTCCCCCGGAGACATGACCGTCACCGCGGCGGAGGCGGAGTTCGCCGGGCGTTTCGGGCTGAGCCCGGGCGAGATATACGGCCATGACCTCTGCGACCTCCTGCTCGCGCGATCACCCGCACGTCTGCGGCACCGGTTCACCGACCTCCGCGAAGGCCGGTACAGCTGGTTCACGGAACGGGTGACCGGCCGGGACGGCACCGGCCGGGCCTTCCGCGCCACCCTGACGGCCATCGCGGTCGCCGGCCCGGACGGTCCCGCCGGACTCGTCATCCTGCTCGGCCACGGCGAGGAGCCGGACCCCTCCGAGTCCCAGGGCGAACAGACGCTCAGCACCCTGGACGCGCGCGTCCTCGAAGGCGTCGCGGGCGGTGCGTCCACGACGCAACTGGCCAACAGCCTCTACATGAGCCGCCAGGGGGTCGAGTACCGCGTAGGACGCCTGCTGCGCAGGTTCGACGCCCCCAACAGACCCGCGCTCGTGGCGCGCGCCCACGGACTGGGCATGTTCGCCGTGGGGCAGTGGCCGCCCCGTCTCCTCCCCGAGTTCGTGGAGTAGCCGTCCCCGGCGGCGGGCCCGGAGCGAGGCGGCCGCCGGCGGTGTCCTGCACCGCCGGCGACCGCCTCACCGCCGTCTACGCCGCCGAGGGCAGCCAGGCCTCGCGGAACCGGCGGCGGGCCCGGTGCAGACGGGACCGGACCGTCCCGACCGGCAACGACAGGGTCTGCGCCATCTCCTCCTCGGTGAGTCCGTAGGCGCGCAGGGTGAGCACCTGCCGGTGGGAGGGGGAGAGCCGCTCCAGGACGTCGCTGATGTGCACGGCGTCCAGCGGATTGGTCTCCTGGCCCGAGTCGACCCGTACGTAGGTTCCCTCGGCGCCCGTCCGTTTCGCGGTGCGGACGGCCTCGCGCAGCGTCACCGCGCGCACCCAGCCGTAGAAGGCGTCCGGCTCGCGCAGGGTGCGCAGACCGCGGTAGATGGCCAGCAGCGCCTCCTGGGTGGCGTCGGCGCCGTCGTCGTGGGTGACGGACCGGCACAGGCGGGCCACGTACGGGGTGATGCCGGTCAGCAGGTGGTTCATCGCCTGCTCGTCGCCCGCCTGGGCCCGGGGCAGCAGCGCGAGGGGCGCGGGTGTCTGGCTGAGGGTGCTCATGTGGGGGGTGCTCCTTGTGGCAGCCGGTGCGGTCGTGCGCGGTGGGCCGGGGTGGCCGTCCTCACCGTGCGTGCGCGGGCGCGGGCAGGGGCCCGGAGGCGTCCGCGAAGGCGAGGAGTCCGGTGCGGACGTCGTCGCGGAAGGCCCGCATGAAGGACGGGCTGAAGCAGGCGGTGGAGTGCGGGAACTCGATGGCGAGCCGCCCGTCGAAGGAGACGACGCACGCCATGACCGGGCTGCGGCCCGCCTGCGGGAAGTAGTGCTCGCGAGCGGGCACCAGCCGCACGTCGGTCGCCTCCAGTCCGGCCGGCAGCCGGGGGCCGGGGACCACGCCCATGTTGGTGGCGATCACGGTGGCGAGCTGCAGGGCCGGATTGCGGGGGATCTCCGGCGTGATCCGCATCTCGTGGTGGTGGTCGGCGCGGGCGATGAAGTCGCCCAGCCGGGTGTGGACGGTACGCGCCAGCGCCGCGGGGTCGGTGTCCGTGGCGACGTCGAGGGTCTGCAGGTGGGTGGTGACGGCCGGCACCATGACCGCGGCGGGAACCGGCGGGGACACCCGGGACCGCAGGTCCACGGGGGACAGGCAGCCCAGGGTGCGGGGCCCGTCGCCCTCCAGGCGGCGGCGCGCCGTGGTGAGGAGCGCGGCGGCGACCAGGGAGTGCACGGACACGCCCGCCCGGCGCGCGGTGTGCCGGAGCAGGGCGGTGCGCTCCTCGTCGAGCGTCAGCCGCCGCACCTCGATGTCACCGGCGGGTGCCGCGGCCTGCCCGGCGCCGGGGGCCGCCGGGCGCGGCACGTCGTAGGGCACGAGCTCGACGGGGTGCCGCCGTGCCTCCTCGACGCGCCGCTCCAGGTAGGCGGCGGTGGCCGCCGGGTCGGCCGCGGGCAGCAGCCGGCTGATCGGCTCCGGCCACCGCGGCTCGCCGCCCGGGACGCCGTCGGCCGCGGCCGGCGGCCGTGCGTCCCCGTGGCCCTCGACCAGGGCGCGGTAGCGGTCCCACAGGGCGTTGTGCAGGGCGATGCTGCTGTGCCCGTCCGTGACGGTGTGGTCCACGACGAGGACGAACAGGTGGCGGTCGCCCTCCGGGGCGCTCACCAGGACCGCGCGGCTGAGCGGACCCCCCACCGGCAGGGGGGTGTTGAGCTCCGCCGCGTAGGCCTCCTCGCCGCCGGTGCGGGTGATCAGCCGGGGACGCTCCTCCTCGGTGAGGAGCCGCAGGACGAAACCCGGGCCGTCCGGGACGATGCGCGTGCGCAGCGTCGGGTGGGCCTGCGTGACGGCGTCGAACGCCGCCGACAGCGCCCCGACGTCCACCCGTCCGCGCAGGGCGCACGAGAGCACTGCTCTGCTCCGCTGCCCGACGTACAGCGTCTCGACCGGACACAACGCACGGTGCATGCCGCCCGCCTTCTTTCCGTTGCTCTCTTCCCTGGTTCACGGCAGGTGACGGGCCGTCACCTGCGGGGGTCGTGCGAGTCCGACGCCCGTTCGAGAGTGCAATGCCGGGCGCCGGCGAATCCACCCGGGACGGGGGCACGGGCCCAACTTCCGGGAATTCCCTAAAAGTTGGCCGGGCCGGCGCTATCCCGGCCTCCGGACAGTTGAGGGAAACACCTGAATTCCCGCCGCGGGGCCGGTCCTGGCTTGATCGGTTTCGCCGCGCCGTCGCACCCTGAGGGCACTTGCAGGGCCGGCGGAGGGGGTCGTGCCGACCCCGCGCCCTCGGCGCGCGACCGTGCCTTTCCGCGCCGCACGGGCCGAGGCCGCATCGCCGTCCGCCCGGCCGGGCGTCCCCGGCCGGGACATTACGACCTGTCACGTGAGGGCTGTGCCATGTCACTCCACGAGGACGACCACCGACCGCTGTCCGGAGCCCAGAAGGGACTGTGGTACGCCGGGCGGCTCGCGTCCGACCACGCCGCGCACAACACCGCGGAGGCGGTGGAGATCCACGGCGCCCTGGACACCGGCCTGTTCGAGACCGCGCTGCGCCGCACCGTCGGCGAGGCCGACACCTTCGCCCTGCGCTTCCGGGAGACGGACGACGGCCCCCGCTGCCACCGGGCCCCGGACGCGCACGACTGGACCCTGCACCGGATCGACGTCGGCGACGCCGCCGACCCGGAGGCGGCCGCCTGGGAGCACGTCCGCGCGGACCTGGCCACCCCGGTGGACCTCGACAAGGGGCCGCTGTTCGCCCACACCCTCATCACCCTCGCCCCCGACCGGCACCTGTGGCTGCTGAGGGCCCACCACATCCTGCTCGACGGGTACAGCTACAAGCTCCTGGGCCGCCGCCTCGCCGACGTCTACAACGCCCTGGCCGAGGGCGGCGAACCGGCCCCCGCCGGCTTCGCCCCCGTGCACCGCCTCCAGGCCGAGGAGGAGGCCTACCTCGCCTCCGAGCGCTGCGCCCGCGACCGGGACCACTGGACGCGGCGGCTGGCCGGACTGCCCGAGCCCGCCCGGCTCACCCGCCGCGACGCCCCGCCCACCGCCCCGTTCCTGCGCCGCACCGCGGAGCTGACGGACACCGAGGCCGAGGCCCTGTCGGCCGCCGCGGCCCGGCTCGGCGCCACGCGCACCGACCTGCTGACCGCCGCCGTCGCCGCCTACCTGCACCGCATGACCGGCGCCGGCGACCTCGTGCTCGGCATGGCCACGATGAGCAGGCTCGGCAGCGCCGCCCTGCGCACCCCCGGCACCGCCTCCGACGTCCTGCCGCTGCGCGTGGCCGCCGACCCCGGCACCTCCGTCGCCGGCCTGGTCCGCGCGGTCGCCGACGAGCTGGCGGCGCTGCGCCGGCACCAGCAGTACCGGGGCGAGTTCCTCCGCCGCGACCTGAACCTGCTGGGCACCGGGCGCCGGCTGTACGGGCCGGTGCTGAACATCGTCCCGTTCACCGAGACCCTCCACTTCGGCGGCCACCCGGCCACCTGGCACCACCTCTCCGGCGGCGCCGTCGACGACCTCCAGATCTCCGTGCGGCCCGGAACCCGCCCCGGCGGGCTCTGGCTGGCCTTCGACGCCAACCCCGCCCTGTACGAGGAGGACGAACTCGCCCTGCACCGCGACCGGTTCCTGGCCCTGCTGCGGCACCTGGCGGACGCCGCGCCCGAGACGACCGTGGGGGACCTGGACCTGCTGCTGCCCGGCGAGCACCCGCGTGACGCACCCGTACGGGACCTCCCCGTCACCGGCACCCTCACCGACCTGTTCGAGCGGCAGGCGAGGACCTGGCCGCAGCGCGTCGCGGTGACGTACGAGGACGGACGGCTCACCTACGCCGAACTCGACGCCGAGGCCAACCGGCTGGCCCGGCTGCTGGCCGAGCGCGGCGCGGGCCCGGGCCGGGTGGTCGCGCTCGCCCTGCACCGGGGCCCGCGGCTGCTGCCCGCCCTGCTGGCCGTCCTCAAGACCGGCGCCGCCTACCTGCCGCTGGACCCCGGCCACCCGGCGGAGCGCCTGCGGCTGGTCATGGACGACGCGGCCCCCGTCCTGCTCGTCACCGAGACCGGCCTCGCGGCCCGCCTCACCGGCGGCGTGCCCGCCGTCGTCCTGGACGACCCCGCCGTCGAGGCGGACCTCGCCGCCCGCCCGGCCGGCGAGCTGACCGGCGCCGAGCGGCGGGGACCGACGAGCCCGTCGGACACCGCGTACATCATCCACACCTCCGGCTCCACCGGCCGCCCCAAGGGCGTGCCCGTCGCGCACGCCAACGTGGTCCGCCTCTTCGCCGCCGCGGCCGAGCACTTCGACTTCGGCGCGGACGACGTGTGGACGCTGTTCCACTCCTACGCCTTCGACTTCTCGGTGTGGGAGATGTGGGGCGCCCTGCTGCACGGCGGCCGGCTCGTCGTCGTCCCGTACGCCGTCAGCCGCTCGCCCCGCGACTTCCTGCGGCTGCTGCACCGCGAGGGCGTCACCGTCCTCAACCAGACGCCGTCCGCCTTCGAACAGCTCATGGACGCCGACGCCGAGCGGGCACCGGGCGACGGCCCGGATGCGGCGGGCGCCCTGCGGTACGTCGTCTTCGGCGGCGAGGCCCTGCGACCCGAGCGGCTGCGGCCGTGGGCCGACCGGCACGGCCTGGACCGTCCGGCGCTGGTGAACATGTACGGCATCACCGAGACCACCGTGCACGTCACCCACCACCGCATCACCGAGGCCGACCTGACGGACCCCCGCCGCACGAGCGTCATCGGCAGGCCGCTGGCGGACCTGCGGGTGCACCTGCTGGACGCGGCGGGCCGGCCGGTGCCGCCGGGCGCCGTCGGCGAGATGCACGTCGCGGGCGCGGGCGTGGCCGCCGGGTACCTCGGCCGGCCCGAGCTGACCGCCGAGCGGTTCCTCGACGACCCGTTCGGCCCGCCCGGCGGCCGGATGTACCGCTCCGGCGACCTGGCGCGGCGCCGCGCCGACGGCACCCTGGAGTACGTGGGCCGCGCCGACCAGCAGGTCCAGCTGCGCGGCTTCCGCGTCGAACCCGGCGAGATCGAGGCCGTCCTCGCCGCCCACCCGCAGGTCACCCGGGCCGCCGTCGTCGTGCGCCGCGCCGACAACGGCGCCCGGCAGCTCGTCGCCTACACGGTGGCCGCCGGGCAGCGGCCGCCGAGCCCGGCGGAGCTGCGCGCCCACGCCGCCGCGCACCTGCCCGACCACATGGTCCCCGCGGCCTGCGTGAACGTCGACGCGCTCCCGCTCACCGCCAACGGCAAGCTCGACACCGACGCCCTGCCCGCGCCCGACTTCACCGCCGCCGCGGTGGGCGCCCGCCCGCGCGGCCCCGAACAGGCCCTGGTGTGCGCCCTGTTCGAGGACGTGCTGCGGCTGCCGCGCGACACGGTGGGCGCCGACGCCAACTTCTTCGACCTGGGCGGCGACTCCCTGCTCGCCACCCGCCTGCTGGCCCGCCTGCGGCACGACAGCGGCGTCGAGGTGCCCATCACCGCCCTCTTCGAGGGGCCGACGCCCCAGGCGCTCGCACGGCGGCTCGCCGACCGGCCCGCCGCCGCCCCCGGCCGCCCGGCCCTCGGCGGCCTCGACCGCCCCGGACTCCTCCCGCTGTCCTACGCCCAGGAACGCATGTGGTTCCTGAACCGGCTCGACGGGGCGGCGGCCACGTACAACATCCCGCTGGTGGTGCCGCTCGGCTCCGCCGTGGACGCCGGGGCGCTCGACGAGGCCCTCGGGGACCTCGCCGACCGGCACGAGAGCCTGCGGACGGTGTTCGCCGAGCGGGACGGCACGCCCCACCAGCGGATCCTGCCGCCGGGGGAGCTGCGCCCGCGACTGCGCCGCGTGGACTGCCCGGCCGACGAGATCGCCGCCCACGTCACCGCGGCCGGCCGGCACCGCTTCGACCTGTCCGGCGAGGGCCCTCTGGCCGCCTGGCTGTTCGGCACCGGGGAGGAGACCACGCTGCTGCTGGTGCTGCACCACAGCGCGGCCGACGGCTGGTCGCTGCGCCCCCTCGCCGACGACCTGGCCGCCGCCTACGCGGCGCGCCGCGCGGGCCGCGCCCCGGCCTGGGACCCGCTGCCGGTGCAGTACGCCGACTACGCCGTCTGGCAACGCGCCCTGCTCGCCCCCGGCGCCGACGGCACGGGACGGCTGGAACGGCTGACCGCGCACTGGCGCGCGGCACTGGCCGGCCTGCCCGAGGAGTGCACGGTGCCCGGCGACCGGCCCCGCCCGGATGCCGCGCGCGGCACCGGCGCCCACGTCACCGAGACCGTGGACGCCGCACTCCACCGAGACCTGCTGGAGCTGGCCGAACGGGAGGGCGCCAGCCTGTTCATGGTGCTGCACGCCGCGCTGAGCGCCCTGCTGACCCGCTGCGGAGCGGGCGAGGACGTCGTCGTGGGCACGCCCGTCGCGGGCCGCTCCGAACCCGCCCTGGACGACCTGATCGGCCTGCTCACCAACACCCTCGTGCTGCGCGCCGACACCTCAGGCGACCCCGCCTTCCGGGACCTGCTCGCCCGGCTGCGCCCGCACGACCTGGCCGCCCTGGACCACCAGGACCTGCCCTTCGACCGGCTCGTGGACGAGCTCAACCCGCCCCGCCGCCCCGGCCGCCACCCGCTGTTCCAGGTCATGCTGGCCCTGCAGAACAACGAACCCGCCGTGCTCCGCCTGGACGACCGCGCGGTGCCGCTGCGGCCCACCGCCACCGGCACCGCCAAGTTCGACCTGTTCGTCGACGTCCTCGAACGGCACGGCGCGGACGGCACGCCCGACGGGCTCGACCTGCACGTCGAGTACGCCACGGACCTGTACGACGCCGCCACCGCCGAGGGGATCGCCCGCGCCCTGGGCGAGCTGCTGCGCGCGGTGTGCGCGGACCCGGACCGCAGGATCGGGGACCTCCCGGCACCGCCCCCGCGCACCCCCGCCGCGGCCGCGGCGGCCGACGCCGCCGAGGTGGCCGACGCGGCCCTGGCCGTGCCCGGCATCCGCGACGCCGTCGCCCTGCCCGGCTCCGACGGTGCCGCGCCGCACCTGTACGTCGTGCCGGGCCGCGCGGACGCCGCCGAACGCGTCGAGCAGGTCCTCGACGAGGCCGGACACGGCGCGGTCCGCGTCACGGCGGTCAACGCCCTGCCCCGCACCGCCGACGGCGCGCTCGACACGGCCGCGCTGCGCGCCCTGCCCCCGGTCGACCGCGCCGCCGCCGCAGCCTGGCGGCAGCACCTGGCCCGCGTCCCCGGCGTCCGCACGGCCGAGGCCGTGGTGGAGGCCGCCCCGGAGGAACTGGCCCGCCGCCACGCCGGCCCCGCGCGCCGCACCGCCCCGTCCGCACCGGCCGACGGCCCGCGCACCGCGACCGGGGCCGTCCCCGCGCTCAGCGAGGGACCGGAGCTGACCGAACCGACCGTGCCCGGCTGGGCGCAGGCCCTCGTACGGGCCGCCGAGCGCGGCCACGGCGACATCGTGCACGTGCACGCCGACGGCAGCGAGACGCGGCGCAGCTACGCGTCCCTGCTCACCGAGGCCTCCCACGTCCTCGCCGGACTGCGGCGCGCCGGACTGCGCCCCGGCGACCAGGTGATCCTCCAGTGCGACGCCACCGAGGACTTCCTCGCCGTGCTGTGGGGCTGCGTCCTCGGCGGCTTCGTCGCCGTCCCGCTGACCGTCCCCGCCTCCTACGCCACCCCCTCGGCGGCACTGACCAAGCTGGAGGGCATCTGGCGGATGCTCGGCCGGCCCTGGATGGTGTGCTCCGCGGGCCTGGAGCCCGGCCTGCGCGACCTGGCGGCCCGGCAGGACTGGCCCGGGCTGCGCCTGACCACGGCCGACGCGCTGCGGGACGCGCCCGAGGACCGCGACTGGCACGCCGCCCGGCCCGACGACCTCGTCCTGATGCTGATGACGTCCGGCAGCACCGGCCTGCCCAAGGCCGTGCGCCTGACCCACCGCAACGTGCTGACCCGGTCCGCCGCCACCGAGCAGATGAACGGGCTCGGCGAGCGGGACGTCTCCCTGAACTGGATCCCGCTCGACCACGTCACCGGCGTGGTGATGTTCCACCTGCGCGACGTGTACCTGGGCTGCCGGCAGATCCACGCGCCGACCTCCTGGATCCTGCAGGACCCGCTGCGCTGGCTGGACCTCGCCCACCGGCACCGGGTCACCGTCACCTGGGCGCCCAACTTCGCCTTCGGCCTGCTGGCCGAGCAGGCCGACCGCTTCGGGGACCGGCGGTGGGACCTGACGCCGATGCGGCTCGTGATGAACGCCGGAGAGGTCGTCGTGGCCGCCGCGGCCCGCCGGTTCCTGCACGTCCTGCGGCCCTACGGACTGCCCCAGGACGTCATGCACCCCGGCTGGGGCATGTCGGAGACCTGCTCGGTGGTCACCGACGCCGTGCTGCCGGCCGACGCGCCGGGCACCGACGAGACGTTCGTCAGCTGCGGCCTGCCCTACCCCGGCTTCGCCATGCGGATCGTCGACGAGCACGGCACCGTCCTCACCGAGGGCGACGTCGGCCGGCTCCAGGTCCGCGGCACCTCCGTGACCGGCGGCTACCACGACAACCCGGCGGCCAACGCCGAGGCCTTCACGGACGACGGCTGGTTCGACACCGGCGACCTGGCCTTCCTGCGCGACGGCGAGCTGTACATCACCGGCCGCGCCAAGGACGTCATCATCGTCAACGGCGTCAACCACTACAGCCACGAGATCGAGGCCTGCGTCGAGGAACTGCCGTACGCCGTGCGCAGTTTCACCGCCGCGGTCGCGGTGCGCACCGACCCGGCGGCGACCACCGACGAACTCGCCCTGTTCGTCCACCTCGCCCCCGGCCACGACCCCGCCACCGCGCTGCGGGAGATCGCCGGCAAGGTGACCCGGGAGATCGGCGTCAGCCCCGCCTTCCTCGTGCCGGTCGACGCCGGTGCCGTCCCGAAGACCGAGATCGGCAAGATCCAGCGGACCAAGCTGCGCAAGAGCTTCGAGGCGGGCGCCTTCGACGACGCGGTCCGCGAGGCCCAGCTGCTGACGGGCACCGCCGCGACCCTGCCCGACTGGTTCCTGCGGCCGGTGTGGCAGCGCGCCGAACGCCACCGCCCGCGCACGGCGGCGGCCGGCCGGCACGTCCTCGTGCTCGCGGGCGGCGACCCGCGGGCCCGGGACCTCGCCCGGCGCCTGGCGCGGTCTGTGCGGGCCGACGGCGGGCTGTGCACCGAGGTCACCGACGGGACGTCGTACGCCCGGATCGACGCCGCCCACCACCGCGTCCGGCCCGCCGAGCGGGCCGACCACACGGCGCTGCTGCGGGCTCTCGAAGCCGACGGACGGCCGGTCGACACCGTCGTGCACCTCGGCGCGCTGCACACCGCCGCGACGGCCGACCCGGCGGCCGCCGAGGCCGCCACCGCACCCCTGCTCGCCCTCGCCCGGGCCCTCGCCGACCGGCCCGGCGGGCCGCGCCCCGCCGACCTGCTGTACGTGACGGCGGGCGCCCAGGCGGTCACCGCCGAGGACCGCCCGTCCCCGGCGCACGCCCTGGCCGGAGCCGTCCTGAAGTCGCTGCGGGAGGAGGCGAGCGGGCTGCGGTGCGTCCACCTCGACCTCGACCCCCACGGCGACGAGGACCCCGTGCCCGTCCTGCTCGCCGAAGCGGCCGGCACCCCCGCCGACACCGAGGTCGCCCACCGCGGCGGACGGCGCCACGTGCGCCGGCTGGCCCCGCTGCCCGAGCAGCCCGCCCGGACCGAACCGCCCGCCGCCGACGGCTTCCACCTCCTCAGCGGCGGACTGGGCGGCGTCGGCGCCGAACTCGCCGCCCACCTGCTGCGCACGCCCGGCACCCGGCTCCTCGTCCTCGGCCGGACCCCGCTCCCCCCGGAGGACGCCTGGCCGGAGCACCTCGCCGCCGGAGGGACGGCCGCCGCCCGCATCGAGGCCTACCGGCGGCTGCGCGAACTCGGCGACGTCCGGTACGCGTGCGCCGACGTCACCGACGAGCGGCAGGTGCGGGCGGCCGTCCGCGCGGCCGCCGGGCACTGGGACGCGCCCCTGGCCTCGGTCCTGCACCTGGCCGGAGACCTCGTCGAGGCCCCCGTCGGCGACCTGGACCCCGCCACCTGGCGCGCGGCCCTGGAGGCGAAGGTGCGCGGCGCCTGGGCCCTGCACCGCGTGAGCACCGACCACCCGGTCGCCTCCTTCGTCACCTTCTCCTCGGTGAACGGCTGGTTCGGCGGCGCCCTGAACACCGCCTACGCCGCCGCCAACGCCTACCTCGACGCGCTCGCCCTGCACCGCCGCGCCCTCGGCCTGCCCGCGCAGAGCCTGGCCTGGAGCATGTGGCGCGAGCGCGGCATGAGCAGCGGCTACCGGCTCGCCGCGCTCACCGAGGCCCGCGGCTACCGCGTCCTGGACACCGCCGCCGCGCTGCGCTCCTTCGACCTGGCCCGCACCCTGGACGAACCCCACCTGCTGATCGGCGCCGACCGCAGCGCCCCCTGGGTCCGCAGCCACGTCCTGGAACCCGCCCGGCAGGTCCGGCGCCTGGCCGGACGCGTCGCCCTGGAGGACGGCGCCGACCTCGGCGCGCTGCACCGGGCCGCCGCCGAGGCCGCCGGCGGGGAGCACTGGGTGCTGCGCGCGGCCGGCGGCGCCGCGCGGCCCGAAGCCGCCTCCGACGCGGGGGAGCGGCTGCGGGACCTGGAGCGGCGGCTCGCCGACCTGTGGCGCGACGTCCTGGGACGCGACCGGGTCGGCCGGGACGACAACTTCTTCGACCTGGGCGGCAACTCGCTGCTCCTGGTCGCCGCCCAGAGCGCGGTCGACCGGGCCTTCGGGATCGAGCTGCCCGTCGTCGACCTGTTCGCGCACCCCACCGTGCGCGACCTGGCCCGCCACCTGGCGGCCCTGACCGGGCCGCAGACCGCGGCCGCCGAACCTCCGGCGGACCCGCGGACGCCACCGGAGAGCGCCGGGACCGGGCCGAGCGGCCTGGACCGCGCCAAGGAACGAGCCCAGCGGCAGCGCGCGGCCCGCGCCCGCCGCTCCGCACGGCACGGGAAGGACCGAGGGCATGCCTGAGACCACCGAACCGCAGGACGAGCAGGCACCGGCCGTCGCCGTGATCGGCATGGCGGGCCGCTTCCCCGGCGCGGACGACCTGGACGCGTTCTGGGACAACCTGGCCGCCGGCCGGGAGTCGGTGCGGCCCGTCACCGACGAGGAGTTCCTGGCCGCCGGCGGGTCCGAGCGCGACCTCGACGACCCCACGCTGGTCCGCATGGCGTCGGTCATCGAGGGGATCGACCGCTTCGACTCCGGGTTCTTCGGCTACAGCCCCGCCGAGGCCGCCGTCGTCGACCCCCAGCAGCGGCTGCTGCTGGAGACGGCGTACCACGCCCTGGAGGACGCCGCGTGCCTCGGCTCCGGCGCCGCGACGGGCACGTTCGGCGTGTACGCGGGCAGCGGCGACAGCCGCTACTACCCGGCCCACGTGCACCCGCGGTACGCCGGGCAGCCCGGCTCGGTGGAACTCGTGCACGCGGCCACCGCCAACTCCCTGGGCACGCTCGCCACCCGCGTCTCCTACGAGCTCGGGCTGACCGGCCCCAGCGTGTCGCTGCAGACCGCCTGCTCCACCGCGCTCGTCGCCGTGCACACCGCCTGCCAGGACCTGCTCGACTACCGGTGCGACACCGCGCTGGCCGCCGCGGTCTCCGTCAACCCCTCGGCGCTGCTCGGCTACCGGTACGTGCCCGACGGTCCCTTCTCGCCCGACGGACACTGCCGGGCGTTCGCCGCGGACGCGGCCGGCACCTCCTCCGGCGACGGCGTCGGCGCCGTCGTCCTCAAACGCCTGGAGGACGCCCTCGCCGACGGCGACCGCATCCGCGCCGTCATCCGGGGCAGCGCCGTCAACAACGACGGGCGCCGCAAGGTCGGCTTCAGCGCGCCCAGCGCCGCCGGGCAGACCGAGGTCATCCTCGCCGCGCAGGCCCAGGCGATGACCGACGCCGGCACCATCGGCCTGGTCGAGGCGCACGGCACCGCCACGCGCCTCGGCGACCCCATCGAGGTGGCCGCGCTCACCGAGGCCTTCCGGCAGTCCACGCACCGCCGCGGCTACTGCGCCCTCGGCTCGGTGAAGACCAACATCGGCCACCTCGGGGCGGCCGCCGGCATCGCCGGGCTCATCAAGGCGGTGCTGGCCCTGGAGCACCGGCAGATCCCGCCGAGCCTGCACTTCGAACGGCCCAACCCGCACATCGACTTCGCCGCCGGACCGTTCCGGGTGCCCACCGCCCTGGAGGACTGGCCCGCCGGCGAGCACCCCCGGCGGGCCGCGGTCAGCGCCTTCGGCATCGGCGGCACCAACGCCCACGTCGTCCTGGAGGAGGCGCCGCCCGCCCCGCCCGCCCCGCCCCGGGAACCGGTGGACGGCCGCCGCCTGGTGCTGCCCCTGTCCGCGCGCACGGCCGGCGCCCTGCGCGGCCAGGCCGAGGCCCTCGCCCACCACCTCGAACGGCGGCCGGAGCTGCGCCTGGACGACGTCGCGCACTCCCTGCGCACCGACCGCCCCGCCCTGCGCCACCGGCTGGCCGTCACCGCCGCCTCCCGCGACGAGGCGCTGTCCGCGCTGCGCGCCGCCGCGCCCGCCACGCCGCCCCTGCCGGACGAGCCGCCGCAGGTGGCGTTCCTGCTGCCGGGCGGCGGCACCCAGTACCCCGGCATGGGCGCGGACCTCTACCGCGAGCACGCCACCTACCGCGACACCGTCGACGAGTGCGCGCGCATCCTGCGCCCCGCCCTCGGCGCCGACCTGCGCGACACCCTGCTCCAGCGGCGCGAGGCCGACAGCACGAGCATGTTCCTCGCCCTGGTGGTCACCGAGTACGCCCTCGCCCGGACCCTCATGGACGCGGGGGTGCGCCCCGACGCGCTCATCGGCCACTCCCTCGGCGAGTACACGGCCGCCTGCCTGGCCGGGGTGATCGACCTCGACGAGATGCTGCCCCTGGTCGCCGAACGCATCCGGCTCATCAGCTCCGCCGGCGGGGCGACCGTCGGCGTGGCGGCGCCCGCCGAGGAGGTGCTGCCGCTGCTCGACGAGGAGCTGTCCCTCGCCGCGGCCAACGGCCCCGCCGCCTGCACCGTCGCCGGGTACGAGGACGCCGTCGCCCGCTTCGAGGCCGAACTCACCCGCCGCGGCCTGCCGTTCCGCCGGCTGCGCATCCCGGCCGCCGCCCACTCCCACGTCCTGGACCCGGTGCTGGAGACGTACGAGAAGCACCTGCGGGGCGTCACCCTGCGCCCGCCGCGGATCCCGTTCGTCACCAACGTCACCGGCACCTGGATCACCGACGCGCAGGCGACCTCGGTGCGGCACTGGATCGACCACACCCGGGCCACCGTGCGGTTCGCCGACGGCATCACCACCCTGTGGGAGCGCCGCCCCGTCCTCGTGGAGATCGGGCCGGGCGACACCCTGACCAAGCTGGCCACCGCCCAGCTCGCGCGGCACACCCCGGTGACGGTGACCACCATGCGGCACGCCAAGGCCGACGCCACCGACGGGTTCGTCCTCGCCGAGGCACTGGGCCGGCTGTGGAGCGCGGGCGTGGACGGCGCGCTCCCCGAGGTGCCGGGCACCCCCCGGCGCGCCCCCCTGCCCCCGTACGCCTTCGAACGGCGCCGCCACTGGATCGACGCCCCCGGCGCCCGCACCGACCCCGGCGCACCGGACACCGGGGACGCGGCGGCCGGCGGGCCGGCCCTCGGACCGCGGCCCCGCCTGACCACCGCGCACGTGCCCCCGCGCGGCGCACGCGAACAGGCGGTGACCCGCCTGTGGGAGGAGACCCTCGGCATCGGCGGCATCGGCGTCCACGACAACTTCTTCGACCTGGGCGGCGACTCGATGCGCGCCGTCGTGCTGGCGGGCCGGCTGCGCCAGGCCGGCGTGCTCGACGTGCCCGCCGCGACCCTGCTGGCCGCGCCCACCGTGGCCGGACTCCTCGCGGCGGCCGACGACACCTCGGCACGGGAGTCCGGCGACGCGAACGCGCTGGCCCCGCTCCTGCCGCTGCGGGCCCAGGGCGAGGCGGCACCGCTCTTCTGCCTCCACCCCGGGGCGGGCGTGTCCTGGCGCTACACGGGCCTGCTGCCCCACCTCGGCGGCGACCAGCCGGTCTACGGCATCCAGGCCGCCGGCCTCGACGGCACCCGCCCGCCCGCGCCGGACGCGGCGACCATGGTCGCCTCCTACGTCGACCTCGTCCGCCAGGTGCAACCGCACGGCCCCTACCGCCTCCTGGGCTGGTCCTACGGCGGCTTCGTGGCGCACGCGATGGCCTGCGTCCTGCAGGAACAGGGCGAACGGGTGGAGCTGCTGGCCATGCTGGACGCCCCCCAGCCGCACGGCACCCCCTACGACGCCGCGGCGGCCGAACGCCAGGTGGCGGCCCTGCTGGCGCGGGTGGCCGGCCTGCCCGTCGAACCGGCGGGGGACCGGCCGCCGGGCGTGGCGGACGTCCTGGACCGCATCGACGCCGGCCTGGCCGCGGACCCGGCCAGTTCACCGGTCACCCGGGCCGAGGCCGCGGCCATCGCCGAGGTCATGCGCAACAACCTGCGCCTGGCACCGCAGTTCGCGCCCGGCGTGTTCCGCGGGGACGTGCTGTTCTTCAGCGCCGACCGGGAGCGGGCCACCGACTTCCCCGGCGACCTCGCGGTGCTCCCCGACAAGGCCGACGGCTGGCGGCCGTACGTCGACGGCACCCTCCAGGACCACCGGGTGCCGTGCGGCCACTACGAGATGACCGAACCCGAGCCCATCGCACTGATCGGCGCCGCCGTCGCCAAGGTGCTGCGCGAGACGTCCCGCTGACCGACCGGCCCCGCCCGCCCCGCCCCGGGGCGGGCCCCGACCGCCCAGGAGACCCCACGTGACCACGACCGCCACCAGAGAGCTCTACGAACTCGGCGACGCCCCCGAGATGGGCACCGTGCCGAAGAAGATGTACGCCTCGCTGATCCGCCGCGAACGCTACGGGCAGCCCGTCGACGCCTTCCGCACCGAGGTGGTCGACGTGCCCCCGGTCGGACGCGGGCAGGTGCTCGTCAAGGTGATGGCGGCCGGGGTCAACTACAACAACGTCTGGGCGTCCCTGGGACATCCGCTCGACGTGATCGCGGCCCGGCAGAAGGCCGGCGCCACCGAGGACTTCCACATCGGCGGCTCCGACCTGTCCGGCGTCGTGTGGGCCGTCGGCGAGGGGGTGCGGGACGTCGAGCTGGGCGACGAGGTCGTCGTCCTGGCCAGCCGGTGGGACGAGACGGCCGAGGACATCCGCCTCGGCGCCGACCCGGCCTTCTCCACCACCCAGCGCGTGTGGGGGTACGAGGAGAACTACGGCTCCTTCGCCCAGTTCGCCGTCGTCGACGACTACATGTGCCACCCCAAGCCCGCCCGCCTGTCCTGGGCGGAGTCCGCCTGCTACATGGCGACGGCCGCCACCGCCTACCGCCAGCTCTTCGGCTGGGAGCCGCACACCGTCCGGCCCGGCGACCCGGTGCTGATCTGGGGCGGCGCCGGCGGTCTGGGCTGCATCGCCATCCAGCTCGTACGGCACGTCGGCGGCATCCCGGTCGCGGTCGTCTCCAGCGAGGAGCGCGGCGAGTTCTGCATGAAGCTCGGCGCCCAGGGGTGGATCGACCGGCGCGAGTTCGACCACTGGGGCCGGATGCCCGACACCTCCGACGAGGCGGCGATGGCCCGCTGGCTGAGCGGCGCGCGGGCCTTCGGGCGGCGCTTCTGGGAGGTGCTCGGCGAGCGCCGCAGCCCGCGGATCGTGCTGGAGCACTCCGGCGCCGACACCATCCCCACGTCCATGTACCTGTGCGCCAACGGCGGCATGGTCGTCATCTGCGGCGGCACCACCGGCTACAACGGCGACGTGGACCTGCGCTTCCTGTGGATGCGGCAGAAGCGGCTGCAGGGCTCGCACGTGGCCAGCGCCCGCGAGGCCCGCGAGGTGACCCGGCTGATCGACCAGGGCTTCGTCGACCCGTGCCTGTCCCGGACGTTCGGCTTCGAGGAGATCGGCCTGGCGCACCAGCTGATCCACGACAACCGGCACCCGGCCGGCAACATGGCGGTCCTGGTCAACGCGCGGGCCTGACAGCGGAACACGGCCCCTGCCCCGCGCGTGGAGCGCGGGGCAGGGGCCGTGTTGTGGTCGGTGGTCGGTGGCCGGTGGCCAGGGCCGGGTGGCGCGGCCGTGGGCCTGCCGCCGGCGGGCAGTGGCCGGTCGTCAGAGGTCGGCGGCCGGTCGTCGGCGGCCGGCCCAGCCCAGCACCGTGCTGAAGACGCCCGCGCCGACCGCGACCACGTCGACGTGCACGGCGAGCGCCGGGTCCGCCCGCGCCCCGATCCGCAGCCCGTGGGCGAGCGGCTGGGCCCGCAGGTCGCGCAGGGTCCTCAGCGCGCCGGCGGGAAGGGCCCGGGGACCGGTGTGCAGGGCCTTCCACGCGGCCTCCTTCGCCGAGAACAGCGAGGTCACCGACCACGGCGCCGCCCCGGGCCCGGGAGTGCGCAGCAGTTCCTCCTCGTCCTCGCGCAGGACGAGGCGCGCCGCCCGGGCGGGCAGGGGACGCAGCTCCAGATCGCAGCCGAGCGGGGTGTCCCGGCCCGGTGCCCGGGCCACGGCCACCGCGACCCCGGCGCTGTGCGTGATCGACGCCGCCCGTCCGGGCGGGAACACCGGCAGGCGGCCCGCCCGCGGGATCTCCCCGCAGTCCAGCCCCACCGCGCGCAGTGCGCGCCGCGCCGCGAGCCGCCCGGCCAGGAACTCCCGCCGCCGCCGCGGCGGCATCACCGCGGCGGCGGCCTCCTCGGCGGGCCCGGCGGGCCGGGCCTCCGGATCCGAGGCGAGGGCGACGCCCAGGCCGAGGCCGGCCGCCGCCCACACCGGCCGGTGGGGGAGCAGGCGGGCGGCCGGGTCGGGTAGTTCCTCGGCCGTCGCCGGTGAGGAGGGTGGCGGGGTGGTCCCGTCGGTCTCCGGGCCGGCCGTGCGGCCGGTGTTTTCCTCGGCGGGCCGGGCGGCAGCGTTCCCCGGGTGCGGGGTGACGGTGACGCCCGGCCCGAGGCCGCCCACCGCCCACGGGGGTCGGGGTGGGTGCGGTGGGGTGGCCGGGTGGGGTGCCGTGCCGGAGGGTTCCCCGGACGCGGCCCACGAGGGTGGCTGCGGGCCCGGCCGAGCGGCCCCGCCGGGCCCCGGACCGACCGCCACGCCGGGCAGCGGGCCCGGGGGACGGCCGGCCGTGGGGGCGGGGCACTGGCGCGGACGCACTCGTCAGACCCGCAGCAGCTTCTTGACGATCTTCCCGGCGGGGTTGCGGGGCACCTGCTCGATGAACTCCACCCGCCGCGGGCGCTTGTAGGGCGCGAGCCGCTGTCCGACGTGGGCGAGCAGGTCCGCGGCCCGCGTGTCCGGCTCGGCGACGACGTACGCCAGCGGCACCTCGCCGTAGTCCTCGTCGGGCATGCCGACGACCGCGGCGTCGCGGACCGCCGGGTGGGACATCAGGGCGCGTTCGATCTCCGAGGGGTACACGTTCTGCCCGGCCCGGATGATGACGTCCTTGGTGCGGTCCACGAGGTGGATGCGGCCCGCCTCGTCGACGAACCCCAGGTCGCCGGTCCTGATCCAGCCGTCCAGGGTGATCTCGCGGGTGGCCTCGGGATCGTTCCAGTAGCCCTGCATGACGCCCGGCCCGCGCACCACGATCTCGCCGATCTCGCCGCGGGGCAGGTCCCGCCCGGCCCCGTCGACCGCGCGGGCGGACATGCCGGGCACGACCCGTCCGCAGGGGATGCGGGCGGTGACGTCCCCCGGCGCCGGGTGCTCGTCGGGACCGAGGGTGACGAACGGGCCGCCGACCTCCGTCATGCCGTAGACCTGGCGGAAACCGCAGCCGAGGCGCTCCACGGCGTCGGCGTACACGTCCAGGGGCATGGGGGCGGCGCCGTACAGGACCTCCCGCAGCGAGGACAGGTCGGCGCGGGCGGCGCCCTTGGCCTGGAGCATGAAGCGGAGCATCTGCGGGACCAGCCACATGTGGGTGGCGCGGTGCTCCTCCACCGCGGCCAGCGCCCGCTGCGGGGTGAAGCCGGGCATGAGGACGACGGTGGCGCCGGCCGCCAGGTAGGTCAGGGACACCACCATGCTGCCGTGGTACAGCGGGCAGCAGTTGACCATGACGATGTCGTCGGTGGGCCGGGCCATGACCAGCCAGCCCAGCGCGATGGCGCGGAACGAGGCGCTGTCCACCGTGACGCCCTTGGCCCGGCCCGTGGTCGCCGACGTGTGCAGCACGGCGATCGGGTCGGTGTCGGCCACCTCGGGCAGGTCCCGCTCGGCGGCCAGCGTGCCCAGGGCCTCGAACGCCGGCTTGTCCAGCGCCATCCTGATCCGCACCGACTCGGGCAGCTCGGGGTGCCGGTCCAGCAGCTCCGACTCGCCGAGCACGGCCACCGCGCCGACGCGCTCCACGATGCCGGCGACCTCGGGCACGGCCAGGCTGTGGTTCAGCGGGACGAACAGCGCGCCGAGCCGGGCGAGCGCGAAGTACGCCTCCAGGACCTCGATGCGGTCCTTGGACAGCACCGCGACGCGGTCACCGCGCCCGATGCCGAGGTCGGCCAGCCCCCGTGCCAGTTCGAGCACGCGGTCGTGGAACTGCGTCCAGGTCAGCCGGCGCTGCTCGTCGATCAGCGCCAACCGGTCCGGATAGCACTGGCGGTTGCGCTCCAGCAGCTGGTTCAGCCACATCACGCACCGCCGGCGCCGGCGGTGGAACGCTCGGCGGTGAACCGCTCGTAGTCGGCGATCGTGCGCAGCTTCTCCATGTCGTCGGCGGTGATCTCCACGCCGAGCCGCTGCTCGACGAGGAGGACGAGACGGACCAGGTCGCCGGAGTCGATGCCGCTCGCGGCGAGGTCGGTGTCGTCACCGATCCGCTCGGCGTCGGCGAACTCGGCGGTGCCGGTGAGTTCGACCAGCAGCTCCCTGATGGTGCTCATGCTTTCCCCTTTCGCCGCGGCCGGCGGCCGGCGAGCGGATCTCGTGGGTGCCTTGTCACCCCAGCAAGAGGGCCGCGCGCCGGGGCGCAATCCCCGCGGTCCCGCGTGACCTTTGTCACGCGTCCGCACCGGCCGGCACGGGGATAGCGGGGCCCGTGCGCGGCCTCTTTCCCGGGCGGAGGCCGCACCCGCCGCCCGCCGCGACGCGCCGGGCGCGCCGGAGCCCGAGGAGTGCCAAGGAGTGATGCCAGTGCCCAGGCCATACGTCCGGTCCGAGGGCCGGTACGTGCCCACCGCCGCGGCGGGGACCGGCTGCGGGGGCGCCGCATGAGCGCACAGCCGACCGACACCGCGCCCGCCCCGCAGGACGAGCTGCTCGCGCACTTCGACGGCCTCGTCGCGGCGGGGGAGACCGTCGAGCCCCGCGACTGGATGCCCGACGGCTACCGCAGGATGATGCTCCGTCAGATCGCCCAGCACGCGCACTCCGAGATCATCGGCATGCAGCCGGAGGGCGCCTGGCTCACCCGGGCGCCCTCGCTGTACCGCAAGTCGGTGCTCATCGCCAAGGTCCAGGACGAGGCCGGGCACGGCATGTACCTCTACTCCGCCGCCGAGACGCTGGGCGTGGACCGGGCCGACCTGCTCGACGCCCTGCACCGGGGGCAGCAGCGGGCCTCGGCGACGTTCAACCACCCCGCGCTGACGTGGGCCGACACCGGCGCCATCGCCTGGCTGACGGACGGCGCCGCGGTCATCAACCAGGCGCCCCTGTGCCGCACGTCCTACGGGCCGTACGCCCGGGCGATGCGCCGCGTCTGCCAGGAGGAGGCCTTCCACGTGCGGCAGGGCTACGACCTGCTGCGCGCCCTGTGCGAGGGCACGCCGGAGCAGAAGGCGATGGCCCAGGACGCGGTGAACCGCTGGTGGCTGCCGGCCGTGGCGCTGATGTTCGGCCCGCCCGACACCGAGGCGGGCGGTGTCGACAGCCGCACCGCGGCCCTCGGCGCCGCGGTCTCCCGCCGGGCCATGGCCTGGGGCATCAAGCGCCACACCAACGACGAACTGCGCCAGCGCTTCGTCGACGGCTGCGTCCCCCAGGCCGAACGCCTCGGACTCACCCTCCCGGACCCGGCGATCCGCTGGAACGAGGAACGCGGCCACTACGACTTCACGCCGGTCGACTGGGACGTCTACCGCGCGGCGCTCGGCGACGACACGCACTGGTCCCGGCAGCGCATCGCGCACCGGCGCGCGGCGCACGAGGACGGCGCCTGGGTGCGGGAGGCGTCCGCCGCGTACGCCGCACGCTTCCCGGCCGGCGGACCACCGCCCGCGGAGCCGGCCGACGGGCCGCCCGCACCGGGCCCGGTCCCGCAGGCGGCCCCGGCCGCGGGCACGGACGCGGTGGAGGCGGCGGGCACGGACCCGGCGAGCGAGGCCGCGGGCACGGACGCTGCGGTCGAAGCCGCGGGCACGGCTGAGGCCGGGGCCGTGAGGACGGCTGCGGTCGGAACCGTGCAGACGGCTGCGGCCGGAGCCGTGAAGACGGAAGCGGCCGGGACCCTGGACACGGACACGCACGCGGACACGCACGCGGACACGGACACGCACGCGGACACGGACACGCACACGGACACGCACACGCACGCCGACATGGACACGGACGCCGGTCCGGCCGAGGCCGCGGACCCGGTCGTCGTGACCGGGGCCGCGCGCGCCCGGGCGGGTGAGCGCCGATGAGCCCGCAGCGGGAGGGCGCTCCGGCGTCCTGGGAGGTCTTCCTCAGGCCGCGCCGCGGCCTCGCCCACCAGCACGTGGGCTCCGTGCGCGCCGCCGACGCCGACACGGCCCTGCTGCGGGCCCGCGACCTGTACACCCGGCGCGGCGACCCGCTGTCGCTGTGGGTGGTCCGCTCGGACGCCGTGCACGCGGCCTCCCCGGACGAACGCGACCCGTTCTTCGCGGGCGCCCGGCACAAGCCCTACCGGTATCCGGAGCAGTTCGCGCCGCTGACCGAGAAAGGCCCTGAAGGTGACCACATCGACTGACCCGGCCGTGGCCGCGGACACCGGCCGCGTCGACGCCCACCTCGCCGTGCACCTGCTGCGCCTCGGCGACGACGCGCTCGTCCTCGGACAGCGGCTGTGCCAGTGGATCACGCGGGCACCGGCCATCGAGGAGGACATGGCCCTGTCCAACATCGCCCTCGACCTGATCGGCCACGCCCGCACGCTGCTCACCCTCAGCGGCCGCGTCGACGGAACCGGCCGCACCGAGGACGAGTTCGCCTTCACCCGCTCCGACCGGGAGTTCACCAACGCCCTGCTGACCGAGCTGCCCAACGGGGACTTCGCGGTGACCGTCGCGCGGCAACTGGCGTACACCCACTACGCGGTCCTCCACTACGAGGCCCTGGCCGGTTGCGCGGACCCCCGGCTGGCCGGCTTCGGCGAACGGGCCGCCAGGGAGGTGGCCTTCCACCGGATGCACGCCGACAACTGGACGCTGCGGCTGGGCCTGGGCACCGCCGAGAGCTCCCGCCGCATGCAGCGCGGCCTGGAACGGGTGTGGCCCTACACCGCCGAGCTGTTCGACGAGGACGAGGTCCTGCGCCACCTCGTGGCGGCGGGCACGGTCCCCTCGCCGGCCCCGCTGCGCCCGGAGTGGGAGCGGCGCGTGAGCGAGGTCGTGACCCGGGCGGGTCTGACCGTGCCGGCACCGGGCTGGCAGGCCCGCGGCGGACGCACCGGCCTGCACACCGAGGAGTTCGGGCCGCTGATCGCCGAAATGCAGTCGGTGCACCGGCAGTTCCCGGGAGGCCGCTGGTGAACGGCCGTACCCCCTCGGTGACGCGACGCGCGCCGGCCCGGACGGCGGCCCCGGCGCCCCGGCCCGTGACGGCCCTGCGCCCCGCCCGCACGGCGGCGGAGGTCCGGGCCCTGGTGGAGGCGCTGCCCGACCCGGAGCTGCCGATGATCGGCCTCGGCGACCTCGGCGTGATCCGCTCGGTCGCCCCGGCCGCCGACGGCGTGCTCGAAGTGGAGATCACCCCGACCTACCTGGGCTGCCCGGCGCTGCCCGTGATCGTCTCGGCGGTCCGCGACGTGCTCGCCGCGAGCGGCCACCCCGGAGGGCGGGTGCGGCAGGTGCTGTCCCCGGCGTGGACGCCGGAGCGCATCACGGCCGCCGGCCGGGAGAAGCTCGCCGCCCACGGCATCGCCCCGCCCGTCCCCGTACCGGCCGGCGGTCCGGTCGCCGTCGGCCTGGCCCGGGTGCCCTGCCCGCACTGCGGCTCGCGCGCCACCCGGCCGCACAGCCCCTTCGGGCCGGCCCGCTGCCAGTCGGTACTGCGGTGCACGGCCTGCCAGGAACTCTTCCCCCACCTCGGCGCGCTGTGAGGCGGACCAGACCATGAACACCACCGACGCCCCCCGGACGACCGCTGCCGCTCCGGGCCCGGCCGGCACCACCGCCGACGCACCCGCCCCGGCCACCACCCCGCCCGTCACACCCCCTCCCGCCCCCCGCCCCGGACCCCTCGTCCAGCCGGTGCCCGCGGGCCGGCGCACCGGCTGGCACCGCCTCGTCACCGCCGAGGTCCGGCACGTGCCCGGGGACGCGGTCGCGATCACCCTGGAGGTGCCCGAGCCCCTGCGCGAGGTCTTCGCCCACCGGCCCGGCGACCACGTCGTGGTCCGGCACCACCGCGCCGGCACGGAACTGCGCCGCAGCTACTCGGTGTGCCCCCCGCCCGACGACCCGGCCGCCCTGCGCCTGGTCGTCCGGCGCGGCGCCCCCGACGGCTTCGGCGCCCACGCCGCCACCGCCCTGGCGCCGGGCGACGTCCTCGAACTCTCCCCGCCCGTCAGCGCCTTCGCCCTGCCCCGGCAGCCCGGCGGCCACCACGTGCTGATCGCGGGCGGCTCGGGCATCACCCCCCTCGCCGCCATGGCCGCCGCCGCGCTGCGCGAGGACCCCGCCTGCCGCGTCTCCCTGGTCCACTCGGTCCCGACGTCCGCCGACGCCCTGCTCGCCGACGAACTGGCCGGCCTGAAGGACGCGTTCGTCGACCGCCTCACCGTCCTGTACGTCCTCACCCGGGAGGAGCACGGCAGCGGCCTGCCGGGCGGGCGGATCGACGAGGTGAGCCTCCCGCGCCTGCTCGGCGCGGTCGACGCCCGCCCCGGCCCCGGCACCGCCTTCGCCCTGTGCGGCCCGGGCGGCCTGGTCGCCGCACTGCACCGGGCGCTGACGGCGTGGGGCGCCGACCCGGCCCTGATCCGCTCGGAGTCCTTCACGCCCGCCGGCACCCCCCGGCGGAGCGCCCCGCCCCGCCCGGCGGACGCCCCGCACCGCACCCGTGTCACCGCCCTGCTCGGCGGCCGCCGCCGCCTCGCGACCGCCGGACCCGAGGACACCACGCTCCTCGACGCCTTGCTGCGCTCCCACCCCGACGTGCCCTACGCCTGCCGGGAGGGCGTGTGCGGCAGCTGCCGGGCCCGCGTCGTGTCCGGCCGGGTGACGGCAGGCCCCCAGCACGCCCTGGACGCCGGGGAACTCGCCGCGGGCTACACGCTCGTGTGCCGGGCCCGGCCGCTCGGCACCGACCTCACCCTCGACTTCGACGCCTGACCCGGCGCACGCCCGTGGCGGAGCCGGTCCCCACTCACCCGAAGGAGAAAGACGTTGACCATCACCCTGCGGCACGAGGGCAAGACCGCCCTGGTCACCGGAGGAAGCCGCGGCATCGGGCGGGCCGTCAGCCGCCGCCTGGGCCGCGAGGGCGCCCTCGTCGCCGTCCACTACGGCCACGACCGGGCGGCGGCCGAGCGCACGGTCAAGGAGATCGAGGCCGACGGCGGCCGGGCCTTCCCCGTCCACGCCGAACTCGGCGTCCCCGGCGACGCCGACACGCTCTGGGAGGCCTACGACCGGGCCCTGGCCGCACAGGACGCGGCACCCGGCGTGGACATCCTCGTCAACAACGCCGGCATCACCCTCCCGCGCCGCATCGCGGACGTCACCGAGGCGGACTACGACCGGGTGTTCGCCGTCAACACCAAGGCGCCGTTCTTCATCGTGCAGCGCGGACTGGACCGGCTGCGCGACGGCGGCAGGATCGTGAACGTCTCCTCGGTGGCCACCCGCGTCGCCTTCCCCCCGATCGTCGCCTACACCATGACCAAGGCCGCCCTGGACTACCTCACCCTGACCCTCGCGCAGGAGCTCGGCCCCCGGGGCATCACGGTGAACAGCGTCGCGCCCGGCTACACCGAGACGGAGATCAACCCCACGCTGAGCATCCCGGAGATCCGCCAGAGGTACTCGGACGCCTCCGTCTTCGGCCGGCTCGGCGCCCCCGCGGACATCGCCGACGTCGTGTCCTTCGTGGCGAGCGACGAGGCCCGCTGGGTGACCGGCCAGTGGATCGACGCCTCCGGCGGCGTCCACCTCGGCGTATGAGACGGCCGCCCGCGGCCCCGCTTCCCCGCACCGTGCGACCGGTGGCCCCCGCCCCGGCCGCACGGCCGCGCCCCCGGCCGACGGCAGCACTAGGAGATGCCATGACCGACCGCACGTCCGCCCCGCCCGCCGTGGACGACGCCGACCCGCTGACCCAGCCCTTCCCGGGCGCGAGCCCCTACGACACGTACGTGCACGCGACCGTCCTCAACACGCTGCAGCAGCCCCTCACCGAGGCCCCGGACGAGATGGGGTTCCTGGTCACCACCCAGGTGATGGAGCTGTGGTTCACCCTGATCGTCCACGAGTGGCGCACCGCCAGGACGGCCTTCGCCAAGGACGACCTGGACGCGGCCCTGGACGCGCTGGTGCGCAGCCGCCGCGCCCTGACCGCCCTCAACGCCGCCTGGGCGCCGATCGCGTCGCTGACACCCGGCCAGTTCAACGGCTTCCGGGCCGCGTTCGGCAGGGCCTCCGGCTTCCAGTCGGCGATGTACCGGCACATGGAGTTCCTGCTGGGCGAGAAGTCCGCCGGGATGCTCCGCCTCCACCAGGGCGACGCCGCCGTCCACGAGGCGCTCGGCGAGACCTACCGCGAGCCGTCCCTGTACGACGAGGTGCTGCGCTTCCTGCACCGCCGGGGCCTGCCGGTCCCCGAGCACGTCCGGGAACGGGACGTGACCCACCTGTACGGCCCGGACCCGGACGTGGTCGAGGCGTGGCGGCAGGTGTACGCGGGCCCGCCGCACCACCCGCTGCTCACCCTCGGCGAACTGCTCACCGACATCGCCGAACTCGTCGCGCGCTGGCGCTTCGACCACGTCATGGTGGTACGCCGCGCCATGGGGACCAAGAGCGGCAGCGCCGGCTCCACCGGGCTGGCCTGGCTGGAGCAGCGGGCGGCCCGCCCGGTCTTCCCGGAGCTGTGGGAGGTGCGCGGTGGCGTCTAGGACCATCTCCGCCTTCGCGGCCGAGGAGGAGCGGCGGGTGCTGAGCCTGAAGCCGGTCCTGGCGCCCGCGCACGGCCGCTACGGGGACCACCCGCACCAGGTCTACGACGCCTGGCCCGCCGACGACCCGGACGCCCCGCTGGTGATCCTGCTGCACGGCGGCTACTGGCGCTACGACCGCATGCACCTGACCCCCTTCGCGGCCTACCTCTCCCGGCAGGGCTTCGACGTCCTGCTGCCCGGCTTCCGCCGCTCCGGCGGCGCCGGCGGCTACCCGGAGACCTTCGACGACGTCGCGCGGATCGTGGACACCCTGCCGCAGGGGCGGCCGTACGTCCTGGCGGGGCACTGCTCGGGCGGCCACCTCGCCCTGTGGTGCGCGGCCCGCGGCCTGCTGCCGCCCGGCTCGCGCTGGCACACCCGGGTCCTGCCCACCGCCGTGCTGGCCCTCGCCCCGCTCACGGACCTGACCGCCACCCGCCGCGACGACCTCAGCGACGGCGCCGCCCTGCAACTCCTCGGCGGCGAGGACGTGTTCGAGGAGCGGCTGCCCTCCGTCGACCCCCTCACCCTGCTGCGCGGCGCGGGCACGACCGGCGTCCCCACCGTGCTGCTGCACGGAGCCGCCGACGAGGAGGTCCCGCTCACCCAGTTCGCCGACTACGCGTCCGTGCACCGCGATCTGCGGACCGTCGTGCTGCCCGGCACGGGCCACTACACGCTCATCGAACCGGGTGCGCCCGGCGCCCGCGCGGTCGCCGACACCCTGGGGGAGATGGCGGCCGCGTTCGGCGCACGACGTCCGGACGACGACAGCGGAAAGGTCCCGCAGACGTGACGACCGCTCCCACCGCACTCGACGAGCAGGCCGCGCGGCTCGACGCCGACGACGTCCTGGCCCCCTTCCGTGACCGCTTCCTCCTCCCGGACGGCGTCGTCTACCTCGACGGCAACTCCCTGGGCGCCCTGCCCGCCGCCGTCCCCCGGGCCCTCACCGACGTCGTGACCCGGCAGTGGGGGACCGACCTGATCCGCTCCTGGGAGACCAACGGCTGGTGGGCCGCACCCCTGCGGGTGGGCGACGCCGTCGGCCGCCTCCTCGGTGCCGCGCCCGGGCAGACGGTGGCGGGCGACTCCACCAGCGTGCAGCTGTTCACCGCGCTCAGCGCCGCGTCGGCACTGCGCCCCGGCCGGACGCTGCTGGTCACCGACCCCGGCCATTTCCCCACCGACCGGTACCTGGCCCGGGCGGTGGCCGGCCGCCAGGGCCTCGAAACACGCTGGGTCCCTCCGGCCGGCCTGGCCTCGTTCCTGGCCGCCGAGGGCGACCGCGTCGCCGTGGTCAGCTACTCGCCCGTCGACTTCCGCACCGGCGAGCTGCACGACATGCGGGCGGTCACCGAGGCCGCGCACCGGGCCGGCGCCCTGGTGGTGTGGGACCTGTGCCATGCCGCCGGTGCTCTTCCCCTGCACCTCGACGCCCTCGGCGTGGACTTCGCCGTCGGCTGCGGCTACAAGTTCCTCAACGGCGGCCCCGGCGCCCCCGCCTACCTCTACGTGGCCCGGCGCCACCACGAGGCGTTCGAGACGCCGCTGCCCGGCTGGACCGGTCACGCCGACCCCTTCGGCATGGGCCGTGACTACGCGCCCGCGCCGGGCGTGGGCCGTGCCCGGATCGGCACGCCGCCCATCCTGTCCCTGCTCTCCCTGGAGGCCGCGCTCACCGTCTTCGACGACGTCGACCTGGCGCAGGTGCGCGCCAAGAGCCTGTCCCTCACCGGCTTCTTCCTGGACTGCGCGGCCGCACTCCTCGCCCCGCTGGGCTTCGAGTCCGTCACGCCCGCCGACCCCGCACGCCGCGGCAGCCACGTCGCCCTGCGCCACCCGCACGCCGGAGGCCTGACCCGGGCCCTGGCGGACCACGGCGTGATCATCGACATGCGGCCCCCGGACCTCCTGCGCTTCGGCGTGAACGCCCTCTACACCACCCACCGGGAACTCCTCACCGCCGCCCACCGCCTGCGCGGCATCGTCGAGCAGGGCGCCTACGAGGAGTCGCCGGCGTAGGGACACCCGGCGGGAGGCAGGCCTCCGGGACGGCGGGCCGCCCGTGCGGCCGGGCAGGGTCTGGCCTCAGGCGTTCCGCCCCCAGTCCAGGCGGTCGGCCAGGCCGGCGGCGCCGAAGGCGGCCTCCAGCGCGTCGCGGCCCTCCGTGAAGTGGGCCCAGCCGTCGTAGTGCACGGGCACGACCCGGCGGGCGCCGAGCAGGCGCGCGGCCTCGGCGGCCTGCGCGCTGTCCAGGACGAGCGGCGCGCCGTCGAAGAGGACGGGGAAGCGGGGGGCTCCGGCGAAGAGGAGGGCGGTGTCCACCGGGGCGAAGCGCCCGGCGATCTCCTCGACCACGTCGAGGGAGGCGTTGTCACCGCTGACGTACACGGTGGGCAGGCCCTCGCCGGTCAGGACGAACCCGACGACCTGGCCGGTGAACGGCTCCGTCTCCTCACGCGTGCCGGGGCCGTGCAGGGCGGGCACGGCGGTCACGGTGACCGTGCCGCCGCCGGGGCGGTCCAGCTCCGCCGACTCCCAGTCGGCCAGGCCCCTGGCCTTCCCGCCCAGGCGCCCGGCGCCGCCGGTGGTGGTGAGCGTGAGCGGGACGTCCGCGAGCAGGGCCCGGCCGGAGCGGTCGAGGTTGTCGGCGTGCTCGTCGTGCGAGAGCAGCACCACGTCGACCGGACCGAGGCCGGCGGGCGTCGCGGCGGAGGGCGCGGTCTTGGTCAGGAGCGGGCCGGCCGTGGGGTAGTCGCCGGGCCCGTCGAAGGTCGGGTCGGTCAGGAAGCGCAGGCCGCCGTACACGAAGAGGGCGGTGGGCCGCCGAAGGTGCGGACCGGGACCCGGTCGGCGAGGTGCTGGGACATGGACGAGTGTTCCTCACGGATGGATGTCGTGTTTTCCGTGAGGGAACCTATGCGGGCATCACGGAAAAAGGCAAGGGCTACCATGAGGACATGGAAGAGACCGTGGCCGCCGACCTGGCGCGGGCCGCTCTGCCCCCGGCTCCGGGCACCGACCGCTACCGCTCCCTGGACTTCGCCGACACCGCCGCGACCCTCCCCGGCGGCCAGGGCTACGACCTGCTCGCCGCCCCCGGCTCCGCCGTGCGCTGGCTCGCCGCCCACCGGCTGACCACCCCGGAGGTCCGGCTGTACGACGTGTGCGCGCGGCGCATGCGCACCCTGCGCGACCACGTACGAGCCCTCTTCGCCGCCCGCGTCGAGGGCGCCGCCCCGCCCGAGCGGTCCCTGCACGCGGTGAACGCGGCGCTGACGGCCGTGCCCACGGCACCCCTGCTCGCCTGGGACGCGACGCGGGGGCCGTGCCGCGTCGAGGCCCACCCCACCGACCAGGCCGTGAACCACGCGCTGGCGGTCCTCGCCGCCGACGCCGCCGACCTGCTCACCGGCCCGGACGCCGGCCTCCTCGCCGCGTGCGGCTCCCCGCCCTGCGACCGGTTCCTGCTGCGCACCCACGGCCGCCGCCACTGGTGCTCCACCCGCTGCGGCGACCGCGCCCGCGCCGCCCGCGCTTACGCCCGGCGCGGCGGCACCCCGCGATGACGGACCGGCCCCGGCGGGGCGGCCTCGCCGGGCCGCCCCGCCGGGGCCGGTCGCACCACGCCGTGCTCAGACCGTGAGGCTCTCGATCCCCAGCGCGAGGAGAACCAGGACCTTGACCGTCTCCGCGGCCACGTACAGGAGGTGGGCGCGGGAGCGGGGCAGTTCCTCACCGGCGAGCACCCGGTCCGAACGGCGGTTGAGGCGCGGCCGGATCACGAGCAGCTGCGCGGCGAGCACGAGCGCGGCGACCGCGGTGAGCACCGCCACGGAGGCGGGGCCTCCGCCGGCCGCCGTCAGCGCGATCACGGCGGCGGCCAGCAGCGTCTCGACGCGGTTGAGCGCGCGGAAGACCAGGCGGCCGATGCCGAGCCCGAGGGGCACGGTGACGCCGGGTGCCCGGAACTTCAGCGGCGCCTCCAGGAAGGAGATGGCCAGGACCATCCCGAGCCACACGAAGGTGACGGCGGCCGCGGCGGCGGTGGTGTCCATGGGCGCTTCCTTTCGTTCGGTCCGTTCTACTCGCCGGCGAGCCAGAGGTCGGGCCCGAAGACCTCGTAGTGGATCGACCGGGCGGGGACGCCGCGGCGGAGGAGGTCGCCGCGTACGGCGCGCATGAACGGCAGCGGGCCGCACAGGTAGGCGGTCAGCCCTTCGGGGAGGTCGAGCGCGCTCACGTCGGCCAGGCCGCGCCGTGCCTGCGGCGCGAGGTCGCCCGGCTCCTCGTACCACAGGTGGAGCCGGGCGCCCGGGACCGCCCGGACGAGCCGGAGCTGCTCGTCGCGGTGGGCGTGGTCGGCGGGGGTGCGGTCGGCGTGCAGCACGGTCACCGGGCGGGCGGTGCCCCCGGCCGCCAGCCGGCCGAGCATCGACAGCATCGGCGTGACGCCGATCCCGGCGGAGGCCAGCAGCAGCGGCCCGTCGCCCTCCGGCAGCACCAGGTCGCCGAACGGCGCGGAGACGGTCAGCACGTCACCGGCCCGGGCGTGCTCGTGCAGCCAGGACGACACCTCGCCCTCGGGGCCCGCACCGCCGCGCAGGCGCTTGACGGTGATGCGCCACTGCGGGTCGCCGGGTGCGCGGGAGAGGCTGTACTGGCGTATCTGGCGGGCGCCGTCCGGGAGTTCGACCCGCACGCTGACGTACTGGCCCGGGCGGAAGGGGCCGGCCGGGGCGCCGTCGGTGCGGCGCAGGACGAACGAGACCGCGTCGGGGGTCTCCTCGCGCCGCTCGACGATCTCCATCGGGCGCCACGTCCGCCCGTCGGGGGTACCGGACTCCTGGTAGAGCCGGGTCTCCAGGGCGATCAGCGCGTTGGCCATCAGCCAGTAGACCTCGTCCCAGGCGGCGGCCACCTCCTCGGTGACGGCGCCGCCGAGGACGTCGCCGATCGCGGCGAAGAGGTGGTGGTGGACGAGCGCGTACTGGTCGGCGGTGATGCCGAGGGAGGCGTGCTTGTGGGCGATCCGGGTGAGCAGGGCGTCCGGCCGGGTCCCGGGGTGGTCGAGCAGCATGCCCGCGAAGGCCGCGACGGAGCCCGCCAGGGCCTTCTGCTGGTCGCCGCCGGCCTGGTTGCCGCGGTTGAAGAGGTCCCTCAGGAGCTCGGGGCGGTCGGCGAAGAGCTTGGCGTAGAACAGCTCGGTGATCTCGCCGAGGGACGCCCCGACGACGGGCAGGGTGGCGCGGACGACCGGGGTGGCCTGCTCGGACAGCACGGCGACTCCTTAATTGGTATGTGACATTCGTGTTTTACGGCGTGTGTGGCCGGTCCGTGTCGGGCGGGCCGCGGGTCACCCGGGGCGGTGGCCGACGAGTCCGACGAGGACGGGTCCGGTCGGGGAGGTCACCAGGTCGGCCACGGTGAGCGGGTCGAGCGTGGCGTAGAAGGCCTCCTGCGCGTCGCGCAGCGCCTGGCGCAGGCGGCACGCCCCGCGCAGCGGGCAGGGCGAATCGCCCTCGCAGGCGACGACCTCGCCCTCGCCCTCCAGCTCCCGCACCAGCCAGCCGACGGAGGCGTGACGGCCCAGGGGGGTGAGCGCCAGTCCGCCGCCGCGGCCCCGCCGGGCCTCCAGCACGCCGAGGTGCTGCAGGCGGGTGACGGCCTTCGCCATGTGCGTGGCGGGCACGCCCATGGCCTCCGCCACCTCCCGGGTGGTCGGGGAACCGTCCTGCTCGGAGACCGCCAGGCGCATCACGGCACGCAGCGCCAGGTCGGTGAACTTCGTCAGCCGCACACCCGGACGCTAGCAAATGCGCATGTTAGATTCCTGTTTGATCCGTCCTCGGGTGGTGTGCGGTACGTCACGGACCCGGCACCCTCCCTCCCGGGGGCCGGACGACCGGCGCCGGGCGGCGGGAGGTGCGTAGGGGATGGTGACGGTTCATGACTGACGCGGAGGCCCCCACCGGGGCGGACGACGGGCCCGTTCCGCGGGTCCTGTGCCACACGGAGTCGCTCGCCGCCGAGCCGGCGGGGACCGGCGCGCTGTGGCGGCTGGCCGAGCCGGGACGCCAGCTCGACGCCAACCTCGTCCGCGTCCCGCCCCACGGGCACATCGGCACCCACCGCGAACCGGACCTCGACGTCCTGCTGCTCGTCGTCGCCGGCGACGGCACCCTCGGCTCGGCACCGGGCCCGCAGCGGCTGACCCCCGGCAGCCTGGTCTGGCTGCCGCACGGCAGCGCCCGCAGCCTGACCGCGGGGGAGGACGGCCTGTCGTACGTGACGGTCCACCGCCGCCGGGCGGGCCTGTGGATCGGGACCCGGCCCGACGGATGAGCACGCCCGCCGGTCAGGCGCCGGGGCCGTGCGCGGCAGGGGCCTCCAGTACGTCCACGGCGGCGCCCCGCACCCGCACCGAGCCGTCGCCGGAGGCGAGCAGCGCCAGACGGGCGCGCGCCCGGCCGCCGTCCGGGGGCAGGGCTCCGGCGGCCTCCGCCCACCGGAGGAGACCGGCGGCGGCGTGGTGACGGACCGGCTCGTGCGGGTCGTCCAAACCCTGTACCGGACGCCGTACGTCCTCGCGGGCGGTGCGGGTGTCGCCGTCCTCCGGGCCGAGCAGCGACAGGGCGGCGGCCCGGACCTCTCCGGAGGGCGCCTCGCCGGCCCGGCGACCGCCGACGGCCCGCACTCGTCGCGATCACGCGCAGGACCGCCGGGCGGCCCGTCCGCGCGGCGGTCGGTCCCCTCGGGGCCCGGCGTGCCGCAGCCGTCCCCGGACCGCGCCCCCGGCCTCACGGACCCGCGCGCCGCGTGCCGCGCGGGTCCCTCGCCGAGGGCCGCGCCCGGGCAGGACGCGGCGTGGTGGCGGTACCGGCCCGCTCGGGGCGTGCGTCCTGACCGGGGACGGACGGTTCCGCCGCGGAGGCCGGGTCCCTCGGCGGAGGACGGCGTGACCACGGGTGCTCCGACGCTCCCGACGGGTCCGGCCGGCAGCACCGAGCCGGAAGTCCACGAGGGCGTGGGACCGGCGTCCCGGGCCGGCGGACGGCCCGGGACGGGGACCAGCGGGGCGGACGCCGGGACGGTCGGTCATCATGTCCCGGGTGCGGGTGTCGTGTTCGACGCGGAAAGCCGTCGAACGCACCGGCCCCGCCGAGCATCCGCTGCCGGAAGACAGCGGGGAGAGGACCTCATGAGAGTGTCGAGCACGCCCGGGACGCGCAGCACCGTCCGCAATCCCGTGATCCCCGGCTTCCACCCCGATCCGTCCATATGCCGGGCGGGCGACGACTATTACCTGGCCTGCTCCAGCTTCGAGTACTTCCCGGGTGTGCCCCTCTTCCACAGCCGGGACCTGGTGCACTGGACCCAGATCGGCAACGCCCTGGACCGTCCGAGCCAGTTGCGCCTGCCGCCGGACTCGCCTTCCTCGGGCGGCGTCTACGCGCCCACGCTGCGGTACCACGACGGCCGCTTCTGGCTGATCGTCACCAACGTCAGCGGCGACGGGAACCTGCTGTTCACGGCCACCGACCCGGCCGGACCCTGGTCCGACCCCGTCCGGCTGCCCGGAGTGCACGGCATCGACCCCGACCTCGCCTGGGACGACGACGGCACCTGCTGGTGCACCACCGCCGGAGTCGCGCAGGTCCGCATCGATCCCCGCACCGGGGAGACGTCCGGCCCGCAGCGCCGCATCTGGTCCGGCACGCCCGGCGCCAAGGCCCCCGAAGCCCCGCACCTCCACCACATCGGCGACTACTGGTACCTGTTCATCGCCGAGGGCGGCACCGAGCGCTGCCACGGCGTCTCGGTCGCCCGCGGCCGCACCCCCGACGGCCCGTTCGAGCCGTGCCCGGCCAACCCGATCCTGACCCACCGCGGCACCGACCACCCCGTCCAGAACACCGGCCACGCGGACCTGGTCCAGGCCCCCGACGGGTCGTGGTGGATGGTGCTGCTCGGCGTGCGGCCGGGCGGCGGCACCCCCGGCTGGCACGTCCTCGGCCGGGAGACCTTCCTGGCACCGGTCGACTGGGCCGACGGCTGGCCGGTGGTGGGCGACCTGCCGTCCGTCCTGCCCGAGCCCGCCTGGCCGCTGCACCCCGTCGCCGCCGCACCGGCCCGCGACGACTTCGACCTGGGCGAACTGCCCCCGCACTGGGTCTCGTTGCGCCACCGGCCCCCGGAGGACTGCACCACCGGGGAACGGCCCGGCTGGCTGACCCTGCGCGCCCGCGGCGCCTCGCTCGACGACCCCGGCGTCACCTTCGTCGGCAGGCGCCAGCAGCACCTCTCCTGCCGCGTGCGCGCCCTGGCCGACGTGTCGGAGGGGAGCGGCGGCCTGGCCGTCCGCCTCGACGAACAGCACCACTACGACCTCGAGGCATCGCCCGGCGAGGTGCGGGTGCGCGCCCGGATCGGTCCGCTGAGCACCGTGGTGGCATCCCGGCCGGCACCGCCCGGACCCGTACGGCTGCGCATCGAGGTGACCGCCGCGGACGCGGTGAACGACCCGCGCACCGGCCCCGACACCGTCACGTTCGGCATCGAGGAACCGGACGGCACCTTCACCGCCCTCGCCGCACTGGACGGCAAGTACCTGTCCACCGAGGTCGCCGGCGGCTTCACCGGCCGTGTCATCGGCATGTACGCCGCGACCGGCACCGCGCGCTTCGACTGGTTCGACTACGAACCCCTCACGAGCTGAGCCCTCACGCGCGGCGCCCGTCCTCTCCCGTGGCGGTGACGCGCAGGCGCGGCACCCGCGTCGACCGCGTTGCCCCGCGGGGGCGTCAGCGGGCCGGAAGGCGGACCCCCACCGGCCGGGGCGTCCCCCGGCGACCGAGCCGTGCCGGTCCACCGGGAGGACGTTCGCGCACGCCCGGGACGAAGTCCGCGGTGAGCGCGCCGCCGGCGGGCGTGCTCCCGGCCGGCCGCGACGGCCGGCTCCTTCCCGGCGGTGGGAACGGCACGGTGGAGGCGGTCACCGACGGCCCGGTGCCGGTCCGGCGGGAGACCCGGGACGGCGCGCCCGCGGAGCACATCCGGCCGGTGCACGCCACCGCGACCGGTGAGCGCGGGACGAGCGCCGCGAGGACCTCCTGCTCCGCTCCCCGCGCGACGACGGCACCGCGTGCGGCACGGCGTACGGCTCCGTGGCCCCCGCCGGGACGGACGGCACGACGGCACGAGTCGGCTTCACCACCGGCACCCCGAGGTGCTGCCGGCCGGGCCCACGCGCGGGCGACCGCGGCGGCTGCTGCGATAGTGACCTCCCGACAGAAAGATGTAACGAGCACCCAGGAAGCGCGTGGACACCAGCGAGAGCAGCACCCCGTCCGAGGCCCCGGCCGAGAAGGACCCGCAAGCAGAGCAGGCGCGCCGCGGCTGGCGGCGCTGGGCGATGGACACCCGTCCGCTGCGGCGGCCCGCCTACCGCAGGCTGTGGTCCTCCACCATCGTCACGGCCGTCGGCAGCCAGCTCACCGCCGTCGCCGTGCCCAAGCAGATCTACGACATCACCGGCTCCTCCGCCTGGGTCGGCTACGCCAGCCTCGCCGGGCTGCTGCCGATGGTGGTGTTCGCGCTGTGGGGCGGCGCGGTCGCCGACACCATGGACCGGCGCAGGCTCCTGCTGATCACCAACACCGGCATCGCCGTCACCTCGGTCCTGTTCTGGCTCCAGGCCGTCGGCGGACTCGACTCGGTGGCCGTGCTCATGGTGCTGCTCGCCGCGCAGCAGGCGTTCTTCGGCCTCAACGCGCCCGCCCGCAACGCCTCCGTCGCCCGGCTGGTCCCGGCGCACGAGCTGGCCGCGGCCAACGCCCTCGGCTCCACCGTCATGCAGACCGGCCTGGTCGCCGGACCGCTGCTGGCCGGCGCCCTCATCCCCGTCATCGGCCTGCCCGAGCTGTACCTGATCGACGCCCTCGCCCTGTGCGTCACGCTCTGGGCCGTCGTCCGCCTGCCCGCGCTGCCTCCCCTGACCGGTTCGACGGCCCGGCGCGCCGGGGTGCGCGAGATAGCCGAGGGCTTCCGCTACATCGCCCGGCACAAGGTCCTGCTGCTGTCCTTCCTCGCGGACATCATCGCGATGGTCTTCGGCATGCCCCGCGCCCTGTTCCCGCAGCTCGCCGCCGAGACCTACGCACCGTACGGCGAGGGGCTCGCGCTCGGCCTGCTGTTCGCGGCGATCCCCGTCGGCGCCCTGCTGGGCGGCCTGTTCTCCGGCACCTTCTCCCGGGCCCGCCGGCACGGCTGGATGGTCATCGGCGCGGTCGTCGCCTGGGGCGCGGCGATCGCCGGCTTCGGGCTGAGCGGCAGCCTGTGGCTCGCGGTCGTCTGCCTGGCCGCCGCCGGGATCGCCGACATGGTCTCCATGGTCTTCCGCGGAGCGATCCTGCTGTCCGCCGCCACCGACGAGATGCGCGGCCGGATGCAGGGCGTCTTCACCGTCGTGGTCGCGGGCGGCCCCCGCCTGGCCGACGTCCTGCACGGCACGGCCGGCGCCGCCTTCGGCCCCCGCGCGGCCGTCGCGGGCGGCGGCCTCCTGGTCGTCGCCCTCATGCTGGGCCTCGCGGCGGCCGTACCGGCCCTGCGCCGCTACCGCATCTGAGGACACCGCCTCTCACCCCGCGTGGCGGGAGGCGGCCGGGGGCGGTGCGCCGTCCCGCGCGTCGTGAGCCCGTGGATGCCGAAGATCCTCGCGGCGCCCGCCCGCCCGCCCGCCGGCCCGGCAGGACGGCTGCGGAGCGGCGACGCCGTGCGACACGGACGGACAGGCCGCGCAGGCGGTCGTGTACCTGCCGGCGTCCGACGAGGCGTTCCCCGACCGTCGGGCGCGCGAGCGGGTCGCCCGCCCGGCGGACGTCACCCGCGCCCCGCCCGCGCGCGTGCGGAAGCCGGCTCCTCCGTACGCCCGCCCCCGTGTGCCCCGTCCCTCTGCTCCTGGTGCGCCCGGCCTACGCCCTGTCCCTTCCCGCGCGGGCCTCGCACGCTCAGGGCATGGGGTACACCGACAGCATCGTCCCGTTGCCCGGGCCGGGCCCGGACGGATCCCGGCAGCCGCCCGTCGGCACACCGCAGCCGTGGAGGACCACCGACCGCGCCCAGGCCCGCCGCGACGGCGCCACGGGCCCCGAACCACCCCGCCCCCCGGTCTGCCCGCGGTGCGGACTCACCGGGGAGCGCAGGCCCACCTACACCGGGCAGCACGTCCTCCTCGAACCGCGCCTCACCGTGCCCGCCCACCTCGTCCCCGGCGGGCACCGGTGGCACCTGGACGGCGACGGCACCGCCTGGAACGGCGGCCTGGACGAGCCCCCGCCCGGCACGACGTGCCGCATCCCGCACCAGCTGGCCTGCCCGGGACTGTCCCTGGACGAGCTGCAGCCGTGGCGGTGGCTGACCGCCGTCCGTGAGCACAACGCCCGCCTGGCACGGCAGGAGGCCTTCCCGGACACGCTGCCGGACGTCGGCTGACCGCCGGGCCGCGGCGCGTCCGGCGTGCGCCGTGTCCGTATCCGTATCCGTATCCGTATCCGTGGGATGCGCGGCGCTGCGGACATGGCGGTCGGATCACCGGGGCGAGAAGACTCGGTTCCACAGGGAGGACCGGCGGAACCGAGCAGGGAGGACCGGCGGGTGGGCATGACGACGGACGCGATCTCGACGGCCGGGACACCGGCGCCGGACACCGGGCCGGCGAGGGCGTCCCCCACCGCGTACCGGGCCCGGTTCCGCACCACGGACCGCCCCCCGCCCGCGGAGGACGCGCCGGGCCGGTCGTACCTCAGGCCCGTCGGACGAGGCCCGTCGGATGAGGCTCGTCCTCCGGCCGCCGGTCAGGACTGCCGGGCGTGCACCGGGTGGTGGGCGACCTCGTCCGGGCACGGCCGGCCCGGACGGCGCGCGCGCCGGTCCCGCCGGCAGTCGGACACCGCGAGGGCCAGCGACGCCGCCATGCCGACGAGGGCGGCGCCCAGCGCGGTGACGACGGCGGCCCGGTAGTCGTCACCCGAGCCGAGCACCAGGTAGTACAGGCCCGGCAGGGCCGCCGTGCCCACGGCCGCGCCGAGCCGCTGCCCGGTCTGCAGGGCACCGCCCGCCGCACCCGCCATGCGCACCGGCACGTCCCGCAGCGTCATCGTGATGTTGGGGGAGACCACGAACCCGCCGCCGACGCCGCCGAGGAACAGCGCCGGGGCGGCGATCCAGGCAGCGGTGTCCAGGGGCGCGAAGCGGAGCAGCAGCGCGGTGCCGCCCAGACCGACGATCACGCCGGCGAGGCCGCACACGGTGAGCAGCCGGCCGAACCGGTCCACCAGCCGCCCCGCGACCACGGCGGCGCTCGCCGACCCGAGGGCGAACGGTGTCACGGCCAGGCCCGACCGCAGGGGGGAGAAGCCGAGGCCGTGCTGGTAGAAGAGGGCGAACACCAGCCAGACGCCGCTGAAGCCGATGAAGTACAAGGTGCCGACACCGGCGCCCACCGCGTAGCCGCGCACGGTGGTGAACAGGCGCGGGTCGAGCAGCGGCTCGGCGTCCCGGGCGACGAGACGGCGCTGCCACCGGACGAACAGGGCGAGGACCGCGGCGCCCGCGGGGAACAGCCACCACAGGCGGCCGATGCCGCCGGACTCCGCCTGGACCAGCGGGTACATGACGGCGAGGACACCGAGGCCGAGGAGCAGGACGCCCGGCAGGTCCACGTGCCCGCGCCCCGAACGCCGGGTGCGCGGCAGCAGGCGGCGGCCGAGCAGGACGGCGAGGACGCCGAGGGGAACGTTGACGTAGAAGATCCACCGCCAGCCCTGCGGCCCGGAGGCCAGGGCGAGGAGGGAGCCGCCGACGATCGGGCCCGCGGCGGAGGAGATGCCGACGGTCGCGCCGAAGAAGCCGAAGGCGCGGCCGCGTTCGGCGCCGCGGAACAACTGCTGGATCAGCGCGGAGTTCTGCGGTGCCATGAAGCCGGCCGCCAGACCCTGGGCCAGGCGCGCCGCCACCAGCAGGGTGATGTCGGGGGCCGCTCCGCAGGCGGCGCTGAAGAGCACGAAGCAGCCGAGGGCCAGGAGGAAGATGCGCCGCCGGTCCAGCGCGTCGCCCAGGCGCCCGGCGGTGACGAGCGCCAGGGCGAAGGTGAGGGCGTATCCGGACACCACCCACTGCACCTGCGCGGGGGAGGCGTGCAGGTCCCGCTGGATCGTGGGCAGGGCGACCGCGACGATCGTCACGTCCAGCAGGCTCATGAAGCCGGCCACCAGGGTGACCCACAGGGCCCGCCACCGGTGCGGATCCGGCTCGTACCCGTCATCCCCGGCGCCCGGCCCCCGGCCGCCTCCCGCCGACGTCGACGCTGTCACTTGCGCTCCTCTCACCAGGGCACGCTCCGGCGCACCAGGTTCCCCCGCCCGGACGCCGGCACACACCCCGGCCGGCGACCGGAACGCCCGGCGGGGCGCGCACAGGGAACCCGCCCGCTTTCCGTCCCCCCGGAGGCCGGCCGTGGCCCGGTGCGAACCGTGCCACCCGGGTATCGGATGATCTACGACGTGCTGTTCACCTTCCTGTCCGTCGTCGCGCTGATCGTGGTGCTGGCCGGTGCTGTCCTGCGCCGGTCGGGGTGGTCGGAGGCGGTCCTCGCGATACCCGCCGCCGCGCTGCTGGTCGCCGTCGGCGCCGTGCCGCTCGACCATGTGCGGGAGGAGGCGGCCCGGCTCGGGCCGGTGATCGGGTTCCTGGCGGCTGCCCTGGTGCTGGCCAGGCTCTGCGACGACGAAGGGCTGTTCCGGGCCTGCGGCACCTGGATGGCCCGCTCGGCGCGGCGGCGCCCCGAGCGGCTGCTCGGTGCGGTCTTCGCACTGGCCTCGGCGATCACGGCCGCGCTGAGCCTGGACGCCACCGTGGTCCTGCTCACGCCGGTCGTGTTCGCCACGGCCGCGCGGATGGGCACGAGCCCCCGCCCGCACGCCTACGCGAGCGCCCACCTGTCGAACACGGCCTCCCTGCTGCTCCCGGTGTCCAACCTGACCAACCTGCTCGCGTTCACCGCCACGGGGCTGACCTTCACCCGCTTCGCGCTGCTGATGACGCTGCCGTGGCTGGCCGCCGTCGCCGTCGAGTACGCCGTCTTCCGCCGCTTCTTCGCCGCCGACCTGGCCGCCCCGTGCGCGTCGGACGAGGACGCCGAGCCCGTCAGGCTGCCGCTGTTCCCCCTGCTCACCGTCGCCGCGACCCTCGCCGGCTTCGGTGTGGCCTCGGCCTGCGGCGCCGACCCGGCCTGGGCCGCGGCGGCCGGTGCCACGGTGCTCGCGGTCCGTGCCCTGGCCCGCCGGCACACCACCCCGGCCGCCCTCGTGCGCGCCGCGGCCCTGCCCTTCCTCGCCTTCGTCCTGGCACTCGGGATCGTCGTGCGCGCCGTCGTCGACAACGGTCTCGGAGGACTGCTCGCCGGCCTCCTCCCGCACGGCACGTCCCTGCCCGCCCTGCTGGGCACCGCCGTCCTGGCCGCCCTGCTGGCGAACGTGATCAACAACCTGCCCGCGGTCCTGGCCCTCGCCCCGCTCGCCGCCGCCTCCGGCCCGGGGGCCGTCCTCGCGGTCCTCCTCGGCGTCAACATCGGCCCGAACCTCACCTACGCCGGTTCCCTGGCCACTCTGCTGTGGCGCCGCATCGTTCACCAGCACGGTCACGACGTGCGGTTGAGGGAGTTCACGGCCCTCGGCGCCCTCACCGTCCCCGCGGCCCTGCTCGCCGCCACCCTCGCGCTGTGGCTCTCGCTGAGGGTCGTCGGCACGTAGCGCCGGGCCGGAGGGCTCACGCCTGGGGTGCCCGCGGGCGGGAGGGCGCCCGAGCAGGCGCCTTGCCGCGACGCCCTGTCGACCACGGCTCGTAGCCGTTGATCGTCAGCGTGACGGTTTCGCCAGATGATGTAGCGGCGGATCATGCTGCCCTGCTCCTTGTGGCTGGCGTGGTCGGTGCCGTCGAGGGTGAAGTAGCGCAGGGCGGTGAACTGGGTCTCGATGCGGTTCAGCCACGAGCTGTTCGTAGGCGTGCAGGCGAGCTCGACGTTGTTGACCGCGGCCCGGTCGCCGACCCGGCTGTCCCTCTTCGTGGTCAGGTGCGGGGAGAAGTTGTCGAGCACGATCGAGATGCGGATCTCCAGCGGGTAGAGGCTGCGCAAGTAGCGGCAGAACTCCAGGAATCTCGTCCGGTTCTTCTTCGGCTTGATGTGTCCGTAGAGCCTGTCCCTGCCCAGGTCGTAGGCGGCGAAAAGGTGCCTGACTCCGTGCGAGCGGGTGTAGGTCGCCCGCCTGCGAGGCCTCGGCTCCCGGTCGGGATCCCTGTGTCGTCCGCCGCGCTCGGCCCACTGCCGACCGGGGTGGGGCTGGAGGTTGAGCGGACCGAACTCATCGAGACAGAAGACGACTTCGGGCTCGCCGTCCTCAGGTATGACCTCGCCGTCAGCAATCGCGTAGAGGTGCTCGACGCGGGCCTTCTTGGCCGCGTAGTCGGGATCGCGGGAGGTCTTCCAGGTCTTTGTGCGTTGAAAGGACATGCCCTCCTCGCGGAGCAGGACCCGTAGGTCCTCGTGGCTGATGTCGTCGACCACCCCCTCGGCGACCAGGAAGTCGGCCAGCTTGGCCGGGCTCCAGGTCGAGAACGGCAGACCGTGCCCGGCCGGCCTGGACTTGGCGATCTTCTTGATCTCGCGCTGCTCGGGCAGGGCGAATGTCCTGGGCCGACCGCCCTTGTACTTCGGGTAGTGGGGAGTCGAAGCCGTCCGCGTTGAAGTTATGGATCACATTCCGGACCCGATCCGCGCTGGTGAATGTCACCTCGGCGATCTTCGTCACCGGCATGCTCTGCGCGGACAGCAGCACCGTCTGGGCCCGCCGCCAGGTCACCACCGACCCACTGCCCCGGCGGATGATCCGCAGCAGGCGCTGCCCCTCGTCGTCACCGATCTCGCGGATCTCGCGGACGCGTACTCGCTCAGCCACCAGTACAGCTTCCCTGCCGCGCACTGCCGGCGAGCGTCATCCCGGCGGCGTGCCGATCCGCAGCCGGTTGCCGTCAGGGTCGTGCAACTCAATCTCACGCGCCCACGGAGCATCCTTCGCCTGCACCCCGAACTCGGAGGCGACGGCCTCGACATCACGAACGCGGAGGTAGACCAACGTGTCGGGACGGGCATCGCCCTTGTGCTCGGACAAGAACAACCGCACCCCGCCCCGGGCGACCTCGACGAACGCGGGAAATCCCGGTTCGAAGCGGTGCTCCCACCGCTTGGCGAAGCCCAGCCGCTCGTACCAAGCGACCGCCGCCGCAGCGTCCTCGACGCGAAGAATGGGAATGACTTCCTCGTCCATGGCGTCATCGTCGCAGACCACCCAGGGCGAACGTTGCCTGATACGGCACTAGGTGTCAGATGTGCAGTCTGTAGAAGGAAGCCCCGTCATGGCCTCGCCGGGGCCGACCACAGCAGTCACTCCGGGATCAAGTCGCGCAGGTTTTCGAGGGTGACGACCCGGGACCCCGGGTGCAGGCCGTCGGGGCGTTCCAGACCGATGTACGTCACGGGCTCGTCCGGGGGCGTGGCGCCGTCCCACAGCGTGACCCGGGTGGCGCCCTCGGTCATCCCCGACAGGTGCTCCAGCAGCTCCGCCGACAACTGGAAGCCACGGACATCAGCGCGGCGTCGAACTGCCGCGCCGCGATGTCGCCTTCGCCGGCGGGGCCCGTGGGGGAGGGGAGGCGGTGGGTGTGCCGGACGACCGACGACCCGAGACTCTGAGTCGTGCGGGGGATGGTCGCAGAGCCGTGCGAACGGTGCATGAGGGTTTCGCTTCCCCGGTCGCTCGGTCGCTCGGTCGCTCGGTCGCTCGGTCGCCCGGCTGCCCGGCCGCCCGGCCCGCGGCCCCAAGTGTCCCGGCAGCGCGGCGTCCGCAGGGCTGAGGCCGGTGTCTGTCCGCCGCCGGGGCCGGCCGCACCGTCACCGGCATCGCTGCCCGCGGTGCCGCGGCGGGCCGTCGTCCACGCCTCGTCGTGCAGCGGGTACGGCCATCGGAGGAGACGGCGTCGGCCGTCGGGCGGTGGTGCGGGCCGTGTCCCGGATGCTCCCGCGCGCCGTGCGCCCGGCCCTTGTCCACGACTCCCGCCGGGGGAAGAGTCGGGGCCCGCACGCCGACCACGAGCCCGGGCGGCCGTCCGCCCGGGCGTTCCGCGAAGGAGCTCCGCCATGAGCAGATCGCGCCCCAGAGCGTGGATCCTGGTGATGGTCACGTCCATGCTGATCGCCGGGATCGCCCTGTCGCCCGCGCGGCCGGCGTGGGCCGACCCCGCCGGTGTCCAGCGCACCCTCGACTGGGAACAACCGGCCGACCGCACTCTCCCGGCGACGGCACCGCCCGGCTTCACCAAGCAGTGGGGCACGTCGTACGGCGCCACCAACGTCACCGGACCCACGCGCGACGGCTCCCACGCGGCACGCTTCGAGCTCCGCAAGACCGACCCGGTCGTCTCCAGCAGCAAGCGGGCGGAGATATCGCAGCGCGACGAGCAGCCGGTCGACGCCGAGCGGTGGTACGGCTTCAGCATCAACCTGGCGACGACCTGGGCCCATGACACCTCGGCCGAGATCGTGAGCCAGTGGCACCAGTGCGACGTCGGCTGCCCGGGCGGCTCACCGCCCCTGGCCCTGCTGACCGACGAAGGACGCTGGAAGATCGACTTCCGCGGCCAGTTCATCGACCTGGGCGCGTACACCACCGGTGTCTGGGTGGACTGGGTCTTCCACGTGACCTGGCGCACGGACAGCGCCGGCCTCCTGCAGGTCTGGAAGAACGGCGAACGCGTCGTGCACCGCACCGGCGCCACCCACGGCGGCGGCCCGCGCTCGCCCTACTTCAAGTTCGGCATCTACAAGTGGGACTGGAACACCGGCGCCCCGTCCAGCACCACCCAGCGCGTGATGTACTACGACGCCCTGCGCCTGGGTGACGAGCGCGCCGTCCACCAGGACGTCACACCGCAGCGGACCTGCGCGCGGGCCGTGCCGGTGGCCGCCGCGTCCGCCACCACGTACGAGCCGGCGAACCCGCCCGCCAACGCCGTCGACGGCAACCTGTCGACCCGCTGGTCCGGCCAGGGCTTCGGTGCCGCGCTGATCCTCGACACCGGTGCGTCGCGCCACCTGTGCGGCGCGGCCGTGGCCTGGCACCGCGGCGATCTGCGGTGGAACGACTACACCATCCACGCGTCCCAGGACGGTGTCTCCTACACCAAGGTCTGGGAAGGCAGGAGCTCAGGGACGACCACCGCGCCGGAGACGGTCCTCTTCACCCCGGGACCCGTGGACGCCCGCTACCTGAAGATCTCCTTCTGGGCCAATCCCGAGAACGACTGGGCGAGTATCACCGAAGCCGGCCCCCTCGGCCTCTGACGAGCGCGCGCCGACCGGGGCCCGTGCCGCGGCCCCGGAAGGCGGGAGGCTCGGGCCGGCGGCGGGCCCCGGCGATGCCGCCCACCCCGGGACCGCCGGCCCGACGACCTCCTCGCACCACCGGCATGCCGTCGCCCGGCCTTGGAAGGCCGGGCGACGGCATCACGAGGTGCCGGGCGACGGCGCGCGCACGGGGCACGCCACGGGACACGCCACCGGTGTCAGCCCGCCAGGGTGAAGAAGTGCAGGGGGGAGTTCGGCTCGAAGCCGATCCGCGGGTACACGGGCGCCCCGGCGGCGGTCGCGTGCAGCGTGGCCCGGGTCAGTCCGGTGGCCCGGCCCCCTTCGTGGAGGGCCTTGCGGGTCACGGCCTCTCCGTACCCCCTGCGCTCCCAGCGCGGGTCCGTGGCCACCAGGACGACGAAGAGACGGCCGTCCGCCTCCACCGCCCCGGCACACGTCACGGGAACGCCGTCCCGCAGGCCCAGGTAGGCGTGCACCTCCTTCTTCCACAGCGCGGAGCCCACGAGTCCGTCGCGGCCGTCCTCCAGGGGCATGCCGTAGGCCCGCGCGTTGAGGTCCGCGTAGGCCTGGAGGTGCGCGTCCGTGCGGACCCGCACGAACGTCAGGTCCGGGTGCGACGGGTCGGGGAGGGGCAGCAGGTCGCCGGCCATCCCGGTGCCCGAGAAGGCGTGCGCCAGGCCGGCCCGCCCGGCCGCCTCCATGAGGCCGGTGCGCGCGCCGGCGTCGAGCAGGTCCTCGAACACCCACAGGAACCCCGGCCGCCTCTTCGACCGCATGAGGGCCGCCGCCCGCCCCAGCCGTTCCGCCAGCAGGCTCCCGTCCGCCCCGGCGTCGGTGAGCGTGACGCAGTTCCAGAAGGCGAACCGGCAGTCGGCCCAGCGCACCGCGATGCCCGGCAGGTCCCGTACGTCCGCGTCCGGATCCCGGTCGAGCGCCATGCGGCGCCACACCGTGGCGAGCTGCTCCATCGATTCGACCGCGTCAGCGGGGTTCCTCGTCACCTGGGCTCCTTCGTCGGTCCGTCGCCGGGGACATCCCTGCCCAGCGGAACCGGCGAAGCATCCCGGGAACGTGCGGTCCCGCCCCTGCCGGCAGGCAGCGGCGGGGGCCGCGGAGACGACCGCGCGGACCACGGCCACGCCCGCGTCGGCGGTGCCGGAGGCCGTGCGGCCGGCCGGGAGCGGGACCTGCCGCGGGGCTCAGCCGGTGCTGTGGTCGCGGGCGTAGGCGGCCAGCACCTGCTGCGGGGAGCCCTCCGTGTGCAGGAAGCGGGCGTCGAGCACGGCGGCCAGGTCCTCGAGCGCCGAGGTGAGCACGGACGCCGCGAGCCGGGTGCCGGCGCCTCGCGCCGTCCGTCCCCGCTCGGCCAGGTCGGCGGCGCAGGTGATGGTCCGGGCCAGTGAGGTGTCGCCGTGACCGTCGTGGAAGTAGTAGGACTCGGGGTACTGGGTGAAGTCCACGCAGACGCGGGTGACCTCCTGGGCGAGACCGTCCAGGATCGCCGCCCCGGTGTCGGAGTCCAGCTGCTGCGGCGTCGCACCGGCCCGGCGCAGGTGGCGGATCCGCAGCGCCAGTGCCCGGCGCCGGGCCAGCGCGGGATAGATGCCGAGGATCCAGGAGACCGTCGCGGTCAGCAGCGCGAAACCCACCAGGGCTTCGAGCGGGGCGACGACGCGCAGCCAGCCGGCCGCGGGCGCGATGTCCCCGAGGCCGAGCGTGGCGAGGACCACCAGGGAGACGTAGAGGGCGTCCACCGGGCCCGCGTGATCGGCCGGGTCCAGCGAACTGGAGAAGGAGAACGCCTCCGGCAGGTGCGGCCAGTAGACCAGCGCCCACCCCACGGCCACCCCGCCGGCCCACATGACCACCACGCAGACCATGCCGAGCGGCCCGACCAGGCCGGCCGCCCCCCGGACCGCCCGGCTCGGGGGCAGCAGCCGCCACAGCCCTGTCATCACGACGCGGCTCAGGCCTCCGTGCCGGGTGGGATGCCAGAGCGTGTGGAACACATCGCGCAAGATGATCAACACCACGGCGGCACCGGTCAGCGTGACCAGCCAGTCCATCCGTCCTCCTCCACGCCGGCAGCGCTCCGGCCGGCCAGGTCGGCCCGGGCGGTGACCTGGGGGAACGGCTCCGGCAGTGCTCGTCGGTCGACGTCGTTTCCCAGGCTTGTGTGCCCTGGATCCCCTGCTTGCCACCAGGAAGCAGGGGACGGGGCCAGGGGAGGAGTCCCGGGGGTGCCGGCGTGCCGTGGCCTACCGGGCGGTACCGAAGTCCTGGGTCCAGTAGTCGCCGGGCTGGGCGAGACCGACGCCGATCTCCTTGAACGCGCAGTTGAGGATGTTGGCCTTGTGGCCGGGGCTGGCCATCCAGCCCGCCATGACCTGCTCGGGAGCGGCGTAACCGTAGGCGACGTTCTCGCCGTAGGTGCTCCAGTTGTAGCCGGCGCGCGTGATCCGGTCACCCGGGGCGGAGCCGTCGGAGCCGGTGTGCGACATGTTCCGGTGCGCGGCCATGTCCTCGCTGTGTGCCTGCGCGGCCTTGGTCAGGGTCGCGTTCAGGGTGACGGGGGAGCAACCGGCCTTGCCGCGTTCGGCGTTGACGAGTTCCACGACCCGGGCGACGGCCCCGGTCGCCGGGGCGGCGGCCTTCGGGGTGCTCGGCGGCGCGGGCGTCGCCGAGGGCGGGGCGGTGGTCTGCGGGGTGCCGGCGGACGCGGTGCCCGTGGGCTTCGGCGCCGTGGGCTTCGGCGCCGTGGGCTTCGGCGCCGTGGGCTTCGGCGTCGTGGTCTTCGGGGCCGTGGTCTTCGGGGTGCTTGCCGCAGCGGCCGGAGTCTTCGACGCGGCCGGGGTCTTCGACGCGCTCGGAGTCCTGGATGCGGTCGGGGTCGTGGACGCCGCCGGGGTCGTGGACGCCGTCGCAGTGGGTGCGCCGCTCTCGCCGCGGCGCCGGTCGCGGTCCCACGTCCGGTCCTGGTCCCGGTCGGCGTCGGCCGCCCGGTTCCAGGTGTCGTTCCGTTCGGCGCCGTAGGCCTGTTCTCCTCCGCCGCCCTGCCAGTCGGCACAGGCCATGGCGGCGGACGGCACGCCCACGGCCCCCGCGGCGACAAGCGCGATGATTATTCGACGGTGCCTCTTCTTGCGATGCTTCGCCATGCGTGACCTCACTCCGTGATCGCCGAGCGCCCTCGTGTGGCTGGCAGTGCGCAGAATCCGGTCCTGAACTGCGGAAACGCCCTGCGGGTCGTCATTCTTAGGGCGGCCGCACAACTGATCGCAAGGAGTCGCGGTACTACCGTGCTTCGTAGTCACGGGCGGCCCTTGCCAAGGGCTCGGGGGCGGTGCCGGACCGGCGTGCACGGCGCTTCGCGGGCCCTGCCGCTCCGTCAGACGCCCCTGAGCCCCGGGAAAACGGGTGGGTTCGTCCGCCTGCCGGAGAAGGGCCGGCCCGGGTCCGACGAGCGGCTCGGCCAAGCCGGACAATTCCCCAATGTCCCAAGAAGGGCTTCTACTATGCCCAGCGCCTAGTTCCCGCAGCAGCTGTGAGGGATGTCACGGGGCGGTCGCCGCCGGCCGGCCCGCGGGATCGGTTCCGTACCGGCGCCGCCCCGGCGGGACGAGGTCCGCGGTCAGACGTGGGAGAGGGCGAAGGAGACGAGGAAACCGCTCACGGTGATCAGGCCGATCGCGAGGTGGGCGTCTTCGAAGGCCTCGGGGATCATCGTGTCGGCGATCATCGCGAGGATCGCTCCGGCGGCGACCGCGGTGACGGCGGCGATGACGGCGGGGGAGAACCCGCCGACCACGGAGTAGCCGAGGACCGCCGAGAGGGTGCTCGCCGCCGCGATGGCGCCCCACACCCCGAAGACGTAGGCCTTGCCGCGGCCGGCCTTCTTCATCCCCGCCGAACTGGACAGCCCCTCGGGGACGTTGCTGATGAACACCGCGGCCACGGTCACCAGACTGACCGCTCCGCCGTCGAGCAGGCTCACGCCGATGACCGCGGACTCCGGGACGCCGTCGAGCAGCGCCCCGAGCGCCAGCGCCAGCCCCGAGCCGCCCTGCTGGGCCTCCGACGGCTGCGCGTGCGCCGGCAGCCGCCCGGAGCGTTTGCGGTGCCGGGCCCCGCGGCGGGCCAGCCACACGTTGCCCGCGGTGTAGGCCGCCGCCCCGGCCAGTGTGCCGATGGCCGCGGGAGCGAGCCCGGCCTCCTCGTAGGCCTCTCCGACCAGCTCGAAGCTGACCGCCGACAGCAGCACCCCCGCGCCGAACGCCATCACCGTCGCGATCACCTTCTGCGGGACCCGCAGCCCGTACCCCAGCACCGCACCGAGCAGCAGCGCCGAACCCGCCACCAGCCCCCACAGACCCGCCTGCACCACTTCAGCCATGAGGCCCTGGTACCCCGGCGGGGGCCCGGGTGACCGGCCGGAGCCGGCCGCGAGGGCCGCGCGCCGGGCGGGGAGCGGCGCCCGCGGGGCGTACGCGCGTCCCGCTCAGGCGGCCGGCCGGCCGTCGACGGGGATGCCGAGCCGGTCGGCGACGGTGGTCAGGGCCGTTCCCAGCGGGAGCGCGACGCGGGTGACGGCGTGCCGGTCGCCCCGGGTCGGGTCCCGGTTGACGATGAGCACCGGCTTCCCGGCCTGGGCGGCCTGGCGGACGAACCGGAGCCCGGACATCACCGTCAGCGAGGAGCCGAGGACGAGCAGCGCGGTCGCCTCGCGGACTAGCCGGCGGCAGTGCTCGACGCGCTGGGGCGGAACGGCCTCGCCGAAGAACACCACGTCCGGTTTGAGGATGCCGCCGCAGACCGCGCAGGGCACCACGCGGAAGTCCCCGACCTGTTCGTCGGTGAGGTCGGCGTCGCCGTCCGGGTTGATGCCCGCGGCCACCGGCGCGAAGCCGGCGTTGGCCTCCTCCAGCCGCCGGGCGAGTTCGCGGCGCGGGCTGAGGGCGCCGCAGGACAGGCAGACGACCCGGTCCAGGGCCCCGTGGAGTTCCACGACGTTCGCGCTGCCGGCGGCCTGGTGCAGACCGTCGACGTTCTGGGTGATCACACCGGAGAGCAGGCCGTGCCGCTCGAACGCGGCCACGGCCCGGTGCCCGGCGTTGGGACGGGCCCGGCCGAAGGTGCGCCAGCCGAGGTGGCTGCGCGCCCAGTACCGGCGCCGGGCCCGGGCGCCGGCGGTGAAGTCCTGGTAGGTCATCGGGGTGTGCCGGCTCAGGCTCCCGCCCTCGCCCCGGTAGTCGGGGATGCCCGACTCCGTGGAGATGCCCGCCCCGCTGAGCACCAGCACACCGCCGCCGCTCAGCGCGTCGGCGACCGGTCCCAGGTCCGTGGTGGCCGGCGGCAGGTCCTCGGTGGGGGTCCAGCTCAGAGTGGGGCGCATGCGCATGCCGCCAGGGTACGGAACGGGCGGCCGCCGATCCCCGGAGGCCAGGGCGACGACCGGAAATCCGCGTCTTCTCCTCTTACGGGGGCCGGGGGCCCGTTACGGGGGCCGGGGGGCCCGCGCGGTCACGCGGGCTCCGCGCGCACCGCCCGCCAGATGCGCTCCGACAGGACCCGGGCGACGGTCTCGTCGAGGTCGACGTCGTGGACGCCGGAGAGCCGGCGGCGGGCCAGGCCGACCACCGGGCCGAGGATGAGGGTCTCCAGCAAGGGCACGGGCAGCGGGGCGAGTTCACCGGCCTCGATGCGGGGCCGCGCCCAGAGGGCGAACACGGAGACGGTGGGCTCCTGCGCGTCCCGCACCGCCTGGCCGTCTGCCATCAAGCGCTGGTCGGCGCGCGGGGAGTGGACGAGCTGCGCCGCGCCGGGATGGTCGCGGACGAACGCGAAGTAGGTCTCGACCACGGCCCGGATCCCCTCGCGCGCACGGTCGGTTCCGGTCAGCGCGGTCACCATCTGGCCCAGCAGGCGGCCCGTCCAGCGGTCCGTCAGTGCGGTGAGCAGCCCGTCGAGGCTGCCGAAGTGGTGGTAGAGGCTTCCCAGGCTGACGCCGCTGGTGCTGGTGACGGCGCTGACGGTGACGCCCTGCTCGCCCGACTCCGTGTAGAGGCGGAGCGCGGCGTCGAGGAGCAGATCGGCGGTGACCTCGCCGCGGTGCTGCTTGGGGCTCATGGACGTCCTCGCATCGGCACGTGGCTGGAAAGCTGCGGCGAAAGCAGATTCTAGAGTCATTTTCTAGAAACTCCTTACAATCCTAGCGGGGCTGCCGCAGACTGGCTCCCGTCGGGTGTGCGCGTCCGTCCGTGCGGAGGGGGACGGACGGGCGGCCGCCCGCGATCGGACCGCGCGACGAGGAACGGGGCAGACGTGGCAGAGCCGGACGGCGGCGGGGCCAAGCCCCTTCAGGACGGGGACCCGCGCCGGATCGGCGGTATCCCGCTGCTGGGCCGTCTCGGGCCCGGCGGCATGGGGCGGGTGTACCTCGGGGTGTTCGAGGGCCGGTACGTCGCCGTCAAGCAGGTGCTGCCCTCCGTCATGACCGAGGACGCCGGATTCCTCCGCCGGTTCGGGCACGAGCTCGACAACCTGGCCCGGCTGCCCGCGGAGGCCACCGCGCCGCTGCTCGCCGCCGACCGTGACGCGCGGCCGCCGTGGTTCGCCACCGGTTACGTGCCCGGCCTCACCCTGCGCGAGGCGGTCGACGTCCACGGGCCGCTGCCCGCCGACGCGTTGTGGCTGCTGCTGCGGGAGGCGGCCGCCGGACTGGCGGCGGTGCACGCCCTGGGCATGGTGCACCGGGACCTCAAGCCGTCCAACGTGATGCTGACCCTCGACGGCGCCACCCTCATCGACTTCGGTGTCGCCCGGGCCGCCGACCAGAGCCGGCTGACCGCCACCGGACTGGCGGTGGGCACCCCCGCGTACATGTCGCCGGAACAGGCCGTGGGGAACGGGGCTTCGAACGCGGCGGTCGACGTGTTCGCGCTCGGCTCGGTGATCGCGTACGCGGCGGCGGGCGCACCGCCCTTCGGGGAGGAGCCGCTGCACGGCGTGCTCTACCGCATCGTGCACGAGGAACCCGACCTCGCCTCGCTGCGGGCCCTCGACGCCGGGCTCGCCGAGGTCGTCGCGAGCTGCCTCGACAAGGACCACGAGGGCCGTCCGACCGCCGCCGAACTGGTCGGCATCGCCGAGGCCCACGGCCCCTTCACACCGCCGCTGTGGCCGGCCGCCGTCGCGGGTCCGCTGGCCGAGCGGGCCGCCTTCGCGGCGACGGTGCCGGATCCGGACCGCCTGCCCGGGCCCGGGCCCGAGTCCGAGTCCGAGTCCGGCCCCGAACCCGCCCCCGGCCCCGCCGGGCCGGGGAAGCGGGAGCGGCGCCGCCGCACCCGCGTCGTGCTCGCCGTCGTCCCCGTCGTCGTGGTGGCCACCGGGACGACCCTCGCGATCCAGCTCCTGCCGCACACGTCCGACTTGTCCGCCGGGGCGCGGTCCACGCCGTCCGCGTCGACCCCGGCCCCGCCCGCCCCCACACCGTCCGCCTCGGCGCCGGCGGGAAAGAAGCCGGACACGGCGTCGTCCCGTCCGCCGTCCGAGGGCGGGGACCGCACCGACCGGGACGACGCCCGTGCCGCCGGCGGCTCCGCGGCGGGGGGCCGCGACGCGGACGGCGGTGACTCCGCGGGCGGTGCCGACGACCCGGCCGGTTCGGGAGGAACCGGCACGACCGGTGGACCGGACGGTTCCGGCGGGACCACCGGATCCTCCGGTTCTCCCGGGTCCACCGGCACGAGCGGATCGGGCGGCGACTCCGCGGACCAGGGCTCCTCCGGCCCCGGCCGCTTCGCTCTGCGCAACGGCGAGCGGGGCGAGTGCCTCGTCCAGGTCTTCAACAGCACCGACACCGGCTCCTGTACGGACCCGGCCGCGTCCTGGACGTTCCGGAGCGCGGCGGACGGCGCGGTGAAGATCGTCAACGGGTCCACCGGCGCGTGCGCCAGTGCCGCCATGAACGGTCAGGCCGTCTTCACCGGGGACTGCGCCGCCGGCGGCACCGCCCACCTGTGGCGCCCCGGCTCCGGCGGCACCCTGAGGAGCGTCTTCAACGGCGGCTGCCTCGACCTGGCCTTCGGCTCGGGCGTCTCGACCCGGACGTGCGCGGCGGGGACGGCGTCCCAGCGCTGGACGAAGGCCTGACGGCGCGGCAGGACCCGACCGGGCGGTCGGCGAGGCGCGGGGGCGGGGCGGCGGACGGGTCCCATCCGGCCCGCCCTGCCGCTCCCGGGCCGCGGTGATCACTCGGCCGGGTGCCGCGCAGCCACTTGAACGCCACGCCCAGCGCGAAGACGTCGGCGTATCCCACCTTCCTGGCGAGCGCGCTCACCGTGTGGCCGGTCTCCCGCAGCAGGGTCGCGGCCAGGGCGATCCGCCGGCCCGCGAGACAGGACGTCGGAGGTCCGCCGACCGGCGCGGTGAACCTCCGGGCGAGCGCCGCCCGTGACACCCCCACCTCGGCCGCCAGGCCCGCCACGGCCCACGGTCGGCCGGTCGGGCGGGCGTGGCGTGCAGCAGCCGCGGCGCGGCGCCCACGACCGGGTCGTCCAGCGCCCGGCACCAGGCCGGGGTGTCGGCGTCCGGGGCGTCGAACCAGCCGCGCAGCGCGCCGGCCGGCGTCAGGTCCAGGAGCCGGTCCAGCGCCGGCTGCCGCCCCGGCCGGTCCCGGGCGACCTCCTCGGCCACCGCCTCCACCGACGGGTACGGGCTGTCCTCGGCCGGCACCACCAGCACGGCGGGCAGGGACGCCCGTGTCTCCGACGGCGTGCGGCGCGCCCTCGGACGCCCGCCGCGGACCTTCGCCGCGTTCGCCGGGGCCACCGCCGCCGCGGCCGGCCGGCCTGACCGTCGCGGCCGAGGGCGTCCCGGCGGCCGGGACCACGATCGCGTGCGGCGCCCGGGCCGGCCGAGGCCGGCACCGTCTCCGGCGTCATCCAACGGCTGCGCCGCTCAGCCCGTGGCCGGAGGGAACATCACCGGCTGGTCCTCGACCCACGGGTCGAACACCGCCAGGCGCCGGGCGGCCGGCGGGTGGAAGGCCGCCGGCCGGCCGGCGATCCACGGATCCGTGGGCAGCCGGGCGGTGTCGTCACCGTGGGTGCGGGGACCGCCGGCCTCCGTGGTGCGAACCGGATGGTGCTCCGCCGCCCGGGGAGCGGCCGCCACGGCCGAGCCGCCTCCGACCGACACCGCGCCCGCGGCCACCGCGGCGCAGACGCCCGCCGTCGCTGTCCGTCGCGTCAGCTTCACGATCTTTCCTCCTTGCCGGACCGTCACCCCGCGGCCCGGACCGTCACCCCGCGGCCCGGACGGACCACCGCGTCGTGGGCCCTGCCGCCGCGCGGAAGCACCTGGCTGCCGCGCCCACCCGCCCGCCCTCCCCGCACACCCGGCACCGGAAGTCCGCGCTGTCGACGGTGCCCGTACGCGGACGGCGGCGGCTGTCACGAGCCCGGCTCCACGACCCCGCGCGTCGGCGTCACCGGCCGGTCGGCGGCAGCCTGCGTCGACCCGCCGCTCACCGGGTACTCCTCCGGCCGCGGCCGCCCGCGGCGGCCGTCCACCGGCCCCGCCGCTGATGAGGCCGCCGGTTCGATGTGAAGAGGATGAGGTGTTCGTGAAAAGCGGACGGAGCTTGCCCAGTAGTCTTGCCGAAGGGGGAAACCGGTGGGTGCTGTACGGAACGAGGGGGTAGATCGGTGCTCCAAGTGAGCGAGCGCGAGGGCGACCGGACCGTGGCGGAACTGCCTGAGGACGTGGACCTGTACACCACGGCGTCCCTGCGCGTGGCCGTCGAACGGGTGATCGACGAAGGCTGCCGTCATCTCGTCCTGGACGCCTCGCGCACCCAGCACCTGGACTCGACCGGAGTGAGCGCCCTGGTGGGCTGGTACCACCGTCTCGAACGCAACGGGGGCACGCTGGCCGTGACCGGGCTGAACGACGGCCTGCTGCGGATGCTCACCATGCTGGGACTCGACACCGTCATGACGCTGGAGCCCGGCACCGCCCCCTCCTCCTGAGGCCTCCCCGCACCGGCGGACGTCACCGCGGGGGTGCGCCGGAGGCGGGCGCGCCGCGCACGGGGACGAGCTCGGCGAGGCCCGAGACTCTCAGCACCGGCGTCAGCAGGTCCGTGGCGATCAGTTCCAGGTGGCCGCTGTGCGCGAAGAGCACGCTCAGGCCCGCACTGTCGAGGTACTCCACGTCGGTCAGGTCGACGACGACCGGCCCGGAGGCCTCCTCCAGGCCGGTGGCGAGGATCCCCGCGTTGGCCTGGTCGATCTCTCCGGCGACCGTCAGGAGCACCTTGCCGTCGGCGTCCCGTCCGGCCGTCAGGGTGAGGGAAGTGGTCATCACGGAATCCTCGTGTGCATGTTGACGACGGTGCCCTGGGTGCCCGGGGCTATGGTGACCTGCTGCATCAGCGCCTCCATCAACCGGATGCCACGCCCCCGGTGCTGGTTGAGTTCCGGCTGCGGCACCTTCCACCGGCCGCTGTCCGCGACGGTGAGGTGCAGGGCGTGGGCGCGGACCTCCGCGCGCAGGCGGATGGTCCCGCCCGGCGCGTCGCGGTGGCCGTGCTCGATCGCGTTGGCGCAGGCCTCGCCCGCCGCCACCAGGACGTTCTGCGTGAGGTACAGGGAGAGACCGCTCGTGCCGAGCCATTCGCGCAGGGCCTTGCGGACCGGGGAGAGCTGGGCGGCGTCGGCCGGGAAGGCCACCTCCAGCGGCGCGGGATGGCGGTACAGCAGGACCGCGACGTCGTCCTCGTAGCCGCCGTCCGGTTCGAGGCGCCGCATCAGCTCGGTGGCCAGCTCGTCCACGGACAGGTCCTGGCCCTCCCGCAACGCCGCACCGGCCTGTTCGATGCCCGCGGTCAGGGAGCGACGGCGGCGTTCGACGAGGCCGTCGGTGTACAGCAGCAGCGTGGAGCGAGCGGGCAGCGTGCAGACGCTGTCGGAGCGCTCCCGGCCCGGGCGGACGGCCAGCGGCAGGGAGGAGCCCTCGTCGAGGAGCCGGCTGGACCCGTCGGGACGGACCAGGATGCCCGGCGGGTGCCCCGCGCTGGAATAGGCGAGCTGTCCGGTCGCCGGGTCCAGGACACCGCAGAAGACGGTCGTGCACACGGCGCCCGGGAGGTCGGCGGCGAACCGGTCCAGCGCCATGAGGGTGCGCGCCGGGCTCGGCTCCCGCAGCAGCAGGGCACGGCAGGCGCTGCGCAGCTGCCCCATGATGCTGGCGGCCTCCAGCCCGTGGCCGACGCAGTCGCCGACGACGATGCCGATGCGGCCGTCGGGCAGCGTGACGGTGTCGTACCAGTCGCCGCCCACCTCCAGGGGCCGGGCGGCCGGCTCGTAGCGGACCGCGAACCCGGTGGGGAGCAGGGCCGGGCCCAGGATCGCGCGCTGGAGGGCGACGGCGGTCTCGCGCTGCTGGTCGATCTGGTGCACGCGGACCAGCCCCTGGGTGAGCCGCCCGGCCAGCAGGGTCAGCAGCAGCCGGTCCTCGTCGGTGAACGGCCTGCGCTCCCCGAGGTCGATCCACAGGGCCAGCGGGCCGTCGGGGTGTTCCAGGACGATGCCCGCGCCGGACCGGTCGGACAGCGGGGTGAGCGGGGGCCGTTGCCGCAGGTCGGTGAGGAACCGGCGGCGGTCGGCGGGCAGGTCCTCCCAGGTCAGACCGGGGTCGGTACCGGTGAGGACGGGATCTTCCCCGTGGCCGAAGACGCCGGCCACCACGTGCCGCGCCCGCCACAGGTCCTTCAGCGCGTGCAGCGCGCCGGCGAGGGCGTCGGACAGGCTGGTGGCCTCGGAGAGCCGGGTGCTGAGCGAGGCCAGGGCGGTGTCGCGCTGGACGGCGTAGTGCTCGGCGGTCACGTCACGGAACGTGCCGACGATCACGCGGTGCCCGGTGTCGGGGTCCTCGGCGTGGTTGAACAGGGCGCTCACCCACAGCCGATGCCCGTCACGGTGCCGCACGGGGATGGTGTAGGAGCCGTGGGGCCTGCTCGTCAGCCGGGTGAAGGCGGCCTCGACCATCCGGTGCGCCTCGGGGTCGGTGTCGGCGTCCGGCCACCACGGGTGCACGGGCCGGTAGGGCAGGCCTTCGGGGCCGTACCCGAGGACCTCCGTGAACGCCGCGTTGATCTCCACGACGGCGCCCTTGTCGTCGCAGACGAAGAAGGCCTCCTGGAGGGAGTCGATCAGGGCGTTGCGCCACCGCAGGTGATGGGTGCGCAGCCGCGCCAGTTCGACGTTGGTGCGGACGCGGGCCAGCAACTCGGCGGCGGCGAACGGCTTGACCAGGTAGTCGTCGGCGCCGGCCCGCAGGCCCTCGATGGAGGCCTCCTGCCCGGCCCGCGCCGACAGCAGCAGCACGGGCACGGAGGCGGTCCGCGGGTCCGAGCGCAGCGCCGACACCAGCGCCAGCCCGTCCAGGCCCGGCATCATCACGTCGCTGACGACGAGGTCGGGGGAGTCCGCCCGCACGGCGTCCAGGGCGCTCATGCCGTCGGTGACGGCCGAGACCTGGTACCCGGCGTCCTTCAGGAGCCGGGTGAGGTAGTCGCGCATGTCGGCGTTGTCGTCGGCGATCAGCACCCGCGCGGGGAGGGCGGGGCCCGCCGCGGGCAGGGCCGGGGCGGGCCCGGGCGCCGGCACGTCGGTCCCGGCCGCGTTCCGGGCCCGCTCGCCGGGCAGCCACCGGAGCGCTTCCTGCAGGTACGGCTCGGCGGAGCCCGAGGCGGTTCCCGTCGCACCGGCCGGGACGACGGCCTCGGCGGGCAGGTGCGCGCTGCCGAACGGCAGCAGGACGGTGAACCGGGTGCCCAGCCCCGCGGTGCTGTCCGCGGTGATCGTGCCGCCGTGCAGGCCGACCAGCTCCTTGACCAGCGCCAGGCCGATGCCGCTGCCCTCGTTGGACCGGGCGCGCACGTTCTCGATCCGGTGGAACCGCTCGAACAGCCTCGGCATCTCCTCGGCCGGGACACCGATGCCGGTGTCCGCGACGGTGACCTCGGCGTGCCCGTCCACGGCGCGCACGGTGACGCGGATGCCGCCCTCGAAGGTGAACTTCAACGCGTTGCTGAGCAGGTTGAGCATCACCTTCTCCCACATGCCGCGGTCGACGTGGACCGGCCGGCCGAGCGGCCGGCAGTCCACGTCGAACGCCAGTCCGGCCCTGTCGACGGCCGAGCGGAAGACGCTGGCCAGCTCGGCCGTGACCGCGGCCAGGTCGACCGGCTCGTAGGTCGCCCGCATCCGCCCGGCCTCGATGCGGGAGAAGTCCAGCAGCGCGTTGACCAGCTTGCCCAGCCGCAGCCCGTTGCGGCGGACGACCTCCAGTTCCTCCCGCAGCCGCGGGTCGTCCAGCGGCTGCGCCAGCACCTCCTCCAGCGGCCCCATGATCAGCGTGAGGGGGGTGCGGAACTCGTGGCTGATGTTGGAGAAGAACGCCGTCTTGGCCCGGTCCAGCTCGGCCAGCTCCTCCGCCCGGCGCTGCTGGGCCTGGTAGCTGCGCGCGCTGCCGATGCCGGTCGCCACGTGCCCGGCGAGCAGTTCCACGAATCCGCGGTAGGCGTCGTCCAGCGGCCGGTGCCGGTTCAGCCCCGCCACCAGGAAGCCGTACGGCGAGTCGCCCTGCCGCAGGAGCGGCACCACCAGTGCCTGGGCCGGGGGCTGGGACCAGGCGCCGGCCGGCAGGGCGTCGTACCGGCCGTCGTCGAGCGCGACGAGGACGGACTGCGCCCGGGCCGCGGCCGCCACGGGCCACGGACCGTCCGGTCCGCCGGGTGCGAGCACCCGCGGCGCCGCCGGATGCCCGGCGGCGATGCCGGTGGCGGCGGTCAGGTGGGCAAAGCCGTCCTCCCGGAAGAGGTAGGTGCAGGTGAACGGCAGGTCGTGCGGATTGCGGGCCAGCTGCCGGGCGGCGAAGTCCAGCATCTCCGCCTCGGTGCGGACCACGCTCGGGTCGGAGCCCAGGTCCCGCAGGGTGGCCATGCGCCGGTCGCCGATGACCCGGGTGGTCTCCTCGCTGACCACGCACAGCATCCCCACCACCGTGCCGTCGTCGTCGCGCAGCGGGCTGTAGGAGAACGTGTGGTAGGTCTCCTCGCGGTAGCCGGACCTCTCCAGGAACAGCAGCAGCGCCTCGTCCCACGTGGCCTGTCCCGTGGTCAGGACCGTGTCGATCCGGGGGCCGATGTCGTCCCAGATCTCCGCCCACACCTCACTGGCCGGCCGGCCCAGCGCCCACGGGTACTTGCGGCCCAGCGTGTCGCGGCGGTAGGCGTCGTTGCAGAAGAACGTCAGGTCCGGACCCCAGGCCATCCACATGGAGAACCGGGACGACAGCAGGATGCTCACCGCCGTCCGCAGGCTCTGCGGCCAGGTGTCCGGCGGCCCCAGGGGGGTGGCGGCCCAGTCCACCGCCGCGAGATCCCTGCCGACCGCGTCGTCGGCGGAGAAGACCCGGGCACGGTCCGGTCCCCGGTGCCCGTCCTCGTGCCGATCTGCCATGCGCCGCCCTCTCGTCCCGCCGTCCTACGCGCTTTCTGCCCCGGTCGGCGGTGATGATGCCCGGCACCGGCCCGCCACCCGACGCCCGGTCGGCGGTGATGATGCCCGGCACCGGCCCGCCACCCGACGCCCGGCGCCGTCCGCGCCCCCTCCCCGCGCCGACGCCCGGAGCCCGATCGCCTGCCGGCCGCGTGCCCGGGCCGGGGCGTCGGAGGACGGGCGTGCGAGGCGTGCCGCCGGCCCGCGCTCACGGCCCGCGCAGCACGTTCCCGTGGACTCCGGCGCGGGGGAGCGGAGCGCGCGGCGAGCGGCCGCGTGCCGCCCACCAGACCAGGGCGGCTCCCGCGAGCGCACCGAGGACGAGACGGCCTGCCGGCGCTCCGGCCGCGAACCGGGCCCGCCCCGCCCGGGGGGCCGCTGCCGCCGGAGGGCGGAGAGCGGTGATCCCCGCGCGCGGTGAGGGCGCTTCGGCCTCCTGCGACAACTCCAGGAGGATGCGCCGCCAGACGCGCTCCGGGGGCGCGGCCGCCGGATCCGCCGTACCCGTGCCGCGTGCGGCGGCCACCATGCGGGTCAGCGCCCGGAGTTCGTCCCGGCAGCGGGCGCAGGCCGCCAGGTGCTGCAGCGCGCTGACGTCCGCGTCGCTGGAGGCGGCGTTTCCCAGCGACAGTTCCACCAGGTGTGCGGGCTCGACGTGGGCCACCGTACTCTCCAGTTCCGCGAAGTCCGTGTGCCCGGGGGCACGTCCGGCCCCGGGGTGTCGTCAGGTCCCGGCCGGTTCCGCCGTGACGACGAGGTTGGCCAGGTAGCCCCCCTGCCCGGGGGCGAAGGGGGGTGCGCAGGTGATGAGCGTGAGGACCGGGGCGCCCGTCCGGCGGAAGACGGAGACCGGCAGGTCCTCCTTCGGCACCGTGACGCGCGACACGACCCGGTAGACCGCCGGGCCCGCCCCCGCCCGCCGCACCTCGACGCGGTCCCCGCGCCGTACGTCGAAGAGGGCCGCGAACTCGCCGAGCGCGCCCGTGTCGCCGTCGACGTGCCCGACCAGCACGGCCGACCCCCGCGCGCTGCCGGGCTCCGGGCCGAAGCGGTACCAGCCGGCCACGGCGGGGTCCTCGGGCACGGCCAGATCGCCCTGCCCGCTCACCCCGACCGGAGTCACCCGGGCGTCGAGGCCGACGCCGGGCACCAGGACCCGCCGGGGCGGCGGGTCCTGGTGCCCGGCACCGGCCCGCGGGCCGGTGCCGGCCGGGAGCCGGGCGGCCGCCGTGTCCGGTGACGCGGCCGCGGGTCCGAAGTCGGGCGGCGGCGCGGCCGGGAGCGAGGGGGGACCGCTCACGCCGAGGACGATCGCCAGCGTGCCGGTCGTCACCGCCGCCCAGGCCAGCCGGCTCGTGGACTCAACCACGCCGCCCCGCGAACCGGCGGCCCACCAGGACTCCCGTCAGGGTGACCGTTCCGGCCGCTGCCGCCCAGGCCAGCCACTGCTCGGACGAGTTGGCTCCGGAGGCGCCGCCGGAGCCGGCGTTGACGGTCCTGGGCGCCGACTCCATGCCGCCGAACGTCTGGGTCTGCAGGGCCAGGTTCTTGTCCTCGGCGCTGCCCCAGGCGTACACGACGTTGCTCGTCCCCTCTTCGAGCTTCAGGTCGGCCGGGCCGATGGCCACGGTGTCCGTGCCGGCGAGCACGACATCGGCGTTCACGGTGCCCGCGTCGACCTCGGCGGTGTCCTCCTTCGGGTTCTCCAGGCCGGTGAAGACCGGCTGCCCGCCCGCCCGGACGTCGACGGCGGGCGCGGCCGCGACATGACGTACCGTCAGGCGGGCCTTGCCGGCGTCGACCTTCGTGACGTCGTTGACGAAGGCGGTCAGCTGGGGGTCGCCGCCGGCGTTCAGGTGGGCGGCGATCGTGGCGTTCGCGCCCTCGGGCACCTCGATCTTCTTCTCCAGCGCCGGAGTTCCGTCGGGGTTCTGGCCCGCCGCGAAGATCTTGATGTCGTAGGTGCCGGAGTCGAGGGACTGAGGGTCGGTCACCGTGCCGGGCTTGAAGTCGCTGATCAGTTCGTCGCCGTTGGCGTACACGTCGACGGTCATGCCCGGAATGCCGTGGAAGACGGACACCGTGGCCGAGCCCTGTGCGGCGGCGGGGGCCGCCAGGGCGGGCACGGTGCCGAAGGCCAGAACGCAGGCACCGGCCGATGCGGCGACGGCGAGGGCGGGCCGGTGGGTCGTGGAAGTCGTGGAAGCCATGGGGACAACCCCTTTCTAGATTCTCCGTACCGTGCGGAGTCTCACTCCTGGTTCGTGGACGGGCGCCGCCGTGGATGCGCGGCCGCCCGCTTCTTCGGTGCCGTCACGCCCCCGGGCCGCGGGCCTCGCCCTGCTCGATCGCCTGGCGCAGCCGGTTCAGGCCGCGGCGGGCGTGGCTCTTGACGGTCCCCAGGGGCATGCCGGTGCGTTCGGCGATCTGCATCTGGGTCAGGTCCTCGTAGAAGGCCAGGCACAGCACCTCCCGCTGGGGGGCCGGCAGACGGGACAGCTCGTCGATCAGGAGCACCCGGTCCAGCACGTCGTCCGGTGCCGCCTGGACCTGCCGGGCGGTGCCGGCCTGGCGGGCGGCGGAGTCGACCAGCGCCAGACGCCTCGTCCTGGCCGTCAGCGCGTCGGCTATCTTGCGCCGCGTGATGCCGACCAGCCAGGCGCTGAGCGGACCGCGCTCGGGGCGGAAGCCGTCGCGGCCGCGCCAGGCGCCGAGGAACACCTGCTGGGTCACGTCCTCGGCCTCGTGGGCGTCGCCGAGCGACCGGACGGCCAGGGTGTGGACGAGCGAGCCCCAGTGCCGGTAGATCGCCGCGAGGGCCGCCTCGTCGGCGGCGCGCAGGCCACGGGCCAGTTCCTCCTCGTACCCGGCTCCGTCCAGGGGCGGGGCGGGGGCGGTGATGGTGTGCGTACTCATGGCCTGACTCCTCCTGCCGTACGGCGGATGCGGGGACGGAAAGGCCGTCCGGTGAACCGCACCGGCCGCCGCGCGGACCGTGGTGCCCGCCCGCATGCCTCAGTGTCGGGCGCCGAAACGACGCAGACAACGTGCGTCGTTTGTGCGTCGTACAGTGGAGGCATGGGCATGGGCATGGGCATGGGCATGGGCATGAGCGGAGACAACGCGGAGGACCGGGACGACGGGGGCGCCCGGCGGGACGCCGGCCTGACCACCGGCGAGGTGGCCAGGCGCCTCGGGGTCGCGCCCACCACCGTCCGCACGTGGGACCGCCGCTACGGACTGGGTCCCGAGGCGCACACCGGCGGCCGTCACCGGCGCTGGACCGCCCCGGACATCGCGCGGCTGGAGAGGATGTGCGCCCTGACGGCGACCGGAATGCCACCCGCCGAGGCCGCGCGCCTGGCGAACGGCGACGCGCCGCCCGGTACGGCACCGCTCCCGCGGGGTGCCGGCCCGTCGCGGCCGCCGGCCCGCGCCCGCGACCGGGGCGGCAGCGGGCTGCGCCTCGGCGACGTACGCCAGGAGTGCAAGGGGATCGCCCGCGCCGCGCTGCGCCTGGACGCCGCCGCGCTGGACGAGCTGCTGCTGGCCGCGATCGCCGAGTACGGCCTGGTCACCGCGTGGACCGAGGTGATCATGCCGACGCTCCAGGCGGTCGGCCGCAAGTGGGAGACCTCGGGGGAGAAGTACGTCGAGGTCGAGCACTTCCTGTCCTGGCACGTCTCCGGCGCGCTGCGCCGCAGCACGCCCCCCGTGGCCGCCGACCGGCCCCACGCCGCCGCGGTGCTCGCCTGCGTACCGGGGGAGACGCACACCCTGCCGCTGGAGGCGCTGGCCGCCGCGCTGGCCGAGCGCGGGATCCCGGTGCGCATGTTCGGCGGCGCCCTGCCCGTCGAGTCGCTCGTCACGGCGGTGCGCAGGACCGGGCCGAGCGTGGTGGGCCTGTGGGCACAGTCCCGTACCACCGCCAGCCGGCCGCTGGCCCAGCACGTGGCCGCGATGGAGTGGGGGGTGCGCGGGGCCCGCCGCAAGCCGGTCGTCCTGACGCTCGGTCCCGGCTGGACGGGCCAGGCGGTGCCCGGCCTGCCGCGCCCGCCGGGACTGGCGGAGGCCGTGGCGGTCGTGGAGTCGGTGACGGCGGGGTGAGGGGACCGCCGTGGTGCCGGGCGGTCGTGGCGGCCGTCCGGCGGGGTGTCGTCCGGGGTGCCGCCCGGTGCCGGGCGGTCGCGGCGGGCGTCCCCGCGGTCGTGCCGGGAGCGCGCCGCCCGCGGAGTGCTCCCGGCCCGGCGCACGGCCCGGGACCGCCGCGTCCCCCGGAGCCGCATCCCCGAACCGGGCGCTGCCCGAAGCAAGGGACGACGGAACACACTCGCGGACCCGGTGAGGGGGAGGCGTGGAGATCGACGGCGCGCGTGTCCTGGTGGCCGGTGCCACCGGCGTCCTCGGCGGCATGATCACCGCCGAACTGGTCGGCCGCGGTGCCCGTCCGGCCCTGGCCGGACGCGACCCCCAGCGCCTGGCGAGGACGGCCCGGGCGTACCCGGGTGCTCCCACCGTGCTCTTCGACGCCTACGACCCCGGCTCCTGCGCCCGCGCGGTGCACACCGCCTCCGCCGCCCTGGGAGGCCTGGACGCCGTCGTGACCGCGTTCGGATCGGTGGCCTTCGGCACGGCCGGCGAGGTCGACGACGGGGTCGCGGAGCACCTGATGGCGGTCAACGCCCTCGCACCCGCCGCGTTCTTCCGCGCGGCGCTGCCCACGATGCGCTCCGGAGCGGTGCTGGTCGCCGTCACCGGCGTGGTCGCGCAGCGCCCGCAGCCGGGCATGGCCGACTACAGCGCCTCCAAAGCCGCGCTGAAGGCCTGGCTCGACGCCGTGCGCCGCGAGGCACGCGGCAGCGGCATCCGGGTGCTGGACGTCCGGCCGGGCCACCTGGACACCGGTTTCGCCGACCGGCCCGTGGCGGGCACCGCCCCGCCGCTGCCCGCCGGAGGCGACCCGCGCCGGATCGCCACGGCGGTCGCGGACGCGCTGGCGGCGGACGCGGAGCTGCTGACCGGCGCCCCGGACGGGACGCCGGTGGCCGAACGACGGGCCCGGTGAGCGACACCCGGCGTCCGGGCCGGCCCGCGCGCGGCCGCGCCCCGTACGACCGGGCGCCGTGAGAACGCCGGAACCGGCGGGTCGCTGCATCCGCCGGCGCCCCTGAAGCCGAAGTCGAGATGAGGGCTCGGGCAACGGGCCCCGCCGCCCCTGGCGTCTGCTCGCAGGGGAACCAACCGTCAGGGGCGGCGCCCCAGGGCTTCGGACCGGCCGGGGACCTCACACGGCGGCCGTGTCCGAAGCGACAGTCATCTCGGCGGACGATCGCGGTTGACACCGCAGAATCTCCACACATGCATACATGCAAAGCGGTACGCAGGCGGTACGCCCCGTCGCTAACTTGCCTTGAATGAACAGAGAGACAGCGCAGCCCCTGCACCCCACGGAGCTGCGGAAACAGGTCATGGCCTTCGAGGAGGGCCTCCGCCGGCTCGTCAAGCACCTCGGCCTCAACGGCCAGTACGAGACACGCAGCGCGCTGCTCGACGCGGCGGACTTACTCCTCGACGTCGGACGCAGCCTCCCCGCCGAGCCGCCCCCCGGGACCTCCCCCGAGCTGACGAGTGCCACGTACCACACCGTCGGTGTGGGTCTTCGCACCGCTCACTGAGCACGACGCGCACCCAACCCCCCACACCCCCGGGTACGCACCACGATTCCGTGACCGTCGCCGCCGTCACCGGGCCGTGCCGGCCATCAGCCACCGACGCACCCGCACTTCCAGCAGCACCCGGCTGCCGGTGGAGCCGGCGGGAGCGGAGATGTCCCACCCGTATTTCCGCTGGAACGCGGCCACGACCTCGCGGGGGAACCCGTCATGGACCAGTGCTGCGTCTCCTTCGGCGACGACCGGGAGCCGGCCGTCCTCCAGAGCCAGGGACACACGGGGCTCCCCGCGGATATTCCTGACCTTGACGGAACCGCGGTCCGTACCGATCCACCACCGGGAACTCCGGTAGACGAACCAGACGGGCGTGACGTGGGCGGAGCCGTCCGGGCGCACGGTGCACAGCCAGACGTTCCTCTCCTCGGCCAAGCGCCGGCGGACGGCGGGCCCCGGCTCGTCGACGTGATCGCTCATTCCGCCATCCGACCAGCAGGCGTGGGGGAACGCATCAGCCGACGCGTCGGACCATCGGCCCAGGTCCGTGATCCCGGGGACACGGCGTCCGAGGGCAACGCCGCTTCCTCACACCCCGCTTCGGGCCCGGGAGCCTTCCCCGAGATCCCCGATCCGCGCCCGGCCCGGAAGCCGCGCGGCGCCCCGTTCCCTGCCCTTCCGCCACTTTGTCCCGCTCATGGAAAAAGTGCCGAGATCTTGTGCGGAACGGGTTACGGAGCTCGACAAAGCCCGCTAACTTCCTTGAAATGAACCGGTCATAGATCGCTGGCCGGTCACGACGGCGCGACGGCGCGCGCCTGTGCACTCCCCGGCAGTCCGGTGAGGACTGCCGTCATCCCACCCCACCATGGGAGACCTCTGTGCGCATCACACCGCTCAGACACAGACGTGTCCGTTCCCTCCTGACTGCCGCGGCCTGCGCCTTGGGCTGCCTGTTACCGATGTCCCCGGCCGCCGCGGCGCCCGCGGACCGGGACGGCGGCAACGCCCGGCCGCTCGCCGCCCCGGAGTTCCAGCAGGTCACGCTGGCCAAGGGCGTGGCCGAGACGGGCGAGCCCATGACGCTGGCGGTGCTCCCGGACCGCTCGGTCCTGCACACCTCGCGCGACGGCACCCTCCGGCTGACGAACGCCGCGGGGACCACCACCGTCGCGGGCAAGCTGGACGTCTACAGCCACGACGAGGAGGGCCTCCAGGGCGTCGCCGTGGACCCCGGCTTCTCGTCCAACCGGTACCTCTACCTCTACTACGCGCCCAGACTCAGCACACCCGCGGGTGACGCCCCGGCCGACGGCACGGCCGCCGACTTCACTCCCTTCGACGGCGTCAACCGGCTGTCCCGGTTCGTCCTGAAGACCGACGGCACCCTGGACCTCGCCACCGAGAAGAAGATCCTGGACGTGCCCGCCTCCCGCGGCCTGTGCTGCCACGTCGGCGGCGACATCGACTTCGACGCGGCCGGCAACCTGTACCTGTCCACCGGCGACGACACCAACCCGTTCGCCTCGGACGGCTTCACCCCGATCGACGAGCGGGCGAGCCGCAACCCCGCCTACGACGCCCAGCGTTCCTCGGGCAACACCAACGACCTGCGCGGCAAGGTCCTGCGGATCAAGGTCAACGCCGACGGGTCGTACTCGATCCCGAGCGGCAACCTCTTCCCGCCCGGCACCGCGAGGACCCGCCCCGAGATCTACGCCATGGGCTTTCGCAACCCGTTCCGGATGAGCGTCGACAAGGCCACGGGCATCGTCTACCTCGGCGACTACGGACCCGACGCCGGCACCGCGAGCGCCGCACGCGGCCCCGCCGGGCAGGTCGAGTTCAACCGGATCACCAAGGCGGGCAACTTCGGCTGGCCGTACTGCACCGGCGACAACGACGCCTACGTCGACTACGACTTCGCCACCGGCGCCTCGGGACAGGCGTTCAACTGCGCGGCCCCGAGGAACACGTCGCCGCGCAACACCGGCCTGACCGACCTGCCTCCCGCGCAGCCCGCCTGGATCCCCTACGACGGCGGATCCGTCCCCGAGTTCGGCAATGGCTCCGAGTCCCCGATGGGCGGCCCGGTCTACCGCTACGACGCCGCCTCGGCCTCCGAGGCGAAGTTCCCGCAGGAGTACGACGGCGACTTCTTCGCCGGCGAGTTCGGCCGCCGCTGGATCAAGCGGATCGAGTCCGGCGGCGACGGCACCGTGCAGTCCGTCAACTCCTTCCCCTGGAGCGGCACCCAGGTGATGGACATGGCCTTCGGCCCGGACGGCGCCCTCTACGTCCTCGACTACGGCACCGGCTACTTCAGCGGCGACGCGAACTCCGCCCTGTACCGCATCGAGCACGTCACCGGCGGTCTCGCCCCGCTCGCGCAGGCCAAGGCCGACGTCACCTCCGGCAAGGCACCCCTGGCCGTCTCCTTCTCCTCCGCCGGCAGCTCCGACCCCGACGGCGGCACCCTCGGCTACGCCTGGACCTTCGGCGACGGCGCGACCTCCACCGCGGCCAGCCCCACCCACACCTACACCGCCAACGGTCAGTACACGGCCACCCTGAAGGTCACGGACCCGACCGGCAAGTCCGCGACGGCGTCGGTGCAGATCACCGTCGGCAACACCGCCCCGACGGTCAGGCTCGACCTGCCCGCGGACGGACGGATCTACGACTTCGGCGCCGCCATCCCCTTCAAGGTGACGGTCACCGACCCCGAGGACGGCACGATCGACTGCTCCAAGGTGAAGGTCACCTTCATCGTCGGACACGACAGCCACGGCCACCCGCAGACCTCCACCACCGGCTGCGAGGGCACCCTGCAGACCCTGGCGGACGGCGAGCACGACCCGAACGCCAACATCTTCGGCGTCGTCGACGCCGAGTACACCGACAGGGGCGCGAACGGCCAGCCCGCGCTGACCACGCACGACCAGCACATCACCCAGCCCAGCCACCGGCAGGCCGAGCACTACGGCGGCTCCGCGGGCGTCCAGGTCGTCGACCACGCTCCCGCGCACGGCGGCAGGACCGTCGGCCACATCGACAACGGCGACTGGATCTCCTTCACGCCGTACGCCCTCGACAACGCCACCCGCTTCACCGCCCGGGTCTCCTCGGCGGGCGCGGGCGGCACCATCGAGATCCGCGCCGGATCGCCGACCGGCACCCTGCTCGGCACGGCGACCGTACCGGTGACCGGCGGCTGGGAGACCTTCCAGGAGGTATCGGCGGGCCTGGCCGACCAGCCGAGCGGTTCGACGAAGCTGCACCTCGTCTTCAAGGGCGGCAGCGGCTCGCTGTTCGACGTCGACGAGTTCTCCTTCACCACCTCCGGCGGCACCACCCGTTCCGGTGCGGTGAAGGGGGTCGGCGGCAAGTGCCTGGACGTCGACGGCGGTGGCACCGCCGACGGGACGAAGATCCAGTTGTGGACGTGCAACGGCAGTGCCGCGCAGACGTGGACGGTCTCCGGTGACGGTTCGCTGAAGGCGCTGGGCAAGTGCCTGGACGTCTCCGGCGGGGGCAGTGCGGACGGGACGAGGATCCAGTTGTGGACGTGCAACGGGACGGGTGCGCAGAAGTGGGCGGCCCAGGCCGACGGCACGGTCCGCAATCCGCAGTCCGGCAAGTGCCTGGACGCGTCCGGCGGTACCTGGAACGACGGAACGCCCGTCCACCTGTGGACCTGCCACACCGGAGCCAACCAGAAGTGGACCCTGCCGTAGAAAGGAGGCGACCCCCATGCGCACACCCCTGAAAGCGGCCCTCGGCCTGTTCGCCGCCGCCGCGCTCTGCCTGACCCCGCAAGCCGCCGCCCAGCCCGCGGCCGGGAGCCCTTCCGCCGCCGCGGAGAGCCGCGCGGCGGCCGACCCGGCGTACCGGATCCTCGTCTTCTCCAAGACGGCGGGCTTCCGGCACTCCTCGATCGACGACGGCATCACGGCCCTGACCGGCCTGGGAACCGCGAACAACTTCACCGTCGACGCCACCGAGGACGCCCAGGCCTTCACGGCCGGCAACCTCGCCCGGTACAAGGCGGTCGTCTTCCTGTCCACGACGGGCGACGTGCTGAACGCCGCCCAGCAGGCGGCCTTCGAGCAGTACATCCAGGGCGGCGGCGGATACGTCGGTGTCCACGCCGCCGCCGACACCGAGTACGACTGGCCCTTCTACGCGGGGCTGGCCGGAGCCCTCTTCCACTCCCACCCGGCCATCCAGCCCGCCACGGTCAAGGTGGAGGACCGGGCGCACGACGCCACCGCCCACCTGGGCACCGCCTGGCAGCGCACCGACGAGTGGTACAACTACCGCACCAACCCGCGCACCACCGCCCGCGTCCTGGCGTCGCTCGACGAGTCCAGCTACACGGGCGGGAACATGTCCGGCGACCACCCGATCGCCTGGTGCAAGGGCTACGAGGGCGGCCGCGCCTTCTACACCGGCGGCGGCCACACCGACGAGTCGTACACCGAGCCCGCCTTCCGCCGCCACCTCCTCGGCGGCATCCGCTGGGCCGCCGGGATGACCGACGCCGACTGCCGCCCCGAGACCGGCTACACGGCCCTGTTCGACGGCTCGTCCACCACCGGCTGGACACAGGCCGGCCCGGGCGGGTTCACCCTCGCGGACGGCACCCTCACCTCCCACGGCGGGCTGGGCATGCTCTGGTACTCCGCGAAGGAGTTCACCGGCGACTACTCCGTCAAGCTCGACTGGAAGGCGGCCGGCGACGACAACTCCGGGGTCTTCCTCGGCTTCCCGGCCTCCGACGACCCGTGGTCCGCGGTGGACAACGGCTACGAGATCCAGATCGACGCCACCGACGCGGCCGACCGCACCACCGGTGCCGTCTACGGTTTCCGGTCCGCCGACCTCGCCGCACGCGACGCCGCGCTGAACCCGCCGGGGGAGTGGAACACCTACGAACTGCGGGTCACCGGCGAACGGCTGGAGATCTTCCTCAACGGCCGGAAGATCAACGACTTCACCAACACCGACCCGGCGCGCAGCCTGCGCCAGGGACACATCGGCATCCAGAACCACGGCGACGGCGACGAGGTGTCCTTCCGCAACATCCGCGTCAAGCAGGGCGCGGGCCAGGAACCCGGCCCCCGTTCCGGTGCGGTGAAGGGGGTCGGCGGCAAGTGCCTGGACGTCGACGGCGGTGGCACCGCCGACGGGACGAAGATCCAGTTGTGGACGTGCAACGGCAGTGCCGCGCAGACGTGGACGGTCTCCGGTGACGGTTCGCTGAAGGCGCTGGGCAAGTGCCTGGACGTCTCCGGCGGGGGCAGTGCGGACGGGACGAGGGTCCAGTTGTGGACGTGCAACGGGACGGGTGCGCAGAAGTGGGCGGCCCAGGCCGACGGCACGGTCCGCAATCCGCAGTCCGGCAAGTGCCTGGACGCGTCCGGCGGTACCTGGAACGACGGAACGCCCGTCCACCTGTGGACCTGCCACACCGGAGCCAACCAGAAGTGGACCCTGCCCTGAGGTGACCGGCCGGGAAGCCCCCGGCCGCCGGCTGCCGCGCCCCGCTCACCGGTGTGAGCGGGGCGCGGCGTCCGGCGCGCACACCGGTGCCACAGGCCTGCCAGGACGGAGCAGCCGGTGCGTCCGCCCGGACGGCGGACCGGGGGCGCCGGCCGTGGCCGGCGCGACCGCTTCCGACGGATCGGCCGGCAGGCGCGTCAGGTCGCGGGCCGGAAGACGGGGACGGGCCGCGCTCGCGCGGCGCACCGCGGATCGGTCGCCGGCCGACGGGCGAGTTCCACCGGCAGGCCGAGGTCGCGCGGGGCCCGCCGCCGCGTCCACGGATCGGGATCGGCGGCCGGACGCCGCAGCACCTCCGCCGGCAGGGGGAGGCCACCGGCCGGACGCCGGCCGGTCCTAGATCGTCGCCGTCGCCGTCGCCGTTGCCGTCGCCGAGGTCCGGGCGCAGGGCGACGCGGCCGAAGCCCCGGCGGCAGGCGAAGGGGCGACGGACGAGCGCGGGCGGCAGCGCGGGGTCTCCCGCGCGTCCCTCCAGCACCTTGTCGAGACGGACCGGCGGCGGTACGGCGTCCGCACGGCAAGCGGCCCCTCCGGCCCGGCGGCTGGCCGCGGAGTCCCTCACGCGCGGTCGTCCGCCCGGCCCGGACGGCACACCCGGGACCTGTCCGGGCGATCATGCCGGCCGGGCCGTTTCCGCGGGTTACCGGCCGGGCCCGGCGTCTCCCCAGGGGCGTGGCGGTCGAGACGGGCGACGACGAGCAGGTGGGGGAGGGTGAGGGCGGCCAGCAGAGCCACACCGGTCGCGGTGACCGCGGGGCCGTCCGGCGCGGCGGCCCGGGACAGGAGCGCCAGGACGGCGAGGGTCACGAGGGTGGGCGCGGCCGCCTGGCGGCAGAACCGCCGCAGTACCGCCCCGGTCGGCCCCGAACGCAACGGCTCCGCGTTGGCCGGGTCGGTCAGCACGAGCCGGGCGATGTGCCGCACCGAGTGCCAGGCCCCGAAGTACGTGCCGAACGCCGCGAGCGGCGGGACCAGCGTGAACAGGGCGGTCAGGAGCAGGAGTTCGGCGACCTGCCGGAACCGCGCGCGGAGCAGTGCCACCGTGCATCCGGCCAGCACGCAGACCCCCGCCAGCACCGCGGCCACCGGCCGTGCCGCCGTGGTGAGCAGCCGCTCCGCCTCGGGAGCGAGCAGCCGGACGACCGGCCGGACCTGCTCGGGCCACAGGGTCAGGGGCAGCACGACGGTGACCGCGCCGTGGGCGGTCGCGAGCGTTCGCCCGTCCGCGTCCGGACCGGCGCGGCGCAGCGCGTCGAACCGGACCTCGCCGTGGCCGAAGTGCGCGGCCGAGGCCGCCAGGAAGGCGCACAGCGCGAACGTCGGCGCCCACCAGCAGACCGTGAAGGCTCCCGCGGCGGTCAGGGCGTAGCCGAGCGGGACGGCGCCGTCGCGGCCGGCGGAAGGAGTGCCCCGGAACCAGCCCGGCACCAGGTGGTCCACCGCGCCGTGGGGGATCCCGGCCACCACACCGGCCACGAAGACCGGGACCGACCAGCGGTGCCAGAGGCCCGGGGCGGCGCACTGGACGGCGAGCACCAGGACCACCGCCCCGGTGGAGACACCGGTGGCGACGGCGGGGAGCCGCGTGGCAGGGGACCCGCCGGCGAACGCCCGGGGGGTCAACGGCCGTGGCGGCCGTCGCCGTCACGCACCGGCAGCGGCGCGGGGTGGGCACTGTGCCCGGTCAGCGCCGCGGCCACCGGGGGCCAGACGTCGGACCGCTTGACGTGCGAGACCCACACCTCCTCGGGATGGGTCTCGCTGCCGGCCCGCACGTCGTCGGCGGTGCGCAGCTTGGCCACCTTGTGGATCATCGCGCCGAAGCCGACCTTGGCGACGACGTCGGCCGCGCAGAGCCCGAGCTGGGTGACCAGGGCCCAGGCGACCAGGTCGGAACCGGGACCGACCGACTGCTGGATCAGGTAGACCAGCGGATAGACGCCGAAGACGCCGAACTCCATGACGGTGGCCCGCTTCAGGGTGGTGAAGGCGTCCGGGGACAGCTCGTCACGGCTGGCCAGCACCGCGCGGCCGAGGACCGCGTACAGCACCAGCAAGAACACGGTGCTGATCGCGGCCCACACCGTCAGCCACAGCACCCGGTTGCCGCCGTCGAAGACCTGGGCTCCCAGGAAACCGGTGACGATCATCAGGAACGCCGCCGCCACGGCCGTGGCGCGCTGCCGGAACAGCCGCCTGCCGGCCACCGCGCACACGCCCAGCAACTCCACCGCGAGCAGGGGAACGGTGACGGACCAGTCCGCGTACCGCAGCCCCCCGTCGTACGCCTCGCCGGCCACGGGGACGTACCTCTCGTCCACCCGTACGAAGGAGTTCTGCCAGGAGAGGAAGAGGGCCACGTACGCCAGGAACGCCACGGCCTGCAGGAGGGCGCTGGCGTTGACGGCGGTGCGGTGGCGCGGCGACACCTCGTTCCTGTTGGAGACCGAGTAGAGGAAGCCGGCCAGCAGGGCGAAACCGGCCACCGCCAGGGCGTACTGGATCATGCGGTACTCGCCGATCGTGTAGATCAGCGTTCCCGAGAACTCCCCGTCCCCGGGAGGAGCGGCCGGCGTTCCTGTGGAGGACATGGTGAGGATCTCCTTCGCTTCGGCGCCCCGTGGTGCGGACTCCTGTCCGCCAGGGCCGCGGGCGCGTCCTCCTGAGCCTCGTGCCCCGCTGTGGCGGGAGGCGGGGTGACCGCACGGCGACGGAAGGCGACCGGTACGGCCTCACCCTAGGACGGCGCGGGGACCGGGACGAGCGGAGTTCCCCCGTTGAGGCGACCGCTGGTCCTCGGCCTCCTCGTGGACGGAGTGACTGTCCTGCCGGCCGCCGCGGCACACGGCCCGAACCGCTCGGACGGGACACGCCGCCGCACAGCCGGTCACCGGACGGACGGGGCAGGTCCTAGTAGCGCTGCGCCTTGGCGATCTCGGCGGTCAGCTGCTGTCCGGCGGGTGTGCGGCTGATGGCGAGCGGCTGCGCCCTGTCGCCCGCCGCGAGGTCCTCCGCGCCGACGTAGCGGGTCTCCACGACCTTGCCGTCGGAGTCGCGGAAGTCGACCTGCACCGCGTAGGACGCGGTCTCGTCGGTGTGGTTGGTGATGTTGACCACGACGGCGAGCAGGCCGCCGGTCTGCGCGCGCGGCTTCCCGGTCAGGGAGACGTCCGCGAGGGCGTTGCCCCGGCCCTCGACGTCCTTCAGTTCGCGCTGCGCCGCCGCATTGGCGCGCGCGACCTCCGCCGACACCGACGCCTCGAACTCGGAGGCGCGGGCGGAGGCCGAGGAGGCGGCGGCCGAGGCGCGTTCGCGGGCGGATTCCTCCAGGGAGGCGAGGGCGGAGGCCGGGCTGCCGGAGAACGACGCGGTGTAGGGGCCCGAAAGGCCGGGCCGGACGGAGGCGGCACCGTCGCCGCCGTCGTCCCCGCCGCAGGAGACGAGCGTCGCCGCGCTCGCCGCTGTGACGAGCAGCCCGGCCAGTGCGGCCCGTGCCCGTGCCCGGGCCCGGCGCGGTGGGGTGGTCGCCATGGGGTCCTCTTCCCTGCCTGCCTGCCTGCCTGCCTGCCTGCCTGCCGGACGGAGGACTGTGGGCTCCGCCTCTCCGAGCCCCATCGTGCACGCGGCGCACCGGCCCGGCTACTCGAGGTCAGCGCAAGGGGCACGTCGCCCGCCGACCGCCCGGCCCCGTTCGCCCGACGCCCAAGCGCGGTGCTTCCGGAGCCGTGGGACCCTCCCGGCCGAGGTGGACAGGGCCGCACCGCGCGCCGCGACCGACCCGGACCACCTGGCGGAACCGGTCCGACCCGCCGCGGAGGAGTTCGGCGCCGCCTCCGACGGCTTCCGGCGGGTCCCGGGGCCGCCCGGCAGGCGCAGGCACTCGATCCGTGCGTCGCGACGCTGTCGGTGTGCCGTCGGTGTGGTTACCCTGAGCCCATGTCCGAAGACGGGGGACGCGTCGGGCGGGGCCGGAGGGCGGCGTTACGGGCGGTGGCGACCGCGCGGAACGTCGAGGAGTTCTTCGAGGCGGTGATGACCACGCTGGCCCCTTCGCTGCCCTGCGACATCTGGGCCGGTGTCACCGTCGACCCCGAGACCCTGATGAACACCGGCGGCAACTACCGCCACGCCGTGCCCGAGGCGCTGATGCCGCGGATGCTGGACATCGAGTACCGCGAGGGCGATGTCAACCTGCTGCCGGACCTGGCGCGGCGCCCGTCGCCCGTCGGGCTGCTGAGCCGCGAAGCCGGTGACCTGCTGGCGCGCAGCCCCCGGTACCAGGACATCGTCCGTCCCCTGGGCTACCGCGACGAGTTGCGGGTGGCGCTCCGCGACCGGCACGGTGTGTGGGGCGCGCTGATCCTGGGCCGCGGACCCGACACCCGCCCCTTCGACGACGCCGATCTCGCGGCGGCGGCGACGCTCGCACAGCCGTTGGGCGACGCGCTGCGCCGGCTCCACGTGACCCGGCAGGCCCGGCAGGCGTCCTCTCCCACCGCCCCGGGGCTGCTCCTCCTCGACGCCGGCTACCGAGTGCTGCACCGGAGTCCCACGGCCGGTCCGTGGCTCGACGAGCTGGGAGACGGTGACCGGTTCCCGCGCGGCGACGGGCGCACCGGTCTGCCTCCCGCCCTGTGCGCCGTGGCCGCCGCGGTCCGCGCCCCGGCGGCCGGCGGATCGGTCACTTCCTGGGCGCACACGCGCACCCTCGGCCCGGCGCGGCTGCACGCCTGGTCGCTGGCGGAGGACCACGACCGGTCCGCCGCCCTGGACCGGGGCGGAGCCGTCGTCGCCGTGGCGATCGAGCCGGCCCGGCCGGAGGAACGCACCTCGTTCCTGTGCACCGCCTACGGGCTGACGCCCCGGGAACGCACGATCACCGAGCTCGTCCTGCGGGGACACGCCACCACGGAAATCAGCCACCTCACCCGGGTGTCGCCACACACCGTCCAGGACCATCTCAAGGCCGTGTTCGACAAGACGGGCGTGCGCAGCCGCCGGGACCTGGTGGCGGCCCTGTTCGCACGGCACTACCGGCCCGCCCTGGAACGCGACGCGGCCGCCTCGGCGGCCCGCCCGACGACCTGAGGCGCCGCACGCGTCCGGCGGGCGAGCGACGGAAAGCGCCCGGAGGCGCGGAACCCCTCCGCGGCCCGGCCCCGACGGCGGCGCCGGCCGCCCCCGGACTCCGCCGCCCGGACCGGCAGCCCGACGCCGCCTGCGTCCTCACCGCTGCGCACGGCCGGACTCCTCCAGCCGTCGGCGCGGACGCTCCCCGCCGCGGCTGCGCAAGGAGACCTGCGCCTCGCCGAGCACACGGTGGACGAACCCGTACGACCGTCCGTGGGCTTCGGCGATGGCCCGTATGGACAGGCCGCTCTCGTACTGCTTCTTCATCTCGCGGGCGAGTTCCTCGCGAGCCGTACCGGTGATCTGCTTGCCCTTGTTCATGATCCGTCTCCTTCGGTGAGGGACCTGCGGGTGTGATCGTCGTCTACCCCGGACGGGGGAGAAGCCACAACGCCGGGCACCGGGCGAGGGGGACGGGCGGCCGTGGACCGCGGCGTCTTCCCGCGCGCCCGGCGGAGACCGGGCGGCCCCGCCCCGCGGTAAACCGCTCGAAACCGCTCACGCGGGGGAGCACCATGTCAGCATCGTGAAACCCGATCAAGTGAGGTGGCAGCCCATGGACGCCGACGTCGTCGATCTGGCCGCGCTCGGTGAGTCGTTCACCCGCGACCCCTATCCCGTCTACGCCCGGTTACGGGCCGAGGGCCCGGTGCACCGCATCCGCATGCCGGAAGGCGGCGCCCCGGCCTGGCTCGTCGTCGGCTACGAAGCCGGGCGCGCCGCCCTGGCGGACCCCCGGCTCTCCAAGGACTGGGACAAGGCCTCGCCCGCCCTGGGGCTGGGCGCCGTCTCCTCCGGCCCGCACATGCTCAGGGCCGATCCCCCCGACCACACCCGGCTGCGCAAACTGGTCGCCCGCGAGTTCACCGCGCGCCGCGTGGAGCAACTCGCGCCCGGCATCCAGAAGACGACCGACGCGCTCCTGGACCGGATGCTCACCGCCCCCGACGGGCGCGCCGACCTCGTCGAGGCGCTGTCCTTCCCGCTGCCCATCTCCGTGATCTGCGCCCTCCTCGGCGTCCCCGACCTGGACCGCGCGTCCTTCCGCACCTGGTCCAACGACGCCCTCGGCGCCACCGACCCCGACGTCCGCCAGGCAGCGGCCACCGCCATGGCCCACTACATCCGCCGGCTCGTCGAGGACAAACGGCAGCATCCCGGCGACGACCTGATGAGCGCGCTGATGCACACCGCGGACGACGACGGCGACCGCCTGTCCCACGACGAACTCATCGGCATGGCCTGGCTGTTGCTCGTCGCCGGCCACGAGACCACCGTCAACCTCATATCCAACGGTGTCCTCGCGCTGCTCACCCATCCCGACCAACTGGCCGCCCTGCGCGCGGATCCGTCCCTCATCGACAAGGCCGTCGAGGAGATGCTGCGCTACGAAGGACCCGTGGAGACCCCCACCTTCCGGTTCACCACCGGGCCGCTGACGATCGGCGACACGGTCATCCCCGGCGGCGGCGAACTCGTCCTCGTCGCGATGGCCGACGCCAACCGCGACCCCGGGCGCTTCGCCTCGCCCGACCGCTTCGACATCTCCCGCGACGCCCGCGGCCACGTCGCCTTCGGCCACGGCATCCACCACTGCCTGGGCGCCCCCCTGGCCCGCCTGGAGGCCCGCATCGCCATCAGCACGCTCCTCGACCGCTGCGCGCACCTGTCCCTGGACATCCACCCGGCGGCGATCACCTGGCGTCCGGGCCTGATGATCCGCGGCCCGCAGAGCCTGCCCGTCCGCTTCGCCGCCGGGTAGACCCCGGCCGGAAAGCGCCGGTCTCCGAATCGGCCCTACGCGCGGGCCGGGATCCGGGCGACGAGGAGAGCGATGTCGTCGTCGGCGGATGCCGGCATGAGACGGGCCAGGAGGCCGTCGCACAGGGCGTCGAGGGAGGGGAAGGGCCCGGCGAGCGCGTGGGTGAGTTCGGCGAGGCGTTCGTCGATGTCGCTGCCGCGGGATTCGATGAGCCCGTCGGTGTACAGCACCAGCGCGCTGCCGGGCGCGAGGACGTGGTCGGTCGTGGCGTACCGGGTGCCGCCGACCCCCAGGGGGGTGCCGGGCGGCAGGTCGAGGAGGCGCACGGTGCCGTCGGGGGCGACGAGCGCGGGCGGGGGGTGGCCGGCACGGGCGAGGCGGCAGTGGCCGGTCGCCGGGTCGACGACGGCGTACAGGAAGGTGGCGAGCATCGGCTCGGCCAGGTCCTCCAGCGCTGCTTCCAGCTGGGTGAAGATCTCCTGGGGTTCGAGGTCCAGCCGGGCCAGGGCGCGGACGCTGGCGGACAGCCGGCCCATGACGGCCGCGGCGGCGATGCCGTGCCCCATGACGTCGCCGATGAGGAGGGCGGCTCTGCCACCGGGCAGGCGCAGCACGTCGTACCAGTCGCCGCCGATCTCGTTGGTGTCGCTGGCCGGCAGGTAGCGGTGGGCCACCTGGATGCCCGGGGGCGGGGTGATGTGCTGGGGCAGCATGCTGCGCTGCAGGGTGACGGCCGTGTCGTGTTCGCGGTGGTAGAGGCGGGCGTTGTCGATGCTGATCGCGGCGCGGGCGGCGAGCTGGGCGGCGAGGGTGACGTCGTCGCCGTCGAAGGGGCCGAGGGGGCGGGTGCGGTAGAAGGCGGCCACGCCCAGCACGAGGTCGTGGGCGACGAGCGGAACCATCATGAGGGAGTGCACGCCCAGCTTCAGCAGCTGCGCGGGCCTGCTGGTGTGGCGGGCGGCGGAGGCGATGCTCCTGGCGTCGAGGCGGGCGAGCAGGAACGGCTGCCGCTCGGCGAGGGCCTGGGTGTAGGGGGCCGCGGAGGGGAAGGCGAGGGTGCGGCCGAGCGGGGCGAGCGTCCCGGTGACCGCGGAACCGGCCAGCGGGGCCTTGCCCAGGCGTCGCAGCGCCACGCCGGCGGCGAGTCCCGGGCCGGGTTCGTCGCCGTGGGCGAGGGTGTCCAGGACGTCGACGGTGACGGCGTCGGCGAGGCGGGGGACGGCGAGGTCGGCCAGTTCCTGGGCGGTGCGCTCCACTTCCAGGCTGGAGCCGACCCGGATCGACGCCTCACTGAGCAGGGCGAGGCGGCGCCGTCCGGCTTCGGCCTCGGTGTGGGCGCGCTGCTGGTCGGTGATGTCGAGCAGGGAGGCGATGACCCCGATCGGCCGGCCCGCGGGGTCCTCGACGCGGACGTAGGAGCACGACCACACCCGGTCGTGCTCGGGGTCGGCCGGGGTGCGGCCGACCCGGCGGCGGTCGAGCACGGGCCGTCCGCTGCCGATGACCGTCCGCATCGCCTCCTCCATGTCGTGGGCGTTGACCTCGGGCAGCAGCCGGGACAGGCGCTGCCCGATGTGGGCGGACTCCGGCAGGCCGTTCATCCTCTCCAGGGCCGGATTGACGCGCAGGAACCGCAGCTGCGTGTCCAGGACCGCGATGCCGACCGGTGAGCGGGTGAACAGCCCGTCCCACACGGCCGAGGTGCCCCGGATGCGGCGGGCGGCGTGCGCGTCGGCGGCGAACACGATCACCGCGGAGGTGTCGTCGCGGCGGTCGGGGACGGGGCTGGCCCAGATCTCCAGCTCGACCGGGTGCCCGTCCGCGTGCCAGGCGGTGACGGTGCCCATCACGCCCCGCCCGGAGGTCGCCGCCTCCCACAGCGACCGGCCCAGGCTCCGGTCCGCGTCGGGGTGGAGCAGCTCGGCGATGTGCCGTCCCACCACCTGCTGCGGGGGGTGGCCGAGCAGTTCCTGCGCGGCGCGGTTCCACCGCACGATCGTGCCGTCGGCGCTGGTGGCCACCTGCGCCACCGAGAGCACGCCCAGCCAGCCTCCGGCGTCCCGGGCGGCGCCGGTGACCAGTTCCTCCATCGGCTCGTTCACCGGCCGCCTCCTCGTCGCCGGCGGCCGCCGTGACCGTGGACCGGCGGATCCCGGGGACCGGGGCACGTGCGGAACGCCGTCCCGCCCGGGGTGTCCCTGCCGCTCCTGCCCGTCCGCCGCCCCGGCACCACGCGCTGCTCGGCGGGGGCGTACCCGGCCGTGCCGGGCAGCGGCGCGCGGTCGGCCGGCCCCACCGGCTCCGCCGGCTCGATCACGCCGAGCAGCGCGGGGCGGCGGCGCGACGTCCCGCCGACGAACGGGAACGACGTCACGACCGGTCCTCGAAGCCGCCAGGCCGGCACGGCTTCCCACCCCGTGTCCACGTCACTATGGTCGCCCTCCCGGGAGGTGTCCGCTTCCCGGCGGCCGCCGCGGAGTCCGGGACGGCCACGGCGCCCGGGCGTGAGCGCGACCGGCCGCGCGACGCGCCGTACGGCCGAGCCCGCCGCCCCGCGACGTGCCGAGGGCGACTTTCGGCCAGGTACCGCTTCGCTATCCTCGCGGAGTGACGCAGCGATCCCTCCCCGACGACCGGCGGCCCGCCAACGAGGGACCCAGGGCGGCCGCCCGCAATCGGGCCGCCCTCGTCGCCGCCGCCCGGGAGGTCTACGCGGAGTCGGGCCTGACGGCCCCGCTGTCCGCCATCGCCCGCCGGGCCGGCGTCGGTCAGGGCGTGCTGTACCGGCACTTCCCCGACCGGGCCGCCGTGGCGATCGCCGTGCTGGAGGAGAACGTCCGGCAGATCGAGCGGGCAGCGGCGGCGGACGGCGCGGACCTCGCGCAGGTCCTCGGTGTCCTGACCTGGCACCAGACGGAGTCGGCCGCTTTCGTCAGCGTCCTGCACGCGGAGGGCGAGGGCAGCCCCTCCGGGATCCCCGCGTACGCCCTGGCGCTGTCCCGGAGGGTCGAGCGGGCTCTGCGGCGGCTGCTGCCGGACGGCCATCGGCTCGCCGCGGAGCCCGACGACCTCATGATCGCCGTCGGCATGGTCTCCGGCGCCGTCACCGGCCCCACCCGCGAGCAGCGGGAACGCCGGGCACTGGCGGCATGGCGTCTGCTCGGTGTCGAGGTGGGACCGGTGCGGCCCTTCGAGGAATGAGCGGGACCGGCGCGGGGGAGCGGAGGACGGGCCTCAGCCGCCGTTGGACTGGCGGACGCCCTTCGCCGGCGCGTCGAAGGCGTACAGGTAGCCCCCGGCGGGCCCGCTGACGGTCATGTAGGCCCTGGTCCCCCCGGGCGTGATGGCGACGTTGGTCGCCGATTCGAGTCCCTCGGCGGCGCGGGCGGGGACCTCGACGGTCGCCAGGCGCTCGCCGTAGCGGTCGTACACCGCCATCGCGGGCCGGCCGTGCAGTCCCTGGTAGAGGTTGCCGTCCGCGTCGACGGCGATCGAGTCGGTCTGCGCGAGGCCGCCGTCGACGCGGACGGCGGTGTGCCGGGAGACCACCCGGCCCTCGCCGTCCAGGCGGAGGTAGGAGATGCGGTTGCGCGTCAGCTCGCTGAACCACAGCCCGCGGTAACCCGCGTCGAACGAGATGCCGTTGGGTGCCGCCAGGCCGTCCGCCAGGACGGTGGCGCTCTTCCCCGCGCGGTCGATCCGCACGACGCGGCCCTTCGCCTCGCCCTCGGACAGACCGCGTGAGTCGCTGACGTACAGGTTGCCCCGCCGGTCGAAGGCGAGGTCGTCGGGGTGCATCCGCGCCCCGTCCACCTCGCCGGAGAAGAAGGTCCGCGGGTCGCCGCCGTCCGGAGCCAGGCTCACGATGTCGCCGTGCGAGAAGTCGGTCAGGTAGAGGCGTCCGTCGTACGGGCTGAACTGGGCCGAGGTGTAGGCGCCCCGGTCGTCGGTGTGGACGGCGCGCGACGTCTTCTTCCCGACGTCGAGGCGCAGCACCTTCGGCTCGCCGGCGGGCGCCGTGACATCGACGACGAGCAGGCTGCCGTCCCGGTCGAAGACCGGACCCTCCAGGAGGGTCATCCCGGTCGTCTCGTGCACCGTCGTCACCTGCATGACCTTCTGCGCGCGGATGGTCCTGCCCGCGCCGGCGCCGGCCTCCGCCTCCGCCGCGGAGCCGCCTCTCTGCGTACCGCACCCGGTGAGGGCCAGCAGACCGGCCGCGGCCAGCCCCGCGAGCGGTCGGATCGGGAGTCGTCGCATGCGGGATCACTCTTCCTGTCGAGGTGGACGGGAACGGCCCCCGTATCAACCGGACAATAGTGTCCGGTTCACGTTACGGTAGTGCACGGCCGCTCAAGTCCCGTGCCCCATGGCGCAGTTCGCGGGTGAGGTGGCTCAAAAGCAGCGACCGGAAGGAACGAGGCCCCCCACATGGCACACGCGCAGTCGGTGTCCCCCCAGGAACTCGCCGAGCTGAGGGAGCGGTACCGGATCGAGCGGGAGCGACGGGTGCGCCCGGACGGCTCCCGTCAGTACCTCGCCGCGGAGGCCGGTTTCGGTTACTACGCCGCCGACCCGTACGCCGGGGAGGCGGCCGGACGCGAGCCGCTGCGGGACCGGGTGGACGTCGCGGTGATCGGCGGCGGCTTCGGCGGCATCCTCGCGGGCGCGCGGCTGCGCCGGCGGGGTGTCGAGCGCGTCCGCGTCATCGACAGGGGCGGCGACTTCGGGGGCACCTGGTACTGGAACCGGTACCCCGGCATCCACTGCGACGTCGAGTCGCACGTGTACCTGCCGATGCTCGACGAGACCGGGTACGTGCCGGAGTGGAAGTACGCGCCGGGGGAGGAGATCCGGCGGCACGCGGTGCGGATCGCGGAGAAGTTCGATCTCCGTGCGGACGCCCTGTTCTCCACGGCGGTCACCTCGCTGACCTGGGACGGCACGGCGGAAGCCTGGAGCGTGACGACCGACCGGGGCGACGAGTTCCGGGCCACGTACGTCATCACGGCCACCGGCACCCTGACCGAGCCGAAGCTGCCCGGCATCCCCGGCATCGAGACGTTCGCCGGCCACACCTTCCACACGTCGCGCTGGGACTACGACTACACCGGCGGCACCCCGGACGGCGGCCTGACCGGGCTCGCGGACAAGCGCGTCGGGGTCGTCGGCACCGGCGCCACCGGCGTCCAGGTCGTCCCGATGCTGGCCGAGGACGCCGGACATCTCTACGTCTTCCAGCGCACCCCCTCCACCGTGGACGTGCGCGCCAACCGCCGCACCACGGCCGAGGACGTCGGCGCCGGCCGGCAGGGCTGGGCGAGCGAACGCCGCGACAACTTCCTGCGCATCGTCTCGGGCGAGCCGTTCGACGAGGACCTCGTGGCCGACCGGTGGACGGCGTCGGCGGACCTCCTGGAGAAACTGCTGCCCGGCTTCCGCCGGCCAGGCGACCGGGCTGCCTTCGAAGCGGCCTACGAGGTCGCGGACGCCGCCCGGATGAACGAGATCCGCGCCCGCGTCGAGCGGATCGTCACCGACCCGGAGACGGCGGAGAAGCTCAAGCCCTGGTACCGGTACGCGTGCAAGCGCCCGACCTTCTCCGACCTGTACCTCCAGGCGTTCAACCGGGACGACGTCACCCTGGTCGACACCGCGGACACGCACGGCATCGAGCGGATGACCGAGCGCGGTGTGGTGGTCGGCGGCACCGAGTACGCGCTCGACTGCCTGATCTTCGCCACCGGGTTCTCCGTCGGGGTCTCCGGCATCCATTCGGGCAGCCTGCCCGTCCGCGGCCGGGACGGCATCTCCCTGCGGGAGGCGTGGGGCGGCGGGGGCCGCGCACGCTGCACGGGTTCACCAGCAACGGCTTCCCCAACCTGATCCAGTCGGGCGGGGTGCAGAGCGCCCCCAGCGTCAACTTCACGCACGTGCTGGACGAGCACGCCGTCCACGCCGCGGCGCTCGTCGCGGCCGCCGAGGCGGAGGACGCCCTGATCGAACCGTCCCGCGAGGCCGAGGACGCCTGGATCGCGGTCCTGGCCGAAGGCGCGCCCGACCACGAGTGGTTCCACGCCGAGTGCACCCCCGGCTACTACAACGCCGAGGGGCGCGGCCGGCCGAACGGCCCGACCGCCTACCCCCACGGTGCTGTCGCCTTCCACGACCTGCTGAAGCGGTGGCGCGAGACGTCCATCGGCGAGGTCCTCCGCCCCAGGACCGTCGCCGGGACCCGGGAAAGGGCGTAGGAGGCGCCGTCACCCGGCCGGACGGACGGGTCAGCCGGTCCGTACGGGGGAGTCGGCGAACGCGACGGCCAGGTCCGACTCGATGCGGGCGGCGCAGGCGCGCAGTGCCGGGAGCAGGGCGTCCCGGGCGTGTCCGGGCGGCTCGGGCCCGGCGTGCAGGGCGACGTTCACGGCTCCGACGGCTCGCCCGCGCCGGTCCCGGACCGGTACCGCCAGCGAGCGCAGTCCCGTCTCCAGTTCCTGGTCGACCAGCGCGTATCCCGCACGGGCGACCTGGTCCAGGGCGGCGGCCAGCGCGTGCGGCGAGGTGAGCGTGTGCGGGGTCAGGGCCCGGGGACGCAGGGCGCCGAGCCGTTCCCGCCGGGCCGTCCCGGACAGGTCCGCGAGCAGGACCCGGCCCATGGAGGTGGCGTAGGCGGGCAGCCGCGTGCCGGGCATGATGCGGGCGCTGGTGATCTGTTCGACGGCGGCTCGCGCGACGTACCGCACCTCGGCGCCGTCCAGGACCGCCAGCGAGGCCGACTCCCTGACCCGTCCGGCCAGTTCGGCCAGGTGGGGCTGGGCGATGTCGGCGAGGGTGAGGGCGGACAGCCGCGCGTATCCCAGCTCCAGGACGCGCGGCGCCGGCAGGAAGCGGCGGCCGCGCTGCTCCGCGTAGCCGAGCTGACGCAGTGTCAGGAGGTTGCGGCGGGTGCTGGGGTACGAGAGCCCGGCGGCCTCGGCGGCCTCCGCGAGGGTGAGCCCACCGTGCTGCCGGCCGAGCGCGGTCAGGACGGCCAGACCCCTGGCCAGCGCCTGCAGGAAGGACGGCCCCAGTTCGGCCTTGGCGTCGGCGTACACGGGTGCGGCGGGCGGCGCGACGGCTGCCGCCGCGGGGCCGTACAGCGCGTCCGCGATGTGCTCGGCCTCCCGCGTCATCGCGTCCAGGGCGTGCGCGCGCAACGCGTCGCCGCTGTGGCGGCCGGTGTGCGCGAGCACGCTGACCGCGCAGACGGGCCGGCCGTCGGGGTCGCGTACGGGGACCGCCAGCGCGACCAGGCCCGGGGCGACCAGCTGGTCGTCCAGGGCCCATCCGCGCGCCTCGGCCGCCGCGGTCCAGGCGGCGAAGTCGGCCTCCGCCCGCTCGGGGCGTACGGCGGTACGGCGCGCGGGAACGGCCGGGAAGGTCTCGTCGAGCGGGTCGGCGGCGCGGCGGGCCCGCCACGCCTCGTACGTGCCGGGCTGCCATCCGGTGGCGAGCACGGCACCGGCCGCGCAGCGTTCGGCGGGCAGCAGGTCGCCGACGCGGAAACCCAGCGGGATCATCCGGCCGGCCGGGACGGCCGTGCCGACGATACGCGCGTCGCAGCCGTCGAGGACGATCGCCGAGACCGACTCGTCGAGGGCGCGGCTCAGCCGGTCCAGGCTCGGCCGCAGCGCGCGGGACATCCCGCTCGCGCGCAGGTAGGCGTTGCCGAACTCCATCACACGGGGGGCGAGCACGACGTCGCGCCCCCGTGCGCGCAGGTAGCCGAGGTGGGTCAGCGTCGCGGTGATCCGGTCGACGGCCGAACGCGCCAGGCCGGTCGCACGGACCAGGTCGCCCGGACGCGTGGAGTGCGGGGCGTCGGCCATGATCCGCAGCACGGCCAGGCCGCGCTCCAGCGGGCCGGCGGTCTCCGGCCCGGAGCCGGCCGGTGCGCGGTCCGCCGCCGTCGGTGCCGTCTCGGAGACGTCCGGCGCCATGGCACCTCCTCCTGGTCGTCCGCTTCCCGGCCCGTGCGGGCGTACCCGTCCGCGGAAGAACGCTACCGGCCATTGACAGCGGTCCCGGCGTCGCGCAGACTCAGCGCGTTCAGTGAATGAATATAAGTTCACTCAGCGAAAAACGATAGTCCGGTGTGCCGCCGGACGCACCCGCCGCGCCGCCCTGCCGAGGACTGCCAGGAGCACCCCGTGTCCCTCTCCCGAGGACTGATCATCAACGGCCAGGAGGTCCCCGCCTCCTCCGGCCGCACCACCTCCGACACCAACCCCTGGACCGGCGCCGTCTGCGCGGAGGTCGCCGCGGGCACCCCGGACGACGTGCGCCGGGCCGTGGACGCCGCCGACGCCGCGTTCGAGGCCTGGGCCGCGACCAAGCCGGCCGAGCGCCGCCGCATCCTCCTGCGCGCCGCCCAGCTGATGACCGAGCGCACCGAGGAGGTCGTCCGGCTGATGGCCGCGGAGGTCGGCGGCGTCGCTCCCTGGGCGGGCTTCAACGCCCACCTGGCCGCCGACATCCTGCTGGAGGCGGCGGCCGAGGTCAGCCGCCCGACCGGCCAGACCCTCGCCACCGACGCCGACGGCGTCTACTCCGCGCAGGTGCGGGTGCCCAAGGGGGTGATCGCCGCGATCTCGCCGTGGAACGCGCCGGTCATCCTCGGCGTCCGCGCGGTGGCCATGCCGATCGCGATGGGCAACACCGTGGTGATGAAGCCCAGCGAGGACGCGCCGCTCGCCTGCGGCCTGCTGATCTCGGACGTCCTGCACGAGGCCGGACTGCCCGCCGGCGTGCTCAACGTGGTCACCAACGACCGCGCCGACGCGGCCGAGGTGGTCTCCGCGCTGATCGCCGACCCCCGGGTGCGGATGGTCAACTTCACCGGATCCACGGAGGTCGGCCGCACCATCGGCGTCGAGGCCGCCCGGCACCTCAAGCCGGCCGTCCTGGAACTGGGCGGCAAGAACGCCCTGTTGGTGCTGGAGGACGCGGACGTCGACTACGCCGTCGACGCCGCGGTCTTCGGGTCCTTCATGAACGCGGGCCAGATCTGCATGTGCGTCGACCGGGTCGTCGTCCACCGCGCGGTCGCCGACGAGTTCACCGCCCGGTTCGCCGCCCGGGTCCGGGCCCTGCCCTGCGGCGATCCGAGCGACCCGGGCACGGCGGTCGGCCCGGTCGTGAACGAGGCCGCCGCCCGGCGGGTCGCGTCGCTCGTCGCGGACGCGGTGGCCCGGGGCGCCGAACTGGCCGCCGGCACCGGCGAGATCGAGGAGCCGGGCACCCTGATCCGCCCGGTCGTCCTCACCGGCGTCACCAAGGACATGAAGATCTACTACGACGAGATCTTCGGCCCGGCGACCGTGATCCACGTGGTCGACAGCACCGACGAGGCCGTGGCACTCGCCAACGACACTCCGTACGGGCTCACCGCGGGCGTCATCACCGAGAACCTGGCCGAGGGCCTGGAAGTCGCCGGCCGGCTGCGGACCGGCATCGTGCACGTCAACGACCAGTCCATCGCGGACGAACCGCAGGCCCCGTTCGGCGGCGTGAAGAACTCCGGCTACGGCCGCTTCGGCGGGCAGGCGGGCGCGGAGGCCTTCACCGACACGCGCTGGGTCACCGCGCAGGCCAAGGGACACGCACGGTTCCCGATCTGACCCACGGGCATCCACCGCCACCGGGAACCCGGTCCGGAGTGAGGCTCCTCGCCCGCGGCAGGGCTTCACTCCGGCGCCGGCGCCGACGGCCCCCGGGGGCCGCCGCGCGGTGGGCGCGGGCGGGACCCCGCGTCATCGGCGGCGGCCCGGGACGGGGGTGTCCCGGGGGCCCGTCCGCTCCCGCGCGACAGACCGCGCCGGCGGCCTTTCAATGGAAAGGTGAGCCTTCTGCGATGGACCGCCGTGGCCGGGCTGACGGCGCTGCTGGGCGTCACCGCACCGGGGCCTTCGCCGCCCCCGCCGCAGCCGCCGCCCCAGCTCGACGACGCGGACGTGCGGCGGGCCGTCGACCGGCTCGACGCAGTGGTCCAGGCGGCCATGAAACGCACCGGGGCGCCGGGCGTGGCCGTCGCCGTCGTCCACGACGGCAAGGTGCTCCACCTCAAGGGCTACGGTGTCCGCAAGGCCGGCGAGGAACCCGCCGTCGACGCCGACACCGTCTTCCAGCTCGCCTCCGTCTCGAAGCCGATCGCCTCCACCGTCGTCTCCGGAGCCGTGGGCGTCGAGGGCTGGACCAAGCCCGTCGCCCCCCACGTGCCGGACTTCCGCCTCAAGGACCCGTGGGTCACCTCCCACGTGACGGTCGCCGACCTCTTCGCGCACCGCAGCGGCCTGCCCGACCACGCCGGGGACCTCCTCGAAGACCTCGGCTACGACCGCGAGTACATCCTGTCCCACCTGCGCTACGAGCCGCTGGCGCCGTTCCGCGCGAGCTACGCCTACACCAACTTCGGCCTGACGGCCGCCGCCCAGGCCGTCGCCGACGAGAAGGGCGTGCCCTGGGAGAAACTCGCCGCGGACACCCTGTACAAGCCGGCCGGCATGGACTCCACCAGCTCCCGCTTCGAGGACTACGAGAAGGCCGCCAACCGCGCCTTCGGCCACGTCAGGAACGGCGACGGCCCCTGGAGGCCGGAATTCGTACGGGACCCGGACGCGCAGTCCCCCGCCGGCGGCGTCAGCTCCACCGCCCGGGACATGGCGACCTGGCTGCGGCTCCAGCTCGCCGACGGCAAGCTCGACGGCAAGCAGATCATCGACGCCGAGGCCCTGGAACGCACCCACTGGCCCGAGTCGGTCGCCGACCCGCCACCCGCCCCGGCCGGCCGGACCGGCTTCTACGGCCTGGGCTGGAACGTGGGTTACGACGACCAGGGCCGGCTCAGGCTCTCCCACACCGGAGCGTTCGAGCAGGGCGCGCACACCAACGTCACCATGCTGCCCGGCGAACAGCTCGGCATCGTCGTCCTGACCAACACCGCACCGGTCGGGGTCGCCGACGCCGTCGCCCTGGACTTCTTCGACATCGCGCAGACGGGCGAGGTCAGCCGCGACTGGATCCCCCTCCTGGACGCGCTGTACCGGCAGGAAGAGGACGCCGGCCGGTCGAAGACCGACTACGCCCACCCGCCTTCCGGTGCCGCGCCCGCCAAGGCCGCCGACACGTACGCGGGCACGTACGAGAGCGACTACTACGGGCGGGCCCGGGTCGTCGCCGAGGACGGCGCCCTGACGCTCCGTCTGGGGCCGGAGCCGCAGACGTACCGGCTCACGCACTACGACGGCGACACGTTCAGCTTCCGGACCGCCGGCGAGAACGCCGTCGGGCTCACCGGGGTCACCTTCGCCCCGGACCGGAAGTCCTTCACCGTCGAGTACCTGGACACCGAGGGACTCGGCACCTTCACCCGCACCGGCGCGACCTCCAGGTGACCGCGCGGCCGCCGGGCGCCCGGCGACCCGGTCGGGAGCAGCCGGCCGGCAGGAGGCGCGCCCGCCGGCCCCGGCCGTGGTGGCCGACGCTGCCTCAGGTCCCGTACGGGGTTTCCGGGGTGGCCCACGCGACGTCGTCGACCGCGAGCCACGGCGCGGCCGCGAGGGCCGTGGGCGTCACCCCGGCGAAGGCCATGACCTCCCGGTGCAGATGGGACTGGTCGGCGTAGCCGCTCTCCGCCGCCACCAGGACAGCGCTGTGCCCCGCGGCCAGACGGTGGGCCGCGCGGTCGAAGCGGACCAGTTGCGCGGCGCGCTTCGGCGTGAGGCCGATCTGGGACCGGAACCGGGCCCACAACCGCTTGCGGCTCCACCCGACCTCGGCCGCCAGCGACTCGACCCGGACCCGCCCCCGGCTGATCACCATCCGCCGCCAGGCATGGCCGACCTCCGGATCGACCGCCCGGCCTTCCCCGTGTCCGCGGGCGAGCGCGGCCTCCGCGACCGCGAACCGGTCCTCCCACGACGCGGCGGCGCGCAGCCGCTCCCGAGTCCGCAGGGCGTCGCGGCCCCAGAGATCATCGAGAGCCACCACCGTCCCGCCCGGTTCCAGGCAGGTGCCCAGCACCGCGTGGGCGACCACGGGCGACAGCCGGATCTGCAGGCACTCGATGTCCCTGCCGCGCACGTGGACACGGCCGGGCGCGAGGCCGAGGACCGCGTTGCCGCGCCGCTGCCGGCCACTGTCCTCGTCGACGAGCAGTCCCTCGCCGAAATCGACGACCACGGTGACAGCCGGGTACGGGACCACCCGAAGGTCGACCAAGTCCGTGCCCCGATCGCGGAATCCGGTCATGGCGACCCCGGGCAGCCGACCGGGCCGCGACCGGGTGGTGACCTCCCACCTCGCCGCGGCCTCACGCGCCGACTCGGTTGTGCGCATGGCTCCCAGGCTACGAGGCACCGCCGCAGGCGGCGCCGCCGTCGCGACATTCGTCCAAGACGCGCCCCCGGCCGCGCGGCGACACTGGCAGCCGACCGCGAGGACCCGTCGGCAGGACGGGATCCCGCACCGGACGGACGTCCACCGCAGAAAGGAAGTCCCGGCGTGACCATCGCCCCGATCGATCTCTTCGGCTCCTTCGTCCACCTCCGTCGAGACGGCCGAGTCTCCGCCGGACAGCCGGTGTTCGACCCGGAACGGGACGGCTGGCAGGTGATGACCTTCCACGTGGAGACCGACGCCGACGTGCACGGCGACCACTGGGAGATCCACACCGCCGCGGACGAGGTGGTCTCCTGCCTCACCGGCGGGATACGCCTCGCCTTCCGCCCCGAACGGCCGGGAGAGAAGGAGGAGGAGATCGAACTGGCGGCCGGATCGGCAGTCGTCGTGCCGCGCGGGCGGTGGCACCGCATCGCCCTGGACGGACCCAGCGACATCATGTCCGTCACCGTGCCGCGCGGCAGCCGCCTGGAGAAACGCACCGGAGTCTGAAGCCCGCGGCGCGCGCCGGCACGTGGCGCGACGCCGGTCGCGGCGGACGGGAACACCCGGTGCGGCCGGGGAGAGCGGCACCGGGTGCTCCCGTCGCGCGGGTCACGCGCGTGTCAGCCCGTGTGGACCCGCAACGCGGTGCGGACCGCGGACTCGAGGGCGCCTTCGATCCAGGCGGGCTTGATGCTGGTGTGGTCTCCCGCGAAGTGCAGGGGCCCTTCGGAGGCGGGGATGTCGGGGAACAGCTCGGCGTGCTGGCCGGGGAAGAGCACGGACGCCTCGCCGTAGGCGTAGTGGTCGCGCATCCAGGACTGCGTCTTGCACTTGGTGGTGAAGAAGACCTCGCACCGGCGGCCGAAGACGGCCTGGACTCCGGCGAGCGCGCGCAGGTAGCGCTCCTCGTCGGCGTACGCGTCCCACTTGAGGGCGTCGTCGGACCAGCTGTAGGAGGCGAGCATGACGCCTCCGTCGCTGCCTTCCATGGGATGGGCGTGCTCGAAGTACATGAAGCGGTTGGCGTTGTCGCTGACGGAGCCGCCACCGCGTACGTGCGCGGCTTCGGGGTCGCGCCGTGCGGCGGGCCGGAAGGCGGCGAAGCACTCCTTGTACGCGTCGGGGACCGTGACTCCGAGGGCCTTCACCGACCGGTGCGCGCCGAGGTACCGGCCGTCGGCGACCCGGCCCGCCCGGTACCGGTCGTAGAGCCCGTCCTCGACGGAGTCCAGCTCTCGCTTCCACTGCGCCTCGGTGAACTCCCACCACCGCCGGGAGAACTCCAGCAGCACCTTGGTCGCGGCGTCGTAGTGGAGTTCCGTGACAGCCCGGCGCTTGCGGTAGGACAGCGGAGGGTCGAAGGCCACGTGGCGCAGTCCCGAGAAGGGCACGGTGATGATCGCCTCGTCGCCCTCGAAGACCTCTGTGACACCCCCGCGGCCCGTCTGGCAGTCCTCGGAGACGGTGTGCACCCGTACCTTGCCGTGGTCGCGTTCGATGCGCACGGCACGCCTGTCGAGCCGTACCTTGCCCTTGACGGGCGCGTACAGCGCGTCGACGAGTTTCGCGGTGCCCCCCTTGATCTCCCAGAACTTCGTCCTCGGGTCGATCAGCGCGCTGGCCAGGAAGCTGTGCAGGAAGGACAGGTGCAGCCGTGAGGTCAGGTTCTGGAGGGTGCCGACCAGGTCGACGGTCCGGGTGTCGAGCCCGGCCGCCTCGGTGAGGTACCGGTACATGGACCAGTGGCCGTACCGCTTGAGGACCTCCACCCACCCGTTGACGAGGGCCGTTCCCTCCTTGCCCCGGATGAGACGGTGTACGGGTTCGAGGGCCTCGGCGAGGATGGCGGCGGCGGTCTTCGTGCGGTGGGGGCCCGTGACGCCGAAGGTGTCGTTGACCTCGGCGGGGTTCTTCTCGTACTCGGCCCGGCGCACGTGGATGCCGTTGACGTGGATCCAGGTCCGGTTGGCCTTCTTCGCCGGGTTCTCGACCTCCACGTCCACCAGGAGGAACTCCTGGCGGGGCAGGTCGAACTTCTTCAGCAGCGCCATGAGCAGCGGGTGGCTGTCGGGCAGCCGCATGGCCCCGGCTTCGGCGTACTGCCGGGGGTCGGCGAAGGGCTGCGCGCCGTTCTCGTGGCCGCCCGCGCGGAACGTCTTGATGCGGCCGCCGACCCGGTTGCCGTTGGCCTCGATCACCACGACGTCGTGCCCCGCCCGGTTGAGCAGGTCCGCCGCGAGCAGTCCGGCCGGTCCCGCTCCGACGATCAGGACCCGCTTCGTCGCCCTGCCCCGGCTCGGCGGCAGGCCGTCCTCGACGGCCTTCAGGTAGGCGGGGACGAGGGGCTTGTCGTGCTCGTCGTGGACGGTGATGGCGCGGGCGACCGTGGTGTACGCCCGGTCGCTGATGCCGGGCGGCACCGCGGCCGGCGCGGCCGAGGGCGCGGCGGCCGGGCTCGACGCCACCGCGGGCGACACGGAGGCGGCCGCGAGCCCGGCGGTGAGCGCCGAGGCACCGGCGACCGTCACCACGGAACGCCGTGGGGGCCTCGCGGTGTCCGGCGGCGGCGGGGAGCACGAGGCGGGTGCGGTCTCCGGCACGGTGTGCCGGTCGCTCGGTGCGTCGTTCCCGGTGGCCGGAGTGCTCAGGTCTGGGGTGCTGACGTCCTGTGGGTTCATGGCGCACCACTCTTGGCGCACGCCCGAGTTCCAGGGGGCGCGGTCACTCGGACGGGGAACGTAAACCCCTCGCCGGCGGGTAACACGCCTTCCGCCCTTGACCGCGGGTACGGCGGGCCGGGGCGGTGCGACCTCCGGAGGAACGGACCCACTCGACGAACCGACCCGCCGAAGGAACCGATTCGCCGGACGAGCCGATTCACCGCACGGACCGGGGACGGCGGTCACGCCTCGCGCACCGCGGCGCCCTCCGCCCCCGGCTCCGTGCTCAGGCGGGCGGCCGGTCGCCGGCCGGACGCGTCACCGCCCGGAGTGGACGAAGCGGACCTCCGGGTTGTCCGCTGTCGGACCGGCCAGCAGCGGCTGGGGCCGGTGGCGCAGGTGCAGGTCGAAGAAGGCCGCGGTGTAGGCGCGCGTCACCGTGACCGCGCGTCCCACCGGAATCGTCGGTGGTGTGTCGGGATAGGACAAGTTCAACTGGTCGAAGAGGACGGGCAGGTCGGAGAAGGTGAAGTGATGCGCCCCGGTGACGGCCAGCCAGCGCTTCCAGCCGTCCAGGTTCTGCCACGCGGCCTCCCAGGTCGGGTCCTCGCCGCCCGGCCCGTGGACCGGGCCGTCGGTGCCGAGCATCATGAACGGCCGCTTGCCGAGGCCCTTCTCCGGCACGGGATCGCCGAACGCACCGTCCATGTTGACGCCCGCCCGGACACGGCTGTCCCGTGCCATGAGCGAGGCGGCCGCCGCGCCGCCCAGCGAGTGGCCGGCCGCGCCGATCCGCGACCGGTCGATGAGGGAGGCGTGGCGCCACGCGGGGCGGCGGCCGGTGAGGCGGTCCAGGACGAACGACAGGTCCTGCGCGCGGTTGACGGTGGCCTTGCGCATGTCCTCCGAGGTCTGCGCCTTCTCGCACGCCACACAGGTGAGCATGCGGTCCCCCGGGAAGAGGGTGCCGGAAGACTCGTGGGCGTGGTCCACCAGGGCGACCACGTACCCGCGGCCGGCCAGGTCTTCGGCGAGGGTGGTCAGGGTGGAGCGGGGGGCTCCGAATCCGGGGGAGAGCAGCAGGAGCGGGTGCCGGCCGGGCTTCGGCCCGGCCTCGGCGACGCTGTGGGTGCGGGTGGCGCCGAGCTTCGCGGCGGCCCCGGCGTCCTGCGCTCCGGCGGCCTCCACCAGCAGCCGCGCCTCGCGCGCATCCATGTACGGGGCGGGAACGCCCGCGGCGGAGCGGGCGGGGTAGTACATGTCGACCATCAGTTCGCGTGGCCGCTCGGGGACCCACAGGTCCTGTCGGGAACGGTCGACGAGGTGGAGGGTGGAGCGGCCGACCGGCGCGTGCCCGCCGGGACGAGGTAACAGCACACCGGTCGCCGTCCGCTCCGCGGGGGCGGCGACGGAGACCTGACGGCCGGTGGTGTCCCGGGCGTGCGCGACGGAGGCGGTGACGGGAGCGGCCAGGGCCACGGCGGTCACCAGACTCACCATGCTTGACGTCTTCATGCCGCAGGACAGTAGGCGTCCGCCGCCGCTCCCGGCGTCAGCCTGAGGTGGGGAAGCGGATGCGACCTGAGGCTGATCCGGCCCGGCGCCGGGGCTCTCGTCCCGGGCGAACTCACGCGGAACGCGGAGGTGTTGACGGGCCGGCGCCGGACGCGGGCCCGCAGCCGGCATGCAGCCGGCCGGAGCGGGCAAACGAACTGCTCAGAAGCGAGGAGGACATCACGACCATGACCGCGGAAACTACTGCGAGAGAAGCACCGGGACAGTGCGCTTCCTGTGGCGGCACCACCTCCACGACCGAGCACGAGGCGCCGGAGCCGCCGCACGAACGCGTCAACCGCCGCTGGAACGAGATCATGCAGGAGACGCGGGTCGCGCAGACGGGTGTCCAGATCCTCTTCGGGTTTCTGCTGAGTGTCGCCTTCACGCCGCTGTTCCGGGATCTGGGCACGTTCGACCACGCCGTCTACGTCATCACCGTGGTGCTGGGAGCCCTGGCCACCGGCTCGCTGATAGCGCCGGTGTCGATCCACCGCTTCCTGTCCGGCCAGCGCATGAAGGACGAGACGGTCGAGATCGCGCACCGCCTCATGATGTGCGGCATGGTGCTGCTGGCGCTGACCATCGGCTGCACGCTCCTGCTCATCCTCCACGTCGTCGTCCCCGGCCTGCTGGCCGAACTCCTCGTCGGCGCGGTGATGCTCTGGTTCGCGCTGTCGTGGTACGCCCTCCCGCTGTGGCTGCGCCGCCGCGCCGCCCGGCGCGCCGATCGGCACGACGGGGGCCGGTGAGGCACTTCGGGCGGGCAGGCCGTGAGCGGGCCGTCAGCCGCGCGCGAGCTGAGGGTAGAGGGCCTCGACGCCGGCGGACAGGCCTGCCCGCACGGTCCTGCTGACCTCGTCGGCGAGCACTTCCGGCAGGCCCTTCTCGACGCCTTCGAGGGCGATCCGGGCGATCTCGGCGGGGTCGGACTTCGGCACGTCGAGCGAGGCGATCATGTCGGTGTCCATGTAGCCGACGTGCAGCGCGGTCACCTGCGTGCCCTGGCCGGCCAGTTGCACGCGCAGCGCGTTGGTGACCGACCATTCGGCGGCCTTGGCCGCGCAGTAGGCGGCTGCCTCCGGGAAGGACACCCAGGACAGCACCGAGAGCACGTTGAGGACGGCTCCACCGCCGTTGCGGGCGAGGACGGGAGCGAAGGAGCGCGTGACGTCGAGCGTGCCCAGGACGTGGGTGTCGAACTCGAGGCGGTAGGCGTCGAAGCCGCCGTCCAGGATGTCGGCGCCGGTGGACGAACCGGCGTTGTTGATCAGCAGGGTGACGTCCTGTGCCTGTTCGGCGGCGGCGAGCACGGAGGCGTGGTCGGTGAGGTCCAGCGCGATCGGGACCGCGCCTTCGGCGGTGACGGTCCGGGGGTCGCGGGCCGCCGCGTAGACCTTGCTCGCACCGGCTTCGAGCAGGGCCCGGACGAACTTGTCGCCGAGGCCGCGGTTGCCGCCGGTGACGAGGGCGACGGAGCCGTCGAGAGTCATGAGCGGGACCTTTCTCCTGGGGATCGGCACCGTGGAAACCGATCGGTTTCCTGCCGTGGGTCCGACCGTAAACCGATCGGTTTCTCCTGTCGAGTCCGCGCGGTAGCCTTGTCGGCATGACCACGGAGAAGGCAGCGGCCGGAACGCCCGGCAGGGCGACGCCGCGCGAGCGGCTGCTCGACGCCGCGGGGGAGCTGTTCTACCGCGAGGGCGTCGGCATCCCCACCGACGCGCTCTGCAAGGCGGCAGGGGTCTCGAAGCGCTCGATGTACCAGCTCTTCGACAGCAAGGACGCCGTGCTGGAGGCCGCCCTGGAGCGCAGGGCTCCCGCCCTTGCCGCCCGGCTGCTGCCCCCGCCGGACTGCGGGCTCGGCCCCCGCGAGCGGATGCTGTACGTCTTCGAGCGGCTGGAGGAGGCCGCCCGGTCGCCGGACTACTTCGGCTGCCCCTACGTGGCCGCCCAGGTCGAACTCAAGGACCCCTCCCACGCGGCGAGCGTGGTGGCCGCGCAGGCCAAGCGGCGGATGCTGGACTTCTTCCGGGCCGAGGCCGAACGGGCGGGGGCCGCCGACCCCGACCTGCTCGCTCGTCAGCTGGCCGTGGTCTACGACGGCGCGAGCACACGTGCCGGTATCGGCGCGGACGACCTGCGAGGGCTGGCGGTCTCGACGGCCGCCACGCTCATCGACGCCGCCGGCTCCGCCGCATGACCTCCCCGGGGGCCTGACGTGCGGTGGGCGGCCGGGACGAGTGGGCCGGAGTCTCCCGGCCCCGCGGCCGGCCGCCCGGGCGGCTCCTACGAGATGCGGATGTCCGACCAGTCCGTCGCCCTGCCGGTCTGCGACCGGCCGTCGAAGCCGCCCTGGCCCTTGCCCCGGTTCAGCCGGGCGCGGCCGTCCTCGTCGAGCGTGACCAGGTCGGGGCGGCCGTCCCCGGTCAGGTCGAGACCGCCGACCACGTCCTTGTAGGACGTGCCCCAGTCCTTGAAGACCGGCGACCGGGGCGCGAAGGTGCCGGTGCCGGTCCCGTCGGACCGCCACAGCTCGTTCGACGCGTCGATCGCCAGCAGGTCGTTCCTGCCGTCACCGCCCAGGTCCCCGGCGGCGATCAGCTTCCTGTAGCCGCCGAAGCCGGACCCGGCGAGGGCGCGGGCCTTGAAACCACCCGTGCCGTTGTGGGCGTACGGGTACGGCTTCCCGGTGGAGGCGGACCGGGTCAGCAGGTCGGCCTTGCCGTCGTCGGTGAAGTCGCGCCACCTGGGCAGTGCGCGGCCGGTGGTGGTGCCCTGGTGGACGCCGTCCAGGACGGTGCTGCCGGTCTCGGACCGCAGGTACTCGTCCCGCAGCACGGCGGGCCGGCCGAGCGCGTCGGCGGCCGCCTGGGGCGCCCCGGTGAACCGGGCGCTCTTCGCGCTCGGCCGCCGCGGGGCCGACCAGGTGCCGGCCTTGAAGACGGCGGCCATCGTGTACTCCTCGTAGGAGTAGCCCTCCCGTCACGTCACCGTGACCGTGCCGCCCGAGGTGGCGACCGCGTCGACCGCGCGCACCTTCTTGTGCGGGGAGAAGCGCTGTGTGTACGGCAGCCGGCCGCCGGTGGCCGCGGAGCGCACCGCGTACCAGGGGCCGGGCGAGCAGCCGGGTCTGCCGGCGGCGAAGAGGTCGCCGTCGGGGAGGTGGACGGGTGCCGTCATCCCGTACGTGCTGCCGTGGACGGCGGCGGACCGCGGGGTGCTCCCCTGCGTGGCGCCGGCGGACCGGCGCGTGTGCATGAGGTGCGCGAGGTCGTCGTAGAACACGTCGAAGCCGCCCCGCGGGTGGGCGAACACCTTCGGGCGCGCCAGATCCACGCCCGGGACCGGGAAGTCCTGGACCGTGGTCCAGGCGACCGCGCCGGGGGCCCTCTCCAGGGCGACGACGGCCTTGCTCACCCGCCACTGCCGCACCAGCAGGGCGGTGCCGTCCCCGGCGATCGCGAGGTCCATGGTGGCGATGTCCCGGCTGCCGGACGGCGGCTGCCCGTTGAGGTCGGCCGGAGCGGTCCACGCGGCCTGCGGGCCGGACTTCTCGGCGGCTTTCACGACACCGGAGACCGACCACACGGCGACCAGCCGGCCGTCGGGGGCCGCCGGGTGGACGAGGAGCGGCGGACGGCCGGAGCACCATGCCCGGAGGCGGGATAGCGTGGGTGCCGGAGTGTCTGGCGAGAAGGGTGGCGCATGGCCGCGACGGCGGAATTGGATTCCGGGGATCTGATCGAGATGTTCAAGGCGCTGGGCAACCCCGCCCGTCTGCAGATCATGCAGTGGCTGAAGGACCCCGAGGCGCACTTCGGCGCGTACGAGCCGATCGCGGACCGCCGCTCGGTCGGCGTGTGCGTCACGCACATCCAGGCGAAGACGGGCCTCGCCCAGTCGACGGTCTCGAGCTACATGAGCACGCTGGAGCGCGCCGGGCTCGTACGTCCCACCCGGGTGGGCAAGTGGACCCATTACCGGCGCGACGAGGAACGGTTGGCCCGGCTGGCGCAGGCGATCGGCACCACCATCTGATTGACGAATCGCGATACGTCGATATGATCTCGTTCATGTCGACCTTCGCTGCCGCGCCCACGGCGCTGATCGTTCATGCTCACCCCGAGCCCCGCTCGTTCGGCACCGCCCAGATGGCCACCGCTGCCCGGTCCCTGCGGGAGGCCGGGTACCGGGTCGACGTCCTCGACCTCTACGCCGAAGGGTGGGCCCCGGTCCTCGCCCGCGAGGAGTTCGCGCCGGTGGACGGCCCGTTCAAGCCGCAGACCGAGCAGATGCGCGCGGTCAGGGAGGGGACGCTCGACGCGGCCGTCAGGGCCCACCTGGACCGGCTGCTCGCCGCCGACCTGCTCGTGCTGTCGTTCCCGCTGTGGTGGTTCTCGCTGCCCGCCATCCTCAAGGGGTGGGTGGACCGGGTCTTCGTGATGGGCGGGGTGTTCGGCGGGGACCACGGGCTGTTCGGTGACGCGGCGCTCGCCGGGAAGCGCGCGATGCTGCTGTTCACCACCGGCGGGCCCAGCGAGTCGTTCCGTCCCGGGGGCGCCTTCGGCCCGATGGAGGACTTCCTGTTCCACATCCACCGCGGAATGCTGGAGTTCGTCGGCTTCCAGGTCCTCGACCCGGTGATCACGTACGGACCGGCCCGCATGACCGACCGGGAACGAACGGCCGCGCTGGAAGCGGTCGCAGAGGCCGTCGCGCGCGTCGCGGCGGATGTCCCGGCCTCCGCGCCCTGAACGGGACTCCGGCGCGGGGCAGGCGGCACGGCGCGGGGCGGCCGGGACCCGCCCCCGCACTTCCTCGACGGCACGGGACACGGCCCGGCGCACCGTCCCGAGCCGGCTCCGGCGAACAGTCTCTCGGGACAAGGACAGGGACGGGGACGGGGACGGCTGGACGGACTCGCGAAGGTCCGGTCCTCACCGGCGCCGATGCCGTCCCACGGGACGTCGGAGTTCTGCACTCAAGAGCCGCGTCACGTGGTTCTCCCACGCTGCCGGACAACGGTGGTGAGACTGCCCGGGCGGGGAAAAACACCGCTGTCTCCGGGCCGGTCGGAGGTATGGTGCGCGGGTTGCGCCGCTCGGGAGGGCACGGCAGCGCTCAGGGGAGAGGAGTCGGCGACGATGCGGGCGTCGGAGGCTTCGCGTGCGCTGGCCGCGGCCAGGTCGGCCGCCTCGTCACTCGGCCTGGCGGCCGACGACGCGATCGTTCTCCATGACTCGAACAAGCTCACCCTGCGTCTGCTGCCCTGTGACGTCCTGGCCCGGGTGGCACCCGCGGCGCACCAGGTCGCGCGGTTCGAGGTCGAGCTCGCTCAGCGACTCACCCGGGCCGGGTGCCCCGTGGCCGCTCTCGCGCCCCGGGTGGCACCCCGCGTCCATGAGCGGGACGGCTTCGCGATCACGCTGTGGACCCACTACGAGCCCGTGGCGTCCCAGGAGGTCTCACCGGCCGAGTACGCCGACGCGCTCGCCCGGCTGCATTCCGGCATGCGCGGGCTCGACGTCCCGGCACCGCACTTCACGGATCGGATCGAGCGGGCTCGACAACTCGTGGCGGACCGCGACCGCACTCCGGCGCTCGCCGACGCGGACCGGGAGCTGCTCGGCGACACGCTGCGAAACCTGCGGCGGGTGATCGGCGAGCGCGGCGGCGTCGAACAGCTGCTGCACGGCGAGCCGCACCCGGGCAACGTGCTCGGCACGAGGAACGGACTGCTGTTCATCGACCTCGAGACGTGCTGCCGTGGACCCGTCGAATTCGACCTCGCCCATGCGCCCGAGGAGGTCGGCGAGCACTATCCGGGGGTCGACCACGACGTGCTGTGCGAGTGCCGGATCCTCGTGCTGGCGATGATCACGGCGTGGCGCTGGGACCGGGACGACCAGTTCCCCGGGGGGCGCCGGCTGGGTGCGGAGTGGCTCGGCCGGATCCGGGGAGCACTCGGTCACCAGGGAGGGGCCACCGCCCCTTCCGCCCGGGAACACGAGTCGGCCCGGTTCACGTGTCCCGGCGCGGGGGAGTAGCCGATGTCCGAACGCTCCGCTTCCCCTGCGGACGGGACGAACGCGCCGGACGCACCCGAGGCCCTGATCCGCGCGGCGGCCCACAGCATCGCCGGGCGGCTGGCCGGAGAGAAGGGTCCCGTGTCGGCGCTGCGATCGGTCGTCCACATGGTCGACAACGACGAGGCCGACCTGGCCGTGGACGACCTGGCGCGGGTGATCGCCTCGTACCGCATCCGCCTCCTGCGCACGGAACACGCGTGGATCGTCGCGGCCGCCGCGCGGCTCGGCGCGCCGGACCCGCTCACCGGGACGGAAGCGGACCGCTTCGTCGACGACCGGGACGCCCGGTCGCCCGGGACGCGGACACGCGAGGAGTGACACCGGCCCCGAGATCACGGTCCTGAGCCAGGCCGCCGCCCTCTCGGAGCGTACGTTCGTACGCTCTGAGGTGTACGCTCGTCCTCATGCCGACCGACTACTTCGCCGACGACCCGCGCACGAACCTGGAACGCATGGCGGCGGGCGATCTCTACATCGCCGACGACCCCGAGATCGCCCGCCGCCAGCAGCAGGCCGTACGCCTGGCCGCGCGCTACCAGGCCGCCTACGCCGAGGACGCCGACGCCGCCCGTCCGGTCCTGGCCGAACTGCTCGGCGCGCTCGGCGACGAGGCGCACGTGCGGCCGCCGCTGTACGTCGACTACGGCAGCAACATCACCATCGGCGCCCGCACCTTCGCCAACTACAACCTCACCGCGCTGGACGTCGCCCCCATCACCATCGGGGAGGACTGCCAGATCGGCCCGAACGTCCAGCTCCTCACCCCCACCCACCCGCTGGAACCCCAGCCCCGCCGCGACAAGCTGGAAGCCGCGCAGCCGATCACCATCGGCGACAACGTCTGGCTCGGCGGCGGAGTGATCGTGTGCCCCGGGGTGACGATCGGCGACAACTCCGTCATCGGTGCCGGAGCCGTCGTCACCAAGGACATCCCCGCGAACGTCGTCGCCGTCGGCAACCCCGCCCGAGTGGTGCGCAGCCTCTAGATTCGTCGCCATGGCCACCGGACACACCGACCCGCAGCGGCGCGAGCGCATCATCGCCGCCACCCTCGACCTCATCGCCGAGGAGGGCATCGCCCGCGTCTCCCACCGCAGGATCGCCGCGCGCGCCGGCGTGCCCCTGGGATCGATGACCTACCACTTCAGCGGCATGGACGACCTGCTGCGCGAAGCCTTCGGCCGCTTCACCGACCACATCGTCGCCGTCTTCGACGCCCACCTCTGCGCCCCGGCCGACGCGGGCCAGGCCCGGCAGGCGGTGGCCGACCTGGTGCACGCCCTGTCCGAGGGCAGCCGGCGCGACCTCGTGCTGGCCCAGGAGCTGTACACCCTCGCCGCCCGCCGGCCCGCCTACCGGGAACTCACCCACGAGTGGATGCGCCGCAGCCGCCTCCACCTGGAGAAGCACTTCGACCCGGACACGGCCCGTCAGCTCGACGCCCTCATCGAGGGGCTCACCCTCCACCGCGCCCTGGCCACCGAACCCCACGACCGCGCCCTCACGCTGGAAGCCGTCGCCCGCATCACCGACACCGGCAGGGCCCGTTGACCGCCCGTGCGGCACAGACCTGACCGCTGTGCCGCACGGGCCGGGGCCGGCGGTCCTCGAGCGCCCCACCAAGGACGCGCACGGTCCTCCCGGGGCGCGCGTTCACCACCGCCCGCGGTGCGGGACGCCGCCGACGGCGAGCCGGACCGAGGAGACCCGGTGACCACCGTGGCCCGGGCCGGCCGATGGTCCTACGGGGTCGCGGCGGGGAGCCGGGTGGGCATGACCGGGAGCATGATGCCGTCGCCCACGGGCGCGGTGTGCGGCACGAGGGCGCCTTCCCTGGCGACCTGGAGCAGGTCCGGGAGCTCGTAGGGCTCGGCGCCCGCGAGGTCGACCTGGTAGCCCATGTCGCCGAGGCTCGCCGCGGTCATCCGGCTCAGGGGGTTGTCCGCGCCGGAGATGAACGGCGACATCAGCTCGTGGACGAAGACCGCCTCGCGCCAGTGGCTGTCCTGCGTGCCCGGACCGCCGAAGTTGGCGACCGGCACCGGCACCGGGTCCTCCTCGCCGAGGAGCGCGGCGAACTCCGCCATCGCGCCCGCGCCGACGAAGGTGGGGTTCTGGCTGCCGGCGCCCTTGAGGAGGCCGAAGTCCGTCCACTGGGTGCCGATGCCCAGGACGTGTCCCATCTCGTGCGTGATGACGTCGACGAGGGTGCCGTCCGCCTCCATGCGCGCGAGGTCGGCGGAGTCGAACCGCATCACCCCCTTCGCCGGCAGGAACCGGCCGAACTGGGCGGACGCGTCACGGAAGTCGGTGGGCCCGGCCATCCCCAGGACGCCGCCGGTGCCGTCGATGTCCACCCCCTCGGCCTCGATCAGCAGGTCGTCGATGACGTCACCGCCGACCAGCGCGGTGTCCAGGTCCCCGACGATGACCTTGGCCCAGCGGTCGGCCGCGGCGGCGAACGCGTCCTGCTGACTGCTCGTCAGCCCGCCGAGGAAGCGCACCTCGATGGTGAACGGCGAGGTCGTACGGGCTACTTCCCTGGCCCGCTCGAAGCTGGCGACCGCTCGGTACGTCTGGAAGGTGTGGGTGGCGACCTTTCCCATCGCGGTTCTCCTCGTGTCGACCCCGAGTGAGTCACCCCCCTCTCGTCCAGACTAGGCCGCCCGGGGGAGGGGTGCGCGCCGGCCGGCGTCGCGGGTGCCGTCCTCGACGTGCAGGCGGGCGACACCGCTCCTAGCATGGAAGTTGAGGTGTTTCAGGGGGTCTCCCCCCTTCCGGTTTCAACTTTCCGGGGAAGTGTCCGGCGGCGCCGGCCGTCGCCGCAGGAGTCACCGCGCCCCGGGAGGGGCCAGGGCCCCGCGCGCTCCGCCGGCGACCGGGGGCGCCGGCGAGGACGAGCCCGACCCCGACGCGGTGCGCGGCGCCGCGGAGTCCGTCCGCGGGACGAACCGCGGGGCCCGTACGGCGACTTCCGGGTGCGCGGGGCGAACCGCCCGCCGATCGTCCGGCGCCGCGGTGTTCCCGCCTCTTCCCGGGTTCTTCGCCGCCGTCCCCGTCCCCGTGACCGGCATCCGCGTGATCGGCGCCCACATGACCAGTGACGCCCACATGACCAGCGAAGAGTCCCCATGACCGGCGAGAAGACGGACGACATGATCCCCGGCGCCCGGCCCGCCCCCGGACCGGCCGGCCCGACCGCCCCGGCCACCCGGCCGGGAGCCACCCGAGGAGTACCGCGATGACCCAGCACCGACGCGCCGAACGGCCGGCCACGGCCGGATACCGCACCTCCCTTCCCTGGCGGATCGTCACCGCCGGCGCCGAGTACGTCGACCGGCGCATCGGCTGGGACCGGCTGCCCGTCCTGCCGGGCCTGCTGACACTGCTCGGACTGCGCGTCAGGCTCCGGCAGAAGAACCTCCACGACACCGGCCACCTGCCCTCGGTGAATCCGCCCGAGCCCGCACCCCCGTCCGGGAGCCACAAGGTCAACCGGACCGCCGACGGCAGCCACAACGACCTCGGCGACCCACGCATGGGCATGGCCGGCACCCGCTTCGGCCGCAACATCCCGCTGGACCGGATCGCCCCGGCCGGTCCCGAGGACGTACTGTCCCGGCCCAGCCCCCGCGAGGTCAGCCGCGCCCTGCTCACCCGCGACGGGCTGATCGCGGCCGAGTCGGTCAACTCGCTGGTCACCGCCTGGCTCCAGTTCATGATCCGCGACTGGTTCAGCCACGGGACGAGCCCCGTGGAGGACCCCTGGGAAGTGCCGCTCGCGGACGACGACCCCTGGCCGGAGCAGCCGATGCGGATCATGCGGACGCCGAGCGACCCGACCCGCGACCCGCGGGCGCCCGCCGGGACGCCCGACACCCGGGTCAACGTCTCCTCCCACTGGTGGGACGCCTCGCAGCTCTACGGCTCGAACGAGACCGAGCAGCGCCTCATGCGCACCGGCGAGCTGGGCCGGATCCATCTGTGGGACGACGGGCAGTCCCCGTTCCCCTCGGACCCCTCCCGCGACCCCTCGCGCGTGCCCGGCTTCTGGCTGGGCCTGGCGATGATGCAGAACCTGTTCGCCCGGGAGCACAACGCGATCTGCGACCACCTGCACGGCGCGTACCCGTCGTGGGGCGACGAGGAGCTGTTCCAGCGGGCCCGGCTGGTCAACGCGGCGCTCCTCGCCAAGATCCACACGGTGGAGTGGACGCCGGCCGTGATCAGCCACCCCACGACCGTGGCGGCGCTGCGGGCCAACTGGTGGGGCATCGCGGGCGAACGCGTCCACGACCTGTTCGGCCGGATCAGCCGCAGCGAGGTGCTCAGCGGCATCCCCGGCGGCGCGAGCGACCACTACGGCGTCCCGTACTCCCTCACCGAGGAGTTCGTCGCCGTCTACCGCATGCACCCGCTGGTCCGCGACGAGTGGCACCTGCGGTCCGCGGCCGACGACCGGACCCTGCGGCACTGCACGCTGCGCGACATCTCCGGGCCCGGGGCGCTGAAGGTCCTGGAGACCACCGGGACGGCCGACCTGTTCTACAGCTTCGGCACGCTCCACCCCGGACTGGTCACCCTGCACAACTTCCCCCGGTTCCTCCAGGAGTTCGAGCGCCCGGACGGCCACCTGCAGGACCTCGCCGCCACCGACATCCTGCGCTCCCGGGAGCTGGGCGTCCCCCGCTACAACGAGTTCCGCCGGCTGCTGCGGCTGAAGCCCGCGGCGAGCTTCGCCGACCTGACCGGCGATCCGGCGTGGGCGGAGCAGATCGAGCGGCTCTACGACGGCGACATCGAGAAGGTCGACCTCATGGTCGGGCTGTACGCGGAGAAGCTGCCGGCCGGGTTCGCGTTCAGCGACACCGCGTTCCGTATCTTCGTCCTGATGGCCTCGCGCCGGCTGAACAGCGACCGCTTCTTCACCGAGTACTACACGCCCGAGGTGTACTCCCGAGCCGGCCTGGCCTGGATCGACGACAACAGCATGATCACGGTGCTGCTGCGCCACCACCCGGAGCTGCGCCCGGCCCTCACGGGCCTGACGAACGCCTTCGTGCCGTGGCACACCGCCCAGGGGACGGTGAGCTGAGATGGCGGTCACCGACAGGTCCCGAGAGCAGCGGGAACACCAGCTCGTCGCGGCGGCCGCCCGGTACGGCGCGACCAGCGAGGAGCGCCGGGAGGTCGAGCGGCAGCGGGACGCCGGGGTCGCGTTCCCGGACTCGCGCGACGCCCTCGCGGCGCGTGCCGCGCGGCTGCTCGACCAGCAGGCGGTACCCGCCGCGATGGCGGTGGAGGCCGTCCGCGCCGAACCGCTGAGCGCACCCGCCGCGTACGAGCGCATCCTCGGCGTGTCCAAGGAGCTCCAGGCGTGGAGCTTCCTGCCGCGCGGCGCCCGGGCGGCACGGACGGTCGCCCGGATCTCGGTGCGCGAGAACGGCCGCGAACTGCCCATCGGCACCGGCTTCCTCGTGTCGCCGCACCTGCTGCTGACCAACCACCACGTGCTCCCCGACGCGGACGCCGCCCGGCAGGGCTTCGCGGAGTTCGAGGCCCAGGTCACCGTCGACAACACGCCGCAGGCGCCGACCCGGCTGGACCTCGACCCGGCCGCCTTCTTCACGGCGGACGAACGCCTCGACTTCGCGCTGGTGCGGGTCGCGCCCGGCCCCGACGGACGCCCGCCGGGGGAGACGTTCGGCTGGAACCGGCTCAGCGCCCAACTGGGCAAACTGGTCATCGGCGAGCCCGTCAACGTCGTCGGCCACCCGATGGGCCGGCTGAAGGAGATCGCCGTACGCGACAACATGCTCCAGGTGCGCCTGGACGACTTCCTCCACTACCGGACGGACACCGAGCCGGGCAACTCGGGCTCCCCGGTCTACAACGACCAGTGGGAGGTCGTCGCCCTCCACCACAGCGGCGTGCCGAGGACCGACGACCGGGGCCGGGTCCTGCGCCGCGACGGGCAGGTGTGGCGGCCCGGGGACGGCGACGACGCCATCGACTGGGTGGCCAACGAGGGCGTCCGCATCAGCTCCGTCCTGCGGCACCTAGCCGCCCTGCCCCTCACCCCCCGCGAACGGGCGCTGCTGGCGGAGATGGAACCCGAGACGGGACTGGAGGCCACGGGGACCCCCACCGCCCAGGTCACGGCCCCGGTACCCACCGCCCCGCCGTCCGTGGTGCCGGCGGCGCCGGCCGCCGAGCGGGCGGAGTCCCGCGCGGGGCTGCCGGGCCGCACCGGCGCGTTCGGCGGCGACCGGCACCTGGTCTTCCTGCACGGCCGCGACCAGCAGGGCAAGATCCCCCAGGAGATGCGCCGGAAGTGGACGGCCGGACTCAACGAAGGGCTGGTCCGGGCCGGACTGCGCCCCCTCGACCCGGAAGACGTCTGGCTCCCCTTCTACGGCGACGAGCTGGTGCAGGCCCTCGCCGCGCGGGAGACCGCCCCCCGTCTCGTCGAGGCGTCCGCCGCCACGGCGCCGGACGTGGTCACCCCGGCCACCCCCACGACCCGCGCGGTCTACCAGGAGATCGTCGCCGAGGCGGCCACGAAGTGGTACCTGCCGCAGGAGGGCCCGGCGGCCGCCGAGCGGTTCGGCCCGGACGACGTGGCCGGCGCCCTGCGGCGCCGGCTGGGCTGGCTGGCCGCGCGCAGCGACCTCGACGCCTGGACCATCGCCCTGGTCTTCCGCGACGTCGCCGCCTACCTCGACGACCCGCACGTGCGGGAGAGGGTCCTCGACTGCGTGCTGCGGACGATGCCGGCGTCGGGAGAGGTGGTGCTCGTCAGTCACAGCCTCGGCACCGTCGTCGCCCTGGACCTCGTCACCCGGCTGTCCCCGGAGGTGAACGTCGTCCACCTCACGACGGCGGGCAGCCCCCTGGGCCTGGACAGCGTGTACGGCAGGCTGCTCGTCGGAGGACCCAAGCGGCCCGACCGGGTGGCGGACTGGTTCAAGGTGTGGTGCCCGACCGACCCGGTGGCCATCGGCTGCCCGCTGGGCGACGACTGGGCGGACGGCCTGACCGACTTCGCCGTCGTCAACCCGCACGGCCGGGCCCACAACATAGAGGAGTACCTCTCCCACACCGCGGTCGCCCGGTCGATCGACGGCTCCTTGCGGCGGTGAGCCTCCGACCGACCGGGTCCGCCCCCGTTCGGGCGGAGGGCGCCGAGAGGCGTGACAGGGGAGGGCGGCGGTCAGGGGGGCAGCCGGCCTCCACCTGAGCAGGCGCGCTGCCGGAGCCGGTCAGTGCACGCGATCCCCGCACTCCGCCGGGAACAGCACGGCGCCCGGCGGCAGTTCGCCGGGACGCCGGGCGAACACCCGCAGGCACGCTTCGGGAGAGCCCTCCGCGGGCGGGTACTCGAGGCTGAGCGCGCTCAGGACGGTGAGGTCACCGGCGAGATGCATCTCCGCCGCGTGCACACCCTCGGGAAGGCAGCCGGCCAGAAGACCGAAGGCCGCCGTGTCGCCGCCGTCGGCGACGCACTCGCGGATCTCGAAGCGCCAGTGCGCGGCCGCCTCGGCCAGCAACGACCTGCCCCTCTTGCCCAGCCCGGCCAGGAAGTCGGTGCGGTCCCGCAGGTGGTGGGCGATGGCGCAGCAGAGCGGGACCGCGGTGCCGTCGGGGGCCGCCACCCGCGTGTACCCGTCGTGCGGGTAGCACGACAAGGCCTCGTCGATCAGCCCCAGCGCGGTGTCCCGTGCCGCCGGGTGACCCCGCCGGGCGATGTCCAGGAGCAGCGGGGTCGCCGCCACGGCCGCCGGGAACACCGCGGCACTGTGGCCGTGGACGATTCCGCCGCCGCCGAGCCGCGAGCCGGCCTCCGCCGCCTGCACCGGATTCGCCGCCTCGGACAGGGCACGCAGACCACGGGCGGCACGGTCCGGGTCGTACCAGTCGGGGTGACCCGGTAAGGAGTGCCAGTCCACCGCGTCGATCTCGTGCAGCACGGCAGCATCCTCGCACGCGGCCGTCGTCCGCGGTCCACACCACCTCGAGGTCCGCGGGATCCGGCACACCGCGTGCGGTGCCGACGGCTCCGTCCCATAACCTCGTGTACGGAGACGTCGGGGACCACGGGTGTCCACGGTGGGGAGGCGATGGTGCTCGGTAGGGGCGCGCGTTTGCTCGCGGGTGCGTTGGTGGCGGCCTGCATGGTGCTCGTCGGTCCCAGTGCGCCGGGCGGTGCCTTCCTCGCCGGGCCGTCGCCCGTGGAAGCCGCCGAGGACGTCGTCCCGAACCGGGTCATGACGTGGAACATCTGCAACCCCTGCGGGGAGAGCAACGTGCACCGGGCGGCGGAGATCGCCAAGTACGCGCCCCAGGTCGTCGGCCTGCAGGAAGCGTGCGTGCGCGACGTCGAGGGGATCCGGGACCATCTGGCGAACCTTCACGGGCTGGTCTACCACGTCGAGTACGGGACGGTCCTTCGCAAGTGGGGCCGCTGCGGCGGAGCGCCGTGGCGGCCGGGAGCCTTCGGCCAGGCGGTGCTCTCGGCCGCACCGATGTCGGACCCCGTCAACGTGGAATACCCCGACGGCGGATCCGAGGACCGCGGGTACATGGCGGTCACCACCACGGTGGGCGGCCGGTCCGTCCGCGTCTTCAACACCCATCTCGCCGAGCGCCGCCAGGAGACCGTCCGGGCGGGCCAGGCGGGCGTGCTCGCCGCGGACGTCGCCCGGCACGACCGCGCGATCGTCCTCGGCGACTTCAACGCGGTCCCGGACGCCCCCGAACTCAGCAGGATCTGGGCCCTGGCCGCGGACACGGACCCCCAGTGCCATCCCTCGCGCACCGGCATCTGCGAGCCGACCACGGACTGGCAGAGCAAGTTCGACTACGTCTTCCTGCGCGGCATCGCCCCGCTCGAACACCGTGTGCGTCCGACCCCGTACTCGGACCACCACGTGCTGCACACCGATCTGGACATGCCGTAGCCGTCGTCTCCGCCGGTGCTGACGGACGCCGCCCGCGCGGGGCGGGGGTGACTGAGCGGATCGTGCCCGCGCAGCTCTTCGAAGGGCCCCTGTCGGCAGCCCGTGTCAAGCTGGTCGTACGGCGACACCGCCGGTGTGTTCACGGACGGTGCCGCACCCGTGGGATCGGAGCCATGCCATGGAACAGGTAGGGGACAAGCCGGAGGACGTGCGCAAGCACCTCGAAGAGGAACAGGCGCGGCCCGGGCAGAAGCAGCCGCCCCGGCACGAAGAAGGGCAGGGCGGGCAGACGGAGGACGCCGCTGCCGAGGACGGCACCGAGCCGCCCGGACAGACCGGTGACCGCGCCTGAGCGGTGTGCGCTCGCCCGGCTGACGGCCGCAAGCCCGTACGACGACCGTCCCGCGGCGGCCGTCGACACGGGTCGTGCCGTCGCCCGGGCCACCCGCTCGGCGGACGGGCGGCTCGGCCACGTCCTCGACGACGGCAGGCGCGTCGGCGCCCCGCCCCGGTCGAGGGCCGAGCCGAGCGGGAGGCCGGCCAGGTCCCCGGTCACCGCGCCGGTCTCCTGATGAGCGAGGCCGTCGAGGCCCGCCTGCCGTAGCTGTGGCCGTGGCCGTGGCTTCGGCCCGGTACGGCGCGCCGGGTCGCGGGCGGTGCCGGGGCCGAGGGGTACCGGCCCGCCGCCCCTCCCGGCCGAGGAGGACCAGCGGTGGGCCGGTGAGGTCGGTCCGGTGCGGGCCGCCGTGCCCGGCGCGCGGCTGACGGGCCGTCGCCCGTGGTGCGTCAGGGCTTCTCAGGTGTGCGAACCGGCTGAGTACAGGGAGAAGTTGAGGATCCTGCGTCTCCTCCAGTAGACGATCCCCAGATAGAGATGGGGGCCGACCTGGCGGATCTCGTCCCGTACCCGGTGCGCGACGAGCGAGGTGCGGGAGTAGTCCAGGACGATGCAGTCGCCGCCGTCCAGCAGGCTCTCGTCCCGGTAGACCCGCGCGCGTATCGCCGGGATGCCGAAGGGCGTGACCCGGTTGCGCAGTCCGGCGCCGTCGGGGTCGAAGACCTTGCCCTGCCATGCGAGCCGCGCGAGCGCGGCCACCGACCTGGACACCTTCGCGCCGCGGGCCGCCAGCACGGTGCCACGTGCCTCGCCGCGAGGCGTCTCCCCGGGACGACCGGCGCGGAACAGCCGGTCGAGCTCCGGCCGCGACAGGGTCAGCAGCTCGTCGACGTCCGCACCCGTGTAGTGGCTCATCGCGCACCTCCAGGGCGGTCCTGCGCGTCACACCATCGTATTTCGGCCCGCCTGCCCCGTCATCCCAGGGCCACGGCGCCGGCTGCCGCAGGACGAGGACGGTACGGCTCTCGTCGGCGAGCCGGGCGCCGCGGTTCAGGAAGTCGGCGGTCAAGGCAGCGGCCACTCGGCCGGGTCCGCCGCGGCTGCCGACCGCCCGACTGCCCTGCGGTGAACAAGACCCGCACGGCAACCGTGACTTCATGGGACTCAAGCCGGCACCGGCGCACGGCCGACGCCCTCCGGCCGGGGGATGTCGCGCGCGTACCGGTTGTCCGCGGACGTGCTTGCCGGCGGCTCACGGCGCCTGCCCGTCAGCGACGAGCGCGGTGACCGGGCGGTGGGGTGCCCTGTCGTGGTCAACGCGGTGAGCTCCGGTGCCCACCGTCGAATCCGGCCGCGATCCGTGTGGCGGCCGTGATCCGTGCGGCGGCCGCGGCGGCATCGGTGAGATCGATGGCCGCGAACCAGTCCTGCGGCTTGGTGAGCACTGCATGCGTGTGGAGCGTCCCGCCGCTCTCCCGGTGTGCCTGGATCCCCTCACCCGGCTCGGGCACAGCGGCGGCCCGCCGCCGACCGCTTTCGCGACCGCGGGACGGCCGTAGCAGGCCGCGCCCGTAGACCGGCGACCGGCCGGGGGACGACACTCGTTCTGACGGCCACGAGCCGTCCGACCTGGGGTTCGACCCGCCGAACGGAGCCTGTCGGCCGTGGCGCCGGCGCTCGCCCGTCACCTTGTCAGTGCGGTACGGATGTGTATATAACGCTGTAAAGTTCGAGGCCCGGGGCTCGGCGTCAAGCCCGCGGTGACGACACCGTGCCCGCACCGGCCGCCCGGTCGGGCCGCTCTGAAGGGAATGCCGTGCGGGTCAGCCTCAAGGACGTCGCCGCCCACGCGGGGGTCTCCATCAAGACCGTCTCCAATGTGGTGAACAACTACCAGCACGTCACCCCGGCCATGCGCGAGCGCGTCCAGCGCTCCATCGACGCCCTCGGTTACCGGCCCAACCTGGCGGCCCGGCACCTGCGCAAGGGCCGCACGGGCATCATCGCGCTCGCGCTGCCCGAACTCGGCAACCCGTACTTCGCCGAACTGGCCGCCGCGGTCATCGACGCCGCCGCCGCCCACGACTACATCGTGCTGCTGGATCACACCGGCGGGCACCGTGAACAGGAGATCCTGGTCAGCCAGGGCTTCCGGGCCCGGGTGATCGACGGGCTCATCCTGAGCCCGATCGAGCTGGAGGCCGACGACCTGCGCGACCGTGCCGAGAACGTACCGCTGGTGCTGCTCGGCGAACGCGACTACGACCTGCCGTACGACCACATCGCCATAGACAACGTGGCGGCGGCCCAGGGCGCGGTCCGGCACCTGATCGGCCTCGGACGCCGGCACGTGGCGTTCATCGGAGCCCGGCGCGGCCGCAGCGAGCCCGCGCAGCTGCGCGTCCGCGGGTGGCGTGAGGAACTCACCGCCGCCGGGCTCCCGGCCGACGACGCACTCGTCGCCGCCACCGACGGCTGGGGCCACGCGGACGGCGCGGCGGCCATGACCCGCATCCTCGACGCCGGGCGGCGTCCCGACGCGATCTTCGCCTACAACGACCCGATGGCCATCGGCGCGATGCGGGTCCTGCACGAGCGTGGCCTGCGCGTCCCCGAGGACATCGCGGTCGTCGGGTTCGACGACGTGGTCGAGGGCCGTTTCGGCGCGGTGACGCTGACCTCCGTGTCTCCGGACAAGGAGGCCATCGGCCGGCTCGCCGTCGAATCGGTGCTCGCCCGGCTCGGCGGCGAGCCGGCCGAGCCCCGCCGCGTCTGGGCCGACTACCGCCTGGTCGAGCGGGAGAGCACACTGGGGCGCGGCACGACCGGGGGCCGCGACAGCGCCTGACCGGGGCGTGGCGCCGAAGGCGGCGTCCTCGCCCGGCCGGCCCCGTTCCGCCGTGCGGCGAGTGGTGCGTGCCGGTGCCCGGGCGTGGGCGCCGCCCCCGGCGGACGCCGGGCAGCCGGCGTCGTTCACCGAGCAGATCCGCGTCCATGAGGAGGCCGGCAGCGGCGGCCTGTTCCGGGCGGACGCCACCTTCTGCCCCGTCCGGGGCGCCGACGGCGGGGTGCGGTTGTCCGCGTACGATTTCCCGGAGCAGTACCCGCGCCACCACGACGCCCGGCTCTGGCCGGCCACCCCGGGCGGCACGCGCCCCTGGGACAGCCCGCCCTCTTCACGGAGGACACCACATGGACCGTGGAGGCCCCGTGGGCACCGCGCCCCGGGCCTGGTGAGCGAACGGAGCGGGCGGCGGCGTCCCACGGGGCGCCGCCGCCCGCTTCCGGTACCCGCTCCCCGAGGAGGACCGGGACGGCCGGACGCGGTGCGCGCCGCGGGGGGCGGTGTCCGGCTCCGTGACGCACGCGGTCCCGGCGGGGGGGCTCTGCCCCCGCCGGGACCGCCGGTCGTGGTGCGGACTACGGCTTCTCCTCCGCGTGGAGCGCGCTCACCTCCTCGGCGGTGAGCGCCTTGTCGAAGGCGTGGACCTCGTCGACCGCCCCGTTCCAGAAGTCGACGTTCGCGCCGTCCCACTTCGCGCGGCCGACGGCCAGCGGGCCCGTGCTGCCGTACGCGGGGCCGCCGGTGGCGGTGGCCGCGAGCTTGCCGTCGACGTACAGCCTGATCTCGCCGCTCGCGGCGTCCCGCACGCCGGCGAGGTGGTACCAGCGGCCCGTCTCCACGCTCGTCCCGAACCGGGCGCGCTGCTCCCCGGGCGTGCTGAACGCGAAGACCCCGTGACCGTACTGCAGGTAGAACGGGTTGGCCTGCGCCCTGGTGTCCTGGCTGACCGCGGTGGCGTAGTTGCCGGGCAGCTCGTCGAGCCGCACCCAGGCCGACACCGAGTAGCTCCCGCTGGTGTCGAGCACCGGGCCGTCGGTCTCGGCGTACTGCTGCCGCCCGTCGAACTCCAGGGCGCTGCCGCTGACGCCGGTGGTCCAGGTGGTGCCCTCGGTGAGCCGCAGCGGCTTGTCGTTGGGGCCCTGGTCCCCGGCGGTCGTGCCGGTGCCCTCGTCCAGGGTCCAGTGCCCGCCGCCCTTCAGCGGGCCCCGTTCGCCCGCGGCGGCGCCGGCCGCGATGACCCTGCGGTTGACCTCCCGGACCCGGACCGGGTCGACCTTGATCTCCCGGCGGTCGTAGGTGTAGAGCCCGTTGAGCTCGTTCTCCAGGTCGGAGATCTGCGTGTACACCGAACCGGAGAGCTCCGCCCCGGCCTGTTCCAGGTAGAACCGCTCGGTGTTCTCGACGTACTTGCGGGTCAGCTGCTCCTTGGTCTCGACACCGCTGTAGATCACCGTCGGGGCGCCCGGCCACATGTGCCCCGGGGTGCGCAGGGTGAACCCGCCGTGCTCGCCGTCCATGGCGGCGCGCCCGGCGTCGGGGAAGGGCGGGTCGTCGTTGTTGTAGTCGTGGTGGTCGATGATGTCGCCCTTGCCCGAGTCGCCCTTGGAGTTGCAGCAGTTGACCCCGCTGTGGGCGTTGACGATCCGGGAGGGGTCGGCCGCCTTGACGGACTCGGCGATACGGCCGCTCTCCTCGCGGTCCCACTCGCCCCAGCCCTCGTTGAAGACGATCCAGCCGATCACCGAGGGGGAGTTGTGGTGCTGGCGCACCATCTCCATGCCCTGGTCGGTGAACGCCTTGCGCCCGGCCTGGGTGGTGATGTTCCCGGAGACGAAGTCCTGCCAGACCAGCAGGCCGAGCCGGTCGGCGTGGTAGAACCAGCGCGGCGACTCCACCTTGATGTGCTTGCGCACGGCGTTGAAGCCGAGCTGCTTGTGGGCCTTCAGGTCGAAGGCGAGGGCCTCGTCGCTCGGCGGCGTGTAGAGGCCGTCCGGCCAGAAGCCCTGGTCGAGCGTGGCGAGGGAGAAGACCGGCTTGCCGTTCAGCACGAGTTTTCGGAAGCCGCCGACCTTCTGGATGCCCGTCTCGCGCATGCCGAAGTAGCTGCCGACCCTGTCGGTCGACCCGCCGTCGGTGAGCTTGACGTCGAGGTCGTAGAGATAGGGGTCGTCCGGGCTCCACAGGTGCTGGTCGGCCACGGGCAGCCGCAGCCGCTGGTTGGCCGGTCCGCTGATCCTGCCGACGACCTTGCCGTTCTTGTCACGGGCCACGGCCTCGACCCGCGCCCGGGCGGAGGCGTCGTCGGACTCGACGGTCACCGCCAGGCTGCCGGTGTCGATGTCGGGCGTGGTGACTACGTTGTCAACGGACGTGTCGGGGACGGGTTCCATCCACACCGTCTGCCAGATGCCCGACGACTGGGTGTAGAAGATGCCGCCCGGGTTCCTGGACTGCTTGCCCATCGGCTGGTCGGCGCCGCCGGTGTCGGTGACCGCGACCACGATCTCCTGCGGACCGCTGCCGTCGAGCGCGTCGGTGATGTCGGCGCTGAAGGCGTTGTAGCCGCCGGTGTGCTCGGCGACCTCGGTGCCGTTGACGAAGACGCGGGCCCGGTAGTCCACGGCGCCGAAGTTGAGCTTGAGCCGGTTGCCCGCGTCGCCCTTGCCGACCTTCCAGCTCTTCGGCACGGTCACGAGCTTGCGGTAGAACATGTGGTCCTCGTGCCGCTCCAGCCCGGAGAGCTGGGACTCGACCGGGAACGGCACGATGATCCTCTCGTCCAGGTCCTTGCCGAAGACCGGCTGCTCGCCCGCCTCGGCGGCGCTGAACTGCCACGGGCCGTTGAGGTTCCGCCACTTCGCCCGCACCTGCTGCGGACGGGGGTACTCGGGCAGCGGGTTCCCGGCGTCGACCTTGTCGCCCCACGGGGTGGTGAGCCGGTGGGTGGAGGAGTTCTCGGCGTAGCGCATGATCCTCGGCACGCGCTCGCCGCCGGCCGTCAGGCCGCCCGCGCCGTCGTAGACGACGCGGACCAGCTGGTTCTTCTGGACGGGCTCCGCCAGCGTGACGAGCAGGGAGGTGCGGTCCCCGGGCACGACCGCCACCGACTTGATCGGCATGGCGGTCGTGTCGGCCTCCACCTTCAGGTGGTCCGCGATGCCCCGCACGCCACCGACCGCGTCCTCGAACCGGGCGCGCAGGCGCCGCCCGTCCCCGGCGACCGACAGCTCCACGGGATAGACCTCGAAGCCGGCCGGCGGGGTGAACGCGGACATCGGCACGAGCTGCTTCGGGGTCGTCGGGGTCGACCAGCGCAGGAACATGTTCGCGCCGCCGGTGTCCTGGAACATCTCCAGACGCAAGTCGTGCTTCTCCCCGGCGACCAGCCGGACCGGAGCGCTGTTCTGCTCCCTGTCCCAGTCCGGCTCCCAGTGGTCGATGACCGGCTCGCCGTCGATGAACAGCCGGAAGCCGTTGTCGCCGATGGCGTGGAAGGTGTAGTCGCCGGTGGCCGGAGCCTCGATCCGTCCCGTCCAGCGGGCGGTGGTGTGCTCCGTCCTGCCGGTCAGCTCCTGGAACGTGCTCGTCAGACCGGAGAAGTTGATCTGCGGATCGAGCAGCGCGCCGCCGAGCTCGGCGAAGTCCCGGGCGCCGGGCGCCGACATGCTGAAGTACTCGCCCTTCAGACCGTGCACCGCGAGGGCGGCCTGCCCGGCGGGGCGGGCCGCAGGACCGCCGGTCGGCTCCGCAGCCGAGGCGGTGGCGGCCAGGCCGCCGGGGGGCAGGAGCAGGGCGGCGGCGGTCAGCAGCGCCCACACTCCGGTGCGTGGGCGGGAGTGTCGTCTTGTCATCGGACCTTTCCTCGCACGGAGGCCGCGGACCGGCACCGGTGGTGCGCCTGGGGAAGCAGAGGGCTCAGGTGACGGCAGAGGAGGTGCGGGTGCGGTCAGGCGGCTCTTTCAACGTTGGAAAACGGGTGACCACGGAATGACAGCACGCCCCCCGGTGACTGTCCAGACCTCGCGCACCACTGCGCCGGCCCGCCGTGACGGGGCAGGGGCGCGCACACGCACCGTGGCCGGACCCGCCGGTCCCGGTGGGCCGGGCCGGCCCGACCGCCGCCCAGGGCGGTGCCGTTGCCGTACGGACCCGCAGGCGGGGTGGTGGGCGGGCAGGCCTGCGCGCAGGCCGGTGGCCGGGGCACCGCGGAGGGCACCGCGCTCACGGCACCCGGCACGCTCCGCGCGGGGGACGGCCTGACGGGTTCGGCCGTCCCCCGCACGACCGGTCGCGGCGTGCGGCCGGTCAGCTCAGCGGTTCGACCCACACGTTGCGGTAGCGGACCTTGTTGCCGTGGTCCTGGAGCTTGACCGGTCCGGTGGCCGGGCCTTCGGCGATGCCGCCGCCGGTCGGCCCGTCGATGACCACGTCGTCGTGGACCTTCTTGCCGTTCCACACCACCGTGACCCGGGCCTTCTCGGTCATCTCGCCGGCGCTGTCGTAGCGCGCCGCCCGGAAGACGATGTCGTACGACTGCCAGGTCCCCGGCGGCGACGACGCGTTGGTGTCGGCCGCCTTCTGCTGGTAGATGGCGCCGGCCTCGTTGTCGGCGAGGGTGGTCACTCCGTAGGAGTCGAGGACCTGGATCTCGTAGCGGTTCTGGAGGTAGACGCCGCTGTTGCCACGGTCCTGGCCGGTGACGTCGTCGGGGAGCTCGGGGACGCGGAACTCGACGTGCAGCCTGTGGTCGCCGAAGTTCTGCTTGGTGCGGATGTCCCCGCAGCACACCTCGACGGAGCCTCCTTCGGTCCGGGGCCACTCGACCGCCCGGCCGTCGGTGTGCTGCCACTGCGAGAGGCTGCCGCCGTCGAACAGTTTGACGCGTTCTCCGGGACGGCCGAGGTGGATCATGTCGAGGTTGACATGGCCGTCGTCGCCCTCGTCGTACCGGTAGGCGATGGTGTTGACGCCCTTGCGCAGCGTCAGCCTCTCGCTCCGCGTCGCCCAGGTGTCCCAGTCGGCGGTCGGCGGCAGGACCGTCCGGCGGACCTTGGTCCCGTTGACGTAGAGGCTGATGCTCTTGTCGCCGCGGAAGGGGTGCGGGCCGTTGGCGTAGCGCAGTCCCACGTCGTACGTGCCCTTCCTGGCGACGTCGACGCGGAAGGTGGTGGTGGCGCCGGGGGTGTCGTAGCGGTCGACGAAGCCGCCACCGGAGTAGCCCGGGTGGTCCTTGTTGATGCCGGCGCCGCCGCCGAGCTTGGCCTCCTCCGCCTCGTGGGCGGTGACGGGCGTCTTCTTGCCGGGGATCGCGTTGAGGGTGTACCAGGCCTCGGTGCTCCACAGGGTCTCGCCGTCGTCCGCGGCGAAGGGACGCGGGGAGCGGATGTGCACCACGCGGTCGGTCTTGAGCCCGGGGATCTCCAGCCGGACCCGCTTGCGGTCGTCCGAGACGACGGCGCGGGACACGGCCAGCGGCTCCTCGTCGATCTTCGGGCCGCCGTACTCGGGCGTGGGCGAGTAGCGCCACTGGCGGACCTGGTAGCTCCGGGCGATCTTGTCGACGGTCTCCTGGGAGAGGGGCCGGGTGTACGTGAGGACGAAGCCGTCGCCCGTGGCGCGCATCGAGTGGATGTCGAAGGCGTTGGTGCCGTTCGGGGTCAGCTTCTGGAGGCCGAAGCGGAGCTTGCCTTCCTGGCCCCAGTTGCCGTCGGCGCCGAGGCCGCCGACGTAGACGGCGCCGTCGGGGCCGACGCTGATGCGGTTGACGCCCGCCTCCAGGCCCTGGGTGTGGCGGAAGACGGCACCCTGGTACTCGCCGTCGATCTTCTCCAGGTTCGCGCGCTGGATCCCGCCGTAGGTGACGTCGCCGAAGAGCATCTGCCCGGCGAAGGGGCCCTTCTTCAGCAGGAGCGGCGTGCTGGGCGAGTTGGCGATCTCGTTCTGCGGCAGCCACAGGACCGGCTTGGTCACCGGACGGTCGTCGAAGGGGCCGGGCCGGAGGGGGGCGTCCCCGCCCGTGCCGTCCCGGTACCGCGTGTAGTGGTTGAAGAAGCGGTCCTGCTTGATGTGCACCAGCTTCGAGGAGGGCAGCCAGCCGCCCTGGTTGTCGGTGACGAAGATGCCCTTGTCCGGGCCCCAGCCGATGCCGTTGGGCGTGCGCAGGCCCCCGGCGAGGTAGGAGACCTTGCCGGTCGCCCTGTTGACCTTGATGGTCGTGCCGCGGCCGCCCTCGGCCGGCTGCGGGTCGGTCGTGGCGCCGCCGTAGTTGATGGAGACCGACAGGTTCAGGTAGAAGCTGCCCTTGTCGTAGAGCAGGCCGAAGGCGAACTCGTGGAAGTTGCCGCCGTAGGGCCAGGCGGCGATCCTCCTCTTCTCGTCGGTGACTTCGTCGCCGTCGCGGTCGGTCAGCTCGGTCAGCTGGTGCTTCTCCGAGACGTACAGCTTGCCGTCGACGTACTTGATGCCCATGGGCTCCTTGAGCCCCGAGGCGACCTTCTGGGCCGTGACCTTCTCCGGGCCGGTGTCCCCGGTGACGTTGTCCAGGAGATAGACCTCCCCGTCGCTGGTCTCGCTCTCCCCCCAGGTGGACACGGCCAGTCTGCCGTCCGGCAGCCAGTCCATGGCGGAGACCTTCGGTTCGAAACCGGCGGGACGCAGGTCGGTGAGGGTGTAGTTCGGGTGGACCCCGGCCAGCGGCAGGCCGTCGCCCGGACTGTCCTGGCCGCCGACGCACTCCTTGCGGCCGGGCGCGGTGACGCGTACGACTCCGGCGTCGGTGCTCAGCGCCGAGTTGGGCACCAGGGCGAAGTCCGCGGCGCCCGGCGGCTTCCACTGAAGAGTGAGCTGCTGCCCGCCGCCCGCCTCGAAGTGCTCGATGCGCAGCGGGTGCAGACCGGCGGTCAGCTGGACGCTGCCGTCCTTGGGTTCCGCGCCGTGCAGACCGTCGTGGTCGATGACCTCCCGGTCACCGATGTACAGGCGTGAGCCGTCGTCGCTGATCAGACGGAAGGCGTACGTACCGTCCTGCGGCACCTGGAGGTTGGCGAGGGCGTGGGAGACGAAGTTGGCGGCCATGCCGAAGTCCGCGTCCGTCGTCCAGTCGACGGTGGGCATCAGCTTGTCGATGTTGGGCGTCTGGCCGCCCTTCAGCTCGCAGAGCTTCTTCAAGGGCGCCTGCACGTCGAAGACGCGCAGCGTCACTCCGGGTTCCTGCGGCGGGATCTCCGCGGCGGCCCGGGCGGCCGGCTGGGCGGCGGCGGGGGTCCAGCTTCCGACGACGACTGCGGCGAGTGCCAGCCCCGCAGCATGTCTGCGGAGCCGGCGGTGCGGCCGGTGACTCACTCTTCCTCCTGGCGCTCGGGGGCACGGACCGCGGACACCTGGTCAGGGGGAACCGGCCTTCGACCCCGGACGGACGGCGAAGGCGGGCATCTGCGGTCCAGCGGTTGCGGGTTGCGCTGTACACGGGGGAGTGGTTGCGACCAAGACGGTAAGGACTTTCGCTCTCGCCGTCCATGCTTTGTCCTCGAAAAGTCGAAAGAACTGAGCATGATGATCCGTCGCGTTCACCGGTCCGGAGCCGGGAGGTGGCGAATCCCGGGCGGCGGACATGGGCGAGGCCGGTCGCCGGTGTCGGGGTCAGCCGGTGGTGTCGACGGTGGTGGTGGCGGTGGCGGTGGCCGTCGTCGGCACGGGGGCCGCTGCCCCACCGGTGTCGTCGATGATTCCGGGCCTCACCTCGGAGCCGCACGTGGGCCGCAGGGCGGACACCTTGGTCCCGTCCGGGTACCGGGCCGGCCCGCGGCGCGGCAGGTCGCGATACGGGGAGTTCAAGGTGACGACCCGTAACGGGGTCGTGGAACCGGACTGGCAGAGGCAGACGTCACGGTCCCCGTCGGCCGTGATGCCGGCTGCGACCGCCCGTCCGGGGCGAGACCCGTGTCCTCGATGCCGCTGCCCGGGTCCGGGTGGTGGGCGACCTCCCGGTCCTGCCCGGAGCTCACGTCGTGCACCTGCGGCGCACCCGGTGAGGCCTCGGTCCCACCGGCCACGAGGAGGCCGGGGCACCGGGGGAGGGGGCGAGCATCGGCCTGCCGTACCCGGTCCACCCGGGCAGCACGCCCGGGTCGGCCACCGGCTCGGGGCGGGCGACGCTGACGGATCCGATGCCGCCGTTCCCGTTCTCGCCGGGGGAGAACCACAGCCTGCCGCCCGCCACGGCCGGGCTCTCCGGACCGGTGTCCGCTCCCGTGACGAGGCGGCGCGTCTCCCGCAGCGCGGCCGGGTCGGCGACGGTGTTGCTGCCCGGCGCACTGACGCACACGCGCCCGTGGCTGCCGCCGGTGAGGGGCCGCCCGTGCGACGCGACGGGCAGGACGGCGCCGCCGTCCGCGTGCGCCGTGCCTGTGCCCGTGGCCGGCGGACCCGGCCACGGTGATGAGGAACGTTCCTGCCGCGTTGCCGTGCTGCTGCGTGGGCGCATGTGTGCATGTACGCCGAGCCCCATCGGCCGGCCCGCCGCGATCACGGCGGACCGGCCGAACCCAGGGCGGAGCAGGGGACTTGAACCCGCGATCGTCCCGGGTGGGACGGCGTCGAACAGTGACGGTCCGTCAGGCGGCGGCCGTGTCACGGGCGTCGCGGTGGATGGGCGTCCCGGTGCCGGTCAGCGGTGCGCCGGTACCGCCCCGGCGGGCCGCGACGATCTCCGCCGCGATCGACAGCGCGGTCTCCTCCGGGGTGCGGGCGCCGAGGTCGAGACCGATCGGGGACCTGAGCCGGGCCAGCTCCCGCCGCCCCACGCCCGCCTCGCGCAGCCGCCGCTCGCGGTCGGCGTGGGTGCGGCGCGAGCCCATCGCCCCCACGAACGCCACCGGCATGCCCAGGGCCTCCTTCAGCAGCGGCACGTCGAACTTCACGTCGTGGGTGAGCACGCACAGCACGGTGCGCCGGTCGGTCGCGGTGCCGCGCAGGTAGCGGTGCGGCCAGTCGACCACGACCTCGTCGGCTTCCGGGAAGCGGGCAGGGGTGGCGAAGACCGGACGGGCGTCGCACACGGTGACGTGATAGCCGAGGAACTTGCCCGCCCGCACCAGTGCCGCCGCGAAGTCGATCGCACCGAAGACGATCATGCGGGGCGGCGGCACCGACGACTCGACGAGCAGGGTCAGGCCGCCGGGGCAGCGGGAGCCGTCCGCCGCGAGCTCGACGGTTCCGGTGCGTCCGGCGTCCAGCAGCGCCCGGGCCTCGGCCGCCGCCGTCCGGTCCAGCTCCGGGCCGCCGCCGACGCCGCCCTCGCGGGAGCCGTCCGCGCGGACGAACACGGTCCCGCCCAGGAGCTCCGCCGGGCCCCGGACGACCCGTGCGAGCGCGCCCGGCTCACCGCGGACGACGGCCGACAGCGCCGCCCGGAGCACCGGCCGCACGGGGCCGTGCGCGCGGACCGGACTCACCAGGACGTCGATGACCCCGCCGCAGGTCAGTCCGACCGCGAAGGCGTCCTCGTCGCTGAAGCCGAACCGTTCGACACGGGTCTCGCCGTCCTCCAGCGCCTGGACGCACAGCTCGTACACCGCGCCCTCCACGCACCCTCCGGAGACGGAGCCGACCGCCGTGCCGTCCCGGTCGACGGCGAGGGCGGCACCGGGGCCGCGCGGGGCGCTGCCGCCGACGGACACGACCGTCGCCACCGCGAACTCCCTGCCCTCGGTCAGCCACCGGTGCAGCTCACCGGCGATGTCAAGCACCCGGTCCTCCCGTCCGCGGCCCGCCGTCCGCCCGGAGCACCCGGTCCGGGCGGATGGGCAGGTTCCGGTGGCGTATGCCGGTGGCGTGCCACACCGCGTTGGCGATGGCAGCCGCCGCGCCCACGACGCCGATCTCACCGACGCCCTTGATGCCGACCGGGTCGTCGGGGTCCGGGTCGTCCACCCAGTCCGCCTCGACCGCCGGGACGTCGGCGTGGGTCGCGACGTGGTAGCCGGCCAGGTCGGCACCGTAGTGGCCGCCCGAGACGTGGTCGCGGACCGCCTCCTCGTGCAGGGCCATGGAGATGCCCCAGATCATGCCGCCGACGAGCTGGCCCCGCGCGGTGAGCGGGTTGACGATCCGGCCCGCCGCGAAGATCCCCAGCATCCGGCGTACCCGCACCTCGCCGGTGGTGACGTCCACGGCGACCTCGGCGAACTGCGCCCCGAAGGAGTGCCGCTCCGTGTGGGCGAGGGCGCCGAGGGCGGCGGTGGTGTCGGAACGCACGGTGATGCCCTCCGGCGGCACGGCGGCGCCCGGGACGAGCCGGTCGCGCAGTTCGCCGGCGGCGGCGGTGACCGCCCAGGCCCAGGAGCGGGTGCCCATCGACCCGCCGGCGAGCCCCGCCGGGCCGAAGTCGCTGTCGCCGATCAGCACCCGGACCCGGCCGGGCGGCACCCCGAGCGCGTCGGCGGCGACCAGGGTGAGGGCGGTGCGGGCCCCGGTGCCGATGTCGGCCGCGGCGATCCGCACGGTGAAGGTGCCGTCCGCCTCGGCGGTCACCGCGGCCGTCGAGGGGAGGGCGCCCGCGGGGAAGGAGGCGGCTGCCGTGCCCGTGCCGAGCAGCCAGCGTCCGTCGCGGCGCAGGCCGGGCCGCGGGTCGCGGTCGGCCCAGCCGAAGCGCCGGGCGCCCTCCCGGAAACAGGCGGCGAGGTTGCGGCCGGCGAAGGGCAGTCCCGAGACCGGGCTCCGCTCGGGGTCGTTGCGCAGCCGCAGTTCGACCGGGTCGAGGCCGCACTTCTCGGCGAGCTCGTCGAGCGCCGACTCCAGCGCGAACGACCCCGGTGCCTCGCCCGGCGCCCGCATCCAGGCCGGGGACGGCACGTCCAGCCGTACCACCTCGTTGACCGTGCGGTGGGCGTCGGCGTCGTACATCGTCCGCGCCGCCCCGGCGCTCGGTTCGACGAACTCCCAGACCGTCGACGTCTGGTTCAGCGAGCGGTGCTCCAGGGCGCGCAGCCGTCCGCCGGCGTCCGCGCCGAGCCGGACGCGCTGTGCGGTGGGGCTGCGGTAGCCGGTGAGCGAGAACATCTGCCGGCGCGTCAGCACCACGCGCACGGGGCGCCGCAGGGCGCCGGCGGCCATCACGGCGGACACCTGGTGGGCCCGCAGGCCCTTGCTGCCGAAGCCGCCGCCGACGTGCTCGGAGCGGACCCGCACCGCGGACGGGTCCAGCGAGAACATCTTCACGAGTTCGTCCGCGACCCAGGTGGTGCTCTGGTTGGAGTCCACGACCTCGAGCCGGCCGTTGTCCCAGTAGGCGGTCGCCGCGTGCGGCTCCATCATCCCGTGGTGTTCCTCGGGCGTGGTGTACTCCTCGTCCACCACGTGGGCGCAGGCGGCGAGTTCGGCCTCCAGGTCGCCCTTCTCCGTGACGGCGGGCATGTGCCCGTCCGCCGGGTAGGCGTCCGGGCGGCCGGCGGAGAACGCGATGTCGTGCGGCTGCCGTTCGTAGGTGACGACCAGTGCCTCCGCGGCCTCGCGGGCCTGCTCGGGGGTCTCGGCGACGACGAGCGCGACGGGCCACCCGGCGTGCGGGATCCGGTCGTGCTGGAAGACGGCGGCGGTCGGGTCCGGCGGGACGCCCAGCATGCCGACGTAGTCGGTTTCGAGGCGGGGGGCGTTCCCGTGGTGCAGGACGGTCAGCACGCCCGGCATGGCGAGCACGGGCGCGGTCTCGACGGACAGGATCCGGCCGCGCGCGACGGTGGACAGCACGAGCCAGCCGTGGGCCAGGTCCGTGAACGGGATCTCGCCGGCGTACCGGGCGGCCCCGGTGACCTTGTCGCGGCCCTCCACGCGGGTGTGCGCGGTGCCGACGGCGCCCGTCGCCGTCGTGCGGCCGGTCGTGGCGGTGGTCATCGGGCGGCCTCCTCGGCGAGTTCGGACAGGACGGCCACCACCAGGTTGCGCATGAGGGTCACCTTGTAGGCGTTGTCGGGCAGCGGCCTGGCCGCCGTGAGTTCGGCGTCCGCCGCCGCGGCGAAGTGCTCCGGCGTGGCCGGGGCGCCGGTCAGCACCCGTTCGGCGGCACGGGCCCGCCAGGGCCGGGACGCCACCGCCCCGAAGGCCAGCCGGGCCTCGCGCACGACGCCGTCGTCCACCTCCAGGGCCGCGGCGACGGAGCCGATCGCGAAGGCGTAGGAGGCGCGTTCGCGGACCTTGCGGTAGCGGGAGCGGGCGGCGGCGGGTATCGGCGGCAGCGTGACGCCGGTGATCAGCGCGCCGGCCGGCAGGGCCGTCTCCCGGTGCGGGGTGTCGCCCACGGGCAGGTAGAAGTCGGCGAGGGGCAACTCGCCCGGCCCGTCGGCCGTTTCGTACGAGACGACGGCGTCGAGGGCGGTCAGCGCGACGCCCATGTCGGAGGGGTGGACGGCCACGCAGTGGTCGGAGGCGCCCAGGACGGCGTGGTTGCGGTGCTCGCCGGTGAGGGCGGGGCAACCGCTGCCCGGCTCGCGCTTGTTGCAGGGCTTGGTCACGTCGGTGAAGTAGCCGCAGCGGGTGCGCTGGAGCAGGTTGCCGCCCACGGTGGCCATGTTGCGCAGCTGCCCGGACGCCCCGGCGAGCACCGCCTGGGTCAGGACCGGGTAGCGGCGGCGGACCTCGGGGTGGGCGGCGAGCTCGCTGTTGGTGACGGTGGCGCCGACGCGCAGCCCGCCGCCGTCGGCCGGCTCGATCCGGTTCAGCGGCAGCCGGCGGACGTCGACGAGCCGGGCGGGGCGCTCGATGCCCGCCTTCATCAGGTCGACGAGGTTGGTGCCTCCGCCGAGGTAACGCGCGTCCGGGTCGGCGCCGAGCAGCGCCACCGCGCCGGAGACGTCGTCGGCGCGCCGGTAGTCGAACTCCCTCACGCCGCGGCCTCCTCGGTCCCGGAGGTCTCCGCGGCCGCGCGGGCGACGGCTCGGGCGATGGACACGTAGGCGCCGCAGCGGCACAGGTTGCCGCTCATCCGCTCGCGTATCTCCTCGGGGGTCAGCGGTGGCGGGCCCGCCTCGGGCCGTACGTCCTCGGTGACGGCGCTGGGCCAGCCCGCGGCGTGCTCCTCGATGACGGCGACGGCCGAACAGATCTGGCCGGGTGTGCAGTAGCCGCACTGGAAGCCGTCCAGGTCGAGGAAGGCCTGCTGCACCGGGTGCAGGCGATCGCCCTCGGCGAGCCCCTCCACGGTGGTGATCTCCTGGTCGTCGGCCGCGACGGCCAGTTGGAGACAGGACACGGTGCGGCGGCCGTCGACCAGGACCGTGCAGGCGCCGCACTGCCCGTGGTCGCAGCCCTTCTTGGTGCCGGTGAGGTCGAGGCGCTCGCGCAGGGCGTCGAGCAGGGTGGTGCGGTGGTCGACGGACAGCGTGTGCTTGTCGCCGTTGATGCGCAAAGTGACGGTGCTGGTCGTCGAGGGGGGCATGGCAGCCTTCTTTCGCGGATCCGGGACGTCCGGCGGACGGCGTTCCGGAAGGCGGGCGAGTCGGTGGTGTGGGGGTGCTGTACGGAACGGGGGCGGTTCGGGACCATGAGGGGCGCGGAGGGCCGGGCACCGGCCGCCCGGGCCGGGGCACGGACCGTCCCGCACCGTCCGTGTCCGCCGATACGATGGACCGAAGCGGACGGCTGTCCGTTACTGGAAACGTAGTGGACAGCTGTCCGGTTAACAAGGACGGGTTTCGGCCACGACCCGTGAGGAGGACGAGTGCGGGAGAAGAAGGACGCGCCCCTGCGTTCCGACGCGCAGCGCAACCGCGAGCGCATCCTGGAAGTGGCCCTCGTCGAGCTGACCCGCTCGGCTGACACCCCGCTGAGCGTGATCGCCAGGAAGGCGTGCGTCGGACAGGGCACCTTCTACCGGAACTTCCCCAGCCGTGAGGCACTCGTCCTGGAGATCTACCGGCACGAGATGCGGCAGGTCGCCGACAGCGCGGCCCAGCTGCTGGCGACCCGGGAACCCGACCGGGCCCTGCGCGAGTGGATGGACCGGCTCGCCCGGTTCGCCATGACCAAGGCCGGGCTGGCCGACGCCATCCGGCAGGCCACCAGCGGGCCGGGGAGCCCCGCGAAGCCGGGACACAGCCCGGTGACCGAGGCGGCCGACCTCCTGCTGCGCGCCTGTGAGGAGGCCGGAGCCATCCGCCCGGGGGTGACCGCGGACGACCTGCTCCTCGCCATCGGCGGCCTCTGGCAGCTCGACCCCGCCGAGGACTGGCAGCCCCGCGCCACCTGCCTGCTGGACCTCATCATGGACGGCCTGCGCGCGGGGGCACCGGGACAGTAGCGCCCCCGCCGGACGACCGGCGACGGCTCCCGCAGTTCCCGCGGACGGCCTCCACCGCAGGGCAGCGCGAAGGCCGGAGCGGGGCGCACCGGTGAGTGCGCGGGACACGCCCGTGCGGCGCCCCCGCACCGGTGATCGGCCGGGCGCGAACGCTCGACGGACACCCCGGGACGCCCGGGACCGTGTGCCGGGAGCAGGACCGGGGACGGAGACCGGCACCCGTGCCGGAACCCGGCGGATCTTGACGTCGGGGCGGGGCCGTGAAGGATGTGCTCATGGATCTCGACATCGACCGCGTCCGCGGCTGTTTTCCCGCGCTCACCGAGGGCGTGGCCCACTTCGACGGGCCCGGCGGCACGCAGGTGCCCCGGCAGGTGGCGCAGGCCGTCGCCGACACCCTGTGCGGCGGCGTCTCCAACCGCGGCACCGTCACCGCGGCCGAGCGGCGGGCCGAGTCCGTGGTCGCCGGCGCCCGCGCGGCCATGGCCGACCTGCTCGGCTGCCGCCCCGGCGGGGTGGTCTTCGCCCGCTCTATGACGCAGGCGACCCTCGACATGGCGCGGGCCCTTGCCCGGCAGTGGGGCGAGGGCGACGAGATCGTGGTGACGCGGCTGGACCACGACGCGAACATCAGGCCCTGGACCATCGCCGCCGAGGCGGCCGGCGCGACCGTGCGGTGGGCCGGCTTCGACCCGGTGACCGGCGAGCTCACGGTCGACGACGTGGCCGCCGTGCTGACACCGCGCACCCGCCTGGTGGCGGTGACGGCCGCGTCCAACCTGCTCGGGACCCGGCCCGACATCCCCGCGATCGCCGAAGCCGCGCACGCGGTCGGCGCGCTGCTGTACGTGGACGGGGTGCACCTCACCCCGCACGCCGCCGTCGCGATGACGGACTTGGGCGCGGACTTCTACGCCTGCTCGCCCTACAAGTTCTGCGGACCGCACCACGGCGTGGTCGCCGCCGCCCCCGAACTGCTGGAGACGATCCGCCCGGACAAACTCCTGCCCTCCACCGACGCCGTCCCCGAGAGGTTCGAACTCGGCACCCTGCCCTACGAGTTGCTGGCCGGGACCACCGCCGCCGTCGACTTCCTCGCGGACCTCGGCGGCCCGGCGGCGACGGAACGCCGGCCGCGGCTGCTGGACGCGATGCGGAAGGTGGAGGCCCACGAGGCGGAACTCTTCGGCGGACTGCTCGACGGACTGGCCGCGATCGACGGCGTCACCCTGCACGGCTCGCCGAAGCGGCGCACCCCCACCGCCCTGTTCTCCGTCGCGGGCCGCGCACCCCACGAGGTGTACGAGCACCTGGCAGGGCTCGGCGTGAACGCGCCCGCGGGCAGCTTCTACGCCATCGAGGCGGCCCGCCGCATCGGCCTCGGGCCGCAGGGCGCGGTCCGGGCCGGACTCGCCCTCTACAGCGACGCCCGGGACGTCGAGCGGCTGCTGGCCGGCGTCGCCGAACTGGCGCCGTGAGGGACCTCCTGGCCGGCGCCGTGTGAAGGGGCCGGCCGTGGGTAGGCGGTACTCGACTGGGGAGTGAAGCGCGAGGGCGGCGCGCACCGATGAGTGCGCGCCGCCCTCGCACCCGTTCCGGCGCCGGGGAAGCCGGGCGGGGCCGGCGACGGGAGGACCGCTTCGGCGGGGTGACCTGCGGGCTCGACCTCGCCCCGCGAGCGGCTGCGGACCGGTGCCGGGTGTCCGTGGCCGGTCGGCCGGACGGTCGTCGTCCGGCCGTTGCGGTGGGTGGGCTTATCCGAGGACCTCCTGGGTGACGACGATGTGGCCGGCGTCGGGGTTGAGGCTGCCGCCGAGCCGGCCGAAGGCGCCGTCGGTCAGGTCCAGGCACTTGGGTTCCTGCGGGGTCTGCCGGAAGGTGCCCCGGTCGTTGACGCGGACGACGAGGGAGGCGCCGTTGGCGACGTTGGTGACCCGTACGAGGGTTCCGAACGGCAGCTGCGGCGAGCGGGTCAGGGAGGTGGCCGCGGTGTCGGCGTTGTTGTCGAAGAGCTCGCCGCTGGCGGTCAGCGCACCGGCGGGCTGAGGGCCGTAGTGCGTCGCCCAGCAGGTCTCGGCGGACAGACCCGCCGGGCCGGTCCCGGCCGCGCTCACGGGCGCGGCGGAGACCAGTGTGCACAGGGCGGCGGTCGCGGCGGCTGCGGAGGCCGGTCGCAGGAGGAGGTCACGGCGCATGGGGGGCTCCTTTCTCAGGGCGTCGTGGTCGTGCCGGGGTGCGAGCGGGTCGGGAAGACGGTGACGGCCCCCGCCCGGCGGCGGCGCGGGGAACGGCCGTCACCGGGCGGGCGCTGAGCGGCCGTCACCAGGCGGGCGGTGACGAGGTCAGCCGACCGCGCGGTAGGCGGCGCCCACCTCGTTCGCGGTCGCGCCGTCGTACAGGCCCGTGCCGTCGCCGCGGCTGGTGGACAGCGTGAACCACGCGTAGCGCTCGACGTACGGCAGCTGCCCGAGCATGGCGGTGGACTGCCGGACGAACTCCGCCTGCTGGGACCGGCTCGGGTAGCGCGGGGTGCCGGAGGAGAAGTCGGTCAGGGCGTACTCGGTGAGCCAGATCGGCTTGCGGTAGCGGTCGTACACCGCTTGCAGGTATGAGCGCAGGTGGCCGGTGGCGCGGGCCGGGTCGAAGTCGGAGCCGTACCAGTGCACCGGGATGAAGTCCACCCGGTGGCCGCGGGCGGCGGCGCCCCGCATGAAGCGGTCGAGCCAGCCGCCGGGGGTGTCCCCGCCGTAGGCGACCGCGGGGGCGCCGAGCCGCAGGCCGGTGGACTGGAGCCGGGGCCACAGGTCGAGGGCCTGCTCGACGGTCATGTCGGCCTGCCCGGGCATGTCGGGCTCGTTGAAGCCGAGCAGGGCGGTGCCCTGCCGCCGGGCCCGGTCGAGCTCCGCGTCCGTCACGGAGCCGGCGCCCCAGATCATGGGGACGAACTCCACGCCGGGCGGGGCGGTGATCTGCTGCGGGTCCGCCGCCCAGGTGTAGAACCAGCCGGAGCCCGAGTCCCGCAGCGCCTCGCCGGCGCCGGGGAAGTTCCAGGCGCTGACGCCCTTCTTCCCGGCCGCGTCGGCGGTGGCGGGGGCGGCGCCGGCCGGGCCGGGAGCGGTGAGGGCGGCCAGCAGCGCCAGCAGTACGGTCAGGACGATGCGTATTCCGCGCACGTTCCGCTCCTCACGCGCCGGCGTGGAACTCGACGGTGAAGCCGCTGCACGAACTGCACTGCTGCATCACCTGGTTGCCGGGTTCCTGGTCCTGCCGGGACCAGCCGTAGGCCCGCGGACAGCGGGAGGCGATCATGTCGCTGTAAGGGGTCTTGGCGTCCCGGTTGGGGTTGGTGCACAGCATCGGCGTACCGTCGGGCCACCGGGTGAGGTTCTGCGGCGGGCACAGCGGCAGCAGGTTCTGCGAGCAGCCCATCGCGGCGCAACCGCCCCCGCCGGGACCGACGTCGACCGGGGTGATGGTGATGGGCACCGAGAAGGCGTTGACGTAGCTGACGTTGTACCAGGGGGCCAGGCGGTCGGCGGTGTCGAAGTTGAACTCCGCCAGGCTGACGGGCTGTTCGCCGGTCTCGCAGCGGTCGGCGTACTTCCCGCAGTCGCCGAGCAGGCAGTGGAAGGTGCTGCCCGGAGTGCCGCTGCAGCCCATGCGGGCGAAGAACTTGCCGCGCCAGTGACCGGGAGCGGACGTCTCGGGGATGGTGAGGGTCGCCGACTGGCCGGGCTGCAGCACCGGCAGTCCGGTGAGCTGCTTCGAGCCGTCGGCGTTGACGGTGCTGCCGACCCACACCGTACGTCCGGTGCGGTTGACGAACGTGACCGTGTGGGCGACCGCGGCGGACGCGGCCGGCGCCATCGAGCGGGACACCGGGGCGGCGTCCGCACCGGCCCCGCCGGCCGGTGCGGACGTGTGCGGCGCCACCATCACCAGGGCGGCTGCGACCGCCGCGGCGAGGGTGGTCAGTATGTTGCGCACGACTCCTCCGTGGAAGGCGTGTGAGGTGGGGGGTGGGGTCGGCGGGGCGGACGGCCGGGGTTCGACATCGTTGTCACATGTATACCTGTCCCGTTCATGACAGACCGTGCTCCCGATCGGTCCGGAGCCGACGGCGATATATGACAGCGGCGGCCACCGACCGTGTCAATGGTCTGCACCAGGAACCGAACACTTTGAGACACGGGGCGCCGGGCCGACGGTCGCGCCGTGCCGGGCGCGATCTGTACGGGTGCCGTACGAGGTGCGGCGTACACCCGCACCTCGTACGGGCCTGTCACACCGCTGGTGAGGTCCGGCTGCCCGTGGGGCCGGACCTGCGGCATGTCGAAGACCGGATTCGCCCGGCCCGCGTCGCCCCCGCCCAGCGCCCGGAGAACGCTGTCAGCGCCCGCCGGCGGCCCCGCGTCCGCGTGCGGCCGGCCTGGTGCGGCCGGTGGTCGCTCGTCGCTGTCGTCGAAGGGGCCGCGATGCGTTCCGGGGGCGATGCCGCCGTGATCCCGGGCGGGGGTGGGGCAGAGCCCTTCGGCCGGGCGCGCGTTCGTGCGGCGCCCGGCCGACCGGGGGTCAGCTCCGCGGCATCAGGACCGTGTCGATGATGTAGACGGTGGCGTTGGCGGTCCTCACGTTGCCGCAGACCACCTTGGCGGAGTCGTCGACGGTGTAGGACTCGCCGGAGCCGGCAGTCGTCAGCTCGGACTTCTCCAGGGTGTCGAAGGAGCCGTTCTCCAGGTCCTCCGGGGCGAGCTTCTGGCCCACGACGTGGTAGGTGAGGATCTTCGTCAGCTGCTCCTTGTCGTTGAGGACCTTGTCCAGGTCGGCCTTGGGGATCTTGGCGAAGGCGTCATCGGTGGGGGCGAAGACGGTGATGTCCTGGGCGTTGTTGAGGGTGTCGACCAGGCCGGCCTTCTGCACCGCGGTCACCAGAGTGGACAGGGCCGGGTTGTTGGAAGCGGCGGTGGCCACGGGGTCCTCGGCCATGCCGTCGAACGAACCGGCACCGTCCTCGGGCACCGAGGCGCAGGCGGGGCCGAACGGCTCGCCCGTCGCGGAGGTGCCGGAGCCGGCCATGGCGTCGTCGGAGGCGGGAGCGGACGCGGACGCCTTGGTGTCGGCACCGGACCCGGCGGAGCTGCCGCTGTCGTCGGAGCAGGCGCTCAGTGCGAGGGGGAGGACGGCTGCGGCCGCGAAGGTGGCGGCGATGCGGCGGATGCGGATGTTCATGTCGTTTCTCCTGTGGACAGTGCGGCGTTCGCCGCTCGTGCGGGAAAAGGAAGGGGAACGTGGTCTGTGGTTACTCGACGGTCACCACGACGGAGTGCCGGCCGCTGGCGCCGTCGGGGACCATGCGGGTGCGTTCGCCGGTCTGCACCCGGCCGGTGCGGTCGGTGGCGCGGACGGTGAGGGTGTGCCCGCCCCTGGTGGCCTGCCAGGGGAAGGACCACTGGCGCCAGGTGTCCCGGGAGTCCTCGGCGGCCAGGGTGGTCTCCTGCCAGGGGCCGTCGTCGACGCGGACCTCGACACGGTCGATGCCTCGGGTCTGGGCCCAGGCGACGCCGGCCACCATCACGGTCCCGGCCTTCGGGCGGGCGAAGGGCTTGGGGGTGTCGATCCGGGACTGGGTCTTGACGGGAGCTCGGCGGGCCCAGTCGCGTCTGACCCAGTAGGCGTCGTAGGCGTCGAAGGTGGTCAGCTCGATGTCTTCGATCCACTTGCAGGCCGACACGTAGCCGTACAGGCCGGGCACCAGCATGCGGACGGGGAATCCGTGGGCGAAGGGCAGGGGTTCGCCGTTCATGCCGACGGCGAGCATCGCGTCGCGGCCGTCCATGACGTCCTCGACCGGACTGCCGATGGTCATGCCGTCCACCGAGCGGGCGACGAGCTGGTCGGCCGGTCCTCCCCTCGACGGTGGCGTCACGCCGCACTCGTCCAGGAGGTCGGCCAGCCGGACGCCTGTCCAGCGGGCGTTGCCGACATAAGGGCCACCGACCTCGTTGGACACGCAGGTGAGGGTGATGTCCCGTTCGATCAGGCCGCGTTCCAGCAGGTCGTCGAAGGACAGGGTGAGGGGACGGCGTACGCCGGCACCGTGGATGCGCAGCCGCCAGGCCGTGGCGTCGACCCTGGGCACCACCAGGGCGGTGTCCACCCGGTAGAAGTCCTTGCCGGGGGTGATGAACGGACTGACACCCGCCACCCGTACCTGGGCCCCTTCCGGTACCGCCCGGGCGGGTGAGTCCGGAGCCGGAAGCACGAGGCTCCTGCGGGAGGCGACCGCTTCCTCGCCGCTGGAGCCGCTCAGGGCCCGGCCCAGCGCACCCGCCCCCGCCGAGGCGGCAGCAGCGGCGGTCGCCGCGATGACGAAACCGCGCCGGTCCCAGCCCTCGTTCAGGGGCTTGCCCGCATGCCCGGGCGAGTCGTCCGGTGCGGGGCGCGGTGCCAGGAGCCGGCCGATGACGGCATGCAGAAGCGCGGCGGCGGCCACCGCCCCCGCGATGGAGGGCAGCGCGTCGGTGAAGCCGGTGGAATCGGGCCGGCTGGTGGCCGCCGCCGTTCCCACGGCTCCGAAGGCCAGGACTCCTGCGGCTCCGATACGCCGGTGACGCAGGGCCAGGACACCGAGAGCCAGGGCGCACACCGTCAGTACGGCGACGATGCCGATCTGCAGGATCGGTTTGTCGCCGGTGCCGAAGGTGCGGATCGCCCAGTCCTTCACCGCCGTCGGCGTGCGGTCGATGGCGGCGCCACCGACCGCGACGACCGGGCCGGCTTGCGGACGTGTGACCGCCGCCGTCAGTTCGGCGACGGCGAGCGCGGCGAAACCAGCCAGAAGACCGCTCAGCGCGCCCAGTGCGAGACGCAACCGTCCTGCCGTACTCCGCGACTTCTTCTCTTCCTCGCTCACGGGAGTAATCCGGCTCCGCTCGGCGGCCGGATTGGCCCGGAATCCCATCGGATTGTTTTTTCTTCCGGACCAATCCGCGGCTTCCGCGGCTACGGATAATTCCTCGTGCCGGTCAGCTGCGCCCCGTCTTCCGGCCGTGGTCGCCGATGTCGGCACAGGTGTTGCCGAAGGCGGGGCCGAGCAGGCCGATGACGTCTGGGTCACCCAATCGATACGAATAACTCGGCGTGAGATCTCGAAAGCACTGGTGACCGCTCTTCATGACGATCGTCCTGCGACTGCTGCGTCCGGAACAGCTCAAGGAACGTTCGGGCCGGCAGGTGAGACTCCGCTGGGTGGCACGGAGCGCCGTCCGGGTGCACGGTGCGGTGCGTACGTCGTCCAGGTCGCTCGCGGTGAGGTATTCAGCCTGCCCAGGTGAAAGCAATGCCCTGAGCGGCACGTTCAGTGAGGTGGCAGGCAGCGGCGATGCCGCGGAGGCGGCTGGCGGAGCCGCCGACGACGGTCAGAAGCACGCGGACGCGAGGGGTGAGGAAGCCCTTCCTCCGGCCTGGTCCGCTGCCGTGAGCCCTGTGGTGGGGGGGGGGGGGGGCGGGGGGCCGCCCCCCCCCCCGCCCCCCCGGGGCTCGAGACAGTGCCCGCGGAGCCGCGCCATGGTCGGTAGGGGTGGTGCGGGGGGTGGGG
>NZ_JBITSF010000020.1:0-153365 GCF_044540485.1 Streptomyces sp. NPDC085946 | reverse complement strand
CCCCGCCGGGCCCCCCCCCCCCCCCCCCCCCCCCCCCCCCCCCGGCCCGCGGGGCCCCCCCCCCCCCCCCGGGCCGGGGCGGGGGGGGGGGCCGCCCGCCCCCCGCGTCCGGGCGTCAACTTGGGTTGACATGCCGATGGTGTCAACGTAGGTTGACGTCATGAGCGATGCAACGGATCTCGCCGAGCGCGCGGGCGACCGGGATCCCCGGGTCGGACTGCGGGCCGTCGCCGCGCTGCGCAGGCTTCTGGAGCAACTGGAGGCCGTCCAGGTGCGCAGTGCGCGGCACCAGGGCTGGTCGTGGCAGGAGATCGCCACCGAACTCGGTGTGAGCAGGCAGGCCGTGCACAAGAAGTACGGGAGGCATTGATGTTCGAGCGGTTCACCAAGGACGCGCGGGCGGTCGTGAAGGGCGCGGTGGAACACGCCGAGCAGGCGGGTGCGCGCGGCGTCGACCCGGAGCACCTGCTGCTCGCCCTGCTCGACCGGCAGGGCAGCCGCGCCTCGTTCGCGCTGGCGGCCCTGGGACTCGCCGAGCGCAGGGAGTCGGTGCGGCGGGCGGTGGAGGAGGCCCGGCGGCGTGCCGGGCTCTCGCAGGCCGAGGCCGACGCGCTGGCCGGACTGGGGATCGACGTCTCGGAGATCGTCGCCCGGGTGGAGGAGGTGCACGGGGTCGGGGCCATGTCCGGGGACCGGAGGCACAGGGGCCGGTGGCCGGGGCGCCGGACGGGGTCCGGGCGGCGGGTGGCCTTCGGCCGCGGCGCCAAGGAGGTCCTGGAGAACTCCCTGCGGGTGGCCCTCGCCCGGCGGGACCGGCACATCGGCGACGAGCACCTGCTGATGGCCCTGACCGTCCGGCCCGGCGTCCCTGCGGAGGTCCTCGCCGACCACGGGGTGACGTACACGTCCCTGACCCGCGTGCTGTACGGGGACGGCGAGGCCAAGGCGGGCTGAGCGGGGCCCGCGGTCTCCTTCCCCCGGGCGCGGGAACCGGAAGTCCGGCGTTCGGGGTCCGGGGGAGGAGGCGGCGCTCCTCGAGCCGTGAGCGGTGCGGCTCAGGGCTTCGGCGTGCGCAGGAGTGCCCCGATGCGGGCCGCCGCGGTCGACAGGTGGCGGCGGGCGTCGCGGAGCTGCTCGGCCGTGACGCCGTGGTCGCGGGCCGCGTCGCGGATGTCGTCACGGAAGCGGTCGAGCAGCCGGTCCAGGTCGCGGGCCGGATCGCCGGTGGACTCCGCGGCGCTCTCGTGGGACCAGGCCGGTACGTAGTCGGCCGGGAAGTCCTGCGGGGTCTCCGTGCGGACGGGCTCCGGCGCCTGCCGGGGGCTGCCGTCGCCGGTGCCCTTGTCCTTGCCCGTGCCGTCGCCGTGACGGCCGAAGCCGAAGTCCTTCCCGACGTCCTTGCCGAACTCGCCGACCTCCTTGACGAGTTCGCTCAGGCCTTCGCGCAGCCCGGTCGGCCAGTCGCCCCGGGCGAAGCTGTCCTGCACCCGCTCCTGCACCCGCCGGGCCATGCGCTGCATCTCCTCCTGCGCCTGGGCCCGGGCCCGCTCCTGTGCCTCCTGGGCCTGGCGCCGGGCCCGCTGGGCCTCCTCGCGGGCGCGGCGGCTCTCGTCCTTGGCGCGCCGGGCCTGCTCCTTCCACTCCTGCTTGACGCGCCGCATCTCCTCCTTGGCGGCGCGCCAGGCCTCCGCGTCGCCGTGGGCCGCGAAACCCCCGAAGGGACCCGCGTCCTCGCCGCGCGCACCGGTCCCGGAGCCCTGGCGGGCCTCGCCGGCCGCCGCCCGCATCTCCCGGCGCAGGTCGCCCGCCGCGCCGCGCACGTCGGCCCGGATCTCGGCGGCGAGTTCGGCGACCGACTCCCGGATCTCCAGCTCCAGGTCGGCCAGCTCACCGCTGCGGTCGGCCAGTTCGGCACGGCCCGCGTCGGTGATCGAGTACACCTTGCGGCCGCCCTCGGTGGTGTGGGTGACCAGCCCCTCGGCCTCCAGCTTGGCCAGCCGCGGGTAGACGGTGCCCGCCGACGGGGCGTACAGACCCTGGAAGCGCTCCTCCAGGAGGCGGATCACCTCGTACCCGTGACGCGGGGCCTCGTCCAGCAGCTTCAGCAGGTACAGGCGCAGGCGGCCGTGGGCGAAGACGGGGGGCATGTCAGAGCACCTTCTTGTCGGTCGTGCCGTCGGCCGGGGCGCCGGTGGCGCGAGCGTCTCCCGGGCCGGAAACGGAATTCTCCCCCGACGGGTCCCGCGGACCGTCCGCCGGGTCACCGCCCGCCGGCTCCCCGCCGGGCGCGGCCGGCCCGTCCGGAGCCGGCTCCCAGGGCTCGTCCTCCGCGGCCGGGCGGCGCAGCAGGGCGATCGAGCCGGAGACCGTGGTGGCCCGCAGCCGGCCGCTGCCCGTGCCGAGCCGGCCGGTGATCCGCTTCGCGCCCCACTGGCCGGTGACCCGCAGGTCCTCGAAGGCGTTGGAGACCGAGCCGCTCGCGGTGTTCGCCTCCACGTCCGCGTCCGCCGGGTGCGGCAGCCGGATGGCGATCTCGCCGGAGACGCTGGTCAGGGCGATGTCCGTGGGGCGGCCCGCCGGGTCGAGGTCCACGATCATCGAGCCGCTCACGGAGTCGGCCCTCACCGAGGAGCCGGCGCCGTCCACCACGGTCAGGTCGCCGGAGACGGAGTGGAAGCGCAGGGCGCCGGTGAGGGCCTGCGCCTCCACGCCGCCCGACACGGTGTGCGCGCGCACGGGGCCGCCGAGTCCCACCAGGGTCGTGTCCCCGGAGACGCCCTTGACGTCGGCCGGCCCGTCGATGCCGGAGATTACGGCCTCGGCGCCGACCGCGCCCACCTCCACACGGGTGTGCGCCGGGACGGCCAGCGAGACGACGGCGCTGCGCCGCCAGCTCTTGCGGTCCAGCCACTTCAGGAGGTCCTTCCAGGGCAGGTCCTCGTACGCCACGGTCAGCGTGCCGCCCTGCTGGGTGACCACCAGCGGCGGCCCGTCGATCGCGGAGACCTCCAGCCGGGCGGAACCCTCGTCCGTCCCCACGACGTTCACCGTTCCGTTGACGATGCGGACGTGGAGCGCGCTCACCGGCTCGTCGAACGTGAGCTTCGTCGGCTCTGCGACGGACCACTCGGACATGGACAGACCTCCTCGACACGCCATATCGCGTCTTACGTGATTCACGATATATCGTGGCGTGGGGAAGTCAAGGCACTCGTTCCGGCGATCACACCGCACCCGAAACGGACAAAATGGCCTAGCGTGTGAGCATGTCGACGGATGCGTTCACCTCCGGGCGCCGGGCCGGCCCCGCCCCCGGCGCCCTGCTCCTGTGCCGGGCGGAACCGCAGTCCGTCGCCCCGGTGGCCCGGCTGCTGCGCGAGCGCGCGGTGCTCGCCCCGGCCGGCGAGGTGTGGAGCGTCCTGGTGCCCGAGGGCCGGCCCTGGCTGCACGACGACGAGCCGGTCGACCGTGTGGTGACCGGCTGGTCCACGGCCCTGGCCGTCGCCGCGCCCTGGCCCGTCCTCGCCCTGTGGTGGGACGCCGACCGCGCCGGCTGCCTGCTCGCCTCCGGCTCCCGCCGCCCGGTCGGCTGCACCTGGCTCACCGGCGGCACCCCGGCCGGCGAGGAGGAGGCCCTGCGCGCCTTCGCCGGCCGCCTCGGCCTCGGCTCGGCTCCGGACCTGCGGTCCCTCGACCGGCTCACGGCACCGGACCCCGCCTTCGACGCCCGCGCCCGGATGCGTGCCCTGCTTGCGGTGCTGACCCGCGTGGGCGTGCGCCTGCCCGCCGGACTCGACCCCGGCGAGAGCGCGGAACGCCTGCGCGAGGCGGCCGGGCAGGACCCCGCCGCCCGTCCCCTCGGACCCGGCCCGGAGCGGGGCGCCGCCCGCGCCGGACGCGACACGGCCCGCGCCGGCGGCCCCGGTCCCTGGCTGCCCTGGCTGCCCTGGGGCTCCGGCCCCCGGACCCGCGCCCTCGCCCTGTCCCAGGTCGCGGCCGGGCTCCCGCTCCTGGCCCGGGGCCTGCGGCGCCGCAGCGGCGGCTGGACGGTCGCGGGGGCCCTGCTGCTGACCCACGGTGCCCTGGGGCTGGTGTACGACCTGGCCCATCCCCGCGACTGACGTGCCGCGGTGCGGGCGGCACCCCGGGCGACGGCGGCGCCCCGGCCCTCGGCGGCGCCCCGGCCCTCGGTGGCACCCCGGCCCTCGGTGGCACCTCCCAGCCGACGGCCGCCCCCGGCCGGACACGGTGGACACGGCGGGCACCGCGGAGACGGCGAACACAGTGGACACGGCGGATACAGCGGACACGGCGAAGGGGCGCCCCCAGGCGCCCCTCCCGAGCGGACCCCCGCGCGTCCTGCGCGCCTGCGCGTCCTATTCGTCTGCGCGTCCCGCGCGTCCTACTCGTCGTCCTCGTCGTCCAGCCGCGCCAGCCAGGTCGCCAGCCGTTCCACCGGCACCTCGAAGTCGGGGTTCAGATCGACGAACGTCCGCAGCTGCTCGGCGAGCCACTCGAAGGTGACCTCCTCCTCGCCGCGCCGCTTCTCCAGTTCCTCGATGCCACGGTCCGTGAAGTACATGCGGACAAGGATATGCGGCCGGGCCGCACCCCCGGCGGGGGTGCGGCCCGGTGACGTACGACCCGCGAGGGCGGGCGGCTACGCCTCGAACACCTCACGCACCAGCTGCTCCTGCTCGGCCTGGTGGCGCTTGGCGGAGCCGACCGCCGGGGACGAGCTGTGCGGCCGCGAGATGCGCCGCAGGCGCTCGCCGGGCGGGATGTCGGCGCCGACCGCCAGGTCGAGGTGGTCGATCAGGTTGAGGGCGATGAACGGCCAGGCACCCTGGTTCGCCGGCTCCTCCTGGGCCCACAGGTACTTCTCGGCGTTCGGGTACTTCTTGATCTCCGCCTGGAGCTCGGTGCCCGGCAGCGGGTACAGGCGCTCGATGCGGATGATCGCGGTGTCCGTCACGCCGCGCTTCTGGCGCTCGGCCTCCAGGTCGTAGTAGACCTTGCCGGCGCAGAAGACGACCTTGCGGACCGCGGCCGGGTCGACCGGCGCGTCGCCGATGACCGGGCGGAACTGGCCCGTCGTGAACTCCTCCGCCTTCGAGGCCGCGGCCTTCAGGCGCAGCATCGACTTCGGGGTGAAGACGACCAGCGGCTTGTGGTGCGGGTTGTGCACCTGCCACCGCAGGAGGTGGAAGTAGTTCGACGGCGAGGTCGGCATGGCGACCGTCATGTTGTTCTGCGCGCACAGCTGCAGGAAGCGCTCCGGGCGGGCCGAGGAGTGGTCCGGGCCCTGGCCCTCGTAGCCGTGCGGGAGGAGCAGGGTGACGCCGGAGGTCTGGCCCCACTTCTGCTCCGCCGAGGAGATGAACTCGTCCACGACCGTCTGGGCGCCGTTGACGAAGTCGCCGAACTGCGCCTCCCACAGCACGAGCGCGTCGGGGCGGGCCAGCGAGTAGCCGTACTCGAAGCCCATCGCCGCGTACTCGGACAGCAGGGAGTTGTAGACGTTCAGCCGCGCCTGGTCCTCGGAGAGGTACTGCAGCGGCGTGTACTCCTCGCCCGTGTTGCGGTCGATGATGACCGCGTGGCGCTGGCCGAAGGTGCCGCGCTGGGAGTCCTGGCCCGCCAGGCGGACCGGGACGCCCTCCAGCAGGAGGGAGCCGAAGGCCAGGGTCTCGCCCATGCCCCAGTCGATCGTGCCGTCCTCGACCATGGCCGCCCGGCGCTGGAGCTGCGGCAGCAGACGCGGGTGGACGGTGATGTGGTCGGGGATGTTGACCTGGGACTCGGCGATCCGCTTGACGACCTCCGTGGTCACCGCGGTGTTCACGGCGACCGGGAACTCGGCCTGCGGGTCGGTGGGCGCCACCGCCGACGGCTGCGAGGTGGCCTCGCGGACCTCGGTGAAGACCTTTTCCAGCTGGCCCTGGTAGTCCTGCAGCGCCTGCTCGGCCTCGTCCAGGGTGATGTCGCCGCGACCGATCAGGGACTCGGTGTACAGCTTGCGCACCGAGCGCTTCTTGTCGATCAGGTCGTACATCAGCGGCTGGGTGAAGGCCGGGTTGTCCGACTCGTTGTGACCGCGGCGGCGGTAGCAGATGAGGTCGATCACCACGTCCTTGTTGAAGGCCTGGCGGAACTCGAAGGCCAGGCGCGCCACGCGGACGCAGGCCTCCGGGTCGTCGCCGTTCACGTGGAAGATCGGCGCCTCGATCATGCGGGCCACGTCGGTGGCGTACATCGACGAGCGCGACGACTCCGGGGCGGCGGTGAAGCCGACCTGGTTGTTGATGACGATGTGGACCGTGCCGCCGGTGCGGTAGCCGCGCAGCTGCGACATGTTCAGGGTCTCGGCCACCACGCCCTGGCCCGCGAAGGCCGCGTCGCCGTGGATCGCCACCGGCAGGACGGTGAAGTCCGTGCCGCCCTTGTTGATGATGTCCTGCTTGGCGCGGGCGATGCCCTCCAGGACCGGGTCGACCGCCTCCAGGTGCGAGGGGTTCGCGGCGAGCGAGACCTTGATCTGCTCGCCGTCCAGGCCGGTGAAGGTGCCCTCGGCGCCCAGGTGGTACTTCACGTCGCCGGAGCCGTGCATCGACTTCGGGTCGAGGTTGCCCTCGAACTCGCGGAAGATCTGCGCGTACGACTTGCCGACGATGTTCGCCAGGACGTTCAGCCGGCCGCGGTGGGCCATGCCGATGACGACCTCGTCCAGGCGGGACTCGGCGGCCGAGTCCAGCACCGCGTCCAGCAGCGGGATGACGGACTCGCCGCCCTCCAGGGAGAAGCGCTTCTGGCCGACGTACTTCGTCTGCAGGAAGGTCTCGAAGGCCTCCGCCGCGTTCAGGCGGCGCAGGATGCGCAGCTGCTCCTCGCGCTCCGGCTTGGAGTGCGGGCGCTCCACGCGGTCCTGGATCCACTTGCGCTGCTTGGGGTCCTGGATGTGCATGAACTCGATGCCGGTGGTGCGGCAGTACGAGTCGCGCAGCACGCCGAGGATGTCGCGGAGCTTCATCATCGACTTGCCGGAGAAGCCGCCGACGGCGAACTCGCGCTCCAGGTCCCACAGGGTGAGGCCGTGCTCGGTGATGTCCAGGTCGGGGTGCTTGCGCTGGCGGTACTCCAGCGGGTCGGTGTCGGCCATGACGTGGCCGCGGACCCGGTAGGAGTGGATCAGCTCGAAGACACGGGCGGCCTTGGTGACGTCGTCGTCGTGGCTGGCGTCGATGTCCTTGAGCCAGCGGACCGGCTCGTAGGGGATGCGCAGCGCCTCGAAGACGTCGTCGTAGAAGTTGTTCTCGCCGAGCAGCAGGTTGGCGACGGTGCGCAGGAACTCGCCGGAGGCGGCGCCCTGGATCACCCGGTGGTCGTAGGTCGACGTGAGCGTCATGACCTTCGAGATGCCGAGCTTGTTCAGGGTGTCCTGGGAGGTGCCCTGGAACTCCGCCGGGTAGTCCATGGAGCCGACGCCCATGATCACCGACTGGCCGGGCATCAGGCGCGGCACGGAGTGGACCGTGCCGAGGCCGCCGGGGTTGGTCAGGGAGACCGTGACGCCGGTGAAGTCGTCCATCGTCAGCTTGCCGTCGCGGGCGCGGCGGACGATGTCCTCGTAGGCCTGCCAGAACTCGAAGAAGTTCAGCGTCTCGGCCTTCTTGATCGCCGCGACGACGAGCTGGCGGTCGCCGTTGGGCTTGACCAGGTCGATGGCGAGACCGAGGTTGACGTGCTCCGGCTTGACCAGGGTGGGCTTGCCGTCCACCTTCGCGAACGACCAGTTCATCGACGGCATCGCCTTGATGGCCTGGACCATCGCGTAGCCGATGATGTGCGTGAAGGAGATCTTCCCGCCGCGGGCCCGCTTCAGGTGGTTGTTGATGACGATGCGGTTGTCGAACAGCAGCTTCACCGGGACCGCGCGCACGGACGTGGCCGTGGGCAGCTCCAGGGAGGCGTCCATGTTCTTCGCGACGGCGGCGGCCGGGCCGCGCAGCGTGATCTGCTCGGGACCCGCGGGGGCCTCGGTGGCGGGCTGCGCCTTGGGCTTCGGCGCGGCGGCCGGCTTGGCGGCGGCCGGAGCCGGAGCGGCGGCCTTCGCGGGCGCCGGGGCCTGCGCGGCGGGCTTCGCCGGGGCGGGGGCCGCGGCCGGGGCGGCCGCGGGCTGCGCGGGCGCGGGCCGGGCGGGTGCGGCCGGCGCCGCCTGCTGAGCCGTGCTGGTGGTCCCCGCGGCCCCCGTGGCCGCGGTACCCGCCGGAGCCGAGGCGGCGGGCGCTCCCGGCTTGTAGTCGGCGAAGAAGTCCCACCAGGCGCGGTCGACCGAATTCGGGTCCTGGAGGTACTGCTGATAGATCTCGTCGACGAGCCACTCGTTGGGACCGAACGCGGCCGCGGGGTTCTTCCCCGCTTGGTCGGTGTCGGTCGAGATGCTCGAGTTACTGGGGGACTGTGGCGACACGGCGGCAACCGCCCTCTTCCGCTTCACAAGGTGATGGACAGCGGGAATAAAGGCTACGCCTCCGGGAGCGGGAAGGTCAGGCCGGGCCCGTTCATCGTCGCGTAAGTCACATCTCGGAGCGTGTTTCGCTGCTGGAAATGGCGGGAAACAAGCGTGGTTCCGCTTCAGGTGGGAAGGAGACAGCGGGGCCCGGCGCGCCGACGGCGCGGGCCCTCGCCTGATCACACGTGTCCGTCAGCGCGAACGCCCGTGGATCTTGCTGTTCCGCTCCAGACTTTACGTCAACTTGGTGAAGAAGACAGTCCCGGAAGGGTGACGAGGATCCGGCAACCGCGCTCGGATTCGGCCACACCGATCCGGCCGCCGTGCAGATCCACCGCCCAGCGGGCGATCGCCAGTCCGAGACCCGTGCCCCCGTCGCTGCCCGGGCCCTGCTGCCGGGTGGCGCCGCGGTTGAACCGCTCGAACACCCGGTGCCACTCGGACTTGGGGATGCCGGGCCCCTCGTCCAGGACCTCCAGCTCCAGCGACTCCGGCTGCGGCCCGCGTCGCGCCTTCACGGTCACCCGGCCGTGCGGCGGGCTGTGCTTGACCGCGTTGTCGATGAGGTTGGCGACCACCTGGTGGATGCGCTCCGGGTCGGCGTGCGCGGTCAGTTCGGGCGGCGAGACGTCGAGGTGGAGGTGGACGTCCGTACGGGTGTGGCTGCCCGAGCCGGTGGCGATGCCGGCCCGCACGGAGGCCACCATGTTGGCCTCCTTCAGCACGCCCGACAGGTACGGCCACACCTCGAACCGCCGCTTCTTCAGCGGCACCACGCCGTTGTCCAGGCGGGACAGGTCCAGCAGCGTCTCCACCAGCCGGCCGAGCCGCTCGGTCTGCTTCAGGGCCGTGCGCATCGTCTCCTGGTCGGCCTCGGTGACGCCGTCGACGATGTTCTCCAGCACCGCGCGCAGGCCCGCGATGGGCGTGCGCAGCTCGTGCGAGACGTTGGCCACCAGCTCCTTGCGCTGGCGGTCCTGGGCCTCCAGCTCGTCCGCCATGACGTTGATCGTCTGGGCCAGGTCGCCCAGCTCGTCACGGCGGTTCTCGCGGACCCGGCGGGTGTAGTCGCCCTGCGAGATCGAACGGGCCACGGCGTTCATCTCGTCCAGCGGCGCGGTGAGGGAGTGCGCCGTGAACTGCGTGATGAGCAGGGTGGCGATCATCGAGAAGACCGTGATGAAGCGCAGCTCCGTCTCGGTGCGCACGGCGATCATCATCAGCCCGGTGGTGATCAGGACCGAGGTGACGACCAGCGCCCCCAGCTTGGTCTTGATCGAGAACGGGCGTACGCCGCCCCAGGGCTCCGGCTCCCCGGGGCCTCTCCGTCCGGCCGGCCCGGGGCTCATGGCGTCGGCGTCTCCAGGGCGTAGCCGACACCGTGCACGGTGCGGATCCGCTCGGCGCCGATCTTGCGGCGCAGCGCCTTGATGTGGCTGTCGACGGTCCGGGTGCCGGAGGCGTCCGCCCAGTCCCACACCTCGGCCAGCAGCTGCTCGCGCGAGAGCACCGCGCGCGGGGTGTTGGCCAGGCACACCAGCAGGTCGAACTCGGTGGGCGTCAGGTGGACATCCTCGCTCTTGACGCGCACCCGGCGCTGCGCGTGGTCGATCTCCAGTTCGCCCAGGCGCAGGATGCCGCTGCGCGGCGTCGCGGCGGCCAGGGCCGCCCGCTCCACCCGGCGCAGCAGCACGTGCACGCGGGCCGCCAACTCCCGCATGGAGAACGGCTTGGTCATGTAGTCGTCGGCGCCCACGCCGAGGCCGACCAGCATGTCCGTCTCGTCGTCGCGCGCGGTGAGCATCAGCACCGGCACCGGCCGCTGGGCCTGCACGCGCCGGCACACCTCCAGGCCGTCGAAGCCCGGCAGCATGATGTCGAGGATCAGCAGATCGGGCTGCCAGGCCTCCGCCGTGTCCACGGCGGCCGGACCGTCCCCGGCCGTTTGCACCAGGAATCCCTCGGCGCGCAGGCGGGTCGCGATGGCGTCCACGATCGTCGCGTCGTCCTCGACCACCAGGACCCGGCGCTGTGCGCCCGGGGTGGCCGTCGCCGTGCCGTTGTGGGAGGTGTGTGTCTGCTCCATCGCCCGCCCCTGAGGTGTGCTTTCCGGAACCAGTGGGGTGATTCCTTCTGACTGGCTGTGCCTGCGCGTGGTTGCGATTGACGCTTGAATGATCGGCGTCAGGGCAGCAGCGTACGGGGAGTCCGCTTGCCTTTGCTATCCAGGTCGGACGCCGAGATGCACGACGTCGGGAACGCCCCGGGCAACCGGGATCTCTTCGGTACGCACCTGTTGGAACCCGGCATTCCGCAAGGTTTCTTCGAATTCCGGAGACGGCTGCGCCGACCACACCGCCAGGACCCCGGAGGGCCTCAACACCCGTGCGCAGCCTGCGAGTCCGGCCGTCGAGTACAGTCCCGCGTTGTCGTCGGTGACGGTCCAGTCCGGCCCGTTGTCGATGTCCAGGCAGAGCGCGTCGTACGTGGCGCATGTCTCATTGACGTACGCCACCAGATCCGCTTCGACGATGTCGGTGCGCTCGTCGGCGAGGGCCCGCGCGGAGAGCGCGGACAGCGGGCCGTCGCGGTGCCAGTCGATGACGGCCCGCTCGCGCTCGACGACGGTGATCCGTCCCCAGCGGGGGTTCGCGGCGGCGTGTGCGAGCGAGAAGCCGACGCCGAGTCCGCCGACGAGCAGGGCCGGCGCCGCGCGGTCGTCCAGGGCGTCCAGGGCCGCGTCGACCAGCCGCCGCTCCGAGCGGCCGTCGGAGGTGTCCATCAGGAAGCAGCCGTTGGAGATGATCTGGAGGAGGTCGCCGTGCCGCCGCAGCACGAGCTCGCCGTGCGGGCCCTCGCGACGGTCCAGGACTTCGGGAGAGTCGTACGAGGTGGGCATCCGCTCATCCTGGCAGATCGGCCGGGGGCCCTCACGGCATTTACCGCCCGCGGCGCCGGTCAGACCTCCAGCCCGTGCCCGTACGGGAAGACGGGGTCCCCGGTGTCGTCCGGCACGTCCGGGCGGGACACCGCCACCGCCGCCATCGACCGGGGCAGCTCGAACGGCAGCCGCCCCTCGGCGCGCGCCCGGCCGAACGCCACGTCCAGCAGGGCCGCGTCGCTCGCCCCGTAGTCCGCCACCAGCGCGGCCGCCCGCTCGGCGATCTCGGGCAGCACGGCGGGCCGTTCCAGGTTGACGCACACCAGCGTCGGCACGGTGTCCAGCAGCCGCAGGATCTCCCCCAGTTCGTCCTGCGGGAAGGCCAGCGAGCCGGAGTGGAAGAAGGACTCGAAGGCGCCGGGCCGCCGCTCGTACGGCGTGCGCAGCCGCAGCACGGCGACGTCCGCCTCCGCCGGGTCGGCCACCACCTCGCCGTACTCCGCGGCCGTGCGGCCGTCCACGTTCTCCACGTACAGCCGCGGGCGCCCGCCGAGCGGCAGCAGGGAACGGTTGGTCAGGACGGTCAGCGAGCGGCGCTGGGCGGCGGCGCCGAGCGCGGTGAACTCGCCGGCGCCGACCGTCTCCTCGGCCGCGTCCGGGTCGACGTACCGGTGCTCGAAGAGCCCCAGCACGAACTTCTCGCGCAGCAGCCGCCGTACGGACGCGTCGATCCGCTCCTCGGTGATCCGGCCGGAGCGGACCAGTTCCACGATCACCTCGGGGCACTGCTCGCCGCCGAACTGGTCGACGCCCGCGTCCAGCGCCTTCGCGGCGCGCTCGGCGACGGTCAGGTGCTCCACGCCCCAGGCCCGCGCCACGTGCTGCTCCCCCATGATCGGCGCGTCGGTGAGCAGCCCCCAGTCGGTGCAGACGACGCCGGTGAAGCCGAGGCGCCCGCGCAGCAGGTCCGTCAGCACGCCCCGGTTGAAGCCGAAGCCGACCTCCTCCCAGTCGGTGCCCACCGGCTGGCCGTAGTACGGCATGATCTGCGCGCACCCGGCCGCGACGGCCGCCCGGAACGGCGTGAGGTGGTACTCCCGCATGCCGCCCGGGTAGACCTGCTCCTTGCCGTGCGGGAAGTGCGGGTCCTCGCCGTCCTTCTGCGGGCCGCCGCCGGGGAAGTGCTTGACCATCGCGGAGACGGAGCGCGGGCCGAGCCGGGGCCCCTGCAGGCCGCGCACGTACGCCCGGACTAGCTCGGCGCCGGCCTCGGCCGACGAGCCGAAGGTGCCGGACTGGCGGGACCAGCGCGGCTCGGTGGCGAGGTCGGCCTGCGGGTGCAGGGCGAGGCGGAAGCCGACCGCCAGGTACTCGCGGCGCACGGTGTCGGCGAACCGCTCCACCAGCTCCGCGTCCCCGATCGCGGCCAGCCCGAGCGGCTCCGGCCAGGCCGAGAAGGCACCGGCGTGGAAGGAGGCGCCCGGGTTGTCCGTGAAGGCGTGCCGCGGGTCGGTGGACAGGGTGACCGGGATGCCCAGCCGGGTGCCGGCGGCGCGCTCCTGCACCCGGTTCGCCCAGACGGCCAGTTCGCGGGCGCCGCCCTGGCCGAGCAGGTTGAAGTGGGTCAGCTGCCGCTCGCCGATCGCGTCGCCGGTGCCGTCGGCGAGGGAGCCGCCGGGGCCCATGGTCAGCATGCCGTGGAAGAGCTGGCCCGCCTTCTCCTCCACGGTCATGCGGGCGAGCAGGTCCTCGACGCGCTCGTCGACGGGGCGGTGCGGATCGCGGTACGCGGGGGTGGGCATCCGGGACTTCCTTCGAGGGGGGCCGGTGGGGGGTTACTTGACCGAACGGACGAACTGCACGGCGACCGCGCCGAGGACGGCGGCGATCGCCCCGAACAGGAACAGCGCGCCGTAGTTGCCGCCGCCGCCGAGGGCGAGCAGGGCCGGGGCGGCGATGGGGACGAGGGACTGGGGGAGGGCGTTGCCGATGTTCAGCACGCCCATGTCCTTGGCGGACTCCTCCGGGTCGGGGAGCACGGCGGCGGCCAGCGCCACGTCCACGGAGAGGTAGAGGCCCTCGCCGAAGCCGAAGACGGCCACGGCGGCGAGGTACGTCCCGAAGGACTGGGCGCCGGCGATCATCGCCAGGCTGACGGCGAGCACGAGCGAGGCCGCCAGCACGTACGGCTTGCGGCGGCCGGAGCGGTCGGAGAGCTGGCCGCCGAGGAGCGAGCCGGCGACGGTGGCGGCGACCATCACCAGGGTGCCGACGAGGACCTTGTCGGTGACCGCGGAGCCGGTGTAGCCGAGCCGGTCCATCAGGAAGTAGACCTGGTAGCTGGTCACGCAGGAGATGCCGGTGAAGACCAGGAAGCGGCCGGCGAAGTTCCACGCGAAGTCCGGGTGCCGGCGCGGGTCCACCCAGAAGCTGCGGGCGAACTCCCTGACGCCGTACGGCTCGAACGCGCCGGCCCGGGCCGGGCGGTCCTTCAGCACGGCGGCGAGCAGGGCGACGGCGGCGAAGCCGACGACGCCGGGCACCAGGAAGGCGAGCGCCATCGAGTCGGCGAACGCCTGGGCGAGCGCCGAGCCCGCGATCATCGACAGCGAGATGGTGAGGCCGACGATCCCGGAGACCCGGGCCTGCTGCCGCGGCGGGATCAGGTCGGGGATGCAGGCGGTCAGCGCGGCCAGGGCGGCGTTGACGCCGAGCTGGGCGACGGCCCAGCCGAGCACGAGGACCGGCACGCTGCCGCCGACGGCGACCACGGCCAGGCCGGCCAGTCCGGCGGTCATGCCGCCGATCAGCCAGGGGCGGCGGCGGCCGAAGCGGCTGGTGGTGCGGTCGGAGAGGGCTCCGAAGACCGGGTTGCCGAGCATCGCCAGCAGCGCGCCGACGGACAGCACCTGGCCGAGGGCGGCTCCCCGCTCGGCCTCCGGGACGAGCCGGCTCACCCGCAGGGCGAGGGTCACCATCACGGGGGTGAGGACGGCGAGGTAGGCGCCGAACTGGGCGAAGGCGAGGCAGAAGACCAGCTTGGCGGGGGCGTGGGGCGGGGTGGCGGGCCCGGGAGACGGAGCGGTCGTCTCGCCGAGCGGGGCGTCGTGGCTCAGGGCCATGGCGGCTCTCCCTGGGGACGGGGGCGGCTTCCTTGCCGCGCGGCCCGCTCAGGGAAACAGCAAAACCGAGTGAGTAGTAGGTTTTGGCGGCGTGGCTTGAATCACGCTGCACACGGCTTGAAATCCGGCCCTGTTTACTCGTGTAAGCCGCGTCCGGCCGTCGGCTAGGGTGACCGGCATGGAGCGCACGGAGAGCCGCGCAGCGGGCAGGGGTCCGGGCCGGAGCGCCGGCACGGGGTCCGGCCGGGGCACCTACGCCGTGGGCGAGGAGCGCCGCCTGCGCATCCTCGACGCCGCCGTCGAGCACTTCGCCCAGTGGGGCTTCCACGCCTCCTCCCTGGCCCGCATCGCCAAGGACGTCGGCATCACGCAGGGCGGTCTGCTGCACCACTTCCGCAGCAAGGAGGACCTGCTCGTCTCGGTGCTGGCCCGCACCGACGAGTTCGACCGGGAGCGCTTCTTCTCCCGGGAGTTCGACTCGGCCGCCGAGCTGTTCGCCACGCTCGTCGAACTGGCCGAGTACAACAGCCGGCGGCTGGGCCGCACCCGGATGTTCAACGTCCTGGCCGCCGAGGCGGGCGACGCCGGGCACCCCGCGCACGCGTACTTCCGCCACCGGTACGCCCAGGTGGTCGGGCACTGCTCCGCCACCCTGCGGCGGGCCGTCGAGAGCGGGGAGCTGAGGCCGGACACCGACGTGCTGGAGGTCGCCCAGGAACTGGCGGCGGTGATGGACGGCTTCCAGCTCCAGTGGGTGCTCGACCCGAAGGGCTTCGACCTGGTCGGCCGCTACCGGGCGTACACCGGCCGCCTGCTGCGGTCGATCGCGGCGGACGGGCCGGGGGCGCCGCGGGGCGGGTGAGGGTCAGCGGCCCCCGTCCGCCCCCGTGAACCGCGCGCTGGTCAGCGGCGCCACCGCCGTCCAGCCCAGCGACTCGTACAGCGCCCGGCCCGCCTCGGTGCCCGCCAGCACGCCCGTCTCCGCGCCCTGCCGGGCCGCCGCCCGCTGCAACGTGCGCATCACGGCGCTGCCGAGCCCGCGGCGGCGGTGCGCCGGGGAGGTCTCGACCTGGTCGGCGACGGCGGTGGCACCGGTCGGCGCGATCTGGCCGCGGGCGGCCCAGGAGCCGTCGGGCGCGGCCACCATCGCGCGGACGACACCGCCGCGCGACCAGGTGCGCAGCCGGTAGCCGCCGGGGAGCTCCGGCTCCTGTGCCGCGGGCGCCAGGGCGACGGTCATCAGGTGGCCGGGCTCGGGGTCGACCCGCCATCCCGGGCCGAGCCACCCGGCGACGGCCGCGGGCTCCCGGAACACCTTCAGCCACACCCCGGCGCCGGTCACCGCGCCCGCGACCTCGCGCACGGCCGCCTCGTCGGCCCGCTCGCCGACCGCGCCGAACACGTGCCGCGTGACGTGGCCGCCGAGGCCGACGTCGACGGTCCAGCCCCACGGCTCGACGACGGGCGGCGCCGCCCCGCGCGAGACGACCCACCCGTCCACCCAGGACCGCACGATCCCGTCCACCGGCACCCCCGTAATGCTCGCTTAGCAATGTCAGCTCTTACCGGAAGGACGGTATGTCACCGCTCGCCCGGCTCGGCACCCGTGATCGCTCACGGCGAACAGGGGTGAGGGAACATCCGAAGGCTCACGAGCATTGAGTCGGCATAACTCAACTTGACTGCCGAAGGGGAGATCATGGCTACTGAGTCCTCGGCCCACACACCGCTCACCCTGCCCGTGCTGCCGCTCGACGACGAGGTCGTCCTGCCCGGGATGGTGGTCCCGCTCGACCTGAGCGACTCCGAGGTGCGCGCGGCGGTGGAGGCCGCCCAGGCCGCCGCCACGTCACAGGCCGGCAAGCCCCGGGTCCTGCTGGTGCCGCGCATCGACGGCACGTACGCCGGCACCGGTGTGCTCGGCACGGTCGAGCAGGTCGGCAGGCTGGCCGACGGCGACCCGGGCGCGCTCGTCCGCGGCCGGAGCCGGGTCCGGATCGGCGCCGGGACCACCGGGCCCGGAGCGGCGCTGTGGGTGGAGGCCACCCAGGTCGGCGAGAGCGTGCCGGACCCGCTGCCGGGACACGTGGCCGAACTGGTCAAGGAGTACAAGGCGCTCGCCACCGCCTGGCTGCGCAAGCGCGGCGCCTGGCAGGTCGTGGACCGCGTCCAGGCCATCGACGACGTCTCCGCGCTCGCCGACAACTCCGGCTACTCGCCCTTCCTGACGACCGACCAGAAGGTGCAGCTCCTGGAGACCGCCGACCCGGTCGCCCGCCTGAAGCTCGCCACCCAGCAACTGCGCGACCACCTCGCCGAGCAGGACGTCGCCGAGTCCATCGCCAAGGACGTCCAGGAGGGCGTCGACAAGCAGCAGCGCGAGTTCCTGCTGCGCCGTCAGCTGGAGGCCGTCCGCAAGGAGCTGCGCGAGCTCAACGGCGAGAAGGAGGGCGAGGAGTCCGACGACTACCGCGCCCGCGTGGAGGCCGCCGACCTGCCCGAGAAGGTCCGCGAGGCCGCGCTCAAGGAGGTCGACAAGCTGGAGCGCGCCTCCGACCAGTCGCCCGAGGGCTCCTGGATCCGCACCTGGCTCGACACGGTCCTGGAGATGCCGTGGAACGAGCGGACCGAGGACGCGTACGACATCCAGGGCGCCAGGGCCGTCCTCGACGCCGAGCACGCGGGCCTGGACGACGTGAAGGAGCGCATCACCGAGTACCTCGCGGTGCGCAAGCGGCGCGCCGAGCGGGGCCTCGGTGTCGTGGGCGGGCGGCGCGGCGGCGCGGTGCTCGCGCTGGTCGGCCCGCCCGGCGTCGGCAAGACCTCGCTCGGCGAGTCCGTCGCCCACGCCATGGGCCGCACGTTCGTCCGCGTCGCCCTCGGCGGCGTCCGCGACGAGGCCGAGATCCGCGGCCACCGCCGCACCTACGTCGGCGCGCTGCCCGGCCGGATCGTCCGGGCGATCAAGGAGGCCGGGTCGATGAACCCGGTCGTGCTGCTCGACGAGATCGACAAGGTGGGCTCGGACTTCCGCGGCGACCCGGCCGCGGCCCTGCTGGAGGTCCTGGACCCCGCGCAGAACCACACCTTCCGCGACCACTACCTGGAGGTCGAGCTCGACCTGTCGGACGTGGTCTTCCTCGCCACCGCCAACGTCCTGGAGGCGATCCCGGAGGCCCTGGCCGACCGCATGGAGATCGTCCGCCTCGACGGCTACACCGAGGACGAGAAGATCGTCATCGCCCGGGACCACCTGCTGCCGCGCCAACTGGAGCGGGCCGGCCTGGACAAGGACGAGGTGACCGTCGAGGAGGGCGCGCTGCGCCGGCTCGCCGGGGAGTACACGCGCGAGGCGGGCGTGCGCACCCTGGAGCGGTCCATAGCGCGGCTGCTGCGCAAGGTCGCGGCCCGGCACGAACTGGGCGAGCGGGAGCTGCCGTTCACCGTCACGGCGGACGACCTGCGCGACCTGATCGGCCGGCCGCGCCACGTGCCCGAGTCCGCGCAGGACCCGGCCGAGCGGCGGACGTCGGTGCCGGGCGTCGCCACCGGCCTCGCGGTCACGGGCGCGGGCGGTGACGTGCTGTACGTCGAGGCGTCGCTGGCCGACCCGGAGACGGGCGCGGCGGGCCTGACCCTGACCGGCCAGCTGGGCGACGTGATGAAGGAGTCCGCGCAGATCGCGCTGAGCTTCCTGCGCTCGCACGGCGCCGAGCTCGAACTGCCGGTCGGCGACCTGAAGGACCGGGGCGTGCACATCCACTTCCCGGCGGGCGCGGTCCCCAAGGACGGCCCGAGCGCCGGCATCACCATGACGACCGCGCTGGCCTCGCTGCTCTCCGGCCGCCTGGTCCGCACGGACGTGGCGATGACCGGCGAGGTCTCGCTGACCGGGCGGGTGCTGCCGATCGGCGGGGTCAAGCAGAAGCTGCTCGCCGCGCACCGGGCGGGGGTCACCACCGTGATCATCCCCAAGCGCAACGAGCCCGACCTGGACGACGTCCCGGCCGAGGTGCTGGACAAGCTCGACGTCCACGCCGTCACCGACGTCCGCCAGGTCCTGGAGCTGGCCCTCGCGCCGGCCACCAGCGGTGCGGCGGCCGAGGAGGTCCCGGTGGCGGCGTGACGGACGCCGCCGGACCAGGAGGCCCGGGCTCCCGCGCGGGGGCCCGGGCCTCCGCCGCGCCCGGACCCGGAGGGCAGCCGGTCGTGAGCATGCCACTAAGGTCCTGGTCGTCCGGCTGCCGCCGGTGCACGCCTGCGAAATACTGGCGGAGCTGCGGCGACGGCGGCGACGGGCGGGAGGCTTCCCCGCCCCGGAAGACCGAGGCAGGGGCTGACGTGCACGAAGAGGGAAACGGCGCGAACCGCGAGGACGGGCCCGGCGGGTCCGGGAGCGCTGTGGACGAGCCCGCCTTCCTCGCACTGGAGCGCGAGCTGACCGTCCTGCTCCGGCGCGCCCGCGCCAACCAGGGCGAGATGGCCCGCGAGGTCCACCCCGACCTGGAGTCCTCCGCGTACGGCCTCCTCGTGCGGCTGGACGAGCACGGCCCGCAGCGGGCCACCGAGCTCGCCGCCTACATCGGCGTCGGCAAGGCCACGATGTCCCGCCAGCTGCGCGCCCTGCACGAACTCGGCCTCGTGGTCCGCGAGCCCGACCCCGCCGACGGGCGCGCCTGGCTGGTCGCCCTCACCCCGGAGGGCCACGAGCGCGTGCGCCGGGTCCGCGAGGCCCGCCGCGCCCGCTACGCCCGCCGCCTCGCCGACTGGGACTCCCGCGAGGTCACCGAGCTGGCCCGGCTGCTGCACCAGCTCAACCGGGGCATGGAGAAGTAGCGGCCGTCCGCTCCTCCGGCTCGGCGCCCCGCCCTGCCTCACAGCCGCACGTACACCGCCGTCGCGTCGTCGTGCCGCTTGCCCCGTCCCAGGTACGCCCGGTCCCCGTCCGCCCGTTCCAGCGCCCGGACCCGCTCCACCAGGGCCTCCGGGCCCTCCTTGCGCAGGAGCGTGCAGCAGTCGGTCCAGTCGCCCTCGCGGAACGTCTCCACCCAGCGCGCGGCCCCGTCCGTCAGCGCGGCCAGGGCGCGGACCCGCGCGCGCGGCAGGGTCCCCGTCACCGCCCGGCGGGCGACCGCCGGATCCGCGGCGGCGGTGAAGAAGCCGCCCTCCTTGTTGCGGACCGTGGTGTCCACCAGCGCGTCCGTGGCCAGGGCGGCGCGGGGCAGGCGCGCCAGGCGGTCGTCCAGGACGGGCGTGACCGCGCCGTCGGGGGACTCGATCAGCAGGGCCGAGTCCGACAGGACCAGGTACTCCACCGCGGCCGGTGACCAGCGCGCCAGCACCACCGTTGCCTGCGGCGTCCGAGGGTGAGAAAGGTCACAGGTCGCCGCATGGGCCGAGGCGGTACGGGCGAGGGCGCGGGACAGGGCCTCGTCCAGCGGAACATCCGGGAGTGAAACGGTCAGTTCGGTCAGCGCCCCGCCGAGCCGGGCGGTGAACCAGGGGACGGAATGCAGACACCCGGTCGGTCCTCGCGGCGGCGTCACGCCGTCCAGCACCACGAGCGAACCGCCCTGTCCCGAAGCGGGTACTCCGACGCTCGCGAAGTCCTCGTTGGGGCGGTCCGGACCACCGGGCTCCGAAACAAGTTCCGTGCGCATCCGGCCAGTCTGCACGAGCCCTTCACATGGTGCGCGAAAGACCGGCATCGGTTCCCGAACCGGCGCAGTCCCGCAGGTCAGACGCCTGTTTTGGGAGGGAATGCTGGGGTCCGGGCGCGCGTGGTGGCGAATACTGCCACCGGGCCGCCGTCGGAGTCCAACCGGCGTGCCGGGCAAGACCGCTGCACGCGCCAGGGGAACTTGCCCGTCAACTCCCCTCCGATGTTCACTCCTTCAGGTGGCGGGTCAGGTGATGCGCGGCCACTGCCCACCGGCACTGGGAGGGTCGGGAACAGTACCCGGAGTACGCGCCAGTTGACGGAGCGTCACCCGGGCCCATGGGTACACGAGTCAGGAATGCGAGCACCGGTGCAGAAGACGCGGCCTCGTCGCACAGGCAAGCAGACGGCCCCCGCGGGAGGTGCCGAACAGACGCCCACCACCGGCAAGGGCCGCCCGACCCACGTACGCAACCGGCTCATCGTCGCGGTCGCCGTGGTGGCCGCGGCCATCGCCGGCGCCGGGACCCCCTCGGTCCTCGACGCCTCCCGGCAACTGCACGACACGCAGCAGCTGGTGACGCTGGCCGAGCAGACCCAGGACGCCCTCACCCTGGCCCACTCCCTCGCCGACGAGCGGGACGAGGTCACCTCCTACCTCGCGGCCGGCCGCGCCAAGGCCAAGGCGCCCTCCGAGCAGCGCAGCGCCCGCGTCGACCGGCAGGTCGAGGAGCTGCGCGCCGACACCGACACGCCCGCCTCGCTGCGCTCCGACCTCGACGGCATCGCCGCCGTGCGGCGCGCCGCGCTCACCGGCAAGAGCAGCCCGCTCGAAGCGCACCAGGCGTACTCCGCCGCCATCACCGACCTGCACCGGCTCGCCGAGCGGCTCGCCGAACGGACCCCGCCCCGCGCGGCCTCCGGCGCCCACCCCCTCGCCGAGCTGGACACCGCCGTCCAGCAGGCCGCCGCCGCCCGCGGCCTGCTCCTCGCGGCCCTCAGCGTGCCGCGCGGCACCCAGACCGTCATCGACCCGGTCACCGGCCTGCCCACCACGGCCGCCACCTCCTCGGACGCCGACACCGAGACGCGCGACGCCCTGACCGCCGCCGCCCAGCAGGCCCGGCTGCGCTCCGACGCGGCCCTCGCCGACTTCCGCGACACCGCGCCCCGGACGGCCCGGACCAGCTACGACTCCACGGTCACCGGCCCCGAGGCCGACGCCGCCGAGAAGTACCTCGCCCGCCTGACCGACCAGCCGGCCCTCGCCGACGCCGAACTCGGCACCGACGCCGGGAAGCTGGAGGCCGCCCTCTCCGCCCGCGTCGACCTGATGCGCGGCGTGGAGTCCGCCCTCTACGACAAGCGCACCAAGGACCTGGAGGCGCTGCGCGACGAGGACGTCACCGCGCTGGAGATCCGCGTCGCGGTCCTCGGCGCCCTGATGCTGCTCGCCGTCGGCGTCGCCACGGGCATGGCCCGCAGTCTCACCCGCCCGCTCTCCGTGCTGCGCCGCGGCTCGGCCCGGCTCGCCGGGGCGGAGAACCCGGCCGCCGAGGAACCCGTCACCTTCACCGGCCGCAACGACGAGTTCGCCCAGGTCGTCCGCTCGGTCAACGCCCTGCACGCGCACGCCGTCGCCCTCGCCGAGCGGGTCACCACCCTGGAGTCCGACCGCAAGCACCTGGTCGGCCAGCGCCAGAAGATGGCCGACGCCCGCGAGGAACTGCGCGCCGAACTGACCGAGGCCGCCACCCAAATGGAGCGGCTGCGCACCGCCATCGGCGGCACCTTCGTCAACCTGGCGCTGCGCACCCTCGGCCTGGTGGAGCGGCAGCTGTCCGTCATCGAGGGCCTGGAGGAGCGCGAGCAGGACCCCGACCGCCTCGCCACCCTCTTCAAGCTGGACCACTTCGCCACGGTCATGCGCCGGCACAGCGAGAACCTGCTGGTCCTCGCCGGCACCGAGCACGTCCAGCACACCGCCCACCCCGTGCCGCTCGTCGACGTCGTCCGGGCCGCGGTCAGCGAGATCGAGCGCTACGAGCGGGTGCGCATCGCCGCGCTGCCGCCGCACGCGCACATCGCCGGGTTCGCCGCGGACGACCTCAGCCACCTGCTGGCCGAACTCCTGGAGAACGCCACCTCGTTCTCCCCGCCCGACCTGCCCGTCGAGGTCTCCGGCTGGCTGCTGGAGAACGGCGAGGTGATGCTCTCCGTCCAGGACGAGGGCATCGGGATGGCCGGCGACCGCATGGAGCGCCTCAACGCCCGGCTCGCCGACTTCGACCCCGAGTCCCCCTACGACCAGGAGGGCGAGGACGGCCTGGGCCTCGGCCTGTACGTGGTGGCCCGCCTGGCCCACCGGCACGGCGTGCGCGTCCAGCTGCGCGAGCAGAAGCAGGGCGGCGTGGCCGCCGTCGTGGTCCTGCCCAGGACGCTGCTGGCCGCCGCCCCGACGGCGGCGGTGCCGGCCGCCGGCCCGGTCTCCGGCACCACCCAGACCTTCTCGCTGCCGGGCGCGGACGCGGAGGCCAATTCCAACGTCCTGCACGGCCGCCCGAAGGACACGGACCCGCTGGTGGCCCTGGCGGAGAAGGCGGTCCGGGAGAACGCCGCGGAGCGGTCCGCGCCGGACACCCCGGCCGAGACCACCATGGAGCTGCTGATCCCGGCCCAGCAGCAGGACGACCCGCGGCCGGCCGCCGCCGGCGAGCCGGCCCCGCAGGAGCCCTCCGCACCCGGCGACGAGACCCCTGCCGGCGGCGCGGGCGGGAACGGCTCCACCGAAGCCGAAGCCGCAGCCGACGCCGTCGCCCGGACCGAGGCCGCGGCCGACGCCGGGGCCGAAGCCGCCGCCCGGACCGACGCCGACGCCGGCGCCCGGACCGAGACCGAGACGGAGCACACGCGCACCCCGGACGGCCCCGACGAGGGGGAACTCGTCACCGACAAGGGCCTCCCCAAGCGCACCCCCAAGATCACCGCACCCGCACAGGCCCCCCGCCAGCGCTCCGGCTCCGTCGACGCCGACGCCCTCCGCCGCCGCCTGGGCGGCTTCCGCCAGGGGGCCCAGGCGGGCTACCGCGACGTGGAGGCGGAGATCGCCGAGAAGACCGGCGGACACAAGTCGCCGTACGCAGGAACCGCAGAATCCGACCAAGCCACGGGGGGCACAGTCGAGGAGGCAAGCAGTTGACCGCGCCCAGTACCTTCGGACTGAGCAGTGAGGCCCGCAATCTGCACTGGCTGCTGACCAACCTCGTCGAGGAGGTGCCCGGCATCCTCTCCGTCGCGGTGGTCTCCTCCGACGGACTGCTGCTGCTGTCCTCCGACGCCGACCGCGTCGAGGAGGCCCGGCAGACCCGTGCGGTGACGCGCACCGGCCCGCGCGGCTCCGCCGCCGACCTCGCCACCATCGTCTCCGGCATCGGCAGCCTCACCGTCGGCGCCGCCAAGCTGATGGACTTCGGCGGGGTCAAGCACACGATGGTCGCCATGGACGAGGGCAGCCTGTTCGTGATGTCGATCAGCGACGGCTCGCTGCTCGGCGTGCACGGCTCCGCGGACTGCGACATGAGCGTGGTGGCGTACCACATGGCGCTCTTCGTCGGCCGTGCCGGACACGTCCTGACCCCCGAACTCCGCAGCGAGCTACGGAAGTCCCTCGAGGCCGAGTCGACAGGGAGCACCCGATGAGCAGCATCTCGAAGAAACACCAGCTCCCGGTCCGCGGCGGCGACCGCAAGCCCGCCCGGGTCCGCCCCTACTCGCTCACCGGCGGGCGCACCCGCTTCGGCCACGTCCTGCTCGTCGAGACGTTCGTGGCCGCCCTGGAGGCCCCGCAGGAGCGCAAGGAACTGACGAACGGCTCGCTGCGCTCGGTCATGCCGGAGATGCGGGCCATCGTCGAACTGTGCCGCCGTATGCGTACGGTGGCCGAGATCGCCGCGCTGCTGAAGATGCCGCTCGGTGTGGTCCGCGTGCTCCTGAGCGACCTCGCGGACCAGGGAAAGATCCGTGTGTACGGAACGGGAACCGGCCACGGCACGGGCCGCCCGGACCGGGCTCTGCTGGAAAGGGTGCTGAGTGGACTCCGTCGTCTCTGACGCCGCTCACGGCGTCGCTGGTTCCTCCTCGTTCGTCGAGCCCGACGAGACCCTCCGGTCCTGGCAGACGGACACCACCCGCGCCCCGATCGCGACGAAGATAGTGGTGGCGGGCGGGTTCGGCGTCGGCAAGACCACGCTGGTCGGCTCCGTCTCGGAGATCACGCCCCTGCAGACCGAGGCGCTGATGACCGAGGCGAGCGAGGAGCACGACGACCTCACCGCCACGCCGGACAAGACGACCACCACGGTGGCCATGGACTTCGGCCGCATCACGCTCGACGACGACCTGGTGCTCTACCTGTTCGGCACGCCGGGCCAGCAGCGGTTCTGGTTCATGTGGGACGACCTGGTGCGCGGCGCGATCGGCGCCGTGGTCATGGCCGACACCCGCCGCCTGAAGGACTGCTTCCCGGCACTGGACTACTTCGAGAGCTGCGGACTGCCGTACGTCGTCGCGGTCAACCACTTCGACGGAAGCGAGCTGTTCGAACCGGAGGACGTGCGGGAGGCCCTCACCATCCCGGCGCACATACCTGTCATGATCATGGATGCGCGGCGCCGGATCTCGGTCATCGAGACCCTCCTGGCCCTCGTGGCCCACGCGCTCGAGGAAACCCCCGAGTAGGCCAAGTCGTAGTCCCTCTAGGAGCCACCCCGCATGCGGAAGATACTCGTCGTCGGAGCCGGCCAGTCCGGTCTCCAGCTCGCCCTCGGCCTCCAGTCGAACGGGTACGAGGTCACCCTGATGTCCAACCGGACGGCGGACGAGATCCGCACCGGCCGGGTCATGTCGACGCAGTGCATGTTCCACACGGCACTCCAGCACGAGCGCGATCTCCAGCTGAACTTCTGGGAGTCCCAGGCCCCGAAGATCGAAGGACTCGGCGTCTCGGTCGCCGCCCCCGGCTCCTGGGCCGAGGGCCCCGCGGCCCGTGCCATCGACTGGCTGGGCAGGCTCGACGGCCACGCCCAGTCGATCGACCAGCGGGTGAAGATGGCCGGCTGGATGGAGACCTTCGCGCAGCGCGGCGGGCAGCTCGTCATCCACGGCGCGGCCGTCGGCGACCTCGACTACTTCTCCCGCACCTACGACCTGGTGCTGGTCTCGGCGGGCAAGGGCGAGCTGGTGCAGATGTTCGGCCGCGACCCCGAGCGCTCCCCGTACAGCGAGCCGCAGCGCGCCCTGGCCGTGTCGTACGTGCACGGCCTCGGCCCGCGCCCCGAGCACCCGGACACGGAGGCGGTGCGCTGCAACCTCGTCCCCGGGGTCGGCGAGCTGTTCGTGATGCCGTGCCTGACCACCTCCGGCCGCGCCGACATCCTGTTCTGGGAGGGCATACCCGGCGGCCCGCTGGACGTCTTCAACGGCGTCAAGGACCCCGCGGAGCACCTCTCCCTGACCCTGGAACTCATGGAGCGGTACGTCCCCTGGGAGTACGCGCGGGCCACCAAGGTCGAGCTGACCGACGCGGGCGGCACCCTGTCCGGCCGCTACGCCCCCACCGTCCGCAACCCGATCGGCCGGCTGCCCGGCGGCGGCCTGGTCCTCGGCGTCGCCGACGTGGTCGTGGCCAACGACCCGATCACCGGCCAGGGCTCCAACTCGGCGTCCAAGTGCGCCGCCGCCTACCTCGCCTCGATCCTCGAACACGGCGACAAGCCCTTCGACGAGGCCTGGATGCGGGCCACCTTCGACCGCTACTGGGACACCGCCCAGCACGTCACCAAGTGGACCAACACCATGCTCGCCCCGCCGCCCGAGCACGTCCTGAACCTCATCGGCGCCGCCGGCGAGATCCAGCCCGTCGCCGACCGCTTCGCCAACGGCTTCAACAACCCGGCCGACTTCGAGAACTTCTTCTACGACCCGCAGAAGACCGAGGCGTACCTGATGGAGGTCTCCGGGGCGGCGGGCGCGTAACCCGCCCGGCCGCGGGGTGCCGGCCGGGACCTGCCGCGCCGGTGCCCGGCCGCCCGCGCGGGGCCGCGGCCGCACCGGGCACGGCACCCACGGGACGGGAAGGGACGCACCGGCCCGCAGCGGGCACGGGGCGTCCCCGCCCTCGGCGCCGCGCGCACCCGGCGCGTGACGGGCCCGCGTCCCGGTGCGGTGCGGTCGCCCACCGGCTTGCCCCGCCGCTCGGTCCGGCCCCGGGAGATCCACGTCGTCAGGCCGTACAGGCCGAGGCTCCGGGCCGCGTCACCCCCCGGCCGCGGCCCGGCCGGCCGAGCCGTCCGGGGCCGCGGCCGACGCGTAGCCCTCGTCGGACCCCAGCGCCGCCCCCGCGGGCAGCTCCGGCGGCGCGTACCGCCGCACGGGCGGGGCGCCCGGGTCGGGGCGCACGGCGCCCAGCACCGGGTTGGCCGCGATCGGCGACACCTTCACCCGCGCGCCGGGCCGGGGCGCCTGCACCACCGTGCCGTCCCCGAGGTACATCGCCACGTGGGTGGCCTCGGGGAAGTAGATCACCAGGTCACCGGGGCGGAGTTCGCCCAGCGGGATCCGCGTCAACCGCTTCCACTGCTCCTGGCTGGTCCGGGGGATCGGCGTCCCGGCGTGCGCCCACGCCCCCGAGGTCAGCCCGGAGCAGTCGTACGACTCCGGCCCCTCCGCGCCCCACTCGTACGGCTTCCCGAGCTGCGCCACCGCGTAGCGCACCGCCAGGTCGCCCTGCCGGGACGGCCTGCGCGGGGCACCGCCGCCGAGCGCGCCGGAGGCCATGAACGCCTGCTGCGCCTTCGCGACGCCGCCGGCCTCCAGTGCGGCGAGCCGGGCCAGCCGGGCGGGGGAGAGACCGGCGAGCAGCTCCTCCACGTCGTGCAGCCGCTCGCGGACGTCGTCCCGTGCCTCGCGGTGCCGCTCGGCCAGGGCGAGCCGGGCGTCGAGGGCCTTGCGCGCCGCGCGGGCCAGTTCGCCGGCCCGGCGCTCGCCGGCGGCCAGCCGCCCCACCGTCCTCGCCCGCTCCCGCGCCACCTGCCCGATCACGTGCCCCTGGTCCAGCGCGTGCTGCGGATCGCGGGCGAGCAGCAGCCGTACGTACGGGGAGATGTCGCTGTGGCTCTGGTACTGCTGCCGGGCCAGCCGGCCCGCGGCACCCCGGCTGTCGTGCAGGGCGAGCCGGACGCGGGCGAGGGCGCGGTCCAGCCGTGCGGACTCGGCGCGCTGCTTCCTCAGCCTCTCCTCGGTGGCGTTGTACGCCTCGGTCGCCCGCTCCGCCTCCCGGTACAGGCGCTGAAGGTCCGTCAGCAGCTCGGCCAGCGGCTTCTCCTGGGGGCCGGCGGGACCCGGGGCGGCCGCGGCGGGTGCGGGCGCGAGGGCGGTCCCGGCCGCCAGCGCCGCCGTGCAGACCAGACGGGCAAGCCTTCCTGACACGTCATCACCTCCGGTGCGGGGCGCGGCCTTCCGGCCGCCTGCTTACAGCCGCTTCGCACCGTGAGCATGGGGCGGGTGGGCGCGGTCCGCGCGCCGGGTGTGCGCGGTTCGGCGCAACGGTGTCACCCGTCGGCGTCGTCCGGCTTGCCGTCCGGCGTGGCGTCCGGCCCGCCGCCGCGCCTCGTGCCGGGGGCCGGGTCCGGCCGGGACCAGGGCCACTTCAGGCGGCCGCCGGCGTCGCCCTCCGGGTCGTAGGCGTACTTCCACCGCCGGGTCAGCCCGGCCCCGCCTTGCCCGCGGGGCACGCGCCGGTAGACGAGGACGGTGGGCGGTCCGCCCCGCGCGTCCGGCACCGGGATGCGGTAGGTCTTGGGCGGGTGCCCGGTGATGCCCAGCAGCACGGGCAGCACCCGGCCGTCCATGGGGCCGCCCTCGAAGGGGGTGTCTTCGCTCTTCACGGCACCAGTGTCAGACATCCTCGGCCAGCGCCCGGACCAGCGCGTCGGTCTGCGGGTCGCGCCGCGCGGTCACCGACAGCACGGCCACGAACTGCTCGACCAGCCAGTCCCGCAGCTCCTCGGCGGGCGGCTGCTTGTCCTCGTCGAGCCAGATGAGCGAGGCGGCCTCCACGGCCGTGATCCACATCCGGACGGTCATCCGCAGCCGGGGGCCGGGGCGGGTGACGCCGAGATGGCTGAGAATGTGCTCGGCGGCGGCCCGGCGCACCCCGTCCACGATGGCGCTCGTGCGCGAGGTCTCCACGACGCTGCCGCCCTGGAGCAGCGCGCTGAAGCCGGTGTCGTGCTGGTCGACGAAGGCGAGGTAGCGGTCCAGGGCCCGGGACAGGCGGGGGAGCAGCGGGCCCTGGCGAGGCTCGTCGAAGCAGTGCCGGAGCTCCTCGGCGGCGGACCTCAGGGCGGCCTCGTAGAGCTGCTGCTTGCCGCCGGGGAAGTACCGGTACACCAGCGGCCGCGACACCCCGGCCGCCTCCGCGACGTCGTCCAGGGAGACCTCCTCGGGCGCGCGGTGCGCGAAGAGCGACAGCGCGGCGTCCAGCAGCTGGCTCCGACGCTCCTCGACGCTGAGGCGCCGGTAGGCGGGGGTGGGGGCGGCGGGACTCATGCCTGGCAGCGTAACCGCCCGCGGCGGCCTGTGGCCGACCGGTGGGGGTCCGGTGGCCGTTCCGTGGGGGCCGCCGCCGCACCCGTCGGCGGACGGCGGTCCGGGGCGTGCCGGGCCCCGGCCCGCCGTCCGCGGCCGCCCGGGACGCCGGCGCCGGGCACCCGGCCCCGCGCGGCTACGCCAGCAGCCCCGACGACTTCCACAGCCGCCGGCCCACGCCCCGCAGCACCCCGATGTCGTCCAGGAAGTCGGTCAGCCGCTTCGACCCGTTCTGCATGACCTCCCGCCGGTGCCCGCTCGCCCTCACCTGCGCGACGGCCTCCCGCCTGTCCAGGCCGACGTTGGTGTAGACGTCGGGGTTCACGAACGCCACGGAGAACACCCGCGCGAACTCCCCGGAGGTGATCCGCGTGAACTCCTGCGACCACTTCGGCGCCGTCACCATCTGCCGCCGCAGCTCCTCACGCGCGTACCGCACGTGCCGCGCCTCCTCGACGACGTGGATCCGCGTGACGCCCCGGATCAGCGTCTGCACCCGCTCGTCCGGGAACGTCAGCCGCTGCATCCAGTCGAGCACCTCCTCGCCGAGCAGCGTCGCGGTGAAGGACCCGGGGGTGGTGGAGATCGTCTTGAACAGCCGCCCGAGGTGCTGGTGGACCGGGCTGACGGGGTACCAGGGCGTGCCGCCGCGCGAGATCAGCCGGGCGAACATCTTGGAGTGCCGGCATTCGTCCTCGATCTCGGTCAGCGCGTACCGCACGTGCGCGCTCGTCGCCGCCTTGTCGTAGATGTGCCGCACCAGCAGCTGCATGAGGATGATCTCGAACCAGATGCCGAGCGAGGCGAGGGCCGCGGCCTCGTGCTGGGAGAGCAGGATCCGCTGCTCCTCGCCCATCCGCTTCCACATCGGCGTGCCGTACAGCGACACCAGCTCCGGCGGCCAGAACCACTTGCCCTCCTCGAAGGGCGCGTCCCAGTCCAGCTCCTTGTCCGGGTCGAAGGAGTGCTTGGCGGAAGACTCCAGCAGCCGCTGGGCCACCTGCTCCCGGTCCTTGAGCAGGCCGAGCGCGTCGCGCAGGCCGTCGAGCGCGTCGGCTTCCGTCAGGGTCGTCATGACTGTCCCACCTCGTCGTACGGGATTGCGTCCGGGTTACCCGCGGGTACTCGCTGCACTTATGAGACTGCCTGTCAGCAAGCCCGTCAATCCCCCGCGCACGACTTGTTGACCCCGGGTTCCCCGCACGGGAGTCCGCGGTCCACGCCGGCCTCCGGCCCGTACGCCGTGGACCCGGACGGCGCCCACCGGCAGGCGCCCGCCACCGGCGCGGCCCGCTTCGGCCGGGAGCACGACGACGGCCGCGACCGCCTCCTCGCTCTGCCGATGCGCCAGGACGAGGAGACCGCCGGGAACCCGGACGCGGAGCGCCTCGCGGCGCGGGAGCGGGAGCGGGAACGGGTGGCGGAGGTGCGGGAACGGGTGGGGGAGGCGCGGGAGGCGATCGAGGAGGGCCGGCGCCGCACCGGCCGACCACCCGGGCCCGGCCCGCGGACCGTGCCCGCGGACCGTGCCCGCCCCTGCCGGGGGCCCGTCTCAGGAGCCGAGCACCGCCCGCATCACCGCCCGCGCGATCGGCGCCGCGTCCCCGCCCCCGCTGATCTCGCCCCGGTTCGCCTCCGCGTCCTCCACCACCACCGCGACCGCCACCTTCGGCTCCGGGTCGCCGTGCCCCTGCGCCCACGAGACGAACCAGGCGTACGGCGTACCGGAGTTGCCGAGCCCGTGCTGGGCGGTGCCGGTCTTGCCGCCGACCGTGGCGCCGCGGATCGCGGCGTTGGCGCCGGTGCCGCGCTCCACCACGTCCCGCATCAGCGCCCGCATGCGCACGGCGGTCGACGGGTGCATCGCCTGCCGCACGGGCCGCGGGCCGGTCGCCGACAGCGTGCCGCCGCCCGCCCGCACGGCCCGCTCCACCAGGTACGGCCGGCGCACCTGACCGCCGTTGGCGACCGCCGCCGCCACCATCGCCATCTGCAGCGGCGTGGCCCGCGTGTTGTACTGCCCGATCGACGACAGCGCCAGCTGCGCCCGGTCCACCGAGGTGTCGAACGTGGAGGGCGCCACCGAGAACGGGATCCGCAGGCCGGCGTCGTTGAAGCCGAAGCCGTGCGCCGCGGCGGTCAGGTGCGCCACCCCCGTCTCCACGCCCAGCTTCGCGAAGACCGTGTTGCAGGAGAAGGCGAACGCGTCGCGCACCGAGGCGTCCGCACAGCCCCGGGACTCGTTGGTCAGGGTCGTCGTCGTGCCCGGCAGGGTGTAGCGGTCGGGGGAGTCGGTCGGCGCGTCCAGGTCCGTCACCACCCCCGCGTCCAGCGCCGCCGCCGCCGTGACCACCTTGAACGTCGAACCCGGCGGATACGTCTGGCGCACCGCCCGGTTGAGCATCGGCCGGTCCGGGTCGGCGTTCAGCCGCGCCCAGGCGCGGGCCACCTCCGCCCCGTTCCCGGACAGCTCCGCCGGGTCGTACGACGGCACCGACACCAGCGCCAGGATCCGGCCCGTCGACGGCTCCAGGGCCGCCACCGCGCCCTTGCGGCCGCGCAGCCCCGCGTACGCCGCCCGCTGCGCGGCCGGGTGGAGCGTCGTGACGACGTCGGCGCCCGGGCTGCGCGCCCGCGTGAAGTCCCGCCACAGCCGCAGCGGCGCCAGCACCGGGTCGGTGCCGGCCAGCAGCCCGTCCTCGGCGTGCTCCAGCAGGGTCGTGCCGTACAGCTGCGAGGAGAAGCCGGTGACCGGCGCGTACAACGGGCCGTCGGTGTAGGTGCGTTCGTAGCGGAGCTGCTCGCCGGTGTCCTGCGAGCCGGTGACCGGCCGGCCGCCGACCAGGATGTCGCCGCGCGGCTGCCCGTAGCGCGCGATGTCGGCCCGCCGGTTGGCGCTGTTGCCGTCGTGGGAACCGGCCTGGACCACCTGGACGCGGGCGGCGTTGAGCAGCAGCGCGACCAGCAGCAGGGCGCAGAAGGCGGCGGCGTGCCGGATGTGCCGGGTCAACGCCCCTCCCCGCGTCCGGAGGGCGGCGCGGACAGCCGGCGGCACGCGGGCTCCACGGGTTCCACGGCGTTCACGGCGTTCACGGAGCTCACGGGGCGACCTCTCCGTCGTACTGCCGCCGGGCCGTGCCGCTCACCCGCACCAGCAGCGCCACGATCGCCCAGTTGGTGACCACCGACGAGCCGCCCTGCGCCAGGAACGGCATCGCCATGCCGGTCAGCGGGATCAGGCCGGTCACCCCGCCCGCGATGACGAACACCTGGAGCGCGACGATCGAGGCGAGCCCGACGGCGAGCAGCCGGCCGAAGGGGTCGCGCAGCGCGAGCCCGGCCCGGTACCCGCGCTCCACCAGCAGGCCGTACAGCAGGAAGACCGCGGACAGCCCGGCCAGCCCCAGCTCCTCGCCGGCGGTGGCGAGGATGAAGTCGGACTTGACGGCGAAGCCGATGAGGACGGAGTGCCCGAGCCCGAGCCCGGTGCCGAGCATCCCGCCCTCCGCGAAGGCGAACAGGGACTGCGCGAGCTGGTTCGGCCCCTCGCCCGCCTCGATCGACGCGAACGGGTGCAGCCAGGTGTCGATCCTGCTGTGCACGTGCGGCTCCAGCCGGCCCACGGCGAACGCGCCCAGCGCGGCCAGCGCCAGGCCCACGGCGATCCAGCCGGTGCGGCCGGTGGCGACGTACAGCAGCACCACGAACAGCCCGAAGAACAGCAGCGACGTGCCGAGGTCCCGCTCCAGCACCAGCACGCCCACGCTCACCAGCCACACGGCGACGATCGGCCCGAGCACCCGGCCGGTCGGCAGCTGGAGCCACCAAACGCGGCGTCCCGTGTACGCGAGGGCACTGCGGTTCGCCGCCAGGTACGCGGCGAAGAACACCGCCAGCAGCACCTTCGCGAACTCGCCCGGCTGGATGGAGAACCCGGCGACCCGGATCCAGATGCGGGCGCCGTTGACCGCCGGGAACAGGATCGGCAGCGTGAGCAGCACGAGCGCGGCCGCCACGCAGACGTACGCGTAGCGCTGGAGCAGCCGGTAGTCGCGCAGCAGCAGCACGACCACGATGAACAGCGCCACGCCCAGCGTCGACCACACCAGCTGCGCCGGGGCCGCCCGGTCGCCCGGCGTCTCCAGGTCGAGCCGGTAGATGAGCACCAGGCCGAGCCCGTTGAGCAGCACGCCGATCGGGAGCAGCAGGGGGTCGGCGTAGGGCGCGCGCAGCCGGACCGCGCCGTGCGCCAGCAGCGCCAGGACGCCGAGCCCGGCACCGTACCCGGCGGCGCCGGGCGGGACGGCGCCGGTCCGGGCGAGGCCGACGGCGCAGTAGCCGTACACGGACAGCAGGACGGCCAGGACGATGAGGGAGAGTTCGATGCCGCGCCGCCGGGGGAGACGCGCGGCGGGTGCGGGCGGGACCGCCGTCGCCAGGGTGATTCCGGCCTTGCTCATGTCCGGAACTTACCCAAAGAGGGGGTCTTGTGTGCTTTGCGTGGGCTGAGTGGCCCGAGTGTCCGCGCTCCGGATGGACGGGACGGGGGACGGGGGAGGGGGAGGGACGGAACGGGTGGGCCGGGCGGAGGGGCGTCGCGCGTGTCCGTGCTCCGGGCGGCTGGGAGGACGGGGTGCCCGTGCTCCGGGCGGCTGGGAGGACGGGGTGCCCGTGCTCCGGGCGGCTCGGGTGACGGGCGTGCCCGTGCTCCGGAGGGCAGGGCGGCGGGGGCCGTGAGCACGGACCCCGTCCCTCACCCTCCGCCGTCGCGGCCCCCGCCCTCGCCCGGCGCCGACCGGGGCAGCGTCAGGGTCGCCACCGCCCCGCCGTCCGGCGCGTTCGCGAACGTCAGCCGGGCGCCCAGCACCTCCGCCTGCCCCCGCGCGATGGTCAGCCCCAGGCCGTGCCCCTTCGCGCCGCCCTCGGTGCGGAACCGCTGCGGCCCGTGCGCGAGGAGGTACTCCGGATAGCCGTCCCCGTGGTCCCGCACGGTGACCACCGGCCCCTCGACGGTCAGCACCACCGGCGCCCGCCCGTGCTTGTGCGCGTTCGCCACCAGGTTGCCGAGCACCCGCTCCAGCCGCCGCCGGTCCGTCTCCACCGCCGCGTCCCGCACGACCCTGACCCCGGTGCCGGCCCCCGACGCCCGCACCACCCGCTCCACCAGCGGCCCGAGCCGCTCGGTGTCCAGCTCCAGCCGCTCCCGCCCGGTGTCCAGCCGGGAGATCTCCAGCAGGTCCTCCGTCAGCGTGCGCAGCGCCGCCACCCGGTCCCGCACCAGCTCCGTCGGGCGGCCCGGCGGCAGCAGCTCGGCCGCCGCGTGCAGCCCGGTCAGCGGGGTGCGCAGCTCGTGCGCCACGTCCGCGGTGAACCGCTGCTCGGCCAGCAGCTTGCCCTGCAGCGACGCGGCCATGGTGTCCAGCGCCGCGGCGACCGCGGCCACCTCGTCCTGCGCCCGCCCCGCGTCCCGCCTGCGGGGATCCGCACGGGGATCGTTCACGCGCGCGTCCAGGTCCCCCGCGCTGATCCGCCGGGCCACCCGGGCGGTGGCGTGCAGCCGCCGCGTCACCCGGGTCACCGCGAACGCGCCCACCAGCAGCGTCGCCCCGATCGCCAGGCCCGACGACCACAGGATCGCCCGGTCCAGCCCGTCGATGGTGCGCGCCTGCTGCGCGTAGTCGACCGCCACGGCCAGCGCCCGCCCGCCGTCCGCGGGCCCCGCCGCCCACATCGTCGGCCGCCCGCGGTGCTCGGCGACCACGGTGCCGCGCTCCCCGGACACCGCCAGCGCCCGCAGCGACGCCGGCAGCCCCGGCGGATCGACACCGGCGCCCCGCCGCAGCGAGTCCCCGGCCTCGTACGCCTCGGCCGCGTCCGCCAGCCGCTGCAACGCCAGGGCGCGCGCCTGGCCGACGGTCTGGTCCGTCACCTGCACGTGCACGAGGACGCCGAGCAGGGCCGCGAGCGCGCAGCACATCACGGTGATGAACACCGCCGCCTTGACCGCGAGCGTCCCGGCCCACCGGGGGAGCGCGGCCCTCACCGGTCCGCCGAGGGGGAGGGGCGCGGGGAGGCGGGCCGGTGCCCGGTGCGCAGCATCTCGTCCTGGGTGAGCAGCATCGCCCGCTGGTCGGGGTCCCAGGTCCAGGTGAGCCGGTACTCGTACCCGGCGACCTCGGACGGCGAACGGATGATCAGCGACCGCCCGGCCAGCTCGACCGCGCTCACGGCGTCCTCCCACGCCATCACCCGCACCAGCCGGTGCCGGTCGTCGGCGGTGTAGACGCGCACCGCGGTCGTCCGGCCCGGCAGCAGCCGGAAGCCCAGCACCAGGTCGTCACGGCCGTCACCGGTCAGGTCCCGGTGGTACGGCCCGAGCACGGGACACCCGCCCGTCCCGGCCCCGCCCGCACACGCGGCCATCCGGCCGACCGTCCCGCGGTACGGCGCCTCCGCCCCGGCGTAGTCGTCCGGATGCCCGGCGATCTCCGCCCGGACGACCGCCACCGGGTCGACCTCGCGGACGCCGCCGCCGGGGACGGTGATCCCCCGCACGACCTCGGTGTCCACCTCGCCGATGGTGAACGCCGGACTGGCCGCCGGCGTCAGCTCCGGCCACAGCCGCAGCGGACCGGCCGCGGTCGGCGTCGCCCCCGCGCCCCGCAGCCCGCCCGCGTCACCGCAGCCCGCGAGCGCCGCCAGCAGCAGGGCGACGGCGGCGGCCCGTCGCACGGCGCGCGGACGGCGGTCACGGGGGCTCGGGGGCACTGCACTCCTGCGGCTCGGGGAACGGCGAGGGCCGCCTCCACCTTATGCGCGGGGAAGTCCCCTTTCGCGAACCGGGTGGGCGGGGGGACGGGGACCCGCGCCCGGCACCCGGGGCGGCCCGGCGGACCGGCCGCCGCGGCGGCCCGGCGCGGACCGGTCACCCGCCCGGCACCCCGCGGAACCCCTCTCCGGGACGGCCGGGTCCTTGCCCCCGGCGCGCCCCGCCTGTTCCCATGGTCTGGGGTGATGGTGCATGACTGGACCGCGCGTCATACCGACCTGGCGGCACGGCCGCGAACGGCTGTACGTCCGCCTCCCCGACGGCCGGAACATCGCCTGGTACGACCGCGAGGCGTCCCGGGTGAACCTGCTCCGCGAGGACCACCGGGACGAGGTCCTGCACGCCCTGGGCCCGTTCCTCACGGGCCAGGTGACCGTGGGCCCGCCCCCGGTGCCCACCCCCGCCGAGCTCGCCCGCCTCTCCCTCCACCCGGACGACGACCTGGCCCCCAACCGCCCCGGCGAGGCCCTCCTGGTCGACCTCGACCGCGACCCCGGCCCCGCCCACCTGCTGCGCCCCGACCCGCGCCGCCGGGCGCTGGAGGCGGAGCAGACGGTCGGGGAGGCCCTGGACCGGCTGGACGGCGCGGGCTGGCACGCCCTGCACTCCGTCCCGCTCCCGGGCGGCGACCGCATCCACCACCTGGTGATCGGCCCCGGCGGCCTGTTCGCCGTCCACGCGCTGTACGCCCGCCGGCAGCGCGTCACGGTGGCCGACCCCCTGGTCACCCTGGGCCGCCGCGACAGCCGCCCCCTGCTGCGCCGCGTCCGCGCCGACGCCGACCGGGCGTCCTACGCCCTGACCGCCGAGGTCCGCCCGGTGCTGGCCCTGGTGGGCGCGTCGGAGGTGGCCCTCCCGGCCCCGCCGCGCGAGGTCCGGGTCCTGACGGAGCAGGCCCTGCCGGAGCTGGCCCGGCTGGGCGGCGTCCTGAAACCGGCCGACGTGGAGGCGCTGCACGCGACGGCCCGGGACCGGAACACCTGGACGCGCGTCTGACCGCACGGCGACGGACCGGACCGCCCGGACACGGGCCCGGCGCGCACGGCGACGCCCGCGGGACCGTTCAGGGCAGCCGGCCGGCGCGCTCCGCGTCGAGCAGCGGCCCCAGCAGGTCCCCGAACTCCCGCACGCGCGGCGCGAGGTCCTCCGCCCGGAACACCAGCTGCCCGGGCGACCGGCACCCCTCGACCTCCTCCCAGGTCACCGGGGCGGACACCAGGGGCTCGGCCCGGGCCCGCAGCGTGTAGGGCGCGGCCGTGGTCTTCCGGGCGGCGTTCTGGCTCCGGTCGACGAAGACCTTCCCGGGCCGCAGGCTGCGGGTCATCCGGTGCAGCACGAGCCGCGGCATGGCCCTCTCGGCCTCCACGGCCAGCTCCTTGGCGTACTCGGACGTCCGCTCGGGCGACGCCCCCCGCACGGCGGCGAGCACGTGCAGCCCCTTCGACCCGGACGTCTTGGCGTACGCCTCGATCCCGTCCACGGCGAGCCGCTCGCGCAGCCACAGGGCGACCTCGCAGCACTGCACCACGGTGGCGGGCGGCCCGGGGTCGAGGTCGAACACGATCCGGTCGGCCTCCTCCGGCGCGCCGACCCGCCACTGGTGGGTGTGGAACTCGGCGACCAGGTTGGCCGCCCACATCAGGCTCGGCAGGTCCTGCACCACCACCGTCCGCGAGGACCCCTCCAGCCGCGGCACCTCGGCGGTGGTGACCCACTCGGGCGTACCGGGCGGCACGTTCCTGGCGAAGAACACCTGCCCGTCGGGCCCGTCCGGATACCGCAGGAAGGACACCGCCCGGTCCCGCAGGTGCGGCAGCAGCACCCCGGCGACGGTCGCGTAGTAGTGCAGCACCTCGGCCTTGGTGAAGCCGGCGGCGGGATACAGCACCTTCTCCAGATGACTGAGCGCGACCCGCCGCCCCTCCACCTCCGCGATGGGAGCCATACGATGAGAATCCCACGCAAAACGGCGGAAAGACCTCCCCGGTGATCACCGGACGCCCGGAAAGGTGCTGCACGTGAGATCCATCTGGAACGGCGCCATCTCGTTCGGCCTGGTCAGCATCCCGGTCAAGCTGGTCAACGCGACCGAGAGCCACGCGATCTCCTTCCGCCAGATCCACACGGAGGACGGCGGACGCATCCGCTACCGCAGGTTCTGCGAGGCGGAGGACCGCGAGGTCGACCACGCGGAGATCGGCAGGGGCTACGAGGACGCCGACGGCTCGGTCATCCCGATCACCGACGAGGACCTCTCCCGCCTGCCGCTCCGCACCACCAGGACGATCGAGATCGTGGCCTTCGTCCCGGCGGACCGCATCGACCCGCTCCAGATGGACGCGGCGTACTACCTGGCCGCGAACGGCACCCCGGCGGCCAAGCCGTACACCCTCCTGCGCGAGGCCCTCAGGCGCAGCGACAGGGTGGCGGTCGCGAAGTACGCGCTGCGCGGCCGGGAACGCCTCGGCATGCTCCGCGTGGTCGGCGACGCCATCACGATGCACGCCCTCCTGTGGCCGGACGAGGTCCGCGACACCGAGGACGTGGCCCCCGAGGCCGACGTCACGATCCGCGACAGGGAACTGGACCTCGCGGACGCGCTGATGGACACCCTCGGCGAGGTCGACCTGGAGGACCTGCACGACGAGTACCGCGAGGCCCTGGAGGAGGTCATCGCGGCGAAGGCGGCCGGCGAGGCCCTCCCGGAGCCCTCCGGCCCCGCGACGGACGGCACGGTCCTGGACCTGACGGCGGCCCTGGAGAGCAGCGTCCGAGCGGCCCGCGCGTCCCGCGACGAGAACGCCCAGGTCACCCCCCTCCGCACCCGCGGAACCCCGAAGGAACCGGACGGCGGGAAGCCGGCGTCGACGGCGAGGAAATCCCCCACGAAGAAGCCGACGGCGAAGCCGGCGCAGGAGACGAAGAAGACGACGACGAAACAGACGACGGCGTCGGCGAAGAGCACGACGAGGAAGCCGACGCCGAAGAAGACGACCTCGCGCGAGCACACGGTCTGACGGCCGCAACGACGCACAGCGACCGGGACCGGGACCGGCTCGACCATGCCCCTGCTCGACCATGCTCCTGCGCGAGACCTTTCCCCCTGCCTAGCCACCGCCGGACCCGTCACCCCTCTCCGACCTCCGCACCGTCCAGGAACGACAGCCCCACCGGACGAGGGCGCCGACGGCCAGGGACACGAGAACGGCGCCCCAGTCGATCACGTGCGGCAGGCCGGGGAAGAAGGCGAGGAAGGCGAGGGAGCCGAGAAGACCGACGAGGAACCCGGCACCCTCGACCCGACGTCGCCGGGCCGCGGTGCCGGGGTCCGGCTGCTGCCCCTGCTGCTCGATCATGTGACGCTCACTTCGTGACGTGATGGCACTGGCTCGCACGCCGCACCCCGTTGACCAGAAGGCGCGCGCACGCCTTGCCATAACGAGGCAGCTTCCGAGGAGAGGTGCTCCGCATCGGATCGCTCGCCGTGTGCCTTGTCACGAGACATGCGGCGGATCCCATGGCTGGGGCCGGGACGGTGCTCCCCTAGCGATAGCGATTATTAAGCTGTGCCGACTCGCGAAACGTTTCGCGCGACGACCCTGCGGCGGAACGGCGAGCCCGGAAAAAACCACGCGAGGACCCGCACCCCCCTCAGGTATGTTCCTCATGTTTGTTCGAAAGGGGGGACGCAGTGGCGAAGCTCAACCAGATCATCGCTGTCGAAAAGGGCGTCAAGAGCAAGTCGTTCCAGGACATCACCGCGGCGCACCACAAGGTGCAGAAGCCCGCACTCCTGGCCGGGATCTCGCGCACGTACCAGCCGAAGGACGAGGAGGGCGAGCAACTGCCGCCCGAGTCCACGCGCGTCCAGGTGCAGGCCGAGGACGTACTGCGCGAGATGTCCGCGTCGCTGACCCGCCTCTTCGACGTGACCGCCACGAAGGACCGGGCCAACTGCACCGCCCGCGCGGACGTCACCGTGGACGGCCGGACGCTCCTCGCGGACGTGCCGGTCAGCTACCTCCTCTTCCTGGAGAAGCAGCTCACGGACCTGCACACCTTCGTGAAGAAGCTCCCCGTCCTCGACGCCGCGGAGTCCTGGACCCTCGACCCGTCGACGGACTGGTGGAAGACGGACCCGGTCCGCACCATCCGCACGAAGAAGGTCCCCCGCAACCACGTCAAGGCCGAGGCGACCGACAAGCACCCGGCACAGGTCGAGGTGTACTACGAGGACGTGCCCATCGGGTACTGGACCACCGTCAAGTTCTCCGGAGCACTCCCGGCCCGACGGGTCAACGAACTCGTCGAGCGCGTCGAGAAGCTCCAGCAGGCGGTGAAGTTCGCCCGCGAGGAGGCCAACGGCGTCGAGGTCACCGACCAGCGCGTCGGCGACGCCGTGTTCGGCTACCTGTTCGGCTGACGCCGGCACGGGTGGCATCCCCGATCGCCCCCGCGTGCGAGCGCGGGGGTGCGCACCAGGCGCGGGCCGGATTGAGGACCGGCTCGCGTGATGAGCGCAAGCTGAAACTGAAGTTCAGCCTGAAGAAGCGGTCAATCTCAGACTCTCGCTCCAGCTTCAGCATCGCCGCCGATCGCCGGATCGACCGAGGCCGGACGAACGCCGTCGGATGCGAGTTCGACTCTCGCCTGCACCTCTGCGCGGTGCGGTAGTTCAAAGGAAGAACACGACGGCCTGACGACTGATCCGTCCTCTTGAACGCCACCGGCGTGCGCAATTGGGTGGCATCCCCAGGAGCCCGGGAGCTGGATACGACTCCCGGGCTCCGCCACGCCCGCCGCCGCCCGGACCGTGGTGAACGCACACTCGCGGCGATAGCTGCGACCGCCCGGTGCCTACCGCGGACGGCGAGAGAAGCGAAGACGACCCAGTTTCTGCTGGGAAGGCTGCATACTCCGACAGCGGACATCTCCATGAGAGCGAAATGCTCGCCCTTGAGTGACGAAACAGCACACCCCCTTCGTGACACCCTGCACACAACTGCCGAGACGCCTCACTCGCTGCCGGACGTGCTCGCGCCGGCTGGAGGTCAGGATCGTCCTCTCGGCGCTGCTGTGAGGTCGGCACCAGCTGATGCGAAGTAGACATCGAGCCGGTCGACGGACCGGGCGTACTCCTGTACGGAGTCATCACCCCGTACCGAATCGACGACCTCGCCGCCCTCCTTCACGGCTTCGGACTGCCGTACTCCCTGGAGCTCTCCGCGGAAGACGGCACCCTGCCCCGTGGGATCCAGGCTTGATCCGCGAAACATGCTCCGGCGCGAGCCTCGGCACCGAAGCCGACTCGACCCACTGGAGCGGCACAGCACTCTCCTCACCTACGCACACAAAAAGACCCCGACCTCAGCGTTTCCGCTGGTGACGGGGTCTTTGGGCACCTCATACAAGGTGCCCCCGGCAGGATTCGAACCTGCGCACACGGCTCCGGAGGCCGACTGACTAAAGGGAGTTCATACCGGTCAGCGCGCTATCGAAAGCCAGTCACCAGCGCGTCGTCCACGTCTGGTCCACGACGACCCACGTGCGGGGTCCAAGGCCTACTAGGGGTTGGTGAGGTTAGCCGAGGTCGATCACGGTACTGGGGTCAGGCCGGCACTCATCGAGAAGCGTCTCGGCTGAGCTGAAGTGTTCACGAATCCTACGGCGCGACTCATCTGCAGTGATCATGCTCGGGTTCGGCATGTTCTCAGGAGTGGACCACCAACGACCGCTGTGCAATTCGTCCCAGGGCGGGCGCTGACCGTCTCGCCGGCGCCGCGCGCCTGGATCGTGGTTTCCGAAGCCATCCAAGACGACGTTCCACACGGGTTTGAACTGTTGAATCATGACCCGCTCGGCGAGCGAGACGAAAACCTCCACAGCGACCAGGTAACGAACCATGAAGTCGTTGACATCAAGATCCGATACCTGCTCCAAAGACTCCCGGTGTTCCTGAATGCGGTCCCACAGGGCCGTTGTGTCCTTGGTGTCATCTACGAGTCCCTTCCTGCCACCAGCGGGGACTGCCTTGCCCACGTAGATAGGAGTGCGACAGTAGTCCCACACGATAGGTTGATAGAGCTCGTGTTCGCCGGTGTAGTAGATCGCGTAGACGCCCGCACCTATCATGAGTGGCACGTCTGTGATCGGAACTGGGGCCTGTTCGAGGAGAGTCAACTCGATACTGCGCCCAAGATTGAGCAGGGCTAGGGGATCGTACGGCTTGGGCCGTTCCGCCTGTGACTTCCAGTTACGCGGCTTGCTGGACTTCTTACGCTGCCTGCCTGCCTGACCCGCATCGGACACGGACTGGCCCACCCCCTCAGCTCGTTCGTGACGATCATCCTAGCTAGAGCTACGTGCGGTGCCTGCGGCGCTTTGGGGAATCGAGTCGAAGATCGCTAACTCCGCGGTATGCTTCCACCATGTCTGATCAGGAACAAGAACCCAAGCACGGCCGCACCGGTGTAGAACTCTTCGCAGGCGGTGGTGGACTGGCTATGGCTGTGCATCGCGCCGGCTTCCGCCCGCTCCTGGTCAACGAGTACGCCCCGCGAGCCTGTCAGACGCTGGAGGCAAACGGTGCGAAGCCTCGGGCGAAGGACGACGAGACCATCCCGCAGCCAGGTGATCCATGGCCTCTGGTAGCTGGTGACGTCCGCGAGGTTCGCTTCCGACACCTTGAGGGAAAGGTTGACGTGCTGGCCGGAGGCCCCCCCTGTCAGCCCTTCAGTCTTGGAGGAGTCCACAAAGGCGACGAAGACGAACGCAACATGTTTCCCCAGATGTTCCGCGCTATTCGGGAAATTCGACCCAAAGCGGTTATCTGTGAAAACGTACGGGGTCTGCTGCGTCCCTCTTTTAAGCCATACTTCGACTACATTCAGAGGGAACTAGCTTTCCCCTTCGTCGAACGTCGCACTGGGGCGAGTTGGCAAGAACACGATGCCATCTTGAGTGGTCTCGATGACCAAAAGGTCGGGGATCCGTCGGAACACTATCGTGTCGTAATGACGCCAGTGAACGCGGCAGACTACGGCGTGCCTCAAATTCGCAACCGTGTCATCATGGTGGCCTTTCGATCCGACTTGAATGTTGACGTCGATGCTTTCAAGAAGGCCGTTGAACCGCAGTTTTCAGAGAGCGCGCTCATCCGATCCATGCTGATCGATGGTCCAGATTCCTACTGGCAGCGCCACTCGGTGGCACCTCATATCCGTGAAGCGGTGCTGAATCGTCTACCAGGTACGATTCCGTTGGATGACGGAAAGAGGCCATGGCGCACTCTTCGTGACGCCATCGCGGGAATCGATGGCGCCACACCGCTCCCTCCCATTCCGGACGAGTTGCTTGACCGCCAAGAACATAAACTTGGTGGCTTCACTGACCATATCGGATGGCCAGGCGCTCGTATCTACCAGGGACACACTCCGAACGAGCTGGATCGACCAGCAAAGACTGTAAAAGCTGGTGTGCACGGGGTGCCTGGGGGCGAGTCGGTCATGCTTCTGGACAGTAAGCACCCTACTGACGACCCCAAGTATCGGTACATGACGGTGCGCGAGACCGCACGAGTTATGACCTTCCCAGATGACTGGAAGCTGGAAGGCCCCCGTGGTGAGAAAATGCGCCAACTGGGCAACGCCGTACCGGTCCTTCTCGGGCAAGTTTTTGCAAAAGCCGTGGCCAAGGCGCTGGACGATGTGGAGTGCGCACGGTGATCGTTCCTCCTACGACACCTGACTCAGGGCGTTGGAAAGGGACATCGCCGCCAGCCAAGGCATGGAAAGGACGTCCAGGAAGAACGGCAGCCGCTCGGGCCGCTGAGCAAGACCGAGCAGCTGGCGGTCGCAATCGTCGCACTGTCGCGTTGGATGACGGTCGATTTGCACGGGCCTCTATCGAACTCAAGGTCCTTCCGAAAACTCGACGCATCCGTGCTTACCTGCGTTGGTCAGACAAAGGACGTTCACCATCTCGATACGTTGGCGAGGTGAATCACGACACCCGCTCTGCCAACCTTGCTCAGGCGTGGGAGATGGCAAGGGCGGCAGGATTTCTCGCCGAGGAACCCCTGCCAGATACATCCTGGGCGACTTCCACGGCTGTTCGGTCTGTAATGAAAGGGAATAAATCCCGAGACACAAAGCCTGAAAAGCGACTTCGGAGCATCCTGCATCGTGAAGGCCTTCGATACCGCGTAGCAACTCGCCCCCTTCCCGAGCTCCGCCGGACCGCGGACATTGTTTTTCCTAAGCTCCGCTTGGCTGTCTTTGTGGACGGTTGCTATTGGCATGGTTGTCCTGACCATTACAGACCTTCCGATGCAAATAGGGAGTTCTGGTCGGCAAAGATCGCAGCTAATCGCAACCGAGATTCTGAAACCGATCGGATGCTTCGAGATGCCGGGTGGAACGTGATACGAGTCTGGGAGCACGAAGACCCCGCCCTGGCAGCGAGCCGAATCATCGAGCTTGTTCGGTCCTGCGTTGACTAGCCCGTCATGCTCACTCAGCGTCTGCTGTCTGCGCCTGCGCCTGGCTGTGTCAGCGCACAGGTGCGCGTCCCTCATACAGCGGTAGGAGCTGGTCAGTCAGCGAAGGACCATGATCCACGCCGGAGCGCCGAGGCCTTGATGACTTCCGCCAAACGCCTCCACCTGGGGCCCGTGCGCCGCTAGCATGATCGAGCCTGGGGACACGTCCCTGACTCGATACTCACACAGGAGTGCGCTAGCGTGGCCAACTTTCGTACTTCGGCCCGTACCGTTGACATGCTCGGCCGGCAGCAGATTGCTGGTATCCCCACGGCAATCAACGAACTCTTCAAGAATTCCTATGACGCATACGCGAAAACGGTTGTCGTCGACTGGCTGAAGGATCGCAATGCTCTGATCCTTCGTGACGACGGTGTGGGCATGAGCGAGAGGGACTTCCTCGACCGATGGCTCACGATCGGAACGGACAGTAAGGCCGCAGGTGGCAGGCTAAGCCCACCACCAATTCCTCAAGGTTTCACCGTTCGACCTGTAATGGGGGAGAAGGGCATTGGACGCCTTGCTATCGCTGCTCTGGGTCCTCAAACTCTCGTTCTCACGCGGCAGCGTCCTCAGAATGCGGGTGAGGAGAACGCGGCTCCCGTAATCGTTGCCCTGCTGCCGTGGACATTGTTCAGTGCCCCGGGTGTGACATTGGAAGACATCGACGTTCCGGTGCTATCGGTTGACGGGACTCTTGATCGATCGGTGATCGAGCACCTGGCAGATGAGGTACGTGCAAACTTGCTGCGGCTCTCGAACCGGCTGGACGATTCGACGACGGCGACGATCCGTGACCATCTGACGAGACTCGAGCAGATCGACCCGCGTCTCCTTGAGAGACTTCCAGGGCCCCATATCACTGGTAGCGCCGGCTATGGGACGGCATTTGTGGTCACGCCTGTTGATGAGTCCCTGCCCGGAGAAGTCGAGGGCGACAGCACTAAGAAAGGTCAAGCAACCAACCTCTTCAAATTGCTCGCCGGCTTCTCGAACACCATGACCACAGGTTCCCGAGAGCCCGAGATGCAGACATCATTCGTGGTTCGTACCGATGATGGCCTGGCTACGGATATCTTGGACGACGACGAGTTCTTCAATGAGGCTGACTTCGCGAGGGCCGATCACGAGTTCTCTGGGACCTTTGACGAGTACGGCACGTTCCATGGGGCAGTGTCTATCTATAGAGCGGAGCCTGTGCAGCACGTCATTCCTTGGCGTGCGGGAAGGGGAGCGCCAACTCAATGCGGCCCGTTCAACATTCGTTTTGGGTATGTGCACCATAAACTTGCCCAGAGCAGCCTAGCGCCGCAAGAGCACACAGAGATTTCTCTGAAACTTCAGAAGGTTGCTGGCCTGTACGTTTACAAGGATGGCATCAGGATCCTGCCGTACGGACAGAGCGACGTTGATTATCTGCAGATCGAAGAGCGGAGGACCAGAAATCTAGGTTACTACTTCTTCTCATATCGGCAAATGTTCGGGGCTATCGAGCTGTCCTCGAAGGTCAATCCTGCATTGCAGGAAAAGGCCGGGCGAGAAGGATTCCGCGAGAATATTGCTTTCAAGCAAATGAAGGCCATTCTTGAGAACTTCATGGTGCAACTGGCTGCGGACTTTTTCAGGGGCAGCAGTCAGCGGGGGCAGGAGTTTCTAGCAAAGCGCGACGAACTCGAACGCACTGAGCAGATTCGCCGTGCACGCGCCGAAACCGCAAATGCGGAGCGCAACAAACTGCGCAATCGACTGCAACTCGTCATCGGCGAGTTTGCGGAGTCACGTCCGGTCGCACTCGTGGAGCGGACGGTGGCACGAGTCGAGCGCGAGCTATCTGTCATCAGCGACACGGCACCGGATGCCCTAGAAGCGACTCTGGAACTGGAGGAGGGCGCTCGACGCGACCTTGAGAGCTTGATAAGCCGATACACGGTACCTAAGCCTGTAGGTATCGGCCTTGATAGAGAGACGAGTCGAGATTGGGCAGTATATGAGAGGCTACGGGACGAACTTGTAAGCAACGTCGTCACTACGGCGACTGACAAAATTAGCTCGATGGCCGCAGTCAGAGCCAGTCATTTGGTATCGACCACGGAATTGCGGGAGCGTCTGCAGGAAGATTTCGCCGAATCAGCACGCCGGGAGTTCGACGACTGGTCGCGGGATATTCAAGAGATCCGTACGAGGTCTGAGCGTGTTGCTCTGGATATCTCAGGTAGAGTTCGGTCTGCGGTCCAAAGTGCCTCAGATTTTGCACGGGGCATGACCCGACGTATCACAGACGTACCGCCCTCCGCTACCGAAGACGACCTCTTTAGGCTCCGACGGCAGCTTATGGAGGAGCTTGAAAAAGAACTGCAGCGTCAGAAGGATTCACTTGAGCCAGTCCGACGCTTTTTGGGCAGCTTCGAGCACATCTCGCGGGGCTTTGGCCTGGAAGAGCAGCTTGAGGCCGTGGAGGAGGAGGTTATTGCCCTTCGAGAGCAGGTTGACACTGATCTCGAACTGACTCAGCTGGGAAGAGCCGTTGAGCTGATTAACCATGAATTTTCGTCGAGTATTAAGACGGTGAGGAGGAACTTGCGCGCCCTGCGACCTTGGGGACAGCGGAATGAAAAGCTTGGCAGCATTGAGCGTGAGCTTGCAACGGCATTCGAGCATCTGGATAACTATTTGACGCTGTTTACTCCACTCCAGAGAAGGCTGTACCGAAAACCGGCCAACATTCGGGGCGCTCAAGTGGCGCAATTCATCCGTGATCTATTCGGTGACAGGCTTCGGCGCCACGACGTAGATTTGCGGGTGAGCCCGTCGTTCGAGAGCTACTCATTCGTGGGCTATCCCTCTACGTTCTACCCCGTCTTTGTGAACTTGGTGGACAATGCGATCTTTTGGCTGTCGGATCGGCCGGTTCCACGGGTGGTGCAGCTAGGACAGCGAAACGGATCGTTGATCGTCGCCGACAACGGTCCTGGCATCTCGTTGCGCGATCACAACGCTATTTTTGAGCACGGCTTTTCGCGGAAGCCGGGGGGGAGGGGACTTGGGCTGAAGATCAGCAAAGACGTGCTGCAGAGAAGCGGCTGGTCTCTTACAGTCGTACCCGAGGGAGGTTTGCCGTGGCCGGCGGAAGCAGCCTCGATGGCAGGTTCTGGCGGACAGGGTGTAGGTGCGTGCTTCTCGATCGATCCGCCGAGCGGGGTTGATGAGAAGGGGTTGGGGGGAACGGAATGAGTACTGAGCTCGAGCACTGGTCTGTAGATGTTGCTAGGCACTACCTACAAACCGTGGTTGTCGTTGACGACCAGGTGGCGATTGAACCAGCGGAAGGTTCCGATAACGGCCCGGCGCCCGAGGATGTCGTTGAGGACTTCGACCCATTGTCTGTAGAGCCTGAACCAGAGGGAGGGCTGGCCGGTAAGCAGAGCTCGACAGAAATCCACCGCGCTGAAGAGAGATCAGCAGGCAATGAAGATCTGGATGGCGCTGTCCTCTCTGAAGCATTTGCAGGTTACGGGCTAGTCTGTGGATACGTGCGTCCGAAAAATGGCGACCAGCGAAACGCTTTGGTCGAAGGTAGCTACGACCGCCTGTTCATGCGATCCGATGTCCTTGTGCTGGACTGGACACTGAACGGTGACACGGGACAGACAACTTCGCAGCTTGTTTCTCGACTAGTGCATACCAAGCAAGGAAAGCTTGGGCGACTGCGACTTATTTGTATCTATACAAACGACCCGGATCTTTATGGTGTCAGGGACACCCTCCAGCGCAAGCTGAAGGACGAAGGTCATGAGTTGGAAGTTTCCGAAAACGGTGATGGGCTGGGCATCGTAGCGCGGGACTTTCGTATCTCCGTCCTGGGCAAGTCTGGAGTGAGTCGCCCTGCCATTCCAGGGTTCTCTGCGGTCTCCGAAGCAGAGCTTCCCGAGAGAATTGTGAGAGAATTCGCTCAAGCCTCTCATGGCATTCTTCCAGGATTTGCGTTGAAGAGCCTTAGCCTTCTACGAGACAACGCACCAACGCTTTTGCAGCGGTTCCAGAGTGACCTGGACCCCGCATTCGTCAGTCATGACCTTCTCACCGGTGAGGGAAGGAGGTTCGCGATCCAGCTGATTGCGCGGGAAATTCAGTCTCTCTTGGAATCGACCGGCGCGGGAGACATGATTTCCCGCAAACGCATTGAGTCGTGGGCAAAGGACCGTCTGGCCAGCGGTGAGTTTGTTCCACAGGTTCAAGGAAAAAAGCGTGCCCTTAAGGACGTATCTCCTGATAGCGTCTTGGAGCTGCTGGCGCAGGAGAAGGTCAAAATCGACACTCTGCGCGACAGCAGGGGCGGTCAGTTGGGGGTCAGTAAAATGGCCACTGTCGCCTCGCTCTTCACGACTGCCGATCGAGCGCGGGCCTCTGAGGAGGAGCTGGGCAGACTGTCTTGCTTCGCGAGAGATTTGCATAGCGGATACACCTTCGAACGCGAACCTACCCTTCAGCTTGGAACTATCTTGATCAGGGATGCGGGAACGTCGGTGGGAGAGCTTGCTCCCGATCCGTTGCGTGAGTCGGAGCAGGACGAATCTAAGAGAGAGTTCCTTCTTTGCCTGCAGCCGCTTTGCGACTCTGAGAGGTTGGAGTCGGACGAGCGGCGCGGCTTCCCTATGATTCCTCTCTCTGAGGTAGAGCTTGGAAAGGAATTTCACTTCCTTGCTCTTGATCATTGTAAGGAGAAGCGGGCTCTAGCGGGTACGGCGAAGCCGCACGAAATGATTATAATTCCCTTCCGGCCAACGGGTAGTGAGGGTGTGGTGCGGGCTGTCAAGAGAGATGACATCCCGCGCTTCACTAGCGATGACGGTGAAGAATTTTTGTGGATAGGTGAGCTGCGTCCAGAACACGCGCTGCGCGTATCCCATGAATTGGGCAGGTTGATTAGTCGAGTAGGCCTTGATGAATCAGAGTGGCTCAGAAATGACGGCCTGAACCGCTGATTTGCCGGTGCCGGCAGCGCATCCTGATACACGCTCACAAGGTCGGCGGAGCGGGTTTGGGCTGGAGCTGCTTTGGCGCGAGTGATCATGGCCCCGTAAGCTTCCGGCGCGTCGGGCAGTCTGTTGACCTGCCCGTTAAAGCACGACGTTGGGGCCATGATCTTCGAGGCTCGCGCCAAAGTGGCTGCCTAAAGCCGTGGAGCCGACCGCCCCAACCACAGGCGGGTTCTTCCCCTCATGGCCGCGCCCGGACCTCCGGCCGGCGCTTGGTGCGGGATCAGCGGGCCGTAGGAGCGCCCGCGTATCTGGCAGTGTTGGGCCTGGATGCCACCGTCACCGCGATCCGGCCTCTCGCGGTAACACAAAGCGTCTTTGACCTGCTCTGTTGGGATCACCGTTCACCCCCCGTGCCGTGTTGGAATATGGCCGCTGCGTGCGGCGACGGGCGGGCGGCGACGTGCGGCCGGTGGCGAAGACAGATGAGGCAGCGCGGCGGCGACCGACCGGCGCCGCCGCCCTTGGCGCGGCCCTCGGGTCTTGATCCGACCTACTTGAAGTAGGCAACCGGGTGGAAAGGGGCGCGCGGTGGCCCTGTAGTGGGGCGTTGGGGTCGAGTTGCTGTTGTGCCTTTCCACCTCTGAGGCCGGATCGTGATGGCGGTGGTGTGTGGGTCGAATCCGGCCGTTGATGGGCTGAGACGGAGTGTGCGGCGGTCGGGTTGGCGGTGATCGATGAGCGCCGGTGGCCGCAGGATGAGCGAGCGCAGCGAGCCTTGATGAGGTAGAGAAACCTGTAACAGCTCCCGCTCTTGCCGGGTCAAGCCGAAGGCACGTCGGTGGTCAGGAGTCGGCTCGTGAATCCGGCTTGGCATAGGCGCTCGTACGCCTCGGCTACGTCGGCGGGTACCGATTGGCTGATCATGAATCCCTGCTCTGGGTAGATCATCAGCCGCTGGAGCGCACCGACCAGCATGTCGATCACCAGTCGGGCGTCGCCGATGGAGTCAACGTACTGGTCGAGCGTCATCGGAGTGGAAGCGCTGACGATCTCGACTTCAGGCCAGAGCTTGCGTGCGGTGGCGTACGCTCGGCGCTCCTCGTAGGGCTTGCTGATCAGGAGCACCGAGGACACCTCGATGCCGGCCTCTTCCAACACCTCGCGTGAAAAGCGGATGTTCTCGCCTGTATTGCGGGCGCGCGGCTCGACGAGAACGGCAGTGCTGGGGACACCGAGTTCCAGTGCTCGTTCCTGATAGTGGACGGCTTCGCCGCGGGGCATGCGTTCCCGTGTCGTGGGGCTGGTGGCGCCGGTGAATAGGAGCAGGGGGGCCATGCGGCGCTTGTACAGGTCCACTGCGGTGTCGGCCACGCCCAGGTCGTGGCTGCCGAGTCCGATGGCAACCGAGCACGGCCGGGGTGAGTGCCCCATCTGGTGGTAGTCCCACACGCGCCGGGCGTCTGCCCAATCCTGTGTCGAGATCACTGCTGACCTTCCCTGTCCTTCGCCGAGTCGGGCACCTTGAAGTCGTACTCCCACGCGAAGCGCGATGCCGCGTGTACCCCGATGGCGAACTCCACGACGGTGCCGTCGGCCGTGTAGGTCGTCCGATGCAGCTCGACGACCGGTTCGCCCGGCGGTAGCTGGAGCTGCTTCACCTCATCCGGCGTGGCGGCACGGGCGAACAGTCGCTCCCTCATGTGATCGATCTCGTAGCCCGCGTCGTACAGCACGCGAAATCCGCCGCCTCGGCCGGCGGGTCCCGGCGTGGGGTCCACCAGTCGCGTACCTTCCACGTGCTCGGGCCGGTAGTAGCTGGTCAGCGTGTGCGTCGGCTGGTCGCCTTCCTTCACCAGCCGCGCGCGGGCGTAGACCTCGGCGCCTTCGGGGAGTCCATGCGCGGCTGCCACTTCCGGTGGCGCTACGACGCGACTGACCGTCTGGGTCTGCTCGTTCCGGCGGTACCCCCGTCCGGAGGCCACGCGGTCCGCGATGAAGGCGACCTCGTCGCCGTCCCGCCACTTGGCCTTGTCGTAGCGGGCGATACCCAAGCGCTTAAGGGGAACTTGCTGGCGCACGACAGTGCCGTGGCCGCGCGACGAGGTGACCAGACCTTCGGCTTCCAGCGCCTTGTAGGCGGCATGCACGGTGGATTTGGAGCCTTCGCCTGCCTCGACAAGTGTCCTGATGTGCGGAAGCTGCTGGCCAGGGGCGTATTCACCCCTTCTGATCTGCTCGGCCAGCTTGTCTGCCAGCTCTCGCCACTTGGGCGCCATCTAGAACCCCTCTCGACGAGGTCCAGTGAAACATAGTCCCAGGACTGTTGACAGTCCTAGGACTACGATGCAGTATCTCTCCCGTCGGCTCGCAGTCCTAGGACAGCGGGCATCTCGCGGCCCTATCGGGCTGCTCCGACATCAACGCTGGGAGTACTGATGCCGTCCTTCAAGATCGACACTTCGACCGCCATGGTGTTCGTGGCGACCGCGCCGGAACCGAAGGTGAAGAACTTCGCGACCGGCGAGCGAGCCGTGAACCAGGAGGGCCGGCCGTTGTCCACCGTGGGCCTGCTGGTCTCGGACGAGGGGGAGGGCAACCTCCTCAAGGTCGTGGTTCCCGAGAACGGCTACCCGGAGGGCCTGGTGCCGGGGATGCCGGTGCAGGTCATCGGTCTCAAGGCCAGGGACTGGGAGAACGTGATCAAGGGCGAGAAGCGCTCGGGTATCTCGTTCAGCGCGGTCGCGATCACCCCGCTGGGGGCCTGACCATGGCCGACCTGACGATGTGGCTGGAGGCCACGGGAGCCTTAGCGGGCGCCGGTGGGCTCGGCTACGCCAAGGTCCGGGCCCCGCGGGTGTACTGGTCGCTGGTGGGGATGCCGGTGACCTGGGGCCGGTTCGCCTTCTCCTACCGGTCGACGATGGATGTGTGCGGGTTGACGGTGCAGCCGTCGGGCCTGCGGGCGTTCATGACCCGCAACGTCGCCCGCCGTGAGGTGCAACCGGTCCCGCCGAAGATCCGCCGGGTCCGTCCCACCTCGACCGGCCTGCGGGTCACCCTGCGCCTGCCGGCCGGGCTGGAGCCCGCCGACGTGATCGCCTCCTCGGAGCGGCTGCGGCACGCCTGGGGCGTGCACTCGGTGACCGTGGTGGAGACCAGGCCCGGGTTCGTGGAACTGCGGATGACCGGCTATGACGTGCTGCGCCGGGTGCGGATGCCGCGTCATGCCGCTCCGCATGATCTGGTGGTGCCGGTGGCGCTGCGGGAGGACGGGACCGCCTTCGAGCGGGACTACCGCAAGGCCCCCATGGCGCTCACCCTGGGCGCGAACCACTCGGGCAAGTCGATGTATCAGCGCAACCTGATCAAGGGCCTGGCGCAGTTGCCGGTGGCGCTGGTCGGCATCGACTGCAAGCGCGGTGTCGAGCAGCGGGCGTTCGCGCCCCGGCTGTCGGCGCTGGTCACCACCCCGGACGACGCCGCCTCGCTGCTCGCGGTGCTGGTCGCGGAGATGGAAGACCGCTTCGACCTGCTCAGCGCGCATGGCGTCTCCGACATCTGGGAGCTGCCCGCGGACTCGCGGCCGGTGCCGATCGTGGTCCTGGTGGACGAGGTGGCGGAGCTGTTCCTGATCTCCTCCCGCAAGGACGAGGAACGCCGCGAGAGGATCGTGACCGCGTTGATCCGGCTGGCGCAGATGGCCCGCGCGGTCGGAATCTACCTGGAGATCTGCGGGCAGCGCTTCGGCTCCGACCTGGGCAAGGGCGCCACCATGCTCCGCGCCCAGCTCACCGGCCGCGTCGTGCACCGCGTCAACGACAAGCAGACCGCCGAAATGGGGCTGGCCGACGTCGCCCCGGACGCGGTGCCGGTCGCGAGCCTGATCCCGATGGACCGCCCCGGCACCGCGGTCGCGGCGGACTCCACGGGCGGCTGGTCGAAGATCCGCACCCCGCACACCTCCCGCGCGGACGTCGTGGCGGCCTGCCGGAAGTTCGCCCACCTGGTCCCGGACTTCCCCGCCCTGGAACCCTTCCGCCCTTACGTGCCCGCCGAGGTACCGGCGGCCGGTCCGTCGCTGGTCAAGCCCCGCCCGGTCACCGACTGACACCCCCTGCCCTACCGGTCGGCGCGACCGCCTCGCGCCGGGTCCCTACCCGAGCCATGCCCGAAGAGAGGACGTCATGGCCGAACGGAAGACCGCCCGCCGCCGCAAGCCCGCCCCGAAGCCGTGCCCGGACTGCCGGGCCGGCCAGACCTCGGAGTCCTTCCAGGTCGGCGGTCGCCGCAAGCGTCTCAGCGACGACCGGCAGGAAGCCCTCTGCCTGACCTGCCTGGGCACCGGCGAAGCCCTCACCGACTGACACCGCCCGAGGGTCGGGCGACCGGACACCGCTGGCCGCCCGCCCCTGGCCCGACCTCGTGAAGGGAGGTGCCCCACATGCCCCGCTCGATCCGCGTGGACGCTGTGCTGATTCAGGCCGTCATCGCCGGTGCGCTGTCCTTCGCCCACCTGCACGACCTGGCCGCCGCCGCCGGACAGGACGGCTGGAAAGCCTGGGCCTACCCGATCAGCGTTGACCTGCTGCTGGTCGCCGCCTGGCGCCGACTGCGCACCGCCCGCCGTGACCGTTCCGCCTGGACCTGGTTCGTCATCGCCCTGGCCGCATCCCTCGGTGCGAACGTAGCGACCGCCGGACTCCTCGACCTGAACGACGTCCCGGCTTGGCTGCGCATCCTCGTCGCCGGCTGGCCCGCGCTGGCCTTCCTCGGCGGAACCCTCCTGGTCCACACCCCCGCCGCCGAACCGGCCACCCCTACACAGCCCGTGGACGACGAACCGGCCGCGCCGGAAGTCGAGATGTACCGCACCGACGAACCCGAACCCGAACCCGCCCCGCCCGCGGCACCCGCGCCGGAACTCGCACCGGCCCCACCACAGCCCGCCGCGCCGGTCGTCCCGGCCGCGCTGCTCGACCACGCCCGGAAGATCGCCGACGCCCACCGCGCCACGACCGGCACGCCGATGCCCGCCGACGCCCTGTCGGCCCGGCTCGGCCTGCCCGCCCCGATGGCCGACGCCATCGCCGCCCAACTCCAACTCACCTGATCGGAAAGGAGTTCGCCTCATGCCCCGGTCCTTCGACCGCCCCGCCGACTACCTGGACGCGGCCCGTGAGATGGCCGCCGCCGGCCGCCCCGCCCTGGCCCGCATCTTCGCCGAGGAGGCCGCCGACCGTACCTCGGACCCGGACGCGGTCGCCCGCATCCTCGCCGAGTTCCCCGGCCCCAGCCTCCGGCAGGAGGGCTGACCCCGTGGCCGTGTACCGCCGCTTTCGCGACCGCGTCCGCATCGGCCCCGTGCAGGTCGCCACCTACTACGACGGCCGGGGCCGTGACCGGCACACCGCCGCCTGCACCGCCTCCGGCTGCGGCTTCTCCGCCGACTACCACGACCGCGCCGGCGCCGAACTCGCCGCCCGCACCCACCGCTGCAAGGCATAGGAGACCCCGCGCCATGGACGTTCCGCTCTGGCTCGCCCTGCTCGCCGTCGGCTGGCTCGGCGTCAAGCTCATCCGCCCGCCCTGGTGGCTGGTGGCCGTGCTCCTCCTGGGCGGCTACCTCCTCGCCGACAGCATCCTCGCCCCCGCCCTCTCCACCGTCGTCAAGTAACCCGACCCGAAGGGACAACCGCCGTGTTCACCCCGAAGTACCCGCAGCAGGACACCGCACCGCCACCGACCACCGAGCAGACCACCGCGCCCGTCCCCGTCCCCGCTACCCCGGCTCCGGTCGTGTCGGCGCCGGTGGCCAACCGGCCGACCGTGCAGCTCACCCCGGGCAGCGCGCTCGCTCTCGCCGCCGGCGGAGGCGCCGTGGTTCTGGTCGTCGGCGCGGTCCTGGTCTCCATGCTCCTCGCGGTCGCCATCACCGGCGTCTCCGTCGCCCTGGTCGCCGTCGTCCTGCGCCTGCTCGTCAACGACCTGCACAAGGGACGGTGAGCCGTGGAAACCGTGATCGCTGCCGCGTTACCGGCGCTCGGCTGGGCCGTCCACGGCGGACTGCTCCTGCGCCGTCTGGCCACCGCCCGCCGCGACCCGCTGACCGGCCTGCACACCCGCGCCGGATGGACTGCCCGCGCCGAACACCTGCTCACCCGGCACCCGGCCGCGCTGGTCGCCCTGATCGACATGGACGACTTCAAGGCCATCAATGACACCCACGGCCACGCTGCCGGTGACGCTGTCCTCACCGCGACCGCCCGCCGATTGCGCGACTGGTGCGGACGCCACGGCATCGCCGCCCGCCTCGGCGGAGACGAGTTCGCCGCCATCGTCACCGACCCCGCCCACACCCCCGGCACGGCCGCGCTGCAAACGGCCCTCGCCCGGCCCGTCTCCCATGACGGGCACCTGCTTCCGGTCTCCGCCTCGGTCGGCTTCTGCCACCGCACCGACCTGCCGGTGACGACCCTCACCGACGCCCTGTCTCACGCCGACGCCGGCATGTACGCGGCCAAGGGCCACGGAAGGCGCAACGTCCACAACTGAACGGCCCCCGGAGCGGCCTCGGTCGCCAAACTTCCGCCGCTCCGGGCGCCTGGACCCATTCCAGATCCAACGGACCCGAAAGGGAGAACTCATCATGCCCCAGCACGCCCTGAGCGCGCGCGTCTGCCGCGACTGTGACGGCTTCCCCGTCGTCGCCATCACCACCGGCACCCGCCACCGCGACGGCACCCGCGCCACCCTCCGCGTCACCTGCCCGGCCTGCCAGGGCACCGGCTATGCCACCCTCGTCGCCGACCTGGCCCGCGCGGGGGAGTGATCGCCGTGGCGCTCCTCGACTGGCGCTCGTCGGACCACTTCGACCCGACCGGCGACGAGCCGTGCGTGATCTGCACCAAGCCCACTCCGCTGCGCTCCGACCGCGGCAAGCCCGTGCACAAGGTCTGCGCGGAGGACTGGACCGACCGCCACACCCTCAAGGAGGACGACCAGTGACCACCGCACGCCGGCCCCGCGTGCTCGACCTGTTCTGCTGCGCCGGTGGGGCCGCCATGGGCTACCACCGGGCGGGGTTCGCGGTCGACGGCTGCGACATCGCCGACCGCCCCCGCTATCCCTTCGCATACCACCGCGGCGACGCCCTCACCTACCTCGCCCACCTGATCGACTCGGGCGCCATCGAGCGGTACGCCCTGGTGCACACCTCCCCGCCCTGCCAGGCTGGCTGCGCCCTCACCGTGGGCACCAATCACTCCCAGGGTTGGGGCGGCTCGCACACCGACCTCGTGGCACCAGTTCGTGAACTCCTCGACGCCTCCGGGCTGCCGTACGTGATCGAGCAACCCAACGGACGGGCGGAGATCCGCAAAGACCTCACCCTGTGCGGGGAAATGTTCGGCCTTGGGGTGCTGCGGCACCGCAACTTTGAACTCGGCCGGTGGGCCACCCCGTCGCCGGCCCACCCGAAGCACCGAGGCTACGTGCGAGGCCACCGCCACGGCGTCCGCCGCGACGGCCCGTATGTCGCCGCGTACGGCAAGGGCGGCGGCAAGGCCACCGTGCTCGAGATACAGCGCGCCATGGGCATCACCTGGACCGACGTGCGTGAGGAACTCACCGAGGCGATCCCGCCTGCCTACACCCACTTCATCGGCCGTGCCTTCCTGACCGCCCGCCAGGAGGTGTTCGCGTGACCGACGCCGCCACCATGGCGGGCCTGAACCCGGCCACCCTCGCCGACGTGCTGAGGCTGGCCGGGTCTCCCGGCTTCGACCGCATCCAGGAACAGATCAAGCGCACCGGCGGCTGCTCCGACCCGATCCGCCTGACGGGCTCGACCGTCACCCGTGACGCCGCTACAGGGCAGGTGCTGCACTCGTACTCGACGGACACCGAGCCCGGCGGCGTCCTGCGCGTGGCCTGCGGCAACCGCCGGGCCTCCCGCTGCCCGGCCTGCGCCTGGACCTACGCCGGCGACACCTACCACCTCATCCGCGCCGGCCTCGTCGGCGACCCCGCCAAGGGCACCCCCGAGACGATCCGGGATCACCCGCGGGTGTTCGCCACCCTCACCGCGCCTTCGTTCGGCCCGGTCCACAACCGGCCCGGCAACCGGCCCTGCCGCTGCGGCATCCACCACCCCGAGGATGCCCCGGAGCTGGGCACCCCGCTCGACCCGGAGACGTACAACTACGCGGGCGCGGTGCTGTGGAACAACCACGCCTCTGAGCTGTGGCGCTACTTCACGATCTACCTCCGCCGCGAGATCGCCAAGCGGGCCGGACTTACCCAGAAGGCTGCCCGCGAAGCCTCCCGCGTTTCCTTCGGTAAGGTCGCCGAGTACCAGAAGCGCGGGGCGGTGCACTTCCATGCCGTGATCCGCTTCGACGGCCCCGGTGGGCCCGACGATCCGCCCCCGGCCTGGGCCACCGTCGACCTGCTCACCGACGCCATCCGGTCCGCCGCCGCCCGCGTGGAAGTTGACGTGCCCGCCGCCGGCGACCAACCCGCCCGCACCCTGCGCTGGGGCACCCAGCTCGACGTCCGCACCATCCGGGCCTTCGGCGACGGCGAGGAGATCACCGAACAGGCCGTCGCCTCCTACGTCGCCAAGTACGCCACCAAAGCCGCTGAGACCACCGGCACCGTCGACCGCCGCATCGGCAGCAAAGAAGCCCTGGCCCTGCTCGGCGTCCCCGACCACCCGGCCCGGCTCATAGCCGCATGCCTCGACCTCCACGCGCTCTACCCGGACCGCAAGCTGCGCGACTGGGCCCACATGCTCGGTTTCCGCGGCCACTTCTCCACCAAATCCCGCCACTACTCCACCACCCTCGGCGTCCTGCGCCAGGTCCGCGCCGACTACCGCGCCGCACAGCAACGCGCCGCCCTCGGTCTGCCCGACCCCGACGATGAGGAGGCAACCACGCTGACCCTCGCCCATTGGGCCTACGCCGGCCACGGCTACACACCCGGTGAATCCTGGCTCGCCGCCAACACCCGCCGCGACATCCAGCACAACCGCGAGATCGCCCGCGAAAAGCTTGCTGCCATGGAAGGAAATTGACGTGAAAGATGAGTTGATGACCGTCCCGCAGATCCTCGATGAGCTGGGTGGAATCTCTCGCCGTACGTTCTACCGCTGGCGTGAACTTGGTGTGGGTCCTGTGGCTTTCAAGCTGCCGAATGGAGAACTACGTGTTTGGCGAAGTGACTTCACCACGTGGTTGCGAGAGTTGGAGGCTGCAGCATGAAGTCCCTCGACATCAAGGTCTGGGGTGTTCGTAAGCGCGACACCAAGACGCCCTCCTACGGTGTGCGTTGGTCCGTAGCAGGTCACGTGTTCTCTGAAACCTTTCGCGCCAAGGCGCTCGCCGACCACTATCGCACGAAGCTCATGCGTGCCATGCGTGACGGCGAGGAGTTCGATACAGGGACAGGTCTTCCGACCTCGATGGAGGAGGCGAAATCAGCCCTCTCTTGGTACGATTTCGCGCTTAGGTATCTTGCGATGAAGTGGCCCCATGCCGCACCGAATACACGAGACGGCATCAATGAATCGCTCACGAGCGTGACCATGGAGCTACTCGGTGAGCGCCCTGGGCGGCCGTCTGACGATACGATTCGCAAAGCACTGCGCAACTGGGCTTTCGTATTGCCGACGCCCGATGATCGGGAAGTCCCGGACGATATGCGGAACGTTCTTCATTGGGTGTCCAAGGCGTCTCGGCCGCTCGCCGACCTCGATGAACCGGCCACGGCCCGCGCGGTCCTCGACTCGCTGAAGCTCAAGCTCGACGGCAGGGCAGCAGCGGCGGAAACGGTGCGGCGTAAGCGTCGGACGCTCGTCAACGCCGCGAACTACGCTGTCGACCTGGGGGAGCTGCGTGAGAACCCCATCACGGCTGTCCGCTGGCAGAAGCCGAAGGTGTCCAACCAGGTCGATCCGCGGGTCGTCGCCAACCCGGAGCAGGCGCGGAACCTCCTGGCGGCGGTCTCCTACGTGGGCGGGTACCGGCGTGCTCGTGGTCGTCGCCTCGTGGGTCTGTTCGCTGCCATGTACTTCGGCGGTCTCCGGCCGGCGGAGGCGGTCGGCCTCGTCGAGACGGACCTGAGCCTTCCCGGGCAGGGCTGGGGCTTGGCGCTGCTCCACCGGACTCGTCCGTCCGTCGGCAAGCAGTGGACCGACTCGGGGGAGACCCATGACGACCGCGGGCTGAAGAACCGGCCGACCGAGGATGTGAGGCGGGTGCCCATCCCGCCACACCTCGTTGCCGTGCTCCGTGAGCACCTAGCCACCTTCGGCACGGCGGACGACGGGCGGCTGTTCTTCAGTGAGAAGGGCTCGGTCGTCCCGTCCTCGACCTACTACCGCGTGTGGCAGGAGGCCCGGCTCCTCGCGCTTCCACCGGCCGTCGCGGCCTCGCCGCTCGCGAGTCGGCCGTACGACCTCCGGCACTCGGCGCTGTCGACGTGGCTTAACGCCGGTGTCGACCCGACCGAGGTAGCCGAGCGCGCCGGCAACAGCGTTGAGGTCCTACTGACCTGCTACGCGAAGTGCCTCGATGGGCGACAGGACGTCGCCAACCGGCGCATCGAGGATCTGCTCCGCGAGTACGACTGACATCGCCTGACCGCATCCGAGGCCCCTGGCATCTGTCCAGGGGCCTCGTCGTTTTCAGAGGCTCACCTGGGACAACGCTCCAAGATCCCGTCCACGCCTCGTCCACAGACCCCGACATACGCCCGCTGCGGGCGGCACACGCCTGCACATACGCGAAGACCCCGACCTCAGCGTTTCCGCTGGTGACGGGGTCTTTGGGCACCTAATCCAAGGTGCCCCCGGCAGGATTCGAACCTGCGCACACGGCTCCGGAGGCCGTTGCTCTATCCCCTGAGCTACGGGGGCGTGTCGGTCGCGTTGCTCGCGGCGACGGGTAGAACACTACCAGCTCCGGCGGGGTGGTCATGAACGGGTTTCCGGCAGGTCGGCTCGGTCCGCGGGCCGGGCCGGGCGTCCTCCGCCCGGCCCGGGTGGTCCGATGCGCCGTCCCCCGCCCGCGCCGGGCGGCTCCCGGCATCCACCCGCATCGGACGGTCCCAGCGCCCTCGCGGCCCGCGCCGGGCGGCTCCCGGCCCCCTTGTGGGCCGCGCCGGGCACTCCTCGGCCCCTCCCGACCTGCGCCAGGCGCGATCCCCGTCACCCACCCGCATCGGACAGCCCCAGCGCCCTCGCGCCCCACCCGGACGGCCCCACCCCCACCCCCACCCGAGGCGGAAGTAGTCAAAACCCGGACGCGGTGGCCGGTCCGGACCTACTCTCGAGTTGTGCCAGGCGCGTCGGGCCGGGTGCTTGTTGTGGACGACAACAAGGTCATCCGGCAGTTGATCAGGGTCAACCTCGAGCTTGAGGGCATCGAGGTCGTGACCGCGGCCGATGGTGCCGAGTGTCTGGAAGTCGTGCATCAGGTGCGGCCCGACCTCGTGACGCTCGACGTCGTCATGCCCCGGCTGGACGGGCTGCGGACCGCCGCCCGGCTGCGTGCGGATCCCCGTACCCGGGACCTGCCCCTCGCCGTCATCAGTGCGTGTACGCAGTACGAGGTCGAGGCCGGGCTGGATGTCGGCGTCGACGCGTTCCTCGCCAAGCCCTTCGAGCCCGGGGAGCTCGTGACGCTCGTACGGCAGTTGCTCGGGAGGGAGAAGGACAGGGAGAAGGAGCGGGAGCGCGGGCTTGCTTCCGGTGCTGAGGGCGGTGCGTCCGCGCTCGGTGTCGGGGAGGCCGAGCGGGCCGGGCGGGCCGGTGGCTGAGGGGTAGGGGAGCCGTTCGCCGGCCGTCCGTCCACATCCCGGGACCACGCCGAAACGGGCTCGCCCACCCACCCCCCTCCTCCCCTACGCTTGTCCCGTGACCCCCGTCGAGCTCTCGCGCACCGTGCTGCACGCCGTGCGTCGTGCTGTCGATGACGGGGAGCTGAGCGTCGTCGTCCCGGAGCGGGCCGTGGTCGGTCCGCCGGGGCCCGGGGGGTGCGGGGACTACGCGACCAACATCGCCCTCCAGCTCTCCCGGCCCGCCGGACGGCCGCCCCGGTGCGTCGCCGAGATCCTCCGGCCGCGGCTCGTGGACGTCGACGGCATCGCCGACGTCGTCGTCACCGGCCCGGGGTTCCTGAACATCAGGCTGCGGGACGCCGGGGCCGCCGCACTCGTCCGGCGGATCCTGGCGGAAGGGGTCCGGTACGGGCACCTCGCCGCCCCGGCCGGCCACCCCGTCCGGCTGCACAGCCCTCACGACGTCCGCGCCCTCGTCCTCACCGACGCCCTCGCCCGCATCCTCCGCTCCCAGGGCGCCGTCGTGCGGACGAGCTGTGACGCCCGGCCCGAGCCGGAGTGGGAGAGGGTGCTCGGGGTGGGCGTCGACGCCTTCGGCCGGCCGGGTGCCGACGAGCCGGCCGACACGCTCGTACGGCCCGTCCCGGCGCCCGCCGACCCCCTGCCCCTCGGACGTGACGCCGGCCGCTGGGCCCTGCTCCGGCCCGCCGCGCACGACCGGCCGCGGATCACCGGCGAGCACCTGGTGCAGCGCGAGGGCAACCCGCTCTTCCGGGTGCGGTACGCCCACGCCCGGGTCCGGGCCCTCGTGCGCAACGCCGCCGACCTCGGGTTCCACTCCGAGCCCGGCTCCCCGGACACCCCGGGCGGCACGGCCGCGCTCCTCCCCGTGCTCGGCGACCACCCGCGTGTCCTCGCCGCGGCCGCCGCCCACCGGGCCCCCGACCGGCTCGCCCGGCACCTCGTCGCCGTCGCCGACGCCGCGCTCCCGCTGCTGCCCGCCGTGCTGCCGCTCGGCGAGGAGAAACCCTCGGCCGCCCACCGTGCCCGGCTCGCCCTCGCCGAAGCCGCCGGGACGGTGCTGGCCGGCGGCCTGTCCCTGCTCGGCATCGACGCACCCGACCACCTCTGAGAGAGCAGCGAACCGATCATGAGCCGTTCCGCGCACCCCGCCGGGCCCCGTCACGCCGACGTCCTCCCCGAGGGGCACTACACCGCTCCGCCCACCGACCTCAACGCCCTCGACGACAAGGTCTGGGCGCAGACCGTCACCCGTGACGCCGACGGCGTCCTCACCGTCGGCGGGATCGACGTCAAGCAGCTCGCCGAGGAGTTCGGCACGCCCGCCTACATCCTGGACGAGGCCGACTTCCGGGCCCGTGCGCGCGCCTGGCGCACCGCGTTCGGGACCGGCGCCGACGTGTTCTACGCCGGCAAGGCCTTCCTGTCCCGCGCCGTCGTGCGGTGGCTGCACGAGGAGGGGCTGAACCTCGACGTCTGCTCCGGCGGCGAGCTCGCCACCGCGCTGTCCGCCGGGATGCCGGCCGACCGCATCGCCTTCCACGGCAACAACAAGTCCGAAGCGGAGATCACCCGGGCCGTGCGGGCCGGCGTCGGGCACATCGTCCTGGACTCCTTCCAGGAGATCGTCCGCGTCGCCCACATCGCGCGGGAGCTCGGCAGGCGGCAGAAGGTCCTCATCCGGATCACGGTCGGCGTCGAGGCGCATACGCACGAGTTCATCGCCACCGCCCACGAGGACCAGAAGTTCGGCATCCCGCTCGCCGGCGGGCAGGCCGCCGAGGCCGTGCGGCGGGCGCTCCAGCTCGACAGCCTCGAACTCGTCGGCATCCACAGCCACATCGGGTCGCAGATCTTCGACATGTCCGGGTTCGAGGTCGCCGCGCACCGGGTGGTCGGGCTGCTGAAGGACATCCGCGACGAGCACGGCGTCGAGCTCCCCGAGATCGACCTCGGCGGCGGGCTCGGCATCGCGTACACCGCCGACGACGACCCGCGCGAGCCGCACGAGATCGCGAAGGCGCTCGGCGAGATCGTGAGCCGCGAGTGCGAGGCGGCGAAGCTGCGCACCCCGCGGATCTCCGTCGAGCCGGGGCGGGCCATCGTCGGGCCGACCGCGTTCACGCTGTACGAGGTGGGCACCATCAAGCCCCTCGACGGGCTGCGGACCTACGTCTCCGTCGACGGCGGCATGTCGGACAACATCCGCACCGCGCTGTACGACGCCGAGTACAGCGTCTCCCTGGTCTCCCGCGCCTCCGACGCCGAGCCGATGCTCTGCCGCGTCGTCGGCAAGCACTGCGAGAGCGGCGACATCGTGGTGCGGGACGCGTTCCTGCCCGGCGACCTCGCCCCCGGCGACCTGATCGCCGTACCGGCGACCGGGGCGTACTGCCGGTCCATGGCCAGCAACTACAACCACGTGCTCCGCCCGCCGGTCGTCGCCGTCAGGGACGGCGAGGCCCGGGTCATCGTGCGGCGGGAGACCGAGGAGGACCTGCTGCGCCTCGACGTCGGCTGACCGGCCGCTGGTCACCGGGGCGGAAGATCTTCTGTCTTCCGCCCCGGTACAAATGAAATAAATGTCTCACGATCCGGACGAAGGACAGAAACTCCGGTCCGGTGCGTGAGACTGGTTGCACCGTAGAAGGTATTGAGGAAACGAGGTCGGATGATGCGTACGCGTCCGCTGAAGGTGGCGCTGCTGGGCTGTGGAGTGGTCGGCTCAGAGGTGGCGCGCATCATGACGACGCACGCCGACGACCTCGCCGCGCGGATCGGCGCCCCGGTGGAGCTCGCGGGAGTCGCCGTGCGGCGGCCCGACCGGGTCCGCGAGGGCATCGACCCCGACCTCGTCACCACCGACGCCACCGCCCTCGTCAAACGCGGCGACATCGACGTCGTGGTCGAGGTCATCGGCGGCATCGAGCCCGCCCGGACCCTCATCACCACCGCCTTCGAGCACGGGGCGTCCGTGGTCTCCGCCAACAAGGCGCTGCTCGCCCAGGACGGCGCGGCCCTGCACGCCGCCGCCGAGGAGCAGGGCCGGGACCTCTACTACGAGGCCGCCGTCGCCGGCGCCATCCCGCTGATCCGGCCGCTGCGCGAGTCCCTCGCCGGCGACAAGGTCAACCGCGTGCTCGGCATCGTCAACGGCACCACCAACTTCATCCTCGACAAGATGGACTCCACGGGCGCGGGCTACCAGGAGGCCCTCGACGAGGCCACCGCCCTCGGGTACGCCGAGGCCGACCCGACCGCCGACGTGGAGGGCTTCGACGCCGCCGCCAAGGCCGCCATCCTCGCCGGGATCGCCTTCCACACGCGCGTGCGCCTCGACGACGTCTACCGCGAGGGCATGACCGAGGTCACCGCCGCCGACTTCGCCTCGGCGAAGGAGATGGGCTGCACCATCAAGCTGCTCGCCATCTGCGAGCGGGCCCAGGACGGCGGTTCCGTCACCGCGCGCGTGCACCCGGCGATGATCCCGCTGAGCCACCCGCTGGCCTCCGTGCGGGGCGCGTACAACGCCGTGTTCGTCGAGTCCGACGCCTCCGGACAGCTCATGTTCTACGGCCCCGGCGCGGGCGGCGCCCCGACCGCCTCCGCCGTGCTCGGCGACCTCGTCGCCGTCTGCCGCAACCGGCTCGACGGCACGACCGGACCGGGCGAGTCCGCGTACGCCGCGCTGCCCGTCTCGCCGATGGGCGAGGTCGTCACGCGCTACCACATCAGCCTCGACGTGGCCGACAAGCCGGGCGTGCTCGCCCAGGTCGCGACCGTCTTCGCCGAGCACGGTGTCTCGATCGACACCGTCCGCCAGCAGGGCAAGGACGGCGAGGCCTCCCTCGTCGTCGTCACTCACCGTGCGTCCGACGCGGCCCTCGGCGGGACCGTCGAGGCGTTGCGCAAGCTCGACACCGTGCGCGGTGTCGCCAGCATCATGCGGGTTGAAGGAGAGTAACCAGCAATGACCCACCAGTGGCGCGGAATCATCGAGGAGTACCGGGACCGGCTGCCGGTATCCGACACCACGCCGGTCGTGACGCTCCGCGAGGGCGGTACGCCGCTCGTGCCCGCGCAGGTGCTCTCCGAGCGCACGGGCTGCGAGGTCCACCTCAAGGTCGAGGGCGCGAACCCGACGGGGTCCTTCAAGGACCGCGGCATGACCATGGCCATCACCAGGGCCAAGGAGGAGGGGGCCCAGGCGGTCATCTGCGCCTCCACCGGCAACACCTCCGCCTCCGCCGCCGCCTACGCGGTGCGCGCGGGCATGGTGTCCGCGGTCCTCGTGCCGCAGGGCAAGATCGCGCTCGGCAAGATGGGCCAGGCCCTCGTGCACGGCGCGAAGATCCTCCAGGTCGACGGCAACTTCGACGACTGCCTCACCCTGGCGCGCGGCCTGAGCGAGAACTACCCCGTGGCGCTGGTCAATTCGGTCAACCCGGTGCGCATCGAGGGCCAGAAGACGGCCGCGTTCGAGATCGTCGACATGCTCGGCGACGCGCCCGACATCCACGTCCTGCCGGTCGGCAACGCGGGCAACATCACGGCCTATTGGAAGGGCTACCGCGAGTACGCCGCCGACGGGCCGGCCACCCGCACCCCGCGCATGTGGGGCTTCCAGGCCTCCGGCAGCGCCCCGATCGTGCGCGGCGAGGTCGTCAAGGACCCCTCCACCGTCGCCACCGCGATCCGCATCGGCAACCCGGCCTCGTGGCAGTACGCGCTGGCCGCCCGGGACGAGTCCGGCGGCCTCATCGACGAGGTGACGGACCGTGAGATCCTGCGCGCCTACCGCCTGTTGGCCGCCCAGGAGGGCGTCTTCGTCGAGCCGGCGTCCGCCGCCTCCGTCGCCGGTCTGCTGAAGGCCGCCGAGCAGGGCAAGGTCGACCCGGGCCAGCGCATCGTGTGCACCGTCACCGGCAACGGCCTGAAGGACCCCGACTGGGCCGTCGCCGGTGCCCCGCAGCCGGTCACCGTGCCCGTCGACGCGGCCACGGCGGCCGAGCGGCTCGGCCTGGCGTAAGCGAGCGCCTTCCCCGCGGGCGACGCGGGCCCGGGCCGAGCCGTCGGCCCGGGCCGGGCGCGCGGTTCCGGTCCGGGGGCCGGGCCGGGGCCGCCCGGGCCGGGTGATCGGCCCCGGCGCGGGTGCGCCCGGCACAGGGGGCCTCCCGCGCCGGAGCAACGAGTGCCACGGCCGGGAGTAAGACGGCGCTCACCTGGGGAAGTTCCCTAAGGCGGGTGCATAGGGGGCTTGCGACACGCATCGTGCGCCTCCTGTGCGCCCTATGTCGCCACAGAACCTTCCTTCGATAGGCTGTACCGAACCCGCCCGCCGCATATGCCCCGGCATATGCCCGGTGCCGCGCCGTCCCCGCGGCCCGGCAGCGGCCGGCCCCGGCCGGCAGCGGCCCCAGGGTTCTCGTACGTCATCGAATGTCATTCGACAGTCACGCAGCTCAAGGAGAGTCATCGAGCGATGGCCGGTCCAGCGTTCCGCGCCGCCGCCGTCCGGGTGCGCGTCCCCGCCACCAGCGCCAACCTCGGCCCGGGCTTCGACGCCCTCGGCCTCGCGCTGGGGCTGTACGACGACGTCGTCGTCCGGGTGGCCGACTCCGGGCTGCACATCGACATCGCGGGGGAGGGCAGCGAGACGCTGCCGCGCGACGAGCGCCACCTGCTGGTGCGTTCCCTGCGCACCGCCTTCGACCTGCTGGGCGGACAGCCGCGCGGCCTGGAGATCGTCTGCGCCAACCGCATCCCGCACGGCCGGGGCCTCGGCTCCTCCTCGGCCGCCATCTGCGCCGGCATCGTCGCCGCCCGCGCCGTGACCATAGGCGCCGAGGCCAAGCTCGACGACACCGCGCTGCTGGAGCTCGCCACCGAGATCGAGGGCCACCCCGACAACGTCGCGGCGTGCCTGCTGGGCGGCTTCACCCTGTCCTGGATGGAGGGCGGCGCGGCCCGTGCGATCAGGATGGAGCCCTCCGATTCCATCGTTCCGGTGGTTTTCGTGCCCGGGAAGCCGGTCCTGACCGAGACCGCGCGCGGCCTGCTGCCGCGCACCGTGCCGCACGTCGACGCCGCCGCCAACGCGGGCCGGGCCGCCCTGCTCGTGGAGGCCCTGACCAGGCGGCCCGAGCTGCTGCTGCCCGCCACCGAGGACCGGCTCCACCAGGAGTACCGGGCCCCCGCCATGCCCGAGAGCGCGGCACTGGTGGAGCGGCTGCGGGGCGACGGCATCCCCGCGGTGATCTCCGGCGCCGGACCCACCGTCATGGCGCTGGCCGACGCGGGCACCGCCGACAAGGTCGAGGCGCTGGCCGGCGAGGACTGGGCCGCGAACCGCCTCAGTCTCGACGCGCACGGCGCGAGCGTGCTGCCGCTCGCCACCTAGACACCGCCTGACACGGTTGCCGGATTTGGAGAGGGGGAATGTTTGTTGGATCCGGTAGTGTTAATCTCAAGTCTGCACCCGACCCCACCATGGCGAGGTGCCTCGTGTCCCCGTCCGGGACAGACATTCTTCCGGGAGCCCCCCAAGCCGCACTGTGTTCCGTACGTCGTCGACGGACCGTACGTCGTACACGGGCACTGAGCGGTACGACGGGCACGCTCCGGAACCGGTGCGACCACGCCGCGTGACACAGACACTGGGTGCCACGGCTCAAGGAAGCGCCATCACCAGATTCCTCCGCCGCTTAGGCGGACCACCGCCCCGGCACGGTCCACACAGCAAGGACCGAAGCCGGACAGCACAACCGGTCGCCGAGCCAGACAGGCCGACGTCCGCTCCAGGGAAGGACCCTTCGTGAGCGACACCACCGATCTGATGGGCGCACGTGTCGAGGAGACCGCTGCCGCGCCCGCCACGGACGCCTCCGCGCCTGCCACCGGTGCCGGCTCCCGGCGGCGCCGCGGTACCGGCCTCGAGGGCATGGTGCTGGCCGAGCTGCAGCAGGTCGCATCCGGCCTCGGCATCAGGGGCACCGCGCGCATGCGCAAGAGCCAGCTGATCGAGGTCATCAAGGAGGCGCAGGCGGGAGGCGGTGCCTCGGCGAAGGCCGAGGCCCCCGCCGAGACCAAGCCCAAGCGCCGCGCCACCTCGCGGACCCGCACGGGTGACAGCGCCGACAAGGCCGAGAAGCAGGCGGACGCCAAGACGGAGGCCCCGGCCGAGAAGGCCGTCGCCCAGCAGCAGATCGAGATCCCGGGCCAGCCCGCCGCGAGCGACGACGCCCCCGCGGAGCGCCGCCGCCGTCGCGTCACCGCCGAGGCCGGCGCCCCCGCCGCGGCCCCCGAGACGGTCGCCGCCGAGGCGAAGAACGAGCCGAAGGCCGAGACGCCGGCCCCGCAGCAGGCGCAGCAGGGCGACGCCCGCTCCGACGCCGGTGAGGGCGGCGAGGGCCGCCGCCGCGACCGCGACCGCCGCGAGCGCGGCCGGGACCGCGACCGCGACCGGGACCGCGACCGCGACCGCCGGGGCAAGGACGACCAGCAGGGCCAGGGCGGCCAGCGCCAGCAGCAGAGCCAGCAGCAGGGCGGCGGCCGCCAGGACCGCAACGCCGGTCCGCAGGACGACGACGACTTCGAGGGCGGCCGCCGGGGCCGTCGCGGCCGCTACCGCGACCGCCGTGGCCGCCGGGGCCGCGACGAGATCGCCTCCGAGCCGCAGCTCGCCGAGGACGACGTCCTGATCCCCGTCGCGGGCATCCTCGACATCCTCGACAACTACGCGTTCATCCGCACCTCGGGCTACCTGCCCGGTCCGAACGACGTGTACGTCTCCCTCGCCCAGGTCCGCAAGAACGGCCTGCGCAAGGGCGACCACATCACCGGTGCCGTGCGCCAGCCCAAGGAGGGCGAGCGCCGCGAGAAGTTCAACGCGCTGGTGCGCCTGGACTCCGTCAACGGCATGGCGCCCGAACACGGCCGCGGGCGGCCGGAGTTCAACAAGCTGACGCCGCTGTACCCGCAGGACCGCCTCCGCCTGGAGACGGACCCGGGCGTGCTGACGACCCGCATCATCGACCTCGTCTCGCCCATCGGCAAGGGCCAGCGCGGTCTGATCGTGGCCCCGCCGAAGACCGGCAAGACCATGATCATGCAGGCGGTCGCCAACGCGATCACGCACAACAACCCCGAGTGCCACCTGATGGTCGTCCTCGTCGACGAGCGTCCGGAAGAGGTCACCGACATGCAGCGGTCGGTCAAGGGCGAGGTCATCTCCTCGACCTTCGACCGCCCCGCCGAGGACCACACCACGGTCGCCGAGCTCGCCATCGAGCGCGCCAAGCGCCTGGTGGAGCTGGGCCACGACGTCGTCGTGCTGCTCGACTCGATCACGCGTCTGGGCCGTGCGTACAACCTCGCGGCCCCGGCCTCCGGCCGCATCCTGTCCGGTGGTGTCGACTCGACCGCCCTGTACCCGCCGAAGCGCTTCTTCGGCGCGGCCCGCAACATCGAGGACGGCGGCTCGCTGACCATCCTCGCCACCGCCCTGGTGGACACCGGGTCCCGCATGGACGAGGTGATCTTCGAGGAGTTCAAGGGCACCGGCAACATGGAGCTCAAGCTCGACCGGAAGCTCGCCGACAAGCGCATCTTCCCGGCGGTGGACGTCGACGCGTCCGGCACCCGCAAGGAGGAGATCCTGCTCGGGAGCGAGGAGCTGGGCATCGTCTGGAAGCTGCGCCGGGTGCTGCACGCGCTCGACTCCCAGCAGGCGATCGAGCTGCTCCTGGACAAGATGAAGCAGACGAAGTCGAACGCCGAGTTCCTGCTGCAGATCCAGAAGACGACGCCGGCGCCCGGCAACGGCGACTAGCAGTCCGGGGCGGCACGCCCCCGCGCCCCCGAAGGGCCGTTTCCCTCACCACGGTGACGGGAAACGGCCCTTCGGCGCAGAGAGGAGAGGGGTGTTCTCACACGCCCCTTCCATCTCGTGCATCTCTGGGGGGACCTCCTTGCCCACGTCCATGTCCGGTGCCGGCCGTCACAGACGCCGGATACGCCTCGTCCTGCCCGCCTCCGCCGCCGGTGTCGCCGCCGCCCTGACCGCCGTCCTGCTGACGTCGTCCGCGGACGCCGCCACCCCGCTCCCGCAGCCGGCCGTCAAGCCGGCCACCAGCTCGCCGTCCCTCGCCGAGCTGGAGCAGCGCGTCGCGGGCGCCCTCGCCGGCGACGACACCGCGGGCCGGACGGACAAGTCGTCGCTGAGCGCGAGCACGGCCACCGGCGACGGCACGGTCGACGCCAAGGTCATCGGCGGTACGACCACCACCATCACCTCCGCGCCGTGGATGGCCCAGCTCTGGTACTACGACGACCGGGGCACGGCCGCGGAGACCGACGACATCGGCTTCTTCTGCGGCGGCGCCGTCGTCGCGCCGACGAAGATCCTCACCGCCGCGCACTGCCTCAAGGGCTACGACTGGCACGCCAACGGCGCCGTGCTCACCGGCACCGCCCAGCTGCCCACCACCGACGAGGCGGGCGACACCGACCTGCACGGCGGCACCGTCTCCGGCGTCTGGCGCCAGTGGAACCACCCGTCGTACAACGCGACGACCATCGACAACGACATCGCGGTCCTGACCCTGCCGAACCCCGTCAGGGTCACGCCGATCCGGATGACGACGTCCGGCGACACCGCCTCGTACGCGCCCGGCACCAGCGCCAAGGTCTACGGCTGGGGCCGGACCAGCTCCACCAGCCAGGACATCTCCGAGACGCTGAAGACCGCCACGCTGCCCGTCCAGTCCGACGCGACCTGCGCGGGCTACTACGGCGCGGACTTCGTCAAGGGCCACATGGTCTGCGCGGGCAAGCCCGCCAGCGGCAGCGACACCGGCACCACCTCGGCCTGCAACGGCGACTCCGGCGGCCCGCTGGTCGTCGGCAACCGGATCGGCGGCGTGGTGTCCTGGGGCGTGCGGGACTGCGTCGAGAAGGGCGCCTACAGCGTCTTCGCCAAGGCGAGCACGTACGTCGGCGCCGCCTACCCGCGCATCGACGACACCAACATCAACGGCGACCACCGGGCCGACCTGTGGGTGCGCAACGCCTCCACGAAGACCGGCTACTCCAAGAACTCCACGGGCACCTCGCTGGCCACCCGCGAGTCCTGGGGCGACTGGGACGGCGTGAACGTCGTCCTGCAGACCGACCTGGACCGGGACGGCTACGAGGACCTGGTCTACCGGGTCAGCGCCACCGGCGACCTCTACTGGACGCACTACGTGCCCGCGAGCGGCACCTGGGCCACCAAGCAGCTCGCCGACAACTGGAAGACCCGCACCCGGATCGTCACCCCGGGCGACGTCACCGGCGACTACCTGCCCGACCTGCTGTCGGTGGACTCCGGCGGAACCCTGTGGGTCTACCCGGGCAAGGGCAACGGCACCTTCGGCTCCCGCTTCTCGGTCCGCACCGGCTGGAACCAGTACAACTCCGTGCGCGGCCACGGCGACTTCACCGGCGACGGCAAGACCGACCTGCTCGCCCGCAGCAAGAGCACCGGGGACCTGTACCTGTACAAGGGCACCGGCAGGACCGGCTCCGAGGCCTTCTCCTCCCGGATCAAGGTGCGCAGCGCCTGGACCGGCTACAACGCCTTCGACGCGGTCGGCGACATCAGCGGCGACGGCAAGGCCGACTTCCTGGCCCGCACGCCCGGCGGCACGCTGTACCTGTACAAGGGCACCGGCAAGGCGACGACCGAGATCTTCGCCGCCCGGGTCTCGCTCGGCACGGGCTACCAGCAGTACGACCTCTGGGGCTGACGCCGCGGAGGACCACGTGCTTGCCCGTTGAACGAACACGTCGTGTGCCCACCGCCCCGCGCGGTGGGCACACCGCGTCGCGCACCCCGCCGCCGGTTGTCCCGTCCGGCCGGGCGGAGGGACCATGGTGTGGTACGGACCAGGCCTGGCACCGAGCGCAGGGGGTAGACGACCTCCGACGAGCCGAGGAGCACATGTCCGCCGAGAGCACACCGGGACCCGGCACACCGGGGGAGTCCGGGACCAGCCGCCGCAAGGTCCGTGGCCCGCGCCACAGGGGCCTGCGGGTCATGGCCTGGACCGCCGCGGGCATCGTCGTCCTGGGCGGCGCCGGGGCCGGCTGCCTGTACTTCAAGCTCAACGGCAACCTGCGCAGCATCGACATCGACCACGTCCTCGGCAGCGACCGGCCCGAGAAGACCGACGACGGCTCCGAGAACATCCTGGTCCTCGGCTCCGACACCCGCTCCGGCGGCAACCGGAAGCTCGGCGGCGGCGCCGACGACGGCCCCGCCCGCTCCGACACGGCGATGATCGTGCACGTCCACCGGGGCCGCGAGAAGGCCAGCGTCGTCTCCCTGCCGCGCGACACCGTCGTCGACCGCCCCGCCTGCACCGACCCCCGGGGCCGTGAGCACCCCGCCGCGGACGGCGTGATGTTCAACTCGGCCTACGCCACCGGGGGCGCCGCCTGCGCCGTCAAGACCGTCGAGTCCCTCACCGGCGTCCGCATGGACCACTACCTGGAGGTCGACTTCAGCGGCTTCCGCCGGCTCGTCGACGCACTCGGCGGCGTCGAGGTCACCACCACCGAGGACATCGACGACCCGGACAGCCACCTGGAGCTGGAGGCCGGCACGCACCGGCTCGACGGCGAGCGGGCCCTCGGCCTGGTCCGCACCCGGCACGGCGTCGGCGACGGCTCCGACCTCGGCCGCATCCAGCTCCAGCAGGCCTTCGTCCGGGCCCTGGCCGAGCGGGTCGAGGAGATCGGCGTCTTCACCAGCCCGAAGAAGCTCTACGACCTTGCCGACACCGCGACCAGGGCCGTGACCACCGACTCCGGCCTGGGCTCGGTGAACAAGCTGGTCTCGTTCGCGAGCGGCCTGAAGGACATCGGCGCCTCGAACCTGCACCTGGTGACCGTGCCGGTGCGGTACGACCCGGCCGACCACAACCGCGTGGTCGTGCAGGAGGCCAAGGCGGAGCTGGTCTGGGACGCCCTGCGCGAGGACCGGCCGATCCCCGCCGCCGCCACGCACGGCACGGCGGCGGGCGAGGCCGACGGCGTGGTGAGCGCCCCGTAGGGGCGCCGGCGGCCCCGGGCGGCCCGCGGGAACAAACGACGGCGGCCCCCGGTTTGGGGTGATGGCACCAGTCCTGGCAGACTGGTACGTCGGCTCCGGTTCACGCTCCCGCATCCCGTGGCGGCGACCCGGCGCCCTCCCGAAACCTAGGAGACACCTTGAAGCGCGACATCCACCCCGAGTACGTCGAGACGCAGGTCAGCTGCACCTGTGGCGCGTCGTTCACCACCCGCAGCACCATCGAGTCCGGCACCATCCGGGCCGAGGTCTGCTCCGAGTGCCACCCGTTCTACACGGGCAAGCAGAAGATCCTCGACACCGGTGGCCGTGTGGCCCGCTTCGAGGCCCGCTTCGGCAAGGCTGCCGCCGGCTCCAAGAAGTAGCGAGCCCCCAATCGCCGGTCCACGGCCGCACGCCCCGTACGAGGCGTGCGCCGGGACCGGCGTTTTTGGTCGCCCGCCCTTCCCTCTCCCCCGCAGTATCAGGAGCCCAAGATGTTCGAGGCCGTCGAGGAACTCGTCAGCGAGCACGCCGACCTGGAGACCAAGCTCGCCGACCCGTCGGTCCACGCCGACCAGGCCAACGCGCGCAAGCTGAACAAGCGCTACGCCGAGCTCACCCCGATCGTCGCCACGTACCGCTCCTGGAAGCAGACCGGCGACGACATCGAGACCGCGCGCGAGCTGGGCGCCGACGACCCCGACTTCGCCGCCGAGGTCAAGGAGCTGGAGAAGCAGCGCGAGGAGCTCACCGAGAAGCTGCGCCTGCTGCTCGTCCCGCGCGACCCCAGCGACGACAAGGACGTCATCCTGGAGATCAAGGCGGGCGCGGGCGGCGACGAGTCGGCCCTGTTCGCCGGCGACCTGCTGCGCATGTACCTGCGCTACGCCGAGCGCGTCGGCTGGAAGACCGAGATCATCGACGCCACCGAGTCCGAGCTGGGCGGCTACAAGGACGTCCAGGTCGCCGTGAAGGCCCGCGGGCAGATCGAGCCCGGCCAGGGCGTGTGGGCGCGCCTGAAGTACGAGGGCGGCGTGCACCGCGTGCAGCGCGTGCCGGCCACCGAGTCGCAGGGCCGCATCCACACCTCCGCCGCCGGTGTGCTGGTCACCCCGGAGGCCGAGGAGGTCGACGTGGAGATCAACCCCAACGACCTGCGCATCGACGTCTACCGCTCCTCCGGCCCGGGCGGCCAGTCGGTCAACACCACCGACTCCGCCGTGCGCATCACGCACATCCCGACCGGAGTCGTCGCCTCCTGCCAGAACGAGAAGAGCCAGCTGCAGAACAAGGAGCAGGCACTGCGTATCCTGCGCTCCAGGCTGCTCGCCATGGCGCAGGAGGAGGCGGAGAGGGAGGCCGCCGACGCCCGCCGCAGCCAGGTCCGCACGGTCGACCGCTCCGAGAAGATCCGCACCTACAACTACCCGGAGAACCGGATCTCGGACCACCGCGTCGGCTTCAAGGCGTACAACCTGGACCAGGTCCTGGACGGCGACCTGGACGCGGTGATCCAGGCCTGCGTCGACGCGGACTCGGCGGCCAAGCTCGCCGCCGCGTAAGGCGCCGCCGCGGCGCGGTACGTAGGACAGAGCACTCAGCACCGGAGGACGAGCGTGCAGCAAGATCCCGGGGGGCGACCCCCGAGCCCCCGCAGCGTGCTGCTCGCGGAGGTGGCCCAGGCCACCCAGCGGCTGGCCGACGCCGGCGTGCCCTCGCCGCGCACCGACGCGGAGGAGCTCGCCGCGTTCGTGCACGGGGTGAAGCGGGGCCAGCTGCACACCGTGAAGGACTCCGACTTCGACGCCCGCTACTGGGAGGTCATCGCCCGCCGCGAGGCCCGCGAGCCGCTCCAGCACATCACCGGGCGCGCCTACTTCCGGTACCTGGAACTCCAGGTCGGGCCCGGGGTGTTCGTCCCCCGGCCCGAGACCGAGTCCGTGGTCGGCTGGGCGATAGACGCCGTACGGGCCATGGACGTCGTCGAGCCGTGCATCGTCGACCTGTGCACCGGGTCGGGCGCCATCGCGCTCGCCCTCGCCCAGGAGGTGCCGCGCTCGCGGGTGTACGCCGTGGAGCTGTCCGAGGACGCCCTGCGGTGGACCCGCAAGAACATGGAGGGGTCCCGGGTCGAACTGCGCCAGGGCGACGCCCTGACCGCCTTCCCGGACCTCGACGGCCAGGTCGACCTGGTCATCTCCAACCCGCCGTACATCCCGCTCACCGAGTGGGAGTACGTCGCCCCCGAGGCGCGCGACCACGACCCGGAGATGGCACTCTTCTCCGGCGAGGACGGCCTCGACCTGATCCGCGGCCTGGAGCGCACCGCGCACCGGCTGCTGCGCCCCGGCGGCGTCGTCGTCGTGGAGCACGCCGACACCCAGGGCGGCCAGGTGCCGTGGATCTTCGCCGAGGACCGCGGCTGGACCGACGCCGCCGACCACCCCGACCTCAACAACCGCCCGCGGTTCGCCACGGCCCGCAAGGCCCTGCCGTGAGCACCCCGACGACTTCGACTTCGCAGCACGTGTACGAGGAGGCCCGCTAGACATGGCACGGCGATACGACACCAACGACGTGACCGACCGCGTGACCGGTCTGCGCGAGGCCGCGTCCGCCGTCCGCCGTGGCGAGCTCGTGGTGCTGCCGACGGACACGGTGTACGGCATCGGCGCCGACGCGTTCTCCCCGGAGGCCGTCGCCGACCTGCTCCAGGCCAAGGGCCGGGGCCGCACCATGCCCACCCCCGTGCTCATCGGCTCCCCGAACACCCTGCACGGCCTCGTCACGGACTTCTCCGAGCTGGCCTGGGAGCTGGTCGACGCCTTCTGGCCGGGCGCCCTGACGCTGGTCGCCAAGCACCAGCCGTCCCTGCAGTGGGACCTCGGGGACACCCGCGGCACGGTCGCCGTGCGCATGCCGCTGCACCCGGTCGCCATCGAGCTGCTCACCGAGGTCGGCCCCATGGCCGTCTCCTCCGCCAACCTCACCGGCCACCCGGCGCCGGAGAACTGCGACGCCGCGCAGCAGATGCTCGGCGACTCCGTCTCCGTGTACCTGGACGGCGGCCCGACCCCCGGCAACGTCCCGTCGTCGATCGTTGACGTCACCGGACCGGTGCCCGTGCTGCTGCGCCAGGGAGCGCTCTCCCCGGACGAGCTGCGCAAGGTCGTACCCGACCTCGAGGTGGCGAATTGACGGCCCCGACCTCCCCCGGGCTCTCGGCCGCGTTCGAGCAGGGGGGACCCCCATGCGTGGCATAGGCAACGGGGGGCGCGTCGCCGAGGAGACGACCACCTTCGGCTTTCCGCGCGACACCTTCCGCATCCTCCACGTCAGCACCGGCAACGTGTGCCGCTCGCCCATCACCGAGCGGCTGACCCGTCACTTCGTGCAGGAGCGGCTCGGCATCCTGGGCGGCGGGCTGATCGTGGAGAGCGCGGGCACCTGGGGGCACGAGGGGGCGCCCATGGAGGCCCACGCGGAGACCGTGCTGGCCGACTTCGGCGCCGACGCCTCCGGCTTCACCGGCCGGGAGCTCCTCGACGAGCACGTCATCCGCGCCGACCTGGTGCTGACGGCGACCCGCGACCACCGCGCCCAGGTCATCTCCATGGGCCACTCGGCGGGCCTGCGCACCTTCACGCTCAAGGAGTTCACCCGCCTGGTCAAGGCGATCGACCCCGCGACGCTGCCGCCGCTGGAGGAGGGCGTGGTCATGCGGGCGCGCGCCCTGGTCCGGGCGGCCGCCGCGCTCCGCGGGTGGCTGCTCGCCCCGACGGCGGAGGCGGACGAGGTGTACGACCCGTACGGGGCGCCGCTGACGTTCTTCCGCTCCATCGGCGACGAGATACACCAGGCGCTGGACCCGGTCGTCACCGCCCTGACGGGCGTCCCCGCCCGGACGTAGCGACCGCGCGTCCCCGCCGTCCCGGGCCTACATTGGACGTACGCCACCGTCGACGAGGCCCGGAGTCCACCATGACGGTCAGCCCTGCCCTGGATGCCGATGTCCTGCGCCGCCAGGACCCCGAGCTCGCCGGCATCCTGCTCGGCGAGCGGGAGCGGCAGTCGACCACGCTCCAGCTGATCGCCGCCGAGAACTTCTGCTCGCCGGCCGTGCTGGAGGCCCTCGGCTCGCCGCTCGCCAACAAGTACGCCGAGGGCTACCCGGGCGCACGGCACCACGGCGGCTGCGAGATCGTCGACGTCGCCGAGCGCGTCGCGGTGGACCGCGCCCGGGCGCTGTTCGGCGCCGACCACGCCAACGTCCAGTCCCACTCGGGCTCCTCGGCGGTGCTGGCCGCGTACGCCGCCCTGCTGCGCCCCGGCGACACCGTCCTCGCCCTCGGCCTGCCGCACGGCGGCCACCTCACGCACGGCTCGCCCGCCAACTTCTCCGGCCGCTGGTTCGACTTCGTCGGGTACGGGGTGGACGCCGAGTCCGGGCTCATCGACCACGACCAGGTCCGCGCCCTGGCCCGCGCCCGCCGCCCCAAGGCGATCGTGTGCGGCTCGATCGCCTACCCCCGGCACATCGACTACGCGTTCTTCCGCGAGGTCGCCGACGAGGTGGGCGCCTACCTGATCGCGGACGCCGCGCACCCCATGGGGCTGGTGGCCGGGGGAGCGGCGCCCTCGCCGGTGCCGTACGCGGACGTCGTCTGCGCCACCACCCACAAGGTGCTGCGCGGCCCGCGCGGCGGGATGATCCTGTGCGCGGCGGAGCTGGCCGAGCGGGTGGACCGGGCGGTGTTCCCGTTCACGCAGGGCGGGGCGCAGATGCACACCATCGCCGCGAAGGCCGTCGCGTTCGGCGAGGCGGCAACACCGGCGTTCGCCGCGTACGCCCATCAGGTGGTCGCCAACGCGAGGGTCCTGGCGGCCGCGCTGGCCACGGAGGGGCTGGTCGTCACGACGGGCGGCACGGACACCCACCTGATCACCGCCGACCCGGCCCCGCTCGGCGTCGACGGCCGCACCGCGCGCGGCCGGCTGGCCGCCGCGGGACTGGTGCTGGACTGCTGCGCGCTGCCGCACGCCGACGTGCGCGGACTGCGGCTGGGCACGGCCGCGGTGACCACGCAGGGCATGGGGGAGGGCGAGATGCGGAAGATCGCCGCGCTGCTCGCGGGGGTGCTGCGGGGCGGCACCGAGCCCGCGCAGGCCCGGGAGGACGTCCGGGAACTGGCCGGTTCCTTTCCGCCGTATCCGCGCTGAGCGGGGTAGGCGCACCCGGGTGCACAGCCGTCCGTGCAACCATCGTCGCTACCCGGAAGTCCCTACCCCTATGCACGCCTCGCTAGGGTGTGGGGCTGAGATGGCCAGCGAGATCTGTGGGGAAGCCCGTGCGTGAATACCTGCTGACGCTCTGCGTCACGGCCGCGGTGACGTATCTGCTGACAGGGCCGGTACGGAAGTTCGCGATCGTGGCCGGGGCGATGCCGGAGATCCGGGCGCGTGACGTGCACCGGGAGCCCACCCCGCGCCTCGGCGGCATCGCGATGTTCTTCGGTCTGTGCGCCGGCCTGCTGACCGCCGACCACCTGACCAACCTCACCCAGGTCTTCGAGCGGTCCAACGAGCCGCGGGCGCTGCTGTCTGGAGCGGCCCTGATCTGGCTGATCGGCGTCCTGGACGACAAGTTCGAGATCGACGCCCTGATCAAGCTGGGCGCCCAGATGATCGCCGCCGGCGTGATGGTCGTGCAGGGCCTGACGATCCTGTGGCTGCCCGTCCCGGGCGTCGGCTCGGTCGCGCTCACCCAGTGGCAGGGCACCCTGCTGACGGTCGCGCTGGTCGTCATCACCATCAACGCGGTCAACTTCGTCGACGGCCTCGACGGCCTCGCGGCGGGCATGGTGTGCATCGCCTCGACCGCGTTCTTCCTGTACGCCTACCGGATCTGGTACTCGTACGGCATCGAGGCCGCCGCCCCCGCCACGCTGTTCTCGGCGATCCTGATGGGCATGTGCGTGGGCTTCCTGCCGCACAACATGCACCCGGCGCGGATCTTCATGGGCGACTCGGGCTCCATGCTCATCGGCCTGGTGCTGGCCGCGGGCGCCATCTCCGTCACCGGCCAGGTCGACCCGGACGCGCTGAACCTGTACGTCGGCTCCGAGAAGGAGGCCGTGCACCAGACGGTGCCGGTCTACATCCCGCTGCTGCTGCCGCTGACCATCATCGCGGTGCCGGCCGCCGACCTGATCCTGGCCATCGTGCGGCGCACCTGGCGCGGCCAGTCGCCGTTCGCCGCGGACCGCGGGCACCTGCACCACCGGCTGCTGGAGATCGGCCACTCGCACAGCCGCGCGGTGCTGATCATGTACTTCTGGTCCGCGCTGATCGCGTTCGGGGCGCTCGCCTACTCGGTGAACTCGGCGTCGATGTGGATCGTCCTGAGCGTGGTCGCGCTCAGCGCGATCGGGCTGGTCCTGCTCCTGCTGCCGCGCTTCACGCCGCGCGCCCCGCGTTGGGCCGAGCGCTTCGTGCCGCCGCGCTACCGGCGGCGCCGGACCGTGGCCGGGCCCGCGCCCGTGCTCCAGGAGCCCGCCCTGCGGGAGGCGGAACCCCGCACCCCCGTCGTCAGCGGCGTCTCCGGGGCCAACGGCGCGACCGCCGTGGGCCACCGTTCCGGTCTCCCGGACCGGCGGAAGGCCGGAACGTCGCGCTGACGCGCAAGGTAAGAATCTGACTAGAGCATTGCCAAAGCGTGGCAGTTGGATGGGGGTACAAAGCGCCCCAATACCAGGCAAGCCGGTCTTGATTTCGCTCAGACGCGCAGATTCACTCTCAGGTGTGACAGCAAGCACACTCTCAGGTAAAGACTGCATCAAATAGTTTGTGATACGGTTCACGAGAACCCCGGATAGAGCCGAAGGACCGCAGTGCGACGGTCCATTGGTGTGAGGTCTCCACTCTCGGCCGGGGACTACGCTCGTCCATGACGACACCCCTTGCCCCCTGTGAAAAGCGGAGTTGCCGCCATGCCGTCCAACGACGTCCGGATCCTTGTGCAGTGTGCCGTGCCCACGGCCGTTGCCGGTGTGGTCGCCGTCGCCGTCAGCGGTGGGGTGGCCGGTGGCAAGGGTGCGCTGGGAGCCGCCGTCGGCGCGGTGCTGGCGATCCTGTTCATGGGGATCGGTCTCTACGTCCTGCAGTGGACGGCAAAAACGCTCCCGCAGCTGTTCCAGGCCATGGGGCTGATGCTCTACGTGGCTCAGCTCCTGCTGCTCATGATCTTCGTGGCTCTCTTCAGGGACACCTCTCTCTTCAATGCGAAGGCGTTCGCGATCTCGCTCGTCGTGGCCACCGTCGTGTGGATGGCGGCGCAGGCGCGTGCGCATATGAAGGCCAAGATCTTCTACGTCGACCCCGACTCCGCGAAGAGCGAGAAGCCCGAGAAGACAGGGCCTCCGTCGTGAGGAGTAGGGGCGGGATAAAGGCCAGTGTGAACTCCTGCTATCGTCCGGTGCCAACTGCGGCATCGCGGGCGCGGGCATCTGAGCTGACGCCTGCTCAATCGCGAGGCTCGATGCCCCCCAGCCGCCCCCACATTCGTAACACCAGTCCGGTGCCGACCCGCGGCTGCGCGCCGCGCCGACACAACGAGGTTGCCGAACCCATGCGTCACGCCGAAGGAGCCCGCGGTGAGTGCTGACCAGACCCAGCTCGCCTTTGACTGGAGCTGTCGGATCATGTCCGACAACGGCTGTGGCTTCCCGGCTCCGGGCCTGCACTCGTTCCTCTTCAAGCCGATCGCTGATTTCGGCGGGTTCGAGTTCAACAAGGTGATGCTGCTCTCCCTCATCACCACCGTCCTCGTCATCGGCTTCTTCTGGGCGGCCTTCGGCAAGGCCAAGGTGGTGCCGGGCAAGCTGCAGATGGTCGGCGAGGCCGGCTACGACTTCGTGCGCCGCGGCATCGTCTACGAGACCCTCGGCAAGCGTGAGGGCGAGAAGTACGTCCCGCTCATGGTCTCGCTGTTCTTCTTCATCTGGATCATGAACATCTGGTCCGTGATCCCGCTGGCCCAGTTCCCGGTGGCCTCGATCATCGCCTTCCCGGCGGTGCTCGCCGCGATCGTCTACGTGGTCTGGCTCGGTCTCACGTTCAAGAGGCACGGCTTCGTCGGCGGGTTCAAGAACCTCACCGGCTACGACAAGTCGCTCGGCCCGGTGCTGCCGCTGGTCGTGGTCATCGAGTTCTTCTCGAACGTCCTCGTCCGGCCCTTCACCCACGCGGTCCGGCTCTTCGCCAACATGTTCGCCGGCCACCTGCTGCTCGTGATGTTCACCGTCGCCAGCTGGTACCTGCTGAACAGCTACATGATCCCGGCCGCCGGCGTCTCGTTCCTCATGACCGTCGTCATGATCCTCTTCGAGCTCTTCGTCCAGGCCGTCCAGGCGTACGTCTTCGTACTGCTGGCCTGCTCCTACGTTCAGGGCGCTCTCGCCGAGCACCACTGAGCCACTCCACCGCCCCGCACCTCCGATCGTCCGGTGGCCAACCCCCACCGGTCCATGTAAAGAGAAGGAAGATCCAGCATGGCTGCCACTGAGACCCTCGCCGCTGTCTCCGGCTCCCTCGGCTCCATCGGCTACGGCCTCGCCGCCATCGGCCCTGGCATCGGCATCGGCATCATCTTCGGCAACGGCACCCAGGCCCTCGCCCGCCAGCCCGAGGCGGCCGGCCTGATCCGCGCCAACCAGATCCTCGGCTTCGCCTTCTGTGAGGCGCTCGCCCTCATCGGCATCGTTATGCCGTTCGTGTTCGGTCAGTAATCACGCTGGTCACCGACACGTTTCGACGAAAGGCACTGATGTGATCGCCAACCTGGTACAGCTGGCGGCCGAGGAGGAGCAGAACCCGCTCCTGCCTCCGGGCCCCGAGCTGCTCGTCGGCACCATCGCCTTCGCCATCGTGTTCTTCTTCTTCTGGAAGAAGCTGCTTCCGAACATCAACAAGGTTCTGGAGGAGCGCCGCACGGCGATCGAAGGCGGTATCGAAGAGGCCGAGGCCATGAAGGTCGAGGCCCAGAGCGTCCTGGAGCAGTACAAGGCCCAGCTCGCCGAGGCCCGGCACGAGGCCGCGCGTCTGCGCCAGGAGGCGCAGGAGCAGGGTGCCGCGCTCATCGCCGAGATGCGGGCCGAGGGCCAGCGCCAGCGCGAGGAGATCATCGCCGCCGGCCACGCGCAGATCGAGGCCGACCGCAAGGTCGCCGCGTCCGCGCTGCGCCAGGACGTCGGCAAGCTCGCCACCGACCTGGCCGGCAAGCTCGTCGGCGAGTCCCTCCAGGACCACGCCCGGCAGAGCCGCGTCATCGACCGCTTCCTCGACGAGCTCGAGGAGAAGGCCGAGGCCGGCCGATGAACGGAGCGAGCCGCGAGGCCCTGGCAGCCGCACGCGAGCGTCTCGACGCGCTGACGGACTCCACGTCCGTGGACGCGGCGCGGCTCGCCGACGAGCTGGCCGCCGTCACCGCGCTGCTCGACCGCGAGGTGTCGCTGCGTCGGGTCCTCACCGACCCGGCGCAGGCCGGTGAGGCCAAGGCCGACCTGGTCCAGCGACTGCTCGGCGCGCAGGTCAGCGGGACCACCGCCGACCTGGTGTCCGGCCTGGTGCGCGCCCGCTGGTCGCAGTCGCGCGACCTGGTGGACGCGCTGGAGGAACTGGCGAACACCGCCGACCTCACCGCCGCCCAGCGGACGGGCACGCTCGACGACGTCGAGGACGAGCTGTTCCGGTTCGGCCGGATCGTGTCCTCCAGCACCGAGCTGCGCGCCGCGCTGACCAACCGCTCGGCCACCACCTCGGCCAAGGGCGAGCTGCTGCGCAGCCTGCTCGGCGGACGGGCCCGCGCGACCACGGAGCGTCTGGTGACGCGTCTCGTGACCGCGCCGCGGGGACGTAGCCTGGAGTCGGGACTGGAGTCCCTGTCCAAGCTGGCCGCCGACCGCCGGGACCGCATGGTGGCCACGGTCACCTCCGCGGTGCCGCTGAGCGACGCGCAGAAGCAGCGCCTGGGCGCCGCCCTCGCGAAGCTCTACGGCCGGAAGATGCACCTCAACCTGGACGTCGACCCCGAGGTCCTCGGTGGCATCCGCGTGCAGGTCGGCGACGAGGTCATCAACGGCTCCCTCGCGGACCGCCTGGAAGACGCAAGCCGCCGGCTGGCGGGCTAGCAGCAACACAACACGCAGTACGTACTTACGGCCCTGGTTGGGCCGTGCAGAGGATTCACCTCCTGTTGGGGGGAGTCCCCATCCCCCCAAAGTGAAACTTCGGGCCCAACAAGGAGAGCAGGGAACTCAGATGGCGGAGCTCACGATCCGGCCGGAGGAGATCCGGGACGCGCTGGAGAACTTCGTCCAGTCGTACAAGCCGGACGCGGCCTCGCGCGAGGAAGTCGGTACGGTCACCCTTGCCGGCGACGGCATCGCGAAGGTCGAGGGCCTGCCCTCGGCCATGGCCAACGAGCTGCTGAAGTTCGAGGACGGCACCCTCGGCCTCGCCCTCAACCTCGAGGAGCGCGAGATCGGTGCCATCGTCCTCGGTGAGTTCAGCGGCATCGAGGAGGGCCAGCCGGTCACCCGTACCGGCGAGGTGCTGTCCGTCGCCGTGGGCGAGGGCTACCTCGGCCGTGTGGTCGACCCCCTCGGCAACCCGATCGACGGCCTCGGCGAGATCGAGACCGAGGGCCGCCGCGCCCTCGAACTGCAGGCCCCCACGGTCATGCAGCGCAAGTCGGTGCACGAGCCCATGGAGACCGGCTACAAGGCCGTCGACGCCATGACCCCGATCGGCCGCGGTCAGCGCCAGCTGATCATCGGCGACCGGCAGACCGGCAAGACCGCCCTGGCCGTCGACACGATCATCAACCAGCGCGACAACTGGCGCTCCGGCGACCCGAAGAAGCAGGTCCGCTGCATCTACGTCGCCATCGGCCAGAAGGGCTCGACCATCGCGTCGGTCCGCCGCGCGCTGGAGGAGAACGGCGCGCTGGAGTACACGACCATCGTCGCCGCCCCGGCGTCCGACCCGGCCGGCTTCAAGTACCTGGCGCCGTACACCGGCTCGGCCATCGGCCAGCACTGGATGTACCAGGGCAAGCACGTCCTGATCATCTTCGACGACCTGTCGAAGCAGGCCGACGCCTACCGCGCCGTGTCGCTGCTGCTGCGCCGCCCGCCGGGCCGCGAGGCCTACCCGGGTGACGTCTTCTACCTGCACTCCCGCCTGCTGGAGCGCTGCGCCAAGCTCTCCGACGACATGGGCGCGGGTTCGATGACCGGTCTGCCGATCGTCGAGACCAAGGCCAACGACGTCTCGGCGTTCATCCCGACCAACGTCATCTCCATCACCGACGGCCAGTGCTTCCTGGAGTCCGACCTGTTCAACGCCGGCCAGCGCCCGGCCCTGAACGTCGGTATCTCGGTCTCCCGCGTCGGTGGCTCCGCCCAGCACAAGGCGATGAAGCAGGTCTCCGGCCGTCTGCGCGTGGACCTCGCCCAGTTCCGTGAGCTGGAGGCGTTCGCCGCCTTCGGTTCCGACCTGGACGCCGCGTCGAAGGCGCAGCTGGAGCGCGGTCAGCGCATGGTCGAGCTGCTGAAGCAGGACCAGTACCAGCCGATGTCCACCGAGGACCAGGTCGTCTCCGTCTGGGCCGGCACCACCGGCAAGATGGACGACGTGCCCGTCGCCGACATCCGCCGCTTCGAGAGGGAGCTCCTGGAGTACCTGCACCGCAAGGAGCAGGGCCTCATGACCTCCATCCGCGAGGGCGGCAAGATGTCCGACGACACCCTGCAGGCGGTGGCCGAGGCGATCACGGCCTTCAAGAAGCAGTTCGAGACGAGCGACGGCAAGCTGCTCGGCGAGGACGCCCCGTCCGCCGCCAAGTGACGTAAGGAAGGGACCTGACTCATGGGAGCTCAGCTCCGGGTCTACAAGCGTCGCATCCGATCCGTCACCGCGACCAAGAAGATCACCAAGGCGATGGAGATGATCGCCGCCTCGCGCGTCGTCAAGGCGCAGCGCAAGGTGGCGGCCTCCACGCCGTACGCGCGGGAACTGACCCGCGCGGTCACGGCGGTCGGTACCGGTTCGAACACCAAGCACCCGCTGACCACGGAGGCGGAGAACCCGACCCGTGCCGCGGTCCTGCTCCTGACGAGCGACCGCGGTCTGGCCGGCGCCTTCAACTCCAACGCCATCAAGACGGCGGAGCAGCTGACCGAGCGCCTGGAGCGCGAGGGCAAGCAGGTCGAGACGTACATCGTCGGCCGTCGTGGTGTCGCGCACTACAACTTCCGTGAGCGCACCATCGCGGCGACGTTCACCGGCTTCACCGACGAGCCCTCGTACGCGGACGCCAAGAAGGTCGCGGCCCCGCTGATCGAGGCCATCGAGAAGGAGACGGCGGACGGCGGCGTGGACGAACTCCACATCGTCTACACCGAGTTCGTGTCGATGATGACGCAGACGGCGGTCGACTCCCGGCTGCTTCCGCTGCGCCTCGAAGAGGTCGCGGAGGAGACGTCCGCCAAGGGCGAGATCCTTCCGCTGTACGACTTCGAGCCCTCGGCGGAGGACGTCCTCGACGCCCTGCTGCCGCGCTACGTGGAGAGCCGCATCTACAACGCGCTGCTCCAGTCGGCCGCTTCGAAGCACGCCGCCACGCGGCGCGCGATGAAGTCGGCCACCGACAACGCGGGCGAGCTGATCAACACGCTCTCCCGTCTTGCCAACGCGGCCCGCCAGGCCGAAATCACCCAGGAAATCAGCGAGATCGTCGGTGGCGCCAGCGCCCTGGCCGACGCGACCGCGGGGAGTGACAGCTAATGACCACCACTGTTGAGACCGCGACGGCTACGGGCCGCGTCGCCCGGGTCATCGGCCCGGTCGTCGACGTGGAGTTCCCCGTCGACGCGATGCCGGAGATCTACAACGCCCTGCACGTCCAGGTCGCCGACCCGGCGAACGAGGGCGAACTCAAGACGCTGACCCTGGAGGTCGCCCAGCACCTGGGTGACGGCCTGGTCCGCACCATCTCCATGCAGCCCACCGACGGTCTGGTCCGCCAGGCCCCGGTGACCGACACGGGCGCCTCCATCTCGGTGCCGGTCGGCGACTTCACCAAGGGCAAGGTGTTCAACACCCTCGGTGAGGTGCTGAACGTCAACGAGTCCTACGACGGTGAGCGCTGGCCGATCCACCGCAAGGCGCCGAACTTCGACGAGCTCGAGTCGAAGACCGAGATGTTCGAGACCGGCGTCAAGGTCATCGACCTGCTGACCCCGTACGTCAAGGGCGGCAAGATCGGTCTGTTCGGCGGCGCCGGCGTCGGCAAGACGGTGCTCATCCAGGAGATGATCTACCGCGTCGCCAACAACCACGACGGTGTGTCGGTGTTCGCCGGTGTCGGTGAGCGCACCCGTGAGGGCAACGACCTCATCGACGAGATGAGCGAGTCGGGCGTCATCGACAAGACCGCACTGGTCTTCGGTCAGATGGACGAGCCCCCGGGCACCCGTCTGCGCGTGGCGCTGGCCGGTCTGACGATGGCGGAGTACTTCCGCGACGTCCAGAAGCAGGACGTGCTGTTCTTCATCGACAACATCTTCCGCTTCACCCAGGCCGGTTCCGAGGTGTCGACCCTGCTCGGCCGCATGCCCTCCGCGGTGGGCTACCAGCCGAACCTGGCCGACGAGATGGGTCTCCTCCAGGAGCGCATCACCTCGACCCGCGGTCACTCGATCACCTCGATGCAGGCGATCTACGTCCCCGCGGACGACCTGACCGACCCGGCCCCGGCCACCACCTTCGCCCACCTCGACGCGACGACGGTGCTGTCCCGTCCGATCTCGGAGAAGGGCATCTACCCGGCCGTCGACCCGCTGGACTCCACGTCCCGCATCCTGGACCCGCGCTACATCGCGCAGGACCACTACGACGCGGCCATGCGCGTGAAGAACATCCTGCAGAAGTACAAGGACCTGCAGGACATCATCGCGATCCTCGGTATCGACGAGCTCGGCGAGGAGGACAAGCTCGTCGTCCACCGTGCCCGTCGCGTGGAGCGCTTCCTGTCCCAGAACACCCACGTCGCCAAGCAGTTCACCGGCGTCGACGGGTCGGACGTCCCGCTGGACGAGTCGATCGCGGCCTTCAACGCGATCTGCGACGGCGAGTACGACCACTTCCCTGAGCAGGCGTTCTTCATGTGCGGTGGTATCGAGGACCTGAAGAAGAACGCGAAGGAGCTGGGCGTCTCCTGACCCCGAGCTCACCGTGAGCCCCCGGGGGCTCACACCCGAGGGGGCGGGCCCGTCCCGCCCCCTCGGTCACGCCCACTAGACTTGTAACCAACACCCGGCAGTCCCGCCGGGTGGTGACCCGAGGAGCCACCTTGGCTGCTGAGCTGCACGTCGCGCTGGTCGCGGCCGACCGAGAGGTCTGGTCCGGCGAGGCCACCCTGGTCGTCGCGCGCACCACGTCCGGCGACATCGGCGTCATGCCCGGTCACCAGCCGCTGCTCGGTGTGCTGGAGTCGGGCCCGGTGACCATCCGTACGCGTGAGGGCGGGACGGTCGTCGCCGCGGTGCACGGCGGTTTCATCTCGTTCGCGGACAACAAGCTCTCGCTGCTGGCGGAGACCGCCGAGCTCGCGGACGAGATCGACGTCCAGAGCGCGGAGCGGGAGCTGGAGCGCGCGAAGGCGGAGGACGACACCGCCGCCCAGCGTCGCGCGGACGTTCGCCTGCGAGCGGCCACGGCGGCGCGTTGACCCTGCCCGTCGTGTTATGACGTCACTCAGCCGCGGTCGGCACCGGAACAATCCGGAGCCGACCGCGGCTGAGGCAGATCTGGGTGTTTTTTCCGTTCCGTTACCTAGGAGACGAGGAGGTCGGTGCCGATGGTCCTCGCTCTGACTGTGTGCGGAATCGTCGTGGCCCTCGTGATCGTGGGCCTGTTCGTCTTCGGACTGCGCCGCCGGCTGATCCAGCGCTCGGGCGGCACCTTCGACTGCAGCCTGCGCTGGGACGCCCCCGAACAGGGCGACGCCGGCGGCAAGGGCTGGGCCTACGGGGTGGCCCGGTACAACGGCGACCGCGTGGAGTGGTACCGCGTCTTCTCCTACGCCCCGCGCCCGCGCCGCGTCCTGGAGCGCTCCGCCATCGAGGTGGCCGGCCGCCGGGTCCCCGAGGGCGAGGAGGAGCTGGCGCTGCTGTCCGACTCGGTGATCCTGGCCTGCCTGCACCGGGGCACGCGCCTGGAACTGGCGATGAGCGAGGACGCGCTGACCGGTTTCCTCGCCTGGCTGGAGGCGGCGCCGCCCGGCCAGCGGGTGAACGTCGCGTAGCGGCGTTCGGGATCCCGCTGGATGGGGGTGCCCCCGGCAGCGGAGCTGCTGGGGGAGGGTGAACGTCGCGTAGCGGCGTTCGCGGGGTCCCGCCGGGGGACGGCGAACGTGGCCCGGCCGCGGGACACCCTCCCGCACGTCGAAAGGGGCGGCACCGTACGGTGCCGCCCCTTCCGTCATGCGACGGTCCGGGTGCCTACTTCAGGCCGGAGTCGATCGCGGAGACGAGCTCACCGTTGCCGGTGTCGCCGCTGAACTCCCAGAAGAAGGCGCCGCCCAGGCCCTGGTTCTTGGCCCAGGTCATCTTGGTGCCGATGGTGGCGGGGGTGTCGTAGGACCACCAGTTGCTGCCGCAGTGGGCGTAGGCCGTGCCGGCGATCGTGCCGGTGGCGGGGCAGGAGGTCTTGAGGACCTTGTAGTCCTCGATGCCCGCCTCGTAGGTGCCGGCCGCCGGGCCGGTCGCCGTGCCGCCGGGGGCGGACTGGGTGACGCCGGTCCAGCCGCGGCCGTAGAAGCCGATGCCGAGCAGCAGCTTGCTCGCCGGGACGCCCTTGGCCTTCAGCTTGGCGATGGCGGCGGCGGAGGTGAAGCCCTCCTTCGGGATGCCGCTGTACGACGTGAGCGGCGAGTGCGGGGCGGTCGGGCCGGTCTTGTCCCAGGCGCCGAAGTAGTCGTACGTCATCACGTTGTACCAGTCGAGGTACTGCGCGGCGCCGCCGTAGTCGGCCGCGTCGATCTTGCCGCCGTCCGTGCCGTCCGCGGTGATGGCGGCGGTGATCAGGTAGTCCTTGCCGAACTCGGCGCGCAGCGCCTGGGAGAGGGTCCTGAACGCGGCGGGACCGGAGGTGTCGCAGGTCAGGCCGCAGGCGTTCGGGTACTCCCAGTCGATGTCGATGCCGTCGAAGACGTCGGCCCAGCGCGGGTCCTCCACGACGGCCTTGCAGGACTTGGCGAACGCGGCGGCGTTCTGCGCGGCCTGGCCGAAGCCGCCGGAGTAGGTCCAGCCGCCGAAGGAGTACAGCACCTTGATGTGCGGGTACTTCGCCTTGAGCTGGCGCAGCTGGTTGAAGTTGCCGCGCAGCGGCTGGTCCCAGGTGTCGGCGGTGCCGCTGACGGACTGGTCGGCGGTGTAGGCCTTCTCGTACGCGGCGAAGGTGTCGTCGACGGTGCACTGACCGTTCTTGACGTTGCCGAACGCGTAGTTGATGTGGGTGATCTTGGCGGCCGAGCCGGACGTCACCAGGTTCTTGACGTGGTAGTTGCGGCCGTAGACGCCCCACTCGGTGAAGTAGCCGAGCTTGACCTTGTCGCCGCCGGTGGGCGGCGGCTCCTCGGTGCCGCCCGTGGTGCGCACCTTCACCGAGCCGCTGACCGGACCGGTCTGGTCGGCGGTGTCGCGGGCCTGGACGCTGTAGGAGTAGTCGGTGCCGGCCTTCAGGCCGGTGTCCGTGTACGAGGTGGCCGTCACGGTGGCGACCTTGGCGCCGTCGCGCAGGACGTCGTAGTTCTTGACGCCCTTGTCGTCGGTGGCGGCCGGCCAGGAGAGCTTCACCGAGGTGTCGGTGACGCCGGAGGCGGTGGGGGTGCCGGGCGCCGAGGGGGCCGCGTCGCCGGGGACGGTGCCGCCGCCGTCACAGCTGCCGCCGTTGAGCTTGCAGTTGGCGGGGGAGCCGGTGCCGGAGCCGTTGAAGCCGAAGGTGACGGAGGCGCCGGGGGCGAGGGTGCCGTTCCAGGCCTTGTTCTTGGCGGTCCAGTGGGTGCCGGAGGAGGTGACGTCGGCGTCCCAGGAGGAGGTGACGGAGGTGCCGGAGGGGAAGTCCCACTCGACGGTCCAGGAGCTGAGGGTCGTGGTGCCGGTGTTCTTCACCGTCCACTTGCCCTCGAAGCCGGAGCCCCAGTCCTGGGTCTTGGCGTAGGTCGCGGTGGCGGACGTGGCGGCCTGGGCGGGGCTCGCCAGGCCGACCAGGCCGGCGAAGGGGAGCAACAGGGTCGCGAACCCTGCCGCGGCTCTGTGTCTGAAGCGCATGGTGCGCCTCCTCGTCGGGGGTGTCGGGGGCATGACTGAGCCTCATGCCCACAGTGCGGCGAGAATAGAAAGGTCTGGACCATAGGTCAATAGGTCTGGACCACTCGTCGCACGGGGTGGTCAGACCCCCAACTCCTGGGCGAGGACGGCCGCTTGCACCCGGCTGCGCAGCCCCAGCTTCCCCAACAGACGGCTGACGTGCGTCTTCACCGTCGCCTCGGCCATGTCCAGCCGGGCCGCGATCCCCGCGTTGGACAGGCCCTCGCCGAGGCAGGACAGCACCTCGCGCTCACGCCGGGTGAGCTGGTCGAGGACCGCCGGGTCGGCCGCCGGTTCCCGGACCGGCCTCGCCGCGAACTCCGCGATCAGCCGCCGGGTCACGGCCGGCGCGATCAGCCCCTCGCCGCGCGCCACCGTCCGGACCGCCTCCAGCAGGTCCCTGGCGTCGGCGTCCTTCAGCAGGAAGCCGGACGCGCCCGCGCGCAGCGCCCCGAAGACGTACGCGTCCAGGTCGAAGGTGGTCAGCACCAGGACGTCGGAGAGGCCCTCGGCGACCACCTGCCGGGTCGCCGACACCCCGTCCAGGCGCGGCATCTGCACGTCCATGAGCACCAGGTCGGGCCGCAGCTCGCGGGCCAGCGCCACCGCCCGCTCCCCGTCCGCCGCCTCGCCGACCACCTCGATGTCGGGCGCGCTGCGCAGGATCAGCACCAGCCCCGCGCGGACGGCGGACTGGTCCTCGGCGACCAGGACGCGGATCATTCGGGTTCTCCTTCGGTGACGGGGAGGGTGGCGCGCACGGCCCAGACGGTGCCGCGCGGCGAGGTCTCCGGGCCCGCCGTGAAGCTGCCGTCCAGCAGCGCGGCCCGCTCCCGCATGCCGACCAGCCCCGCGCCGGAGCCCGGGGCGCGCGGGCCGTCGCGGTCGCCGTACGGGCTGGTGACGGTGATGCGCAGGCAGCCGTCCCGGCGGCCGAGCGCGACCGCGACCCGGCCGGGGCCGGCGTGCTTGAGGGCGTTGGTCAGGGACTCCTGCACGATGCGGTACGCCGCCAGCTCCACCGGCGCCGGCAGGGAGCCGCCGTGGTCGGCCGTCAGATCGACGTCCAGCCCGTTGGCGCGGGCGCTGTCCACGAGGCTGCCGAGGCCGTCGAGGGTGGGGGCGGCGGCGGGCGCGCTGTCCCCGCTGGAGTCCCGCAGGATCCCGATCAGCCGCCGCATCTCGGCCAGCCCCTCGACGCTGTTCTCCCGGATGACGCCGAGCGCCTCCCGGGAGGTCGCCGGATCGTCCAGGGAGAGCGCGGCGGTGGAGTGGATGGCGATCGCGGAGAGGTGGTTGGCGACCATGTCGTGCAGCTCGCGGGCCATCCGGGCGCGCTCGGCGGTGACCGCCTGGGTGCGGTCCATCTCGGCGAGCAGCGCGGTCTGCTCGGCGCGCAGCCGGGCCGTCTCGGCGGCGTCGCGGTGGTAGCGCACGATCAGGCCGGTGGAGGCGGGCGCGAACGCCAGGATGCCGACGGCCACCCCGATCAGCAGCGCCTCCGGCACCCGCCACACCGCGTACGGCACCACCGACGCGGCCACGCTGAGCAGGCCGGTGATCCAGGGGATGCGGCGCGCCGAGGCGGGCGTGCCGTACAGGACGGCCGCGTACATGAGGTCGGTGTACATCAGCAGCGTGACCAGGTTGCCCTGCGTCACGGTGTCCAGCACCAGGGCGGCCGTGCCGGTGGCCAGGGCGGTGCGCGGGGCGGTCCGGCGCAGCAGTTCGCAGCCGGCCGTCACGGCGAGCGGCACGAGGAGCGGCCACGGCCCGGGGAGGAGCACGATCGGCTCGTCGCGGGGCCGGGTGCCCAGGCCGATGCCCCACAGCAGCAGCCCGCCGAGCAGCCCGCCCGCCGCGACGTACACGTCGAAGCGGTGCGGGCGGGGGAGCGGTACGGCCATGGCACCATCCAACACGGCCGTCCCGCCGTCCGCCTGGTCCGTGCGGAGGGTCCGGGACTGCATCCTTCGATGTAGCGGCGTTTCGTCACCGGCGACGACGCGTGCGGCGGATCCCGCCGGGAGCCTGGAGGGGTGACCGAGAGGAGCGAACCGTGATCGTCGCCTTGATCGCCGCCTGCGAGATCGGCTTCTGGGTGCTGCTGGTGGCCGGCCTGGCCTTCCGCTACCTGCTGCGGATGCCGCGTACGGGCCTGGCGCTGCTGCTGTGCGAGCCGCTGCTGGAGGTCGTCCTGCTGGTCGTCACCGCGCTCGACCTGAAGCACGGCGCCGAGCCGGACTGGGCGCACGGCCTGGCCGCGCTCTACATCGGGTACACGGTCGGCCACGGCCACCGCACGGTCCGGTGGCTCGACGGCCACGCCGCCCACCGCCTCGGGGGCGGCCCGCCCCCGCCCCGGCCGCCGCGCCACGGCACGGCCCGCGCCCGGCACGAGGGCAGGGTGTGGCTGGGCACGCTGACGGCCGCCGCGGTGGCGACCGCGCTGCTCCAGATCGCCGTCTGGTACGTCGACGACCCGGGCCGCACGGGCTCCCTGACCGACTGGATGCACCTCGCCTGGCGCGCGGCCGGCATCCACGGCCTGATCGCGCTGTCGTACGCGGTCTGGCCGAAGAAGGCCCCGGCGGACGGCGCCGGGGCGCTCCGGGAGAAGGAGCGGGCGGGCCGGTGAACGGGGCCGGGCGCCCGGCCCCTCAGCGCTCGCCGCCCGGCACCCACAGCACGTCGCCGTTCTCCTTGTTGGCCGTGCGCGCCAGGATGAACAGCAGGTCCGACAGACGGTTGAGGTAGGTCGCCGTCAGCGGGTTCATCGTCTCGCCGTGCGCCTCCAGCGCGGCCCACGTCGAGCGCTCGGCCCGGCGCACGACCGTGCACGCCTGGTGCAGCAGGGCCGCGCCCGGGGTGCCGCCCGGCAGGATGAAGGAGCGCAGCTTCTCCAGCCGTTCGAGGAAGCGGTCGCAGTCCGCCTCCAGCTTGTCGACGTAGAACTGCTCCACCCGCAGCGGCGGGAACTCCGGGTTCTCCACCACCGGCGTCGACAGGTCCGCGCCCACGTCGAACAGGTCGTTCTGGACGCGGGTGAGGACCGTGACGATCTCCTCCTCCAGACCGCCCAGCGCGATCGCCGTGCCGATCACCGCGTTGGCCTCGTTGGCGTCGGCGTACGCGGCGATGCGCAGGTCGGTCTTCGGGACCCGGCTCATGTCGCCGAGGGCGGTGGTGCCCCGGTCGCCGGTCCTCGTGTAGATGCGCGTCAGATTGACCATGCGGCCAGCGTAGTTACGCTCCGGCCCTCCGGAACACTCGTGTGCCCACTGTCACGGCGACCACCGTGAGGCCGACGGCCACCAGGGTGCCGTACAGCATGTGCGCCGTCGTGTAGGAGCCGAGGTAGGCGTCCCGCACCGCGTCGACCAGATGGCGGAACGGCATCAGGCGGGAGAGGACGTCCAGCCAGGCCGGGCCGAGGCTCATCGGGAGCATCAGGCCCGACAGCAGCATGGCCGGCAGGGTCAGCGCGTTGACCGCCGGGCCGAACCCCTGCGGGGTGCTCATCCGCATCGCGAGCGCGTACGACAGCGACGCCAGCGAGAGCGTGAGCAGGGCGACGAACGCGAAGCCGATCAGCACGCCGGGCAGGGGGGCGCGCAGGCCCATGGCGACCGCCGCCAGCACCAGCAGCACCGCCTGGAAGACGAGGACGGTGGCCTCCCGCAGGGCCCGGCCGAGCAGCAGGGCGAGACGGCTGACGGGTGTGACCAGCATGCGTTCCACCACCCCGTGCCCCTTCTCGATGATGATCGCGAAGCCGGCGAACGAGGCTCCGAAGAGACCCAGTTGGAGCAGCAGCCCGGGGACGAGCACCTGCCAGGAGCTGCCCTGGCCGCCGAGCGGCAGCTCGGTGAGCAGCGGCCCGAAGAACACCAGGTAGAGCAGCGGCATCAGGACGCCGAAGAGCAGGGCGAACCGGGAACGGAGGGACTGGCGCAGGTAGCGGCCGTAGATGAGCGCGGTGTCGTGCAACAGCATCAGAAGTCCTGTACGGCTGTGGGGGCGGCGTCGGCGGGAGTGGTGCTGCGGCCGGTGACGGCGAGGAACGTGTCCTGCAGCGAGGCGTCGAGCGAGCCGCCGTACCGCAGTTTCAGCGCGCTCGGCGTGCCCTCGGCCGCCACCACGCCCCGGTCGACGATCACCAGGCGGTCGGAGAGGGCGTCTGCCTCGTCGAGGTAGTGGGTGGTCAGGAAGACGGTGGTGCCGTGCTCGTCGCGCAGCCGGCGCACCAGGTCCCACAGGTCGGCGCGGCTGCCGGGGTCGAGGCCGGTGGTCGGTTCGTCGAGGAAGAGCACCTTCGGGCGGTGGGTGAGGGCCATGGCGATGTCGAGGCGGCGGCGCTGGCCGCCGGAGAGCGCGGCGCACCTGCGCTCCAGCAGGCCGTGCAGGCCGAGGTCGCGCGCCAGCTCCCCGGCGCGCTCGACCGCTCGCGTCTTCGTCAGGCGGTACAGGCGCCCTTGGGTGACCAGTTCCTCCCGCACGGTGAGCTGCGGGTCGACGCCGCCGGACTGCGCCACGTAGCCGCAGGCCCGCCGGACCGCCGCGGGGTCGGCCGCCAGGTCGTGGCCGGCGACGGTGGCCGTGCCGCCGGTGGGCGCCAGCAGCGTGGTGAGCATGCGGAGCGTGGTCGTCTTGCCGGCGCCGTTCGGGCCGAGGAAGCCGAGGATCTCGCCCGCGCGGACGGTGAGGTCGATGCCGCGCACGGCCTCCACGGGGCCGCTCTTCGTCAGGAAGGTACGGGCCAGACCGGCCGTACTGATGAGGGTCATGACCCCAGAAAAACAGAGTCACTTAAATTTTGCAATGTCCCCAAGATTCGAGGAACCCCAGCGAAGTTAGGATGCGGGCATGGCCGAGGGACTCAGGGAACGGAAGAAGCGGCAGACCCGGCAGCACATCTCCGATGTCGCCACGGGGCTGTTCGTCGAGCGCGGCTTCGACGCGGTGACCGTCGCGGAGGTCGCCGAGGCCGCGAACGTCTCGGTCAACACGGTCTACAACTACTTCCCGGCCAAGGAGGACCTGTTCCTCGACCGGTCCAGGGAGGTCGTCGACCGGCTCTCCCGGTGGGTGCGCGGCCGGCGCGACGGCGAGTCCGCCGCCGAGGCGGTCCTGCGGGAACTGCGCGACGAGGTCGAGTCGGTCTCGCCGCGGATGGGCCTGATGGAGGGATACGCCCGTTTCATGACGGTGATTCACGAGTCGCCCGCCCTGCGTTCGCGGCTCTGGGCCATCGGCCAGGAGGTCGTCGACGACCTGGAGCGCACCCTGCGCGAGGAGACCGGCGCCGGCCCCGACGACCCGGTGCCGGGCCTGATCGCCGGCCAGGTCAACTGGCTGCACCAGACGGTCATGTCCGCCGTCGGCCGGCACATGATGGCCGGCGGCACACCCGCCGAGGTGTCCCGCACGGTGCTCGCGCTGCTCGACGAGATGGAGGAGCTGCTCGGCGAGAAGGTCCTCAACTACGCCGTACGGGGCGCGCCGTGACCCACCCCGGTGTGATGTCCGTCATGTGAGACGTGACGCGCATTACTTCCCGGTCACACGGGCCCTCACGCCCGCTAATGTCCGCCGGAGAGAAACGACAGCGCGTATCAGGGGAGTCGCACAGTGGCACGGAAGCTCGCCGTCATCGGAGCCGGCCTGATGGGGTCCGGCATCGCCCAGGTCTCGGCGCAGGCGGGCTGGGAGGTCGTCCTGCGCGACGTCACCGACGAGGCGCTGACGCGCGGCACCGACGGCATCAAGGCCTCGTACGACAAGTTCGTGAGCAAGGGGAAGATGGAGGCGCACGACGCCGACGCCGCCCTCGCCCGCATCACCGCCACCACCGACCTGGACGCCGCGGCTGACGCGGACGTCGTCGTCGAGGCCGTCTTCGAGAAGCTCGAGGTCAAGCACGAGATCTTCCGCGCCCTCGACAAGATCGTGCGCGAGGACGCGGTGCTCGCCTCCAACACCTCCGCCATCCCGATCACCAAGATCGCGGCCGTGACGGAGCGCCCGGAGCGGGTCGTCGGCACGCACTTCTTCTCGCCGGTGCCGATGATGCAGCTGTGCGAGCTCGTCCGGGGCTACAAGACCAGCGACGAAACCCTCGCCCGGGCCCGGGAGTTCGCCGAGTCGGTCGGCAAGACCTGCATCGTCGTCAACCGGGACGTCGCCGGCTTCGTCACCACCCGGCTCATCTGCGCCCTCGTCGTCGAGGCCGCCAAGCTGTACGAGTCGGGCGTGGCCAGCGCCGAGGACATCGACCTCGCGTGCAAGCTGGGCTTCGGGCACGCCATGGGCCCGCTGGCCACCGCCGACCTCACCGGCGTCGACATCCTGCTGCACGCCACCGGCAACATCTACACCGAGTCCCAGGACGAGAAGTTCGCGGCGCCCGAGCTGATGCGCCGGATGGTTGACGCCGGTGACATCGGACGCAAGAGCGGGCAGGGCTTCTACAAGCACTGAAACCGCACACGCCCCCTGGCGCATCACACCTCGGGGTGAATTCGGTATCGGTTCTCCAACGGACGGCAACCTCCGGCCCCGGAACGCAGTCAGAGGTTGCATCACCGGTATCGGAACGGAATCGGACCACGCGGAGCACGAGACGCACGCACGGGGAGCGCATATGCACATCAGGGGCGACCACGCCGAGCTGGTCGTCGGGGGCCGCCTCGACGTCCGCAGCGCGGCGGACGCCCGTACGGCCCTGCACTCGGCCGTCGACGGCGGAGTCGGCGACCTCGTGCTCGACCTGTCCGAACTGGACTCCTGGGACGCCACCGGACTCGGCGTGATCATGGGTGCCCACCGGCGGGCCGGCCGCTGCGGCCGGCGGCTGGTGCTGCGGGACGTACCGCCGCAGATGCAGCGCCTGCTGGTGGCCACCCGGCTGCACCGGATCCTGGCGATCGAAGGGGGCATCGGGGTGGAGAGCCTGCCCCGCGTGTGACGTCCCGTACGGGTGTGAACCGCGCGACCGGGGAGACCCGGGCCGGCGTCGGCACCTCGTACGACGCGCACAATCCTCACGAGACTGTGACGTCTCGGACGGCGCGGTACCCCGGACTGTCGTAGATACTGAGCGAAGGTTTAGGGTTCGGCTGCCCGCTGCCCTGCAACCCTCGAGCGGGACCGGACCAGAAGCGACAGCGCGGTGTGCAGCAAGGCCGGGAGGGGCTTGAAGGCACACGACGCTTTTGGGGGGCTTGGACCTATGGACCCGAACAACCGGGGACCCGAGGAGTACGGCCGGGGCGGTGAAGGCACCTCCCGGTCATGGGGGTCCCCCCGCCCGGGCGAAGCCGGGAGCGGGGAAGGATTCGAGACCGGGGGAGGCCAGGCGCCGCGCCAGCGCCCGCCCCGGGAATCCCTCACCTCCGACTTCGGCCAGCACGCGCCGGCGCTCGCCCGCACGGTGCAGCTCGTCGCCGGCGACTTCCTGCTGACCGTCAACCCCGTCGACGGCAGCGAGATCGAGGCGTGCCCGCCCGCCGAGCGGCCCGGCGCGCCCGCCCGGCGCACCGCGGCCGAGCGCGCCGAGGCGGACCGCGCGGCCAAGCCGCCCGTGCCGCCCGGCCCGGCGCTGCCCGCGCTGCCGCTGCTGGCCCGCCAGGAGGAGCGCGAACGGCTGGTGCGGCTCCTCGCCCGCGGCCGCTCCGTCCGGCTCACCGGCCCCGGCGGCTCCGGGCGCACCCGGCTCCTCGACCTCGTCGCCGACGACTGCGCGGACCTCGCCCCCGACGGGGTGGTCCGCCTCAGCGGCTACCGCCGCACGGCCGACGAGCTGCTCCACGACCTGTTCTACGCCGTGCACGACGCCCCCCTGCACCGGCCGGATCAGGACGAACTGCTGGAGTCCGTCCGGCAGATCGGCGCGGTCGTCGTCCTCGACGACGTCGAGTTCGGCGGCGCCGCCCTCGACGACCTGCTGGCCGCCACCCCCGAGTGCGCCTTCCTGTTCGCCGCCACCCCGGACGTGCCCGCCCCGTCCGCCGACGCGGCCGTCGAGGAGGTCTCCCTCAGCGGTCTCGACCGCGCGGCCGGCCTGGACCTGCTGGAGCACGCCGTCGGCCGCCGCCTCACCGAGGACGAGGCGAACTGGGCGGGCGACCTGTGGTTCGAGTCCGAGGGACTGCCGCTGCGGTTCGTCCAGGCGGGCGCCCTGCTGCGGCAGCGCGACCGGCTGCGGGCCGGGAGCCGCGCCGTCGACGAGTTCGGCGTGTTCGAGGACGCCCGGCCCGACGACCTGCCGCTCGACGACGCCGACACCGACGCCGAAGGGACGGCCCTGCCCTCGCTCGGCGAGGCCGCCGCCCCCGCGCCGCTGCTCGCCGCCCGGCTGAGCTCCTCCGCGCGGGCCACCCTGCGCTTCGCCGTCGCCCTCGGCGGCGAGGTGCCGCACCAGGCGCACCTGCCCGCCCTGGTCGGCGACACCCACGCGGACGCCGCGCTCGGCGAGCTGGCCGCCTGCGGCCTGGTCTCCCCGGTGGGTTCACGCTACCGGCTCGCCGCCGGGGTGCTCACCCAGCTGGAGGCCGCCGGGTACGCCGAGGACGTCCACGACCGGGCCCTGGCCGCCGCCCGGCACTACGCCTGGTGGGCCGGGCACCCCTCGGTCACCCCGGAACGCGTGTGCGCCGAGGCGGACGCGCTGCTGGCCGCCCTCGCCGTGCTGGCCCCGGCCACCTCGCCCCGGCGCACGTCCGCACCGGAGCCCGGGGCGGACGCGCCGGCCGACGAGGACGAGGGGAGCCCCGCCGTGCAGCTGGCCCGCACGGCGGCGCCCGCCTTCGCCGCCGGCCTGCACTGGAGCGCCTGGGAACGGGCGCTGCGCGCCGGCGCCGAGTCGGCCCGGCTCGCCGGGGACGTCGCCGAACAGGCCTACTTCCACCACGAGCTCGGCATCCTCGCCCTGTGCGGCGGGCAGCTCGACCGGGCCCGCGCCGAACTGGAGGCCGCCATCGGCCTGCGCGGCGCGCTCGCCGACAAGCGCGGCACCGTCGCCGGCCGCCGCGCCCTCGCCCTGGTCGCCGACCGCTCCGGCACACCGCTGGCCCTCGGTACGGCGGGGCTCGGGCCGACGGCGGGGGAGGAGGTGCCCGACGCCCGGTCCGAGGAGTCGGCGTCGCCGCCCCGCGGGGTCCCGGTGGCGTTCCCCGCCCTCCAGCCCCCGGCCGACGTGGCCGTGGTCGCGCACCGCGCGGTGCCGGGGCCGTCGCGGACCGTGCCGTCGCGCAACGCGGGGGGCGGCCTGAAGGGCCTGGCCAAGCGGAACCTCGTCGCGGCCGGCGCGGGCGCCCTGCTCGTCGCCGTGCTCGGCACGGTCGTCACCCTGGGCGCCACCTCCGACAACGACGCGGGCACCCCGTCCGACCAGGTCGGCGTCAACCCGTCCGCCAGCCAGGGCGTGGACGGCGGCAGCCTCGGCGCCGACCCGACCGCGCGGGACGGCGGGGACACCGGCTCGGCGACGAGCCGTCCCACCGACCCGGGCCCGGACGGCACGCCGGGCACGTCCGACGACCCGACGCCGACGGGCACGGCCTCGGCGAAGCCGTCGGACGACCCGAGCGGGAGCCCGGACCCGGACGACCCGACGAAGACCCCGACGTCGAAGCCGCCGACGTCCCCGAAGCCGTCGTCGCCCACCGCCGAGCCGCCGACCAGCAAGCCGCCCACGTCGAAGCCGCCGACCTCCGAGCCGCCCACCTCCGAACCGCCGACCTCGGAGCCGCCCACCTCCGAGCCGCCGCCGTCGACCCCGTCGACGTCCGACTCGGCGAGCGGCCCGGCGTCCAGCGCCCCGGTCTCCAGCGCGCCCGCCGGCGCGTCGGAGAGCGCGTCGGAGAGCAGCGGCACGGACTCCCCGAGCAGTGGCTCGGCCCAGATGATCTGAGAGGTGCCGCACACGCCGCAGGGCCGGGTCCGCACGGACCCGGCCCTGTGGGCTTCGTACGGCCGCGCGGCACGGCCGCGGCCCGTCGTCCTCAGAACAGCCGCAGCTTGTCGTCCTCGATGCCGCGCAGCGCGTCGTAGTCGAGCACCTGGCAGCCGATGCCCCGGTCGGTCGCCAGGACGCGGGCCTGCGGCTTGATCTCCTGGGCGGCGAAGATGCCGCGCACCGGCGCCAGATGGGGGTCGCGGTTCAACAGCTCCAGGTAGCGGGTGAGTTGCTCCACGCCGTCGATCTCGCCGCGCCGCTTGATCTCGACCGCGACGGTCTGCCCCGCGGCGTCCCGGCACAGGATGTCGACGGGCCCGATGGCCGTCGGGTACTCGCGGCGGATGAGGGTGTAGCCCTCGCCGAGCACGTCGATGCGGTCGGCGAGCAGCTCCTGCAGGTGCGCTTCCACGCCGTCCTTGATCAGGCCGGGGTCCACGCCCAGTTCGTGCGAGGAGTCGTGCAGGATCTCCTCCATCGTGATGATGAGCTTCTCGCCCGCCTTGTTGACGACGGTCCAGACGCCCTCCTCCTCGCCGGTGCCCTCCTTCAGCGTGCAGGGCGGCGACATCCAGTTCAGGGGCTTGTAGGCCCGGTCATCAGCGTGAATGGAGACGCTGCCGTCCGCCTTGACCAGGATCAGGCGGGGGGCCGAGGGGAGGTGGGCGGTGAGCCGCCCGGCGTAGTCCACGGAGCAGCGGGCAATGACGAGACGCATGGTCCGCAACGCTACTCGACGGGCCCGGGTGCGCGCGATTCGCCCGTCTGCGTCCCGGCGCGCCCGGGGCGCGAGGGGCCGCCGGCCGCCCCACTTGTTCGGGTACACGCCTGTTGCGCGGTGGCCGATTACCGGCCCACAGGATGTTCCCCATCCGGGGATTTTCCTGGTGCCGTCACCGTCCGTTGCTTACCGTAGTGAACGGGAGGTCGCGAGGCGTGTACACAGCGTGTCGGCATCGCGGGCTCCCTCATCTGTCAGGCAACCCCTGCTGGTTGGGGGTGCGAGAGGAGAACCCATGTCGCTCGACGTCTCACCGGCCCTACTCGAACAGGCCGAGCGAGGCGAGGTCGACGAAGCTGCCTTCGTCGACTGCGTCCGGACCTCCCTGCCCTACGCGTGGGAGATGGTCAGCTCCCTGGTGGCTCAGCTGAAGGTGGACGGCGGCCAGTTCGCCGACAACCAGACGCCCCCGCCGGACGAGCAGGCACGCGGTCAGCTGCTGCGTGCGCTCGCGAGTGACGCGATACGCGGCGCGCTGCAACGGCACTTCGGTGTGCGGCTGGCCTTCCAGAACTGCCACCGGGTGGCGGTGTTCCCGCTTGACTCCTCGGTCGACGAGACGCTGGCACGTTTCACCTCGGTCCGCAGTCAGCTGCTGAACCAGTCGCCGGAGCTGCGCGACTGCTGACGCGGGCCGTCGCCCGCCCGCCGCTCCGCGTGCCTGAGGCGCGTGGGTACGGAGCGGCACGCCGTCCGTGACGTTCCCCGGGGGACGGGAGTCCCCCGGGGGGCACGGCCGCCCGGCCGGCGGCCCACCGGCTCAGCCGAGTTGGGGGAGCACCTCGGCCCCGAGCCGCCGTACGTTCTCCTCGGTCGCCGCCAGGTCGCCGGAGCCCTCGACGAGCAGCGCGAAGCGGGAGATGCCGGTCCGCTCGCTGGTCGCCGCCAGCCGGTCGGCGCACAGCCGCGGGGTGCCCACCGGGTGCAGTCCGCAGAGCAGCTCGGTGTAGGCGAGCGGGTCGCGCATCCGGCGCACCCGGCCGTCCACCGTGACGTGGGCCTGGAGCCCCTGCCGCAGCCAGCCCGGCATCGCCTTCAGCAGCGTCTCCGCCGCGTCCGTGCGCCGGTCGGCGATCTGGCAGACGCCGGCGGACACATGGGCCGCGCCGTGCACCTCCTCGGCCGGCCGGCCGGCCGCGCGGGCGTGCTGCCGCCACAGGGCGATCATCTCGGCCTTCTCCTCGTCCCCGATGTGCATCCCGAGCAGCATCGGCAGCCCGCGCTCGGCGGCCAGCCGCACGCTCGCCGGAGAGGTGCAGGCGACGACGACCTCCGGTCCCTCGGCCTCCGTCAGGGCCTCCGACGGCCGTGGCACGACGGGCACTTCGCGGAACCGGTAGCGCTCGCCGTCGGCGGCGACCGACGGTTCGCGCAACCAGCGCAGCAGCAGGTCGAGCGCTTCCGGGAACCCCGTCTCGTACGCCGCGAGACCCGTGCCGAACACCTCCAGGTCGACCCACGGACCGCCGCGGCCGACGCCCAGCGTGAAACGCCCGTTGCTCGTGAGGTGCAGCAGCGCGGCCTGTTCGCCGAGGGTCACGGGGTGGGTGGTGGGCAGCACGCTCACCGCCGTGCCGACCCGGACGCGGCGGGTGCGGCCCAGCAGGAGGGCGGCCAGGGTGACGGCCGACGGGCAGGTGCCGTACGGCACGAAGTGGTGCTCGGCCAGCCAGACCGTGTCGAGCCCCGCCTCCTCGGCCACCTCGGCCGAGCGGACCGCGCGGTGCAGCGCCTCCCCCTCGCCCTGACCGGGGAACCGGGCGCCCAACACGAAACTTCCAACGCGCATTGCTTCCTGCTTCCTTGGCTCCGACACGGGAGCTCCCCCGCGGGGCATAACCGTCTGACACGTGCCGAGGACACGGCCGGGCGGATGATTTTGCGGATTGTCTGCAGAATGGGCCGCCGGGCGGGAGCACCGGCCGCCCCGGGGAGGCACCGGAGCGGTGGACGGTGTACGCCTGCCCCCGTCGGCGCCGCGTAGGCTGGACAAGGCCCGTGCTCCCTGTATAGCCCCGTGAGGTGTCCCGTGTCCCCGCGTCGCAACCGACCCAAGGGAACCGGTTCGTCCGGCCTGAGCGCCGAGGACGACCGCTCCGGCCGGTACGGCGGCTGGCAGTCCTCGGAGACGTGGCAGGGCGAGGAGTGGAACGTCCGGCACGTGGCGGGCGCCAGCGCGCAGGGCAAGGCGTACCGCTGCCCCGGCTGCGACCAGCTGATCCCCGACGGGGTGCCGCACGTGGTGGCCTGGCCCGAGCACTCGGGCGTCGACGAGCGCCGGCACTGGCACAAGGCGTGCTGGAACGCGAAGGACCGCCGCACCACGCGGGTGCAGCGGTCCCGTAACGCGCCGCGGTTCTAGGGGCCTTACACGTCCCGCCTCTGCAGCAGCGCGAGCGCGCTGGCGAACGCGGCGGCCGTCACGCCGAGCATGATCCACAGCGGGTCCCAGCCGGACGGGCCGGAGTCGGTGAGGGAGTTGGTGTAGAAGACGCCGAGCTGGTTCGGGATGGAGTACTCGAACAGCGCCTCGCGCAGGCCCTCCAGCGACTGCGAGAACATGAACAGCGCGATGACCAGGGGCGCCAGCAGGACGCCGATCATCAGGGTGATGGCGCCCGCCGAGTGCCGGACGACCGAGCCGACGACCAGCGAGAGCAGTCCGAGCAGCGCGATGTAGGCCGAGACGCCGACCGTGCCCTTCAGCCACTCCTCGCCGGACGGCTCCGCGGCCCCGCTCAGCAGGGCCACGTCCGCCAGGGCCACGACCAGGGTGGAGGCGAGCGTCACCCCGAAGGCGACCGCGAAGAAGACGATCGCCTTGGCCGCGAGGACCCGCCCCCGCGTCGGGCACGCGGTCATCGTGGTCCGGATCATGCCGGTGCTGTACTCGGAGGCCGTGGTCAGCACGCCGAGCGTGATGACGCAGATGCTGCCGAGGAGCAGCCCGAACACACCGAACGACAGCGGGTTCTCCCCGCTCAGGCTGTCCTCCGGGGAGTTGGCGGCGACCAGCACGGCGGTCAGCAGGCCGATGCCGACCACCAGCAGGACGAAGACGCCGAGCGTCCACATCGTGGAGCGCACCGACCTGATCTTCGTCCACTCGGAGGCGATCGCGTGCCCGAGATGCGTGCGCACCACCGGGATCGGCGAGGTGTAGGTGGCGTACGACGGACCGGGCGCCGCCTGCCAGTGCGGCGCGGCCTGCGGCATCGGGGGCTGGGGCGTGCTCATCGGGCGTCCTCGGGCTTGGTCAGGTCGGTCGGAGCGGCGGGCTGCGCGGCGGGCGCCTGCTGCGGGGCGGCCGGGGCGGCGGCGGGCCGCGCGGGCTGCTGGGCCGGTGCCTGGGGCACGGCGGAGGCGGCGGGCGCGGCGGGTGCGGGCTGGGCGTACGGGTTGGGCGCACCCGCGCCCGGAGCGCCCTGCGCGCCCCCCGGCACGGCCGGAGCGCCGTACGGCCCGCCCGGCGCCTGGCCCGGCACGCCCTGCGGCGCGTGGTGCGCGAACGGCTGGCCGCCCTGCTGGGGCGGCGGCGGGGCGTACCAGCCGGGCTGGCCCTGGCCGGGCACCGGCACCGGCGGCTGCGCGCCGGGCGCCGGCGGCTGCTGGAGCCCTTCCTTCTGGTCGATCGTCGAGCGGTAGTCGACGGCGCTCTGCGTCATCCGCATGTACGCCTCCTCCAGCGAGGCCTGGTGCGGGGACAGCTCCCACAGCCGTACGTCGTGGCCGTGCGCGATGTCGCTGATGCGCGGCAGCGGCAGGCCCGTGACGCGCAGCGCCCCGTCCTGCTCGGGCAGCACGTGCCCGCCGGCCTCGGTCAGCGCGGCCGACAGCTTCTCCCGCTGCTGCGGCTCGGTGTCCGGCGTCCGCACGCGCGCGAAGTCGGCGGAATTGGCCGAGATGAAGTCCTTCACGCTCATGTCGGCGAGCAGCTGGCCGCGCCCGATGACGATGAGGTGGTCGGCGGTCAGCGCCATCTCGCTCATGAGGTGGCTGGAGACGAACACGGTCCGCCCCTCCGCGGCGAGGGACTTCATCAGGTTGCGCACCCAGAGGATGCCCTCGGGGTCGAGGCCGTTGACCGGCTCGTCGAACAGCAGCACCTGCGGGTCGCCGAGCAGCGCGGCGGCGATGCCGAGCCGCTGGCCCATGCCGAGGGAGAACCCCTTGGAGCGCCTGCGGGCCACGTCCTGGAGACCGACCACGCCGAGCACCTCGTCCACCCGCCGGGCCGGGATGCCCGACAGCTGGGCCAGGCTCAGCAGGTGGCTGCGGGCGGTCCGGCCGCCGTGCACGGCCTTGGCGTCGAGCAGGGCGCCGACCTGGCGGGGGGCGTTGGGCAGCTTGCGGTACGGGAAGCCGCCGATCGTCACATGACCCGCGGTGGGATTGTCCAGGCCCAGGATCATCCGCATCGTCGTCGACTTGCCCGAGCCGTTGGGCCCGAGGAAGCCGGTGACGGCGCCGGGCCGCACCTGGAAGGAAAGGTTGTACACAGCGGTCTTGTCGCCGTAGCGCTTGGTCAGGCCGACTGCCTCGATCATGCTCCGCACCCATCGAAAGGTTCAGGACAGCGGGGCACACGCCCCCCATAAGGGTTAGGAGGATATCCAGGCGCTGACGGTTCCGCTCAAGAGCGGGTAAAGGACCACCCCCGGATCCGCCCTACGCGTCCCGCTTCTTCAGCAGCAGGTAGCCGCCGGCGAGCGCGGCGAGCACCCACAGCGCCATGATCCCGAGTCCGCCCCACGGCCCGTACGGCACGTCGTCGTCGACGGGCGTCACCACCTGCATGATGCGGCTGCCGGCCTGGTCGGGCAGGAACCGCCCCACCTTCTTCGTCGCGTCGACGTTGCCCAGGATGTTCGAGATCAGGAAGAAGAACGGCATGAGGATGCCCAGCGACAGCATCGGGGAGCGCAGCATCGCGGCGACGCCCATGGAGAACATCGCGATGAGGGTCATGTACAGCCCGCCGCCGATGACCGCCCGCAGCACGCCGGTGTCGCCGAGGGCCGCCCGGTGCTCGCCGAGCATCGCCTGGCCGAGGAAGAAGGTGGCGAAGCTGGTGGCCAGGCCGACCACGAGGGCGAGTCCGGTGGCGACCGCGATCTTGCTGAAGAGGAAGGTGCCCCGCTTCGGGACGGCGGCCAGCGAGGTGCGGATCATGCCGGTGCTGTACTCGTTCGACACGACGAGCACCCCGAACACGATCATCGCGAGCTGACCGAGGCTCATCCCGGCGAAGCTGATGAACGTCGGGTCGAAGTCGAGCCGGGCGCGCGCGTCCATGCGGTCGAACTCGCTCTTCGACAGCGCGGAGATGAGCATGCCGAGGGCGATGGTGACCACCACCGCGAGGGAGAGCGTCCAGACGGTGGACGCCACCGACCGGATCTTGGTCCACTCCGATCGGATGACCTGGGTCGCCGCCATCTCAGCCCTTCCTCCAGCCCTCGCCCCACGGCGCTTGCGCCTGCGCCGGCGCCTGCCCGGCGGGCGGCGTCCCGGTGTGCGCGTGGTACTCCACCGACTCGGCGGTCAGCCGCATGAACGCCTCCTCCAGCGAGGCCTGTTGCGGACTGAGCTCGTGCAGCGTGATCCGGTGCCGGGCGGCCAGCTCGCCGATGTGCTCCGCCTTGCCGCCGTCCACCTCCAGCACCCCGCCGCCGGTCTCCACGGCCGTGATGCCCGCTCCTTGCAGCACGTCCAGCAGCCGCTCCCGCTGCGGGGTGCGGATCCGGACGTAGGACCGGGAGTTCTGCGCGATGAAGTCGGCCATCGAGGTGTCGGCGAGCAGCCGCCCCTGCCCGATGACGACCAGGTGATCGGCGGTCAGCGCCATCTCGCTCATCAGGTGGCTGGAGACGAACACCGTCCGCCCCTGCGACGCGAGGGACTTCATCAGGGTGCGGATCCAGTGGATGCCCTCCGGGTCGAGCCCGTTGACCGGCTCGTCGAACATCAGGATGCGCGGGTCGCCCAGCAGCGCGGCGGCGATGCCGAGCCGCTGCCCCATGCCGAGCGAGAACCCCTTGGCCTTCTTCTTCGCGACGGCCGTCAGTCCGACGGTGTCCAGCACCTCGTGCACCCGCCGCTTCGAGATGCCGTTGCTCTGGGCCAGGCAGAGCAGGTGGTTGTGGGCGCTGCGGCCCGGGTGCACGCCGCGGGCCTCCAGCAGGGCGCCGATGTACGTCAGCGGGTCCTTGAGCTGGTGGTAGTGCTTGCCGTCGATGCGGACGTCGCCGGCGGTGGGCCGGTCCAGACCGAGGATCATCCGCATCGTCGTCGACTTGCCCGCGCCGTTGGGACCGAGGAAGCCCGTGACGATACCCGGTCTGACGGTGAAGGACAGGTTGTTCACCGCCACCTTCTCGCCGTACCGCTTGGTCAGCCCCTCGAGCTCGATCATGCCGCCCACGCTAGAACGGGACGGAGCCCCCTGCCACCGCAGTGACAGGGGGCTCCGCAGGTTTTCAGCCGCCGTACGCCGGGGCGTTACCGGGACTGCTGGGCCGGGACCCCGCGGGAGATCGGCTCGTCGTCCGTGGACGGCGTGCCGGCCGCGGCCACCGCGGCGCCGGTCAGCGTGGCGAGCATCTCGCGGACGTTCGTCAGCTGGGCGTTGATGGAGTCGCGGCGGTTGGTGAGGGCCGCGAGCTCGCGCTCGGATTCCGAACGGATCCGGTCGGCCTTGGCGTTGGCGTCGGCCACGATGTCCTCGGCCTGGCGCTGGGCGGTCTCCACCGTCTGGCGGGCGCGGCGCTCGGCGTCGGTGCGCAGCTTCTCGGCCTCCAGGCGCAGCTGCTCGGCGCGGTGCTCGATCTCGGCCAGACGCTTCTCGGCCTTGGCCTGACGGGAGGCCAGGTCGCGCTCGGACTGCTCGCGGCGCTTGGCGAGATTCGTCTCGAAGTCGGCGGCGGCCTGCGCGGCCTTGGCGCGGGTCTCCTCGAAGAGGGCGTCCGCCTCCTCGCGCTTGGACTGCGCGTCCTTCTGCGCCTCGGACCGCAGCTGAGCCGCGTCACTCTTGGCCTTCTCGACGATCCGCAGGCCCTCGTCCTCGGCCTTCGCCTTGCGCTCGGAGGCGTACGACTCGGCGTCGTTGCGCACCTGCTGGGCGGCGGACTCGGCGAGCTCGCGGTGCTGCTCCGCCGCGCGCCGGGCCTCCTCGCGCAGGTCCTTCGCCTCCTCCTCGGCGAGACGGAGGATCTTCTCCACGCGCGCGCCGAGACCCGCGTACGACGGCTCGGCGTCGGTGACCTGGGCCTGGGCGTTCTGCGTCTCGAGGTGGAGCTCCTCGATGCGCTTCTCCAGAGCGGTGATGCGGGCGAGAGCACTGTCACGGTCGGAGACGAGCTTGGAGATACGTTCGTCCACCTGAGCGCGGTCGTACCCACGCCGCACAAGCTCGAAGCCGTAGGGGGAAGTGTCGCTCATGGGGTTCCTGTCGAATGAGACCGGTGAGGTGATAGAGGGAATCCTAGGGCCCGGAACGGTGTGTCATCGAGCGGATGCGCGTTTGATACGGAGAATGAGACCCCTTTTGGGTGGCTGACCGCGAGACCGCTTGCCAAAGACTTGGTCAAGGGTCCCGGCAGCCACCGGATTCGTCCCTTCCGCCCGGAACCTCCTCCGGAGGTCCGTGCCGGGGCCCACCCCGCCGGCGTCGCCGGAGCGGGCGGCCCCGCCCGGCCGTCCCCTCCACGGCGCCGCGGTGCCAGTCTGGCCCGTCGTACGGGGCCGGTGCTAGCTTTCCTGCGACTTGCCACCCGATCGGGTTGCGCCGGCCGCCGCGCCGGCCTTGACCCCGTTGTCCTTGCCCGCGGGCGGCGCCTCGAAGGACTCCAGCGCCTCCAGGACGTCCTGCACACGGGAGATCTCGGCGTTGATGTCCTCGCGGCGCCGCACCAGGATCTCTAGCTCGCGCTTGCCCTCCTCGACCGTGCGCCGCGCCTCGCGGATCGCCTCGGCCTTGAGCTCCTCGGCCTCCTTGATGAGGGTGGCCTTCTTCTGCTCGGCCTCCTTCAGTAGGCCCTCGGCCTTCTTCACCGCGGCGATCCGCACCTTGCCCGCCTCGGAGTTGGCCTCGGAGACGAGCTCCTTGGCCTTCGCCTCGGCCTTGGCGAGCTGCTCCTCGGCGGCCTTGATGAGCGCGTCGCAGCGGTCGCCGGTCGACTTCATCGTCTCGGCGGCCTCACGGCGGGCCCGCTCGTGCAGCTCCTCGATCTCCGAGGTGATGCGGTCGCGCAGCTCCTCGGCGCGCTCCCGGATCTGCGTGGCGTCCCGGCGCGCGCCGACCAGCAGCTCGTCCGCGTCCGTACGGGCCTTCTCCACCAGCGAGTTGCCCTCGACGGTGGACTCGGCGACGATCCGCTCGGCCTCCGTGCGGGCCGCGCCGACCATCGTGTCGGCCTGCGACTCGGCGTCCGCGGTGGTCTTCAGCGCCTGCTGCTGCGCCTCGGTGAGCAGCTTGTCCGCCTCGGCCGTGGTCTCCGTGATGAGCTTGTCGACCTGCTCGGCCGCCTCGGAGCGCCGCTTGTTGGCCTCCTTGCGTGCCTCGTCGAGGGTGCGCTCGGCCTCCTCGCGCGCGGTGGACACCAGCCGCTCCGCCTCCGCCTCGGCGTCCGCCTTGACGCGTTCGGCCTCGGTGCGGATCCGCTCGGCGTGCGCCTGCGCGGAGCCGACCGTCTCGGCCGCCTCGGCCCGCAGCCGCTCGGCGTCCGTCGTGGCGTCGCCGACCAGCTGCTCGGCCCGGGCGACGGACTCGGACCGCACCCGCTCGGCCTCGGCGGCCGCCTCGCCGAGGACGCGGTCGGCCTCGGTGCGGGCCTCGGTGCGCACCCGCTCGGACTCCGCGAGGGCCTCGGTGCGGACGCGTTCGGCCTCGGCGACCGTCTCCATGCGCAGCCGGTCGGTGTCCGCGACCGTCTCCGTGGTGAGCCGCTCCGCCTCGGCGCGCGCCTCGGTGATGAGGGTGTCGGCCTGCGTGGCCGCGTCCGAGCGGATGCGGTTGGCGTCCTCGCGGGCGTCGGCCCGGGTGCGCGCCGCGCTCTGCTCGGCCTCCGCGATGGTGTCCGACGCCTCGGTGCGCACCCGCTGGGCGTGCTCGGCGACGTCGGTGCGGATCCGCTCGGCCTCGGCGATCGCCTCGGACACCGTGCGCTCGGCGAGCGCCTTGGCGGCCTCGGACTCCTCCCGGGCCTCCCGGCGCACCCGGTTGGCGTCCTCCGTGGCCCGCTCGCGCTCGGCGTAGGCGTCGGAACGGACCCGGTCCGCCTCCTCCTCGGCCTCCCGGCGGGTGCGGTCCGCCGCGTGCTCGGCGGCGCTGCGCAGCCCGGCGATCTCCTCCTGAGCCTGCTCCTGCAGTCCGGCGACGGAGTCGCGGACCTGCTGGGCGTGCTGCTCGGCCGCGGACACCATCTCGCCGGCGCGCCGGTCGGCCTCCTCCACCAGGCGCAGCGCCTCGGCCTGCGCCTCCTCCACGCGCTTGCGCGCGGAGGCCAGCAGCTCCTCGCTCTGCTCGCGGGCCCGCTCGCGCTCCTGGTCGGCCTCCTGGCGGGCCGCGCCGAGCAGTTCCTCGGACTCGCGGCGGCGCCGGGCGGCCTCCTCCTGGGCGGCGGCCAGCGTCTCGGACGCCTCGGCGGCCAGCCGCTCGGCGGCGGCCTGTGCCTCCGCCCGCACCCGGTCGGCGGTCTCCTGCGCCTCGGTGCGCAGCCGCTCGGCCTCCGCCGCGGCCTCCGACCGCAGCCGCACGGCGACGGCCTCGCCCTCGGCGCGCGAGGCGGACGCGTCGGCCGCGGCCTCGGTGCGCAGCCGGTCGGCCTCCTCCTCGGCCTGCTGCCGAAGGGTACGGATCCGCTCGGCGCCCTCGGCGCGCAGCCGCTCGGTCTCCTCGGCGGCCTCGCGGCGGATCCGCTCGGCCTCCTCGCGGGCCTCGCCCAGCGCCTGCTCGGCGGCGGACAGCCGCTCCTCGGCCTCCTTCTGGAGCCGCGACAGCTCCTCGGCGGCCTCGGCCCGCCGGGCCGCGACGGCCCGCTCGGCCTCCTCGCGCAGCTCGCGCGCGGCCCGTTCGGCGTCCGCCTTGAGGGCCTCGGCCTCCTCGGCGGCCTCCTCGCGGTGCCGCTCGGCCTCCTGGCGGGTGCGCTGGAGGGTCTCCTCGGCCTGCCGGCGCAGCGTCGTGGCGCGCTCGATGGCCTCGGTGCGGACCTTCTCGCTGTCGGTCTGGGCGGTCTGCCGCAGCTCGTCCGCGTCGGCCTTGGCCTTCGCGAGCAGCTCCTCGGCGGTCCGGGCGGCCTCCTCGATCTGCGCCACGGCCTCCTTGCGGGCCCCGGCGCGGATCTTCTCGCCCTCGTCGACCGCGTCGGCGCGCAGCTGCTCGGCCTCGCCGCGCAGCCGGCGGGCCTCCTCCTGCAGCTCGACGGTCTTGGCGCGGTACTCCTTGGTGTCGTCCTTCGCCGCGCCCTTGAGCTGCTCGGCGATGTCGTGCGCCTCGGCGCGCAGCCGGTCCGCCTCGGCCTCGGCCTCCTTGCGGATCCGCTCGGCCTCCTCGGCCGCGGCCCGCGTGGTCCGTTTGGCGTCCTCGGACGCCTTGTTGAGCACGTCCTCGGCGGTCCGGGCCGCCTTGGACAGCTGGGTCGCGGCCTCCTCGGCGGTGACGCTGCGGGCCTTCTCCACGGCCTCGGCGAGCAGCTTCTCGGCCTCGGCGCGGGCGTCGGCGACGAGCTGCTCGGCCTCCGCCTTGGTGGACTCGGCCTCCTTGGTGGCCTCCTCGACCAGCCGGGCGACCTGCTCCTTGGCCGTGCGCGTACGGGTCTCGTTGGCGGCCTCGGCGCTCGCCAGGGCCTTGGCCGCGGCCTCCTTGGCCTCCGCGACCAGCTTCTCGGCCTCGGTGCGCGCCTCGCGCAGCGCCGTGTCGGCCTCCGCGATGCGCTGCTCGGCGGCCCGGCTCAGCTCCTGGGCCTGGCGGCGCGCGGCCTCCGACTCGCTCGCCGTGGAGGTGCGCAGCTGCTCGGCGTGGTCGGTGGCCTCCTGGGCCTGGGTGGAGGCGGCGTTCAGCAGCCGCTCGGCGTCCGCGCGGGCGCGGCGCAGCAGCTGCTCGGCCTCCGCGCGGGCCGCCTCGGCCTCGCTCTGCAGGCGCTGGCGGGCCTCGGCGGTCAGCCGCTCGGCCTCGGCGCGCGCGGCGGCCATGGCCTGCTCGGCCTCGGCGCGGGACTCCTCCAGCAGCCGGCGGGCCTGCTGCTCGGTGCGGGCGCGCAGCTGCTCCGCCCACGCCACGTTCTCGTTGACGTGCGACTCGACGGTCTGCCGGCGCTCGGCGAGCTCCTGGTCGAGCTGCTGGCGGCGGGTCACCGCCTCCTGGTGCAGCTCCGCCTGGAGGCGGGCGGCCTGCTCGGCGTGCTCCTGCAGGATCCGCTGGGTCTGCGCCCGGGCCTGGCTGAGCTCGCGCTCGGCGTCGGCCCGGATCTGGTCGGCCTGCATCTGCGCGTTGCGCAGCAACTGCTCGGCCTGGTAGCCGATGTCGGCGCTGTCGTAGGCGGGCCGGGACATGATGGTGCGCCGCGCCTCGTGCAGCTTGGCGCGCAGCACCTCGACCTGGTAGCCGAGGTCCTCGGCGTGCTGGATCGCCTTTTCCCGCTCGGTCTTCAGCCGCTTCATCTCGGCTTCGAACCGAGAGAGGTGGTCGACGTCAGCCGCCGGCTCTCGCTCCTGGCTCTCGTAGCCCCGCACTGCGCGGTCCCATCCGTCCCCTGGTCGCAAGTCTGCCCATACGAGCTCCGTCCATCCGCCGAACGGGGCCCCCGGGGAATGGTGTCAGATCAACGGCGGAGCATGGGCTGCTGCCCCGACGCTCGTCCCCCGAAACCCGGACCCCGGCATGCGGCCGCCCCCGGATCGGGTGGCGACCGCACCCAACCCTACCGGCCCTTATGTACGGGGGTCAGTGCTCAGGTGACTCAACAGGCGCGGAAGTGACCAGTTCTGTCAGGACACCGTGGCAGTCCTTGGGGTGAAGGAAGGTGATCCGTGACCCCATGGAGCCGCGCCGGGGCTCTTCGTACAGGACGCGGACGCCCTTGTCCTTGATGGCGGCCGCGTCCCCGTCGACGTCCGCCGTGCCGAAGGCGATGTGGTGGACGCCCTCGCCGTTCTTCGCCAGCCACTTCGCGACGGTGGAGTCCTCGCGGGTCGGTTCGAGCAGCTGGAGGTACGAAGCGCCGCCGTCCGACGTATCGTTGATCTTGAGCATGGCCTCGCGCACGCCCTGCTCCTCGTTGACCTCGGTGTGGAACACCTCGAAGCCGTAGGTGGCACGGTAGAACTCGACGGTCGCGTCGAGGTCGTGGCAGGCGATTCCGATGTGGTCGATTCGCGTCAGCATGGACTCAGTGCAGCGCTCCGGAGGTGGTTACGCAACGTGCGCGCGATCACACCGACAGCCCGATGACGGGCGGGATACCGCTCAGTACATTCGGGTAAACCCTCGTTCACTCCTCGGCTGTGCAGCCGGTAAGGGGATCGCAGCTCATGTCATCTGCAACGAACAGTTCCGTGATCGTCGCGGGCGCCCGGACACCCATGGGACGGCTGCTCGGCTCGCTGAAGTCCTTCTCCGGGGCCGACCTGGGCGGCTTCGCGATCAAGGCCGCCCTCGACCGTGCGGGGATCGGCGGCGACCAGGTGCAGTACGTGATCATGGGCCAGGTGCTCCAGGCCGGGGCGGGGCAGATCCCGGCGCGGCAGGCCGCGGTCAAGGCGGGCATCCCGATGAACGTCCCGGCGCTCACCATCAACAAGGTGTGCCTGTCCGGCCTCGACGCGATCGCGCTGGCCGACCAGCTGATCCGCGCGGGTGAGTTCGACATCGTCGTCGCCGGCGGCCAGGAGTCGATGACCAACGCCCCCCACCTGCTGCCCAAGTCCCGCGAGGGCTTCAAGTACGGCGCCGTCCAGATGCTGGACGCCATGGCGTACGACGGTCTGACCGACGCCTTCGAGAACATCGCCATGGGCGAGTCGACGGAGAAGCACAACACCCGGCTGGGCATCGGGCGGGCCGAGCAGGACGAGATCGCGGCGCTGTCCCACCAGCGCGCCGCCGCGGCCCAGAAGAACGGCGTCTTCGACGCCGAGATCACCCCGGTCGAGATCCCGCAGCGCAAGGGCGACCCGGTGCTCTTCAGCAAGGACGAGGGCATCCGCGGGGACACCACCGCCGAGTCGCTGGGCAAGCTGCGCCCGGCGTTCTCCAAGGACGGCACCATCACGGCGGGCTCCTCGTCGCAGATCTCCGACGGCGCCGCCGCGGTCGTGGTGATGAGCAAGGCCAAGGCCCAGGAGCTCGGCCTGGACTGGATCGCCGAGATCGGCGCCCACGGCAACGTGGCGGGCCCGGACAACTCGCTCCAGTCACAGCCGTCCAACGCGATCCTGCACGCCCTGAAGAAGGAGGGCCTGGAGGTCTCGGACCTGGACCTCATCGAGATCAACGAAGCCTTCGCCGCGGTCGCCGTCCAGTCGATGAAGGACCTCGGCGTGTCCACCGAAAAGGTGAACGTCAACGGTGGGGCCATCGCCCTGGGGCACCCGATCGGCATGTCCGGCGCCCGTCTCGTGCTGCACCTGGCGCTGGAGCTGAAGCGGCGCGGCGGCGGGGTCGGCGCGGCCGCGCTGTGCGGCGGCGGAGGCCAGGGCGACGCGCTGATCGTGCGGGTGCCGAAGGCCTGACGGTTCGACTCGACCGACTCTCTCGGAACGGAGCTGTGATGCAGGACGTCTCCACGCTGGTGGCCCAGGCCAGGGAAGGGCGCCCGCGGGCCGTGGCCCGGCTGATCTCCCTGGTGGAGGGGGCGTCCCCGCAGCTCAGGGAGGTCATGGCGGCGCTCGCTCCGCTGACCGGCGGGGCGTACGTGGTGGGCCTGACGGGTTCGCCCGGGGTCGGCAAGTCGACCTCGACCTCGGCGCTGGTGACGGCGTACCGCCGGCAGGGCAAGCGGGTCGGCGTCCTCGCGGTGGACCCGTCGTCGCCGTTCTCCGGGGGCGCCCTGCTCGGTGACCGCGTCCGGATGTCGGAGCACGCCTCCGACCCGGGCGTGTACATCCGCTCGATGGCGACGCGGGGCCACCTGGGCGGCCTCGCGTGGGCCGCCCCGCAGGCGATCCGCGTGCTGGACGCGGCCGGGTGCGACGTGGTCCTCGTCGAGACGGTGGGCGTCGGCCAGTCGGAGGTCGAGATCGCCTCCCAGGCGGACACCTCGGTGGTGCTGCTGGCGCCCGGCATGGGCGACGGCATCCAGGCGGCCAAGGCGGGCATCCTCGAGATCGGCGACGTGTACGTCGTCAACAAGGCGGACCGGGACGGCGCCGACGCGACCGCCCGGGAGCTGAACCACATGCTGGGCCTCGGCGAGTCCCGGGGGCCCGGCGACTGGCGTCCCCCGATCGTCAAGACGGTCGCCGCGCGCGGCGAGGGCGTCGACGAGGTGGTCGAGGCGCTGGAGAAGCACCGGGCCTGGATGGAGGAGCGGGGCGTCCTCGCCGAGCGGCGGCGGGCGCGGGCCGCCCGCGAGGTGGAGACCATCGCGGTCACGGCCCTGCGCGAACGCATCGGCGACCTGCACGGCGACCGGCGCCTGGGCGCGCTGGCCGAGCGGATCGTGGCGGGCCGGCTGGACCCCTACCGCGCCGCGGACGAACTGGTGGCGGGCCTCACGGAGTCCTCCGGCGGCTGAACGGGTGCCTGCGGCGGTCGGGCGGACGCCTGCGGCGGTCGGACCGGGCGGCTGACGCCGGCCGGCCGCGAGCCGCGCCCACCCGTGCCGCCGGGGCGGCGCGGATGGGCGCGGGCGGTACTCCGCCGGGCCGCGCCGCGTTCCGCCTTCGGCCCGGTAGCCCGCGGGGCGGTGTGTGTCTTGCCTTCGGGCTGGTGCCTGGCGGGGCGGTGTGCATCCCGGCCTCGGCCTGGTGGCCCGAGAGGCGGTGTGTGCCCCGATCCCGCTGGTGCCCGGCGGGGTGGTGTGCGTCCCGGCCTCGGTTGCGGGGTCGCGGGGCGGTGTGTGCCCGATCCCGCTGGTGCCTCGCGGCGCGGTGCGCGCCCGATCCCGCTGGTGCCTCGCGGCGCGGTGTGCGTCCGGTCTCGGTGGCGGTGTCGCGGGGCGGTGTGTGCCTCGACCTCGCTGGCACCCCGCGGCGCGGTGCGCGCCCGATCCCGCCGGTGCCTCGCGGCGCGGTGTGCGTCCGGCCTTGGTGGCGGTGTCGCGGGGCGGTGTGTGCCCCGATCCCGCCGGTGCCTCGCGGCGCGGTGCGCACCCCGACCCCGCCGGTGCCTCGCGGCGCGGTGTGCGTCCCGCCCCCGCCGGTGCCTGGCGGGGTGGTGTGCGTCCCGGCCTCGGCCGTGGCGTCGCGAGGCGGTGTGCGCCTCGACCCCGCTGGCACCCCGCGGCGCGGTGCGCGCCCGATCCCGCTGGTGCCTCGCGGCGCGGTGTGCGTCCGGCCTCGGTGGCGGCGTCGCGGGGCGGTCAGTCCTCGTCGGAGCGGTCCGCCGTGACCTTGCCCGTCCTCGCGTCCACCCGCCACTCCCGGTCGGCACCCGTCTCGACCTCCCAGGCCGGGGAGCCGCTCTCCTCCAGGTCGACGGAGGTCACCGTGCCCTTGCCCGCGGCGGCCCGCGCCGCCTCCGCGGCCGTCACGGACGTCCCCTTCAGTGCCGCCCGCACCTCCGCCGTGTCGTCCTCCCGCTCCTTCTCCGCGCCGAGGACCTTCCCGGTGCCCGGGTCGATCCGGACGCTGTGCCAGGTGTCGCCGCCGCCGAGGACGTCGACCTGCCAGCTCACCCCGCCGCCGTCGTCCTCGTCGTCCAGCTCGGCGGAGACCGCCGTGCCCGGTGCGTGCTTCAGGGCGGCGGCGACGGCCTCGGGCGCCGTGACGGACACGTCGGCGCGGGCCCGCCGCTCGGCGGCCTCCTCCGCGCCGTCGTCGTCGTCCGACGGCCGGGCCTGCGCCGTCTGCCGCGCCGTGTCGTCCCCGTCGTCGTCCGCCACCGCGAGAGCCGTGGCCGTACCGCCTCCGATCAGCGCGGCGGCGGTCACGGCGGCGATCACGATGTTGCGCTTCATGCGGTTTCCTCCCGGGTCGTTTCCTTTTCGACAGGTACGACTCTCGCCGAACGACGCTGAGGGCAAGCTGAAACCGCCTGAAGGGATCTTCAGCTTGCCTTTGCGACCCTGGTCCCATGCGCCCACCCGTCACCCACCACCACCCCGCCGGAGGCGCCTCGCGCCGCCCCTTCCGGCTCCTGATCGTCGAGGACGAGAAACGGCTGGCCCTGTCGCTGGCCCGGGGCCTGACGGCCGAGGGGTTCGCCGTGGACGTCGTCCACGACGGGCGGGAGGGGCTGCACCGGGCCTCGGAGGATTCCTACGACCTGGTGGTCCTCGACATCATGCTGCCCGGGCTGAACGGCTACCGGGTCTGCGCCGCGCTGCGCGCCGCCGGGCACGACGTGCCGATCCTGATGCTCACCGCCAAGGACGGCGAGTACGACGAGGCCGAGGGGCTCGACACGGGCGCGGACGACTACCTGACCAAGCCGTTCTCGTACGTCGTGCTCGTCGCCCGGATCAAGGCGCTGCTGCGGCGCCGCGGGCCGGGCGCCGGGGCCTCGCCGGTCCACGTGCACGGGGACCTCAAGGTGGACACCGCGGCCCGGCGGGTCTTCCTGGGCGAGGCGGAGGTCGGCCTGACCGCCAAGGAGTTCGACGTGCTGGAGCAGCTCGTGGTGCGGGCCGGCGAGGTGGTGTCCAAGGCGGAGATCCTGGAGCACGTCTGGGACTTCGCGTACGAGGGCGATCCGAACATCGTCGAGGTGTACGTCAGCGCTCTGCGGCGGAAGCTGCGGGCGGGGCTCATCCGGACCGTGCGCGGGGCCGGGTACCGGCTGGAGACGGCGCCGTGAGCCGGCTGTTCGGGTCGGTGCGGGCGCGGGCGACGCTCGGGGCCACCCTGGTGGTCGCGGTGGCGCTCGTCGCGGCCGGGGCGGCCGTGCTGCTGTCGCTGCGGACGAACCTGATCGGCGAGGCCGGGACCCAGGCCGAGCGCTCCGCGCGGGCCGTCGCCGCCGAGCTCGCCGCGCGCACGCCGTACGACCAGCTGTCCGGGCTGGACGACGACCACACGCCGGTGCAGGTCGTCACCGAGGACGGCACGCTGGTCGCGGCGGGGGAGGACCTGGAGCGGATCAGCGGCACGGCCACCGGGGCGGTCAGGCCGGCGGCGGCGCGACCGGGCGGCGGCGGCGACGACGGTGACGCGCTGGAGCCCGGGGAGATCGGCGAGGAGACCACCTTCACCAACGGCTCGGCGACGGTCGACGGCACGACGCAGGACTACCGCTTCGCCGCCGTCGAGGTGGAGACCCACGACAGCGGGCTGCTGACCGTCTACGCGGGCGCCCCGCTGGCCGCCGAGCACGGCGCCGTGCGCACCGCGCTGACCGTGATGCTCATCGGGTTCCCGCTGCTGCTCGGCGTGGTGGCGGGGGTGACCTGGCTGGTGACGCGCCGCGCGCTGCGCCCGGTGGAGGGCATCCGGCGGGAGATGGCCGCGATCACCGCCTCCGAGGACCTGGCGCGCCGGGTGCCGGAGCCGGACACCCACGACGAGGTCGCCCGGCTGGCCCGCACCACCAACGAGACGCTGGCCGCCCTGGAGGCCTCCGTGGAGCGGCAGCGCCGCTTCGTCGCCGACGCCTCCCACGAGCTGCGCAGCCCGATCGCCTCGCTGCGCACCCAGCTGGAGGTGGCCGCCGCCCATCCCGAGCTGCTCGACCTCGACGGCGCGGTCGAGGACACCGTACGGCTCCAGCGGCTCGCCGCGGACCTGCTGCTGCTCGCCCGCCTGGACGCGGGGGAGCGGCCCGCCCCGGCCGCCCGGGTGGAGCTCGCGGCGCTGGCGCGGGAGGAGGCCGCGGGGCGCGCGGGCGTGACCGTGGACGCCGAGGAGGCGGAGGTGGCCGGATCGCGGGGGCAGCTCGGGCGGGTGCTCGCCAACCTGCTCGACAACGCGCAGCGGCACGCCCGGTCGGCGGCCGCCGTGACCGTCCGGCGGGAGCGCGGCTGGGCCGTGGTCGGGGTGTCCGACGACGGGGACGGGGTCCCGGAGGCCGACCGGGAGCGGATCTTCGAGCGGTTCGTCCGGCTGGACGCGGCCCGCAGCCGGGACGACGGCGGCGCCGGACTGGGGCTCGCCATCGCCCGGGACGTCGCCGTACGGCACGGGGGCACGCTCACCGCCGGGGACGCGCCGGCGGGCGGCGCCCTGTTCGAGCTCCGCCTGCCGCTCGCCTAGGGGCTGTCGTCCGGGTCACGCCGCGGACGCGGCGCCGACGACCTGCAGCCGATTCCCCGCGACCTGATCCGAACGGCAGCCCCTGGGCGGCGGCCGGGCTACGGGCGGCCGCGCTGGCCGCGCAGGTGCTGCGCGACGGGCTTGAGGGACTTGTCGAGCTCGGTGAGCGCCTCGGGGGACAGCAGGTCGATGAAGTGCCTGCGCACCGATGCCACGTGGTGGGGCGCGACCTTCTTCATGGTGTCCATGCCGTGCTCGGTGAGGACCGCGTACAGGCCCCGGCGGTCCGACTCGCAGTTCTCCCGCCGGACCAGGTTCGCGTTCTCCATGCGCGTGATCTGGTGCGAGAGGCGGCTCTTGGACTGCAGAGTGGCGGAGGCCAGGTCGCTCATCCGCATCCGCAGGTCCTCCGACTCCGAGAGGTTCACCAGGATCTCGTAGTCGTTCATCGTCAGGCCGAACGGCTGCAGGTCTTTTTCGAGCTGGTACGTCAACAACCGGTTGACCTCCAGGTGGGTGCGCCAGGCGCACTGCTCCGCATCGGTCAGCCAGCGGGTGGCCGTCTCGGTCTCCATGAATGAAGTCTACCTAAGAAGTTGAAAGGCGAACTAATGAGGGTGGTGTGACGGCGCACGCCGGTGGGGCGGCGGTGGTGCGCAGGCGTTCGATGTCACACTCCGCAGACTACCGCTCACAGCCCGAAGCGACGCTGGAGGTCTCCCAGCTGTCCGGGAAGGCGCGGTCCCCCGGGCTGCTGCCCCTGACCTCCGGGCACCCCGCCGCCGGGCACGCCGGCGTGCGGCGGAACCGCACCCGTGGCCTGCTCGGGCATCAGCGTCTCGGACGACTGCAGCAGCACCGTGCCGGCCCCCACGAACTCGAACTGGTGCTCCTCCCCGGAGGCCCCGCCGAGCCCCGTCAGCGCACGTAGACCGCCCATGACGCCGGTCATGTACCCGTGGTCGTAGTGATGGCACGGCGAGGGGCAGTCGGCCCAGCCGACGAGCGCCTGCGGGTCCACCCGGACCGGGGGTTCCATGAACACCACCGGGCCGTTAGATGCGGCGACGAACTTCCCGGTTCCGATCAGCGTCAGAAAACCCGGCACGATCGACTGCTTCAGCGACAGACTTGGCTGAAAAGCGAGCAGATTGCCCGAGCGAATGGTCAGATTGCCGTCTTCGAGGTCGTACGAGTTCACGTCGAAGGCCCGGTCGGCGAGGAGCATCTTGCCCGAGCCCTCGGCCACCACCCAGTCGCTCGCGTGCAGTGGCGAATGGAACGAGGTGCGCACGAGCCGGTCGAGCCGGCCGTGTCCGACGCCGTTGAAGTCGATCGTCCCGTAGTAGGCGATCATCTTCCCCTTCTGCAGGAACCACTGGCTCCCCTTGAGCTCCACGCAGAAGGCGTACGGGTTCACGTTGTCGTCGGCGGGCAGGGTCGCCGGGTCGAAGACCGCCGGGCCGGCGGCCGGCGTTCCGTAGGTGCTCACAGCTTCTCCTCCGAGGCCTGGACGTACACCGCACCGCTGCCGCTGAGCTCCAGCTGGAACGCCTCGCCGGAGCCGCGGCCCACCATGTCCCGCCAGCCCAGCGCCGTGGACAGCTTGTTGCGGACGTCGCCGTGGTGGGCGACGTAGGCCTGCGGGTCGACGTGCACCGGGCGCTGCGGGGTGATCGGGATCTCGAAGACGCCGCCGTGCGCCATGACGGCGACCGCGCCGTGGCCCTGCAGCGTGGTCGTGAACAGTCCCTGGCCGGTGACCTGGCCGCGGACCATGCCCATGACCCCGCCCTGCGAGCCCAGGAACATCGTGCCCTGCCGGAGCGTGCCCTCGAAGGCCAGCAGGCGGTCCGCCTCGACGTACAGGGTGTCGCCGGCGAGGTTGATCACGTGGACGTGGTGGCCGCCGTGCCCGAACAGGACCGTGCCGCTGCCCTCGACGGTCATCAGCGGGGTGTCCTCGTCCGCGACCCGGCGGCCGATCATCGACATCACCCCGCCCTGGCCGCCGGCCGTGTTGGGGGTGAAGGCGACCTCGCCCCGGTAGGCGAGCATCGCGCCGCGCTGGCTGAACAGCCGCTGCCCGGGCGCCACGGTCGCCTCGACCATCTTCGCGTTGATCTCCCGGAAGGTCATGTCACACGTCCCCCGCGATCGTGTTCCGCTCGCTCGGCTGCACGTACACCAGCCCGTCCCCCTCGAACCGCATCTGGAAGGCCTCGCCGCCGCCCTCCCCGAGCAACGTGCGGAACGTCACACCGGACTGGAAGGACTGCCGCAGGTTCCCCTGGTGCGCCACGTAGGCGCCGGGGTCGACGGTCAGCGGGTACGCGGGGCTGACCCGCAGCACCACCGCGGGGCCGTCCGAGACGATCGCCGCCTGCCCCTGGCCCTCCACGGTCGTGGTGAACAGCCCGTTGCCCTGGGAGGCGCCGCGCAGGCCCGTGAAACTGGTGCCGGTGCGCAGCCCGCCGTCGGTGGCGAGCAGGTTGCTCGACTCCACGTACAGCGTGTCGCCCTGGAGCCGCACCAGGTTGATCTCGGAGGCCCGGTCCGCGAACCAGCAGGTCCCCCGCCCCTTCACCTCCATCAAGGTCATCTGCTCGCCGGTCAGCCGCCGGGTCACCATGCCCCGGATGCCCTCGCCGCCGCCGCTGAGCTTCTTGAAGGCCATCTCGCCGTCGTACGCCACCATCGCACCGTTCTTCGCCTTCACGGCGTCCCCGGTCATGTCGACGGCGAGCACCTTGCTGCTCTGAAGTCGGAACATCGCCACGCCTGTGAAGGTAGCCCGCCGGGCGGGCCGGCGCACAGGTCCTCCGGGTGGAGCGGAACCCCGAGCGGACCCTGAGCGCATCCCCGGGGGCCGCCTTTGCCACAATGGGGGAACGCTTGTGCGCGCGTTCACAAGCCGACCGCCGTCTCTCCCTCCGAAGGTGATCCGTGGACCTCAAGACCGCCACCGCCCTCCGTCGCCTCCGCCTGGTCTCGGGCCCCGAGGCGATCTCGTTCCTGCTGCTGCTCGTCTGCTCGGTACTGAAGCGGACCACGGACTTCAACGCCGTGCCGGTGATGGGCATGGTCCACGGCGTGCTGTTCGTCCTGTACGTCGTCTTCTGGGCGGACGCCTGGAACCGCGCCAAGTGGCCGCTGGGGACCGCCGCCCTGTACTTCGTCCTCTCCGTGCTGCCCGCCGGCGGCTTCTTCGCCGACCGCCGGCTGCGCCGGGAGACCGAGGACGCGGTCATCGCCTCGCGCGCCCGCCGGGAAGGGGTCGTGAAGGCATGATCGTCGCCTTCTCCGTGACGCCGCTGGGCGTCGGCGAGGACGTGGGGGAGTACGTCGCCGACGCCGTCCGCGTGGTGCGCGCGTCGGGGCTGCCCCACCGCACCGACGCGATGTTCACCTCGATCGAGGGCGAGTGGGACGAGGTCATGGACGTCGTCCGGCGTGCCGTCGCCGCGGTCGAGGCGCGGGCCCCGCGGGTGTCCCTGGTCCTCAAGGCGGACATCCGCCCCGGGGTGACGGACGGGCTCACGTCCAAGGTGGAGACCGTGGAGCGGTATCTCGCCGAGTAGCCGGGGGCGAGTGCCGCCGGCGCGGGCAGGGGCGCGGCTCGGGCCGCCCCCTGCCCGGCCCCTTCTCCGGCGCCTCCCCGACGCCGGCGGCCGTCGCCGGGCGCCGGCGGGAGAACCGTCCCGGACCGAAGGGCGAGACAGGGCTGACCGGCATATGACCGGCCGGTAAGGTCGGGTGCGTGCCGAAGCCCCTCAGTCTCTCCTTCGACCCCATCACCCGCGCCGACGACCTGTGGAAGCAGCGCTGGGGAAACGTCCCGTCGATGGCCGCGATCACCTCGATCATGCGCGCGCAGCAGATCCTGCTCGCGGAGGTCGACGCGGTGGTCAAGCCGTACGGGCTGACGTTCGCGCGGTACGAGGCGCTGGTGCTGCTCACCTTCTCCAAGTCGGGCGAACTGCCGATGTCCAAGATCGGTGAGCGGCTCATGGTGCACCCCACGTCCGTGACGAACACCGTGGACCGCCTGGTGCGGTCCGGCCTGGTGGCCAAGCGGCCCAACCCCAACGACGGCCGCGGCACGCTCGCCACCATCACCGACAAGGGCCGCGAGGTCGTCGAGGCCGCCACCCGCGACCTGATGGCGATGGACTTCGGCCTCGGCTGCTACGACGCGGAGGAGTGCGCGGAGATCTTCGCGATGCTGCGCCCGCTGCGGATCGCGGCGGGCGACTTCACGGACGAGTGACCCCACCCGTCAATGACCGGCGGGCGGCTACCGCTTGCCGGTGGTGTGCCCGGGAGTGACGCGCGTAGACGGGGGGCGTCGCGTGCTCTGCCTGCCATCCTGTCAGCCGGACAAGATCCGGACGATCGCCGTCCGGATCTGCTGAGCACAGGGAGAGGCACGTGTTAAGTGTTCGGGAACGCGCTCGCGCCGTACTGGCGGCCGGGAGCGCCGCCGTGTTCGCCGCTGTGGTGACGCTGGGCGCTGCGGGGCCGGCGCACGCCAGTGCCACCGGGAGCACGGCGATCGGGACGTTCGAGTACGACGTCCGCGGCATGGGGGTCAAGGTGCCCGTCGGCTGCTTCTTCACCCACAGCATCAAGGGTTCGGGCAAGCGCATCGAAAGCCAGCTCGCGGGCGTCGACTGCGCCGGTCTCGCCGCGGCGTTCTCCAGTTTCTGCAACTGGAGGATCGACTTCTCCTACGCGGACACCGACAACCGGACGTACCGGACGTCGCGTGGTGCGACCCGTCCGGAGTGCAAGGGCGACCCCTTGCGGCGGGCCGGGGCGCGGATGCTGCCGAAGTACGGCAAGGCGTGTGCGAAGTTCCACGTCAACGGCAAGCTCCGCGCCGTCCAGTGCCACTACATCACCAGGTGAGCCGCCGCCCGCCGTGGTGGGCGGCGGTGTTCAGGCCGCGGCGGGCTTCGGGGCCGTGCCGCCCGTGATGAGCGGCTCCACCTCGCGGGTCACGCGGCGCTCGACGAAGAAGGCGGCGGTCGGGACGGTGCCGGCGAGCAGGACCCACAGGAGCCGCGGGACCGGCATCTTCGCCTTGTTGCCGAGGTCGAACGCGAAGATCAGGTACAGCACGTACAGCCAGCCGTGGGCGATGCCGACCACCGTGACGAACCCGTCGAACCCGTCCAGGCCCAGCAGGCGCTTTCCGATGACGCCCACCGTCAGCAGGATCAGCAGGACGGCGGTGACGTAAGCCATCACCCGGTACCGGGTCAGGACGCTCTTCTTCATGGCGTCGAGCGTAACCGGTGCGCCCCGGCACTCCGCGCGCACGTCCGGCCCCGTACCCCTAGGCATTTACTTGGACGTCCTAGTAAATTCGGAGGCATGGACGCTGACGTCATAGAGGAGGGCCGCCGTCGGTGGCAGGCCCGGTACGACGGCGCGCGGAAGCGCGACGCTGACTTCACCACGCTCTCCGGGGACCCCGTGGAGCCGGTGTACGGGCCGCGGCCCGGGGACCGGTACGAGGGGTTCGAGCGGATCGGGTGGCCGGGGGAGTTCCCCTTCACCCGCGGGCTGTACCCGACCGGCTACCGCGGGCGTACGTGGACCATCCGGCAGTTCGCCGGGTTCGGGAACGCCGAGCAGACCAACGAGCGCTACAAGATGATCCTCCGCAACGGCGGGGGCGGGCTCTCGGTCGCCTTCGACATGCCGACGCTGATGGGGCGCGACTCCGACGACCCGCGCTCGCTGGGCGAGGTCGGGCACTGCGGGGTGGCGATCGACTCGGCCGCCGACATGGAGGTGCTGTTCCGGGACATCCCGCTCGGCGACGTGACGACGTCCATGACGATCAGCGGGCCGGCCGTGCCCGTGTTCTGCATGTACCTGGTCGCCGCGGAGCGGCAGGGCGTCGACCACGCCGTGCTCAACGGCACGCTGCAGACCGACATCTTCAAGGAGTACATCGCCCAGAAGGAGTGGCTCTTCCAGCCGGAGCCGCACCTGCGCCTGATCGGCGACCTGATGGAGTACTGCGCGGCCGGCATCCCCGCCTACAAGCCGCTGTCCGTCTCCGGCTACCACATCCGCGAGGCCGGGGCGACGGCCGCGCAGGAGCTGGCGTACACGCTGGCCGACGGGTTCGGCTACGTCGAGCTGGGGCTCAGCCGCGGGCTGGACGTGGACGTCTTCGCGCCCGGGCTGTCCTTCTTCTTCGACGCGCACGTGGACTTCTTCGAGGAGATCGCCAAGTTCCGTGCCGCGCGCCGCATCTGGGCCCGCTGGATGCGCGACGTGTACGGCGCGAAGAGCGAGAAGGCGCAGTGGCTGCGGTTCCACACGCAGACGGCCGGCGTCTCGCTGACCGCGCAGCAGCCGTACAACAACGTGGTGCGGACCGCGGTGGAGGCGCTGGCGGCCGTGCTGGGCGGCACCAACTCGCTGCACACCAACGCCCTCGACGAGACCCTGGCGCTGCCGAGCGAGCAGGCCGCCGAGATCGCGCTGCGCACCCAGCAGGTGCTGATGGAGGAGACCGGGGTCGCCAACGTCGCGGACCCGCTGGGCGGTTCGTGGTACGTCGAGCAGCTGACGGACCGGATCGAGGCCGACGCCGAGAAGATCTTCGACCGGATCAAGGAGCGGGGGCTGCGGGCGCACCCCGACGGACAGCACCCGATCGGGCCGGTCACCTCCGGGATCCTGCGCGGCATCGAGGACGGCTGGTTCACCGGGGAGATCGCCGAGTCGGCGTTCCACTACCAGCAGGCGCTGGAGAAGGGCGACAAGAAGGTCGTCGGCGTCAACTGCCACACCGGCTCCGTCACCGGTGACCTGGAGATCCTGCGGGTCAGCCACGAGGTCGAGCGCGAGCAGGTGCGCGTGCTGCGCGAGCGGAAGGCCGCCCGGGACGAGGCCCGGGTGCGCGCCGCGCTCGACGCGATGGTGGCGGCGGCCCGGTCCGAGGCCAACATGATCGAGCCCATGCTGGAGGCCGTACGGGCCGAGGCGACGCTCGGCGAGATCTGCGGGGTGCTGCGGGACGAGTGGGGCGTGTACACGGAGCCGGCCGGCTTCTAGCGCCCCGGAGCCGGGGCGGTGTGCCGGGGGCGGCGGGGCGACCGGCCCGCCGCCCCCGCACGCGTACCGGGCCGTCCGCCGCCCCTACGCGGGTCCGCTCGCCCCGGCCAGCCCCAGCAGCAGCACCCGCGCGAAACCGCGCACCCACTCCTCGTCCGCCGGTTCCGCGCTCACCAGCGTGCGGTGCACCACCGCGCCCGCCACCATGTCGAAGATGAGGTCCGCCGTGCGGGCCGCCGTCGCGGGGTCGTCCTCGGGCGGCAGCTCGCCGCGCCGCTGGGCCCGCGCCCGGCCCTCCAGGACCAGCCGCTTCTGGCGCTCGACGATCGAGGCGCGGATGCGCTCGCGCAGGGCGTCGTCCCGGGTCGACTCCGCCACCACCGCCATCAGCCCGCTCTTCGCCTCCGGGCGGGCCAGGATCGCCGCGAACTGCAGGACCACGCCCTCGATGTCGGCGGCGAGGCTGCCGCGGTCGGGCAGGCGCAGTTCGTCGAAGAGTTCCGCGACCGCGTCCACCACCAGCTCGTTCTTGCCCGCCCAGCGGCGGTAGAGGGTCGTCTTCGCCACCCCGGCGCGCGCCGCCACGTCGCCCAACGTCAGCTTGGACCAGCCCAGTTCCACCAGGGCCTCGCGCGTCGCGGCCAGGATCGCCGCGTCGGCGGCGGCGCTGCGCGGACGGCCAGCGCGGACGGCGGGGGTGCGGCGGTGCATCCCCCGACCTTATCCGGGCACCGTCCGGCGGGAACCGGCCGTTCGGGCGCGGCCGTGAGGGAGATCACCGGAGACCGGTGTCCCGGCGGCCCCCCGTGCCATTACGCTACGACCCGTAGCGAAAGCACGTGCGACCGACGTGCCCGAGCGACGACCACAGACGGCGTGGGGTGGGGACCCGGCGCCGAACACCACGCGGCAGGCCCGGCTTTCACGCCGTTTTTCACACACGCGCGCAGGACGGGGGAGGATAGACGCATGCAGCCACGGAACATGTCCATGAGCGGAGTCGTCGACCTCGCCGCGGTGAAGGCGGCCCAGGAGGCCAAGGCCAAGGCGGAGCAGGCGCGCGCCCAAGCGGCCCGGCAGGGCGGGACCGGGGGCGTCTCCCCGGCCGATCTCGTCATCGACGTCAGCGAGGCCACCTTCGAGCGCGACGTCCTCCAGCGGTCCACCGAGGTCCCGGTCGTCATCGACTTCTGGGCCGAGTGGTGCCAGCCCTGCAAGCAGCTGAGCCCCGTCCTGGAGCGGCTCACCGTCGAGTACAACGGGCGCGTCCTCCTCGCCAAGATCGATGTCGACGCCAACCAGATGCTGATGCAGCAGTTCGGCGTCCAGGGGATCCCGGCCGTCTTCGCGGTGGTGGCCGGCCAGGCCCTGCCGCTCTTCCAGGGCGCCGCGGGGGAGGCGCAGATCCGCGAGACCCTCGACCAGCTGGTCGCGGTCGCCGAGCAGCGCTTCGGCCTGACCGGCCTCGTCGTCGACCCGGAGGCCGAGCCGGGCGCCCGCCCCGCCGCCGAGAGCGTGCCGGAGGGGCCGTACGACGCACTGCTGGAGGCCGCCGTCCGGGCGCTGGACGCGGGGGACCTGGGCGGTGCCGTCCAGGCGTACAAGAACGTGCTGAGCGAGGACCCCGGCAACGAGGAGGCCAAGCTGGGCCTCGCGCAGGCCGAACTGCTCCAGCGGGTGCAGGGGCTCGACCCGCAGCAGGTGCGCAAGGCCGCCGCGGAGCAGCCGGGCGACGCGCAGGCGCAGATCGCCGCCGCCGACCTGGACCTGGTGGGCGGTCACGTCGAGGACGCCTTCGGGCGGCTCATCGACACCGTGAGGCGCACCGCGGGTGACGACCGGGACGCCGTACGGGTGCGGCTCCTGGAGCTGTTCGAGGTGGTCGGCGCCGACGACCCGCGGGTGACCGCGGCGCGCCGGGCGCTGGCACGCGCCCTGTTCTGAGCAGGACGGCGGCCCCCTTCCCCGGGGCGGCCGCCCTCCGCCGGACCGGTGGGACGCGAGGGAGAACACGGTCCGTGAAGGGCCACTGCGGCCGCGCTTTGCCAAATCTTGGCAATCGCGGCCGCTGTTACTTCGAGTAAGTCACCGGCGTTGGTCTGTCGGATTCTGTCCAACGATCAATAGTTTTGTCCCGGCACCTGAGGCCACCCAGTGTCGCCGGTCGAGACCTGCGGGTCGTCCATCGGTTATCCGGCCGTTACTAGCGAGTAACGAACCCCCTTGTGCGGGCGGCGAGAATGCACCACGATCGGCGACGCTCGGTCCATCGCCCGTTCCCCGACAGCCGGTCGGGTCACGGGAATCCTGGGTCCCCACCGAGCAGGGCCGGCGGCAGTGACGCCGGCCCTCGGACAGGGGGGTCTTCGCCCGCTCGGCGAAGCCTGTCCACAGCAGGGTTGTGCGTGATGCGTGTCAGGCGCGACCAGTGGTTGTCGCTCGGGGGTGATCGCCGGTGATTCGGGCGCGTTGTGCGCCGCCGAGCGCGGGCGCTCTCCTTCCCGAGGACGTAGCACTTCTCCCATCCCTGCCGGCTGCGCCGCTTCCCGCGGTGAGCCAGGTCAGGAGATGTACGTCCGAGAAGGAGGAAATATGGAGTCCCAGGTGCGTGGCGGGACCAGATGGAAGCGGTTCGCTGTGGTCATGGTGCCCAGCGTCGCCGCGACGGCCGCGATAGGGGTCGCCCTCGCGCAGGGCGCCCTGGCCGCGTCGTTCAGCGTCTCCGGCCAGTCGTTCAAGGTCACCACCGATGAGCTCGTCGGTACGGGCTTCTCGCAGTACGGCGCCCTTGACGAGGGGTACACCCTCAGCGGTAACAAGACGGTTCACCCCGTCGCGGTCTCCGCGTTCAAGCAGGCGACGATCAAGTCCCTGTGCCAGTCGGTCGTGACGCCCGACATCCCGGTGCTCGGCAACGTCAGCCTCATCCTGCGGGCCGGTCAGGGCGCGACGCCGGTGGAGGCCGAGAACCTCTACATCGACGTCGCCGACCTGAGCGCCGACGCGACGTTCACGAACATCGACATCGGTGTGGCCGCCAAGGACGCCACCAAGGGTCCGGGCATGAAGGGCGGCAAGGAGCAGGCCAACCCCTTCGGGTTCGCCCAGCAGGCCGAGAAGGCCGTTCTGAAGGACGTGAAGCAGACGGCGTGGGCGACCACCGCCGGAACCTTCAAGCTCAGCGGCCTGAAGATGTCGCTCTCGACGGGTGTCAAGGAGTGCTACTAAGCACTCCGTGACGGGCGGGGGAGCCGGTGGCGCCCCCGCCCGTCCACCTTCCGGCCGCGCCTCCACGCGCGGCGCACATCACCACCACAGCAATGCCGTACCAGGGAGCTGTTTTCCATGAGCGCCGAGACTCCTGCCGCAACCGGCCAGTTCACCCGCCGGAGGCTGCAGTTCCGCGTCTGGCGGGGCCAGCGGCCGTTCTGGGCCGGTCTGTTCATCATGCTCGGCGGCCTCCCCATCGCCTACTTCCCGTACGCGAACCTCCAGATCGGGCACCTGACGCTGGCGATGGCCACCACCGCGGGCGCGGGGTCCCTGATCATCGGCGTGCTGCTCGTGGTCCTGGGCGTCAGCCTGTGGTTCCAGAAGCACGTCCGCGTCTTCGCGGGGGTCGCGGCGATCCTGCTGGCGCTGGTGTCCATCCCCGTGTCCAACCTCGGCGGCTTCCTCATCGGCTTCCTCCTCGCGCTGGTCGGCGGGGCGATGGCCGTGTCCTGGGCGCCGGGCGCGGAGTCCGCGCCGGAGCCGGCGCGGCAGTTCGGCGCGGGCCGGGGCGGTGTCCCGGTGAGCGGCGGCGCTCCCGGGGGAGCGGACGCGCCCGCGGAGGAGGGCCCCGGCACCACGGTCCTGAGCAAGTCCCGGGACGGGGCGGGCGGGCCGAACGATCTGTCAGGAACGAGCCCGGCCAACGGGGCGAACGGGAGGCACAGTGCCGGCTGACGAGGTGACCCGCGGGACCGACGTGGGACCGTCCCGTGCGAGAACCGGGCCGCGCCACGCGGCACCCAAGAAGCCGCTGTTCACCCGGTTCCACATGCCGGCCGGGAAGGCGATAGCCCTGGCGGCGATGCCGACGGCGGTCCTCATGGGGATGGGGTTCACGCCGACGCTCGCCGTCGCCGACGGCGACGCCTCCGCGAAGCCGTCGTCGAACAGCCTGACGGCCGAGGAGTACAAGGACTGCGTGGCGGCCCTGGAGGAGGACGGCAAGGACGGCGCCTCCGCGTCGCCCACCCCGTCGCCCTCGGCGAGCGCGAGCGAGAGCGCCCCGGACGGCGAGGACGGCGAGGACGGCGCGCAGCCGGGCCCCTCGGCCTCCGCGGGCGGTCCGGGCGGGGACGCGGCCGGGTCCACCGGTCCGGCCGGGTCCACCGGCTCGGCGGGTTCCGCCGGTCCGCCCTCTTCGTCGGATTCAGGTTCCGACGACGAGGCCGGCCCCGCGCCCGCGCCGAGCGAGCCGGCCTCCGGCGGCGGCACGGCGGCCACGCCGTCCCCGTCGCCCTCGGAGGACGGCGGGAACCTGCTGGAGGGCATCGGCGACGCCATCACCGGCATCCTCGACGGCGGCGGCACGTCCACGGCGGCCCCGAGCCCCACGCCGTCCGCCTCCGCCTCGCCCTCCCCAGAGACGCCGGAGAGCGGGGAGAGCGCCGGAGCGGACCCGTCCGACCCGGTGAAGGACGTGCCCGGAGAAACCGCGGACCCGTCCGGCGACACCCCCGGCGACACCGCCGGCACGCCGACCGGCGCGGCCGGGGACCCCGCGGAGGAGGCCGGCGAGGCGGTCGGGGAGACGGCCGGGGCCACCGCCTCCGCGAGCCCGAGCCCGTCCGGGAGCTCCACCACGGACCCCGACGACTGCCCGGTCGCCACGGACGCCGAGGGCGGTGTCGACAACACCGTCCCGCTGCCCGACGACCCGTGGTACCTCCAGGCCAGCTCACTGCTGCTGAAGGGCGCCGACTACCAGGGCATCGTCGAGGTGAGGACGGCCAACGGCACCGTCAAGAAGGTGCTGAAGTACGTCATATCCGACGGCACCGACATCGGGGACCTGCACCAGCTGGTCGACGACAAGCAGTCCGGCAAGACCTACCACGTGCAGGCGGCCAAGGGCTCGACGTCCACGATCACCGGCGGCGACACCATCATGTACACGGAGAGCATCTCCGGGAACCTGCTCGGCCTGATACCGGTCACCTTCGACCCGGAGAACCCGCCGCCGCTGAACATCCCGCTGATCTACTTCACCGACGTGAAGGTCACGCAGGCCGGCCAGTTCGGCGGGACCCTGCACGTGCCCGGGCTGCACCAGTACACCACCGGCTGACGGGCCGCAGCCGGGCCGCCGCAGAGCCACTCCGGGAGCCGCACGGCCTGAGGGCGCCCCCTGTCCCAGGGGGCGCCCTCAGCGCCGTACGGGGCCGCGCGCCTCGACGGCGGCCCGGGGAAGGTCAGTTCGCGGCACCCAGGTGGTGGACGCGGACCATGTTGGTGGTGCCGGGGACGCCGGGCGGCGAACCGGCCGTGATCACCACGACGTCGCCCTCGCTGAACGTCCCCATCTTGAGGATCTCCTGGTCCACGATCTGGACCATCTCGTCGGTGCTGTTGACGAACGGCACGACGTGCGGCTCCACGCCCCAGCTCAGCGTCATCTGGTTGCGGGTGGACTCGTCCGTGGTGAACGCGATGATCGGCTGGGCGGCGCGGTAGCGGCACAGGCGGCGGGCGGTGTCGCCGGACTGGGTGAAGGCCACCAGGCCCTTGCCGCCGAGGAAGTCCGCGATCTCGCAGGCCGCGCGGGCCACCGAACCGCCCTGCGTGCGGGGCTTCTTGCCCGGCACCAGCGGCTGCAGGCCCCGGGACAGCAGCTCCTGCTCGGCCGCCTGGACGATCTTCGACATCGTCCGCACGGTCTCGAGCGGGTACGCGCCCACGCTCGACTCGGCGGACAGCATCACCGCGTCGGCGCCGTCCAGGATCGCGTTGGCCACGTCGGAGGCCTCGGCGCGGGTCGGACGGGAGTTGGTGATCATCGACTCCATCATCTGGGTCGCCACGATCACCGGCTTGGCGTTGCGCCGGCACAGCTCGATCAGGCGCTTCTGCACCATGGGGACCTTCTCGAGCGGGTACTCGACGGCGAGGTCGCCGCGCGCGACCATCACGCCGTCGAACGCCATCACGACGTCCTCCATGTTCTGCACCGCCTGCGGCTTCTCCACCTTGGCGATGACCGGGACCCGGCGGCCCTCCTCGTCCATCACGCGGTGCACGTCGGCGACGTCCTTGGCGTCCCGGACGAAGGACAGCGCGACCAGGTCGCAGCCCATCCGCAGGGCGAACCGCAGGTCCTCGATGTCCTTCTCGGACAGCGCCGGGACGTTGACGGCCGCGCCGGGCAGGTTGATGCCCTTGTGGTCGGAGATGACACCGCCCTCGATGACGATCGTCCGCACCCGCGGACCCTCGACCTCGACGACCTTCAGCTCGACGTTGCCGTCGTTGATCAGGACCTGGTCGCCCTTGGCCACGTCGCCGGGCAGGCCCTTGTAGGTCGTCCCGCAGATCGTCTTGTCGCCCGGGACGTCCTCGGTGGTGATGGTGAACTCGTCACCGCGCACCAGCTCGACGGGACCCTCGGCGAAGGTCTCCAGGCGGATCTTCGGGCCCTGCAGGTCGGCGAGGACACCGATGGCCCGGCCGGTCTCCTCGGCGGCGGCACGGAGGCGGTCGTACCGCCCCTGGTGCTCGGCGTGCGTGCCGTGGCTGAAGTTGAAGCGGGCCACGTTCATGCCGGCTTCGATCAGCGACACGAGCTGCTCGTGGGAGTCGACCGCGGGGCCGAGAGTACAGACGATTTTCGAACGGCGCATGGGGCGATCCTATCGGTTTGTTTCGCTGCGGAATATTCCGTCTGGCGGAAAATACAAAAGGGCGGGATGCCGCTCAGGTGAGATTGTCCGAGTCCTTTACCAGCGCGTAGGTCTGCGTCGCGATCTCCAATTCCTCGTCCGTCGGCACCACGGCGACCTTCACCCGGGCGTCGTCGGGCGAGATGAGCCGCGGCCCGTCCCCCCGTACCCCGTTCCGCTCGGGGTCCACCGCCAGGCCCAGCGCCTCCAGGCCCGCCACGGCGGCCTCCCGCACCGGCGCCGCGTTCTCGCCGACCCCGGCGGTGAAGGCGACCGCGTCCACCCGCCCGAGAACGGCGTAATAGGCGCCGATGTACTTCTTCAGCCGGTGAATGTAGATGTCGAAGGCCAGCTTCGCCCGCTCGTCGCCCTCGTCGACGCGGCGGCGGATCTCCCGCATGTCGTTGTCACCGCACAGACCGATCAGTCCGCTCTTCTTGTTGAGAAGAGTGTCGATCTCGTCGGTGGACATTCCGCCGACACGCATCAAATGGAAGATGACGGCCGGGTCCATGTCTCCGGAACGCGTACCCATCACCAGCCCCTCCAAAGGCGTCAGCCCCATGGAGGTGTCCACGCACCGCCCGCCCCGCACGGCCGAGGCGGACGCCCCGTTGCCCAGGTGCAGCACGATCACGTTGACCTCGGAGGGGTCCTTGCCCAGCAGCCGCGCCGTCGCCCGGGAGACGTACGCGTGCGAGGTGCCGTGGAAGCCGTAGCGGCGGATGCGGTGCGCGTCGGCGGTCTCGACGTCGATGGCGTACCGGGCGGCCGACTCCGGCATCGTCGTGTGGAAGGCGGTGTCGAAGACGGCGACCTGCGGCAGGTCGGGGCGCAGCGCCCGGGCGGTGCGGATGCCGGTGAGGTTGGCCGGGTTGTGCAGCGGCGCCACCGGGATCAGCCGCTCGATCTCGGCGAGCACGGCGTCGTCGATCACGGTCGGCTCGGTGAACCGCTTGCCGCCGTGCACCACCCGGTGCCCGATCGCGGCCAGCTCGGGGGAGTCCAGGCCGAGCCCGTCGGCGGCGAGCTCCTCGGCCACGGCCTTCAGGGCGGCGTCGTGGTCGGCGATCGGCGCGGTGCGCTCCCGGGTCCCGCCGCCGGTGTGCAGCGGGGTGTGCTTGAGCCGGGAGGTCTCCTCGCCGATCCGCTCGACGAGCCCCGCCGCCAGCCGGCCGTTGCCGCGCATGTCCAGCAGCTGGTACTTCACCGACGAGGAGCCGGAGTTGAGGACGAGGACGCGGGTGGGACTCACGGGGTGGCTGCCTTCTCGCTCGGGGACTGGTCGGAGGACTGGGCCTGGATCGCCGTGATGGCGACGGTGTTGACGATGTCCTGGACGAGGGCGCCCCGGGACAGGTCGTTGACCGGCTTGCGCAGGCCCTGGAGCACCGGGCCGACGGCGATCGCGCCCGCCGAGCGCTGCACGGCCTTGTAGGTGTTGTTGCCGGTGTTCAGGTCGGGGAAGATCAGCACGGTCGCCTGCCCGGCGACCTCGGAGTCCGGCAGCTTGGTCGCCGCGACCGAGGGCTCCACGGCCGCGTCGTACTGGATCGGCCCCTCGATGCGCAGGTCGGGCCGGCGGGCGCGCACCAGCTCGGTGGCCGCGCGGACCTTGTCGACGTCGGCGCCGGAGCCGGAGGTGCCGGTGGAGTACGACAGCATCGCGATGCGCGGCTCCACGCCGAACCGGGCGGCGGTCGCCGCCGACTGGATGGCGATGTCGGCGAGCTGCTCGGCGTCCGGGTCCGGGTTGACCGCGCAGTCGCCGTAGACGAGCACCTTGTCGGCCAGGCACATGAAGAACACCGACGAGACGATGGAGGCGTCCGGGTTCGTCTTGATGATCTCGAAGGCGGGCCGGATGGTCGCGGCCGTGGAGTGCACCGAGCCCGACACCATGCCGTCGGCGAGCCCCTCCTGGACCATCAGCGTGCCGAAGTAGTTCACGTCGGAGACCACGTCGTAGGCCAGCTCCACGGTGACGCCCTTGTGGGCGCGCAGCGCCGCGTACTTCTCGGCGAAGGCGTCGCGCAGCTCGCTGGTGGCCGGGTCGATGAGGTGGCACCCGCCGAGGTCGATGCCGAGGTCGGCGGCCTTCTTGCGGATCTGGTCGACCGGGCCGAGCAGGGTCAGGTCGCACACGCCCCGGCGCAGCAGCACCTCGGCGGCGTGCAGCACGCGCGCCTCCGTGCCCTCCGGGAGCACGACGCGGCGCAGGTCGGTGCGGGCCTGCTCCAGCAGCTGGTGCTCGAACATCATCGGCGTGACGCGGCCGCTGCGGGGCGCGGAGACCCGCTTGTTCAGGTCGGCGGTGTCGACGTACCGCTCGAAGAGGCCGAGCGCGGTCTCCGCCTTGCGCGGGGTGGCCGCGTTGAGCTTGCCCTCCAGGGAGGCCAGGTGCTCGGCGGTGGGGAAGCTGTTGCCGGGCACCGAGACGACCGGGGTGCCCGGGGCGAGGCGGGCGGCCAGGGTGAGGACGTCGTCGCCCGGCACCTCGTCGAGGGTGAGCAGCACGCCGGCTATCGGCGGGGTGCCGGCGCTGTGCGCGGCGAGCGAGCCGACCACCAGGTCCGCGCGGTCGCCGGGGGTGACGACCAGGCAGCCCGGGGTCAGGGCGTTCAGGAAGTTCGGCAGCATCGCGCCGCCGAAGACGAAGTCGAGCACGTCGCGGGCCAGCCCGGAGTCGTCGCCGAGCACCACCCTGGCGCCGAGGGCCTGGACGATCTGGCTGACGGTCGGCGCGGACAGCGCGGGCTCGTCGGGCAGCACGTAGCAGGGCACCGGGAGCCGTCCGGCGAGCTGTTCGGCGATCCCGTCCCGGTCCTCGCGGGCCACCCGGTTGGTGACCATGGCGAGGACGTCGCAGCCCAGGGTGTCGTAGGCGCGGTAGGCGTTGCGGGTCTCGGCGAGCACCGACTCGGCGGTCTGCCGCCGCCCGCCCACGACGGGGATGACGGACGCGCCGAACTCGTTGGCCAGCCGGGCGTTCAGCGACAGCTCGTCCGGGAGCTGGGTGCCGGCGTAGTCCGTGCCGAGCACGAGGACGACGTCGTAGTCGCGGGCGACCCGGTGGAAGCGCTCGACGAGGGTGGCCACCAGCTCGTCCGTGCCGCGCTCGGCCTGCAGGGCGGACGCCTCGTGGTAGTCCATGCCGTAGACGGTGGCCGGGTCCTGCGAGAGCCGGTAGCGGGCCCGCAACAGCTCGAAGAGGCGGTCGGGACCGTCGTGGACGAGCGGCCGGAACACCCCCACCCGGTCCACCTGCCGGGTCAGGAGTTCCATGACCCCCAGCTCCACGACCTGGCGGCCGTCGCCGCGGTCGATTCCGGTCACGTACACGCTGCGGGTCACGCGTGCTCTCCGTTTCGTCGTGAGGGCGGGATGAGAGGGCGGTGTCGTGCGGCCGGCCGCAAAAAGGGCCCGCCCAGGTGAGCAGAACCCTCTTGACAATACCTCCGTGGCTGGATAAGGCGCCCGTCAGAGTGGGGGGCGGCACCGGGCTGTGGGCCATGAAACAATCGGCAGTGGCTCACCGGTATCCACAGCGAGCAGGAGACACAGCACGATGCGTATCGGAGTTCTCACCGCAGGCGGCGACTGCCCCGGCCTGAACGCAGTGATCCGGTCGGTCGTGCACCGAGCGGTCGACAACTACGGGGACGAGGTCATCGGCTTCGAGGACGGTTACGCGGGCCTGCTGGACGGCCGCTACCGCCCCCTGGACCTGAACGCGGTCAGCGGCATCCTCGCCCGCGGCGGCACCATCCTCGGTTCGTCCCGCCTGGAGCGCGACCGGCTGCGCGAGGCCTGCGCCAACGCCTCCGACATGATCCGCGACTTCGGCATCGACGCGCTGATCCCGATCGGCGGCGAGGGCACGCTCACCGCGGCCCGGATGCTCAGCGACGCAGGCCTGCCCGTGGTCGGCGTGCCGAAGACGATCGACAACGACATCTCCTCCACCGACCGCACCTTCGGCTTCGACACGGCGGTGGGGGTGGCGACGGAGGCGATGGACCGCCTCAAGACGACCGCCGAGTCCCACCAGCGGGTCATGGTCGTCGAGGTGATGGGCCGCCACGCCGGCTGGATCGCCCTGGAGTCCGGCATGGCCGCCGGCGCGCACGGCATCTGCCTGCCCGAGCGCCCCTTCGACCCGGCCGACCTCGTGAAGATGGTCGAGGAGCGCTTCGCCCGCGGCAAGAAGTTCGCGGTCGTCTGCGTCGCCGAGGGCGCCCACCCCGCCGAGGGCACCATGGACTACGGCAAGGGCGCCATCGACCAGTACGGCCACGAGCGCTTCCAGGGCATCGGCACCGCCCTCGCGCACGAGCTGGAGCGGCGCCTGGGCAAGGAGGCCAAGCCGGTCATCCTCGGCCACGTGCAGCGCGGCGGCACCCCGACCGCGTACGACCGGGTGCTCGCCACGCGGTTCGGCTGGCACGCGGTGGAGGCCGCGCACCGCGGCGAGTTCGGCAACATGACCGCGCTGCGCGGCACCGACATCGTGATGGTGCCGCTGGCGGAGGCGGTCACCGAGCTCAAGACGGTGCCCAAGGACCGCATGGACGAGGCCGAGTCGGTCTTCTAGGACGGGCCGGCCGTCCGCGGTCCGCGGGAACGGCCGCCTCCGGCCCGGGGCTGCCGTTCGGATCACGCCGCGGACGCGGCGCCGACGACCTACAGCCGATTTCCCCCGCCCTGATCCGAACGACAGCCCCTAGGCGGGGGTCCCGCCCCGGATCGCGGCCCAGAAGTGCTCCACGATCCGGTCGAGGAAGCCGCGGCCCGCGTCGCTGGAGTCGTTGCCGCCCCAGCTCAGCGTCGTGACCATCCGGCCCTGGTAGTCCTGGTGCAGCTGCTGGAGCGCGGTCTCCAGCAGCCGCCGGTCCAGCGGCGCGATCTTCGCGACCGGACGCACGTACGCCTGCCACCGGGTGGTCACCGCGCTGCGCAGCAGGTCGGCCAGTTTCGCCTCCCGCCCGGTGACGGTGACGAAGTCGGCCAGTTCCAGGCCGAGCAGCTCGGCGAGCGCGGCGGACTGCCGGTCGGTGCCGCGCCAGGAGTCGCTCTCCTCCATCCGCAGGTACGCCTGGGGCTCGTGCCCCACGGCCCGCGCCACGTCCTCCGGGGCGAGCCCCCGGGAGACGCGGTGCTCGCGCAACGTGCGCGGTCTGCCGAGGAGTTCGCCGGGCGCGCACCACAGCGCACCGGCCAGCGCGGTCAGTTCGGCGTGGGACGGCGAGGTGATCCCGCGTTCCCAGGCGATGACGTGATCCGGGGTGACGTGAGGGAGCCCGTAGGAGACGCGCATGCCGTGGGCGACGTGCTCGGGCCCCATGCCGAGGGCGATCCGCAGCCGGCGGGCGGCAGGGGCGTCGAACGGCGGGAACTGGTTCAGGGGGGTCGGCTGGTCCGGTCGGGACGTGGGTCGGCGCACGGGCCTCAACCTAGGGGCGCGCACCCCCGGTGACTACGGTCGGTCCGGATACGATCACACATCGTAGGAACCTACGGCTACCGGCGGGTTCGGTTCTCCGCCCGCCGGGTCTGCGGTGCGCACGCCCGGCGGGACGCGCCGGACCTACGGGCCGGTCACCCACCGGTACTGCAGCTCCGGCCGCCCCACCGTCCCGTACTGCGGGCGCCGGGCCGCGCGGCCCGCGTCCACCAGGTGCTCCAGGTAACGGCGGGCCGTGATGCGGGAGATGCCCACCGCCTCGGCGACCCCGGTCGCGGTCAGGCCCTGCGCGCTGTCGCGCAGCGCGACCGTGACGCGCTCCAGGGTCGGCGCGCTGAGCCCCTTCGGCAGCGCCGCCGGGCCCGGTGCGCGCAGCGCCGCCAGGGCCCGGTCCACCTCGTCCTGGCCGCTCGCCTCGCCCGCCGCCCCGCGGAACTCGGCGTACCGCACCAGCCGGTCCCTCAGGGTCGCGAAGGTGAACGGCTTCAGCACGTACTGCACGACCCCGAGGGACACGCCCTCCCGCACCACGGCCAGGTCCCGCGCGGACGTCACCGCTATCACGTCGGCGTGGTACCCGGCCGCCCGCAGCGAGCGGGCCAGTTGCAGCCCGTGCCCGTCGGGCAGGTGCAGGTCCAGCAGCAGCAGGTCCACCGGCGTGCGCTCCAGCATCCGCCGCGCCTCCGCGCCGGTGTGCGCCTTGCCGACGGCCGTGAAGCCCGGGACCCGGCCGACGTACAGCACGTGCGCGTCGGCGGCGACCGGGTCGTCCTCCACGACCAGGACGCGGATGGGCTCCCGGCTCGTCATGCGGGACCTCCCGCGCGCGCGTGGCCGGGCGCGGCCGCGCCCCGGGCGCCGGTGTCCCGCAGCGGCAGCCGCACCTCGAACCGCGCCCCGCCGCCGTCCGCCTCCGCCACGGTCAGCGACCCGCCGTGCCGCACGGCCGCCTGGCGGACGAGGGCCAGGCCCAGCCCGCGGCCGCCCGGCCCGGCCGGTTTCGTCGTGAAGCCCCGCTCGAAGACCGCCTCGGCCAGGGCGGGGTCCACGCCCGGACCGGTGTCGCAGACCCGCAGGACCAGCTCCGCGCCGCCCTCGGTGAGCGCGGTGACCGTCACCCGGGGCCGCACCCCGCCCCGCGCCGCGTCCACGGCGTTGTCGATCAGGTTGCCCAGGATCGTCACCAGGTCCCGGGCCGGCAGCGAGGGCGGCAGCAGGCCGTCGTCCAGGCGGCTGTCGTCCGACACCAGCAGTTCCACGCCCCGCTCGTTGGCCTGGGCCGTCTTGCCGAGCAGCAGCGCGGCCAGCACCGGCTCGCCGACCGCCGCCACCACCTGGTCGGTCAGCGCCTGCGCCAGCTCCAGTTCGGCGGTGGCGAACTCCACCGCCTCCTCGGACCGGCCGAGCTCGATGAGGGAGACCACCGTGTGCAGGCGGTTCGCGGCCTCGTGGGCCTGGGAGCGCAGCGCCTGCGTGAAACCGCGCTCGGAGTCCAGCTCGCCCATCAGGGACTGGAGTTCGGTCACGTCGCGCAGGGTCACGACCGTGCCGCGCCGCTCGCCGCCCGACACCGGGGAGGTGTTCACCACCAGCACGCGGTCCGCCGTCAGGTGCACCTCGTCGACGCGCGGCTCGGAGGCCAGCAGGGCGCCGGTGAGGGACGGCGGCAGCCCGAGCTCGGCGACGGAGCTGCCGACCGCCCCGGCGGGCAGCCCCAGCAGCTCCCGGCCCCCGTCGTTGATCAGCGCCACCCGGTACTGCCCGTCCAGCATCAGCAGCCCCTCGCGCACGGCGTGCAGCGCGGCCTGGTGGTAGTCGTGCATGCGGCTGAGCTCGGTGGCGTTCATGCCGTGGGTGTGGCGGCGCAGCCGGGCGTTGACGACGTACGTGCCGACCGCGCCGAGGGCGAGGACCCCGGCCGCGACCCCGACCAGCGCGGTGACCTGGCTCTGCACGCGCCGGGTGATCGCCTCGACCCGGATGCCCGCGCTGACCAGGCCGACGATCCGGTCGCCGTCCCGGACGGGCGTGACGGCCCGGACCGACGGGCCGAGCGTGCCGGTGTACGTCTCGGTGAAGGTCCGGCCGCGCAGCGCCTGCTCGGTGTGGCCGCGGAACCGCTCCCCTATCCGGTCGCGGTCCGGGTGGGTCCAGCGGATGCCCCGCGGGTCCATGATCGTGACGAAGTCGACGTCGGTGTCCCGCATCACCCGCAGCGCGTACGGCTGGAGCGCGGCGGTCGGGTCGGCGGTGCGGATGGCCGCCGCGACGGACGGCGAGTCGGCGACCGACCGGGCCACCGCCACGGCCTGCCGGCCCGCGGCCTCCTCGGCCTGGCTGCGGTCGCTGAGGTAGGTGAACAGCGCGTACCCGGCCACCACGACCGCGAGCAGCACGGCCTGCATGGCGAAGAGCTGGCCCGCCAGGCTGCGGGGTCCGGGGACGGGGAGGCGCATGCCGTCAGTCTGCCTCTCGGCCGGATGTGAACTAAATGAACGGAAGGGTGACCACGCTCACAGCGCACGACATAGTCACGGCATTCCCCGAGAACGCAGGCCGGGAGCACCGCTCCCGGCACCCCGGACGTGAGCCGCACGCCGGTGATGCCGACGACGTCGTCAAGGAGGGCCGCCGTGACCAGCGCAGCCGATACGGCACCTGCCGCACCCCGCGCCAAGCGGGACCGCACGCACTATCTCTACATCGCGGTGATCGTCGCGGTCGCCCTCGGCATCGCCGTGGGGCTGGTCGCGCCCGACTTCGCGGTCGGGCTGAAGCCGATCGGCACCGGGTTCGTGAACCTGATCAAGATGATGATCTCGCCGATCATCTTCTGCACGATCGTGCTGGGCATCGGCTCGGTGCGCAAGGCCGCCAAGGTCGGCGCGGTCGGCGGCATCGCCCTGGTCTACTTCACGGCGATGTCGCTGGTGGCGCTGGCCATCGGCCTGGTCGTCGGCAACGTCCTGGAGCCGGGCACCGGGCTCGCCGTCACCGAGGCGGTGAAGGAGACCGGCCAGGCGCAGGTGTCGGCCGAGGCCAAGGACACCACCGAGTTCCTGCTCGGCATCATCCCGACCACGATCGTGTCCGCCTTCACCCAGGGCGAGGTCCTGCAGACCCTGCTGATCGCCCTGCTCGCCGGCTTCGCGCTCCAGGCGATGGGCCCGGCCGGACAGCCGGTCCTGCGCGGCGTCGAGCACATCCAGCGGCTCGTCTTCCGCATCCTCGCGATGATCATGTGGGCCGCGCCGATCGGTGCCTTCGGCGCCATCGCGGCCGTCACCGGCTCGGCGGGCGTGGACGCGCTCAAGAGCCTCGCCGTGCTGATGCTCGGCTTCTACGTCACCTGCGTGCTGTTCGTCTTCCTCGTGCTCGGCGTGCTGCTGCGGGTCGTCTCCGGCCTGAACATCCTCACGCTCTTCAAGTACCTGGGCCGCGAGTTCCTGCTGATCCTGTCCACCTCCTCCTCCGAGTCCGCGCTGCCGCGGCTCATCGCGAAGATGGAGCACCTGGGCGTCAGCAAGCCGGTGGTCGGCATCACCGTCCCGACCGGCTACTCCTTCAACCTCGACGGCACCATGATCTACATGACCATGGCCTCGCTGTTCATCGCCGACGCCATGGGCACGCCGATGTCGGTCGGCGAGCAGATCCCGCTGCTGCTCTTCCTGCTGGTCGCCTCCAAGGGCGCCGCCGGGGTCACCGGCGCGGGCCTGGCGACCCTGGCCGGCGGCCTGCAGTCGCACAAGCCGGCCCTGGTCGACGGCATCGGCCTGATCGTCGGCATCGACCGGTTCATGAGCGAGGCCCGCGCCCTGACCAACTTCGCGGGCAACGCGGTCGCCACCGTCCTGATCGGCACCTGGACCAAGGAGATCGACAAGGAGCGCGTCCACGAGGTCCTGGCCGGCCGGGCGCCCTTCGACGAGACGACCCTCCTGGACGACGGCCACGGCGCCCCGTCCCGCCCCGTCGCCGACGTCCTGCCGGAGCGGGGCGACGAGAAGGAGCTCGCCAAGGCCTGACCCCCGCGGCGGACCGGCCGGCCGTGACCGGCCCGGTCCGCCGGGACGCGGCGCCCGGCCCCGCCTGAACCGGAGCCGGACGCCGCGTTCCCCGTCCCGGGCGGCCGGGTGTCCCCCCCCGCCCCGTCGCCCGGCCGCCCGGCCCGGGAACGCCGAGCGGCCCGCCCCTCCCCGTGGGGCCGGGCCGCTCGGCTCCGCGCCGTCCGGGGCGGTGGGGCCGCGACGGACGCCCCGAGTTCCCGGGGCCTTGCCTTGACGTCGGCGTCAAGCCGTACGTTCGTCCGCATGCGAATCGGCGAGCTGGCCGCGCGGGCCGGGACCACGACGCGGACGCTGCGGTACTACGAGGCGCGCGGGCTGCTGCCCGCGCGGCGGACCGGCAACGGCCACCGGACCTACGACGAGTCCGACCTGCGGCTGCTGCGGCAGATCCGGACGCTGCAGGACTTCGGGTTCGACCTGGAGGAGACGCGGCCCTTCGTGGAGTGCCTGCGGGCCGGGCACCCCGAGGGCGACTCGTGCCCGGCCTCGCTCGCGGTCTACCGGCGCAAGCTGGCGGAGCTGGACGAGCTGATCGGTGAGCTGCGGGCCGTGCGGGCGGAGGTCGGCGCGCAGCTGGCCAGGGCCGAGCGGGCGCGCGACGCGCTGGCGGCCGACGCGCGGGTTCCGGGTGGTCCGGAGCCGGTGTGCGAACTGGGAGGGCAGGGGCTGTGACGAGGACGGCGGGTGTGGCCGAGGTGACCGACGCGGACTTCGGGACGGAGGTGATCGGAGCGGAGCTGCCGGTGCTGGTGGAATTCACCGCCGACTGGTGCCCGCCGTGCCGGCAGATGGCCCCGGTGCTCGGCGCCGTCGCCGCCGAGCAGGCCGGCCGGCTGAAGGTGGTCCAGCTGAACGTGGACCGCAATCCGGCCGTCACCCAGGCCTACAAGGTGCTGTCGATGCCCACCTTCCTGGTGTTCCGGGACGGGGAGCCCGTGAAGTCCATGGTGGGGGCGCGGGCCAAGCGGAGGCTGCTGGAGGAGCTGTCCGACGTGCTGTGAGCACGGCGGGCGGACGGCCGTCCGGCACGAAGAAATCCCCCGGGCAATTGCGCCCGGGGGATTTCTTTGCGTATATTCATTGGTTCGCGACTTCAGTACGGCAAAACTCGCGGAAGTCGCGGCGAAGTTCAGTGAGCACAGTATATCCGGGCGGGAGCGGAATTGTCAAACACCGAATTTCCGGACGATGAATTCCGGCAGGAGCAGGAATTCGTCGACCGGCTGTACGCGCGCGTGGACGCCCTGCGCGGCGACGCCGAGGCCTCCGTCACGGACGCCCTCGCGCAGGGCGACACCCCCATGCAGGCCAGGCTGGAGCGGGACATCCTGGTCGCCGAGCGCTCGGGACTGCTCGCCGCGCTGAACGCGGTGGACGGCTCCCTGTGCTTCGGCCGCATCGACCTGACCTCGGGCGCCACCCACCACATCGGCCGGATCGGGCTGCGCGCCGACGACGCCGAACGCACCCCGGTCCTGATCGACTGGCGGGCCGACGTCGCCCGCCCGTTCTACCTGGCCACCGGCCACACCCCGATGGGCCTGCGGCGCCGGCGGCACCTGTCCACCGACGGCCGCCGCGTCACCGCCCTGCACGACGAGATCCTCGACCTCGGCGACGCCACCCGCACCGGCCACGAGGACCCGGCCGGCGACGCCGTGCTGCTCGCCGCGCTGAACTCCGCGCGCACCGGCCGCATGGGCGACATCGTCCGCACCATCCAGGCCGACCAGGACCGCATCATCCGGGCACCGCACCGCGGCGTGCTGGTCGTGGAGGGCGGCCCGGGCACCGGCAAGACGGCCGTCGCCCTGCACCGCGCCGCCTTCCTGCTCTACGAGCACCGCGAACTGCTGGCCAAGCGCGCCGTCCTCGTCGTCGGCCCCAACCCGGCCTTCCTCGGCTACATCGGCCAGGTGCTGCCCTCGCTCGGCGAGACCGGCGTCCTGCTGGCGACCGTCGGCGAGCTGTTCCCCGGTGTGAAGGCGACGGCGGCCGACACCCCCGAGGCGGCGGCCGTGAAGGGCAGCGCCCGGATGGCCGACGTCCTCGCCGAGGTGGTCCGCAGCCGGCAGGCGCTGCCCGACCCGGTCGTCACCATCGAGCACGACCGCGAGATCCTCATGCTCGACGACGGCCTGGTGCGGGTGGCCCGCGAGCGCACCCGCGCCGCGAAACTGCCGCACAACCCCGCCCGCGAGTACTTCGAGGGCCACATCCTCAACACGCTCACCGACCTGTACGCGGAGCGCATCGGCACCGACCCGTACGACGGCAGCAGCCTGCTGGACGCCAGCGACCTCACCCAGATCCGCGACGAGCTCGCCGAGAACCCCGAGGTCTGGTCGGCGATCGACCGGCTGTGGCCGCGGCTCACCCCGCAGGAGCTCGTCGCGGACTTCCTCGCCGCGCCCGAGGGCTTCCTCCCCGACGAGGACGCCGCCGCGATCCGCCGCCCGGTGACCCGGCACTGGACGGTCGCGGACGTGCCGCTGCTCGACGAGGCGGCCGAGCTCCTCGGCGAGGACGACCGCCCGGCCCGCGAGCGCGCCGAGCGCGAGCGGCAGGCGCAGATCGCCTACGCGCAGGGCGTCCTCGACGTGTCCTTCGCCTCCCGGACGTACGAGTTCGAGGACAAGGAGGACAGCGACCCCGAGGCCTCCGAGGTGCTGTCCGCGCACGACATCATCGACGCCGAGCGGTTCGCCGAGCGGCACGAGGAGGACGACCACCGCAGCGCCGCCGAGCGCGCGGCGGCCGACCGCACCTGGGCGTTCGGGCACATCATCGTCGACGAGGCGCAGGAGCTGTCGCCGATGGCCTGGCGGCTGCTCATGCGGCGCAGCCCGACCCGTTCGATGACCCTGGTCGGGGACCCGGCGCAGACCGCGGAGGCGGCCGGCGTCGGCTCGTGGGCAAAGATCCTGGAGCCCTACGTCGAGGACCGCTGGGAGCACACCCGCCTCGCCGTCAACTACCGCACCCCGGCCGAGATCATGGAGCTGGCGGCGGCCGTCGTGCGCGCCGAGCACCCCGGCTTCGAGCCGCCGAGCTCGGTGCGCTCGACGGGCCTGCGGCCCTGGGCGCGCGCCACCGACGACCTGCCGGGCGCCGTGGCCCGGGCGGTGGAGGAGCTCACCCCGGCCGAGGGCCGTCTCGCGGTCATCGCCCCGCGCGACCTGCACCGGAAGCTGGCCGCCCGGCTGGACGGGGTCACGGCGGGCGCCGAGCCGGACCTCACCCGGACCGTGGTGCTGCTCGACCCGCGCCAGGCCAAGGGGCTGGAGTTCGACTCGGTCCTCGTCGTCGAACCCGACCGCTACGGCACCAGCGACCTGTACGTGGCCCTGACCCGGGCCACCCAGCGGCTGGGCGTCCTGCACACCGGCCCGCTGCCGCCGGCGCTGGCCGACGCCTTCGCGCGGGAGGCACGGCGGGCGTGACCCGCGCGGTCACGGCGGCGGGTCCCCGGAACGCGCCTCCGGGGACCCGCCGCCGTGTTCCGCTCCGGCGCTACACCGGCCGCAGCCACACCGTGGACAGGGGCGGCAGGGTCAGGCGGATGCTCGCCGGGCGGCCGTGCCAGCCCTGCGGCTCCGGCTTGACGACGGCGGGGTTGGTGACGCCGCTGCCGCCGTAGCGGCCCGCGTCGGTGTTGAGGACCTCCTGCCAGGCGGAGACCTCCTCCGGGACCCCGAGGCGGTACTCGTGGCGGACCACCGGCGCGAAGTTCGACACCGCCAGCAGCGGGGAGCCGTCCGCGTCGAAGCGCAGGAACGCGAAGACGTTGTCCTCGACGGCGTCCCCGACCACCCACTGGAAGCCGGACGGCTCCGTGTCGCGCTGCCACAGCGCCGGGGTCGCCAGGTACACCGTGTTGAGGTCCCGCACCAGGTCGCGCACGCCCCGGTGGTCGGGCTCCGCGCCGTAGTTCGGGTCCAGCAGCCACCAGTCGGGGCCGCGGGCCTCGGACCACTCGGTGCCCTGCGCGAACTCCTGCCCCATGAACAGCAGCTGCTTGCCCGGATGCGCCCACATGAAGGCCAGGTAGGCACGGTGGTTGGCGCGCTGCTGCCACCAGTCGCCGGGCATCTTCGACACCAGCGATCCCTTGCCGTGCACGACCTCGTCGTGCGAGATCGGCAGGACGTAGTTCTCGCTGTAGGCGTACACCATCGAGAAGGTCATCTCGTGGTGGTGGTACTGCCGGTGGACCGGCTCGTGGGACATGTAGTCCAGCGAGTCGTGCATCCAGCCCATGTTCCACTTCAGCCCGAACCCGAGGCCGCCGAAGCCGCTCGGGCCCTTGTGGTGGGTGGCCCGGGTGACGCCGTCCCAGGCGGTCGACTCCTCCGCGACGGTCACCACGCCCGGCACCCGCCGGTACACCGTGGCGTTCATCTCCTGGAGGAAGGCCACCGCGTCCAGGTTCTCCCGGCCGCCGTGCTCGTTCGGCACCCACTGGCCCGGCTCGCGCGAGTAGTCGAGGTAGAGCATCGACGCCACCGCGTCGACGCGCAGCCCGTCGATGTGGAACTCCTCGCACCAGTACACCGCGTTGGCGACGAGGAAGTTGCGCACCTCGTTGCGCCCGTAGTCGAACTCCAGGGTGCCCCAGTCGGGGTGCGCGGAGCGCCGCGGGTCCTCGTGCTCGTACAGCGGGCGGCCGTCGAACTCGGCGAGCGCCCAGTCGTCGCGCGGGAAGTGCGCCGGCACCCAGTCCATGATCACGCCGATGCCCGCCTGGTGCAGCGCGTCCACCAGGTACCGGAAGTCGTCCGGGGTGCCGAGCCGGGCCGTGGGCGCGTAGAAGCCGGTGACCTGGTAGCCCCAGGACCCGCCGAAGGGGTGCTCCGCGACCGGCATCAGCTCCACGTGGGTGAAACCCATGTCCTTGACGTACGCCGGGAGCTGCTCGGCGAGCTGACGGTAGGTCAGACCCGGGCGCCAGGACGGCAGGTGGACCTCGTACACGGAGAAGGGCGCCTGGTGCGCCGGGGTCCCGGCGCGCTGGGCCAGCCACTCCTCGTCCCCCCACTCGTACCGCGAGGAGGTGATGACCGACGAGTTCGCGGGCGGCACCTCGGTGCGGCGGGCCATCGGGTCGGCGCGCAGCGTCTTGGAGCCGTCGGGGCGGGTGATCTCGAACTTGTACAGCTCGCCCTCGCCGATGCCCGGCACGAACAGCTCCCAGACGCCCGACGAGCCCAGCACGCGCAGGGGGAAGCCGGTGCCGTCCCAGAAGTTGAAGGTGCCGGCGACCCGCACGCCGCGCGCGTTCGGCGCCCACACCGCGAAGCGGGTGCCGGCCACGCCCTGGTGCGTCATCGGGTGCGCGCCCAGCGCGTTCCACAGCTCCTCGTGGCGGCCCTCGCCGATCAGGTGCAGGTCGAGCTCGCCGAGCGTGGGCAGGAAGCCGTAGGCGTCCTCGGTCTCCTGCACCGTCCCCTCGTACGCGACGAGCAGCCGGTAGGGGGGCACCTCCGGCAGCGGCAGCAGCCCGGAGAAGAACCCCTCGCCGTCGTCGTGCAGTTCGGTCCGCAGCTCCCCGACCAGCACGGTCACCGACAGGGCATACGGCCGGAAGGCCCGGAAGGCGACGCCGCCGGGCACCGGGTGGGCGCCGAGCACGGTGTGCGGGTCGTGGTGGGTGCCGGCCAGCAGCCGCTCCCGGTCGGCGGCGTCGACGGCCGCCGGCTCCGCGACGGCGGGCACCGCCGGGACGGGTCCCTCGGGCAGCGCCTTCCCGGCCGCCGTCTTCTTCGGGGCGGCCTTCTTCGTCGCGGTCTTCTTGGCCACTGCCTTCTTGGCCACCGCCTTCTTGGTGGTGGTCCTGGCCGTGGAGCCCTTCACCGCCGTGGCCTTGGCGGCGGCCGCCTGCTCGGCGGCGGCCTCCGGCGTCGCCGCCCCCGCCGTCACCGCCTCCGCGGGAGCCGCGGCCGGCGCGGTCTTCTTCGCCGCGGTCTTCCTGGCCGTGGTCTTGGCGGCGGTCGTCTTGGCGGCGGTCTTCTTCGCCGTGGTCCTGGCGGCGGTCGTCTTCGCGGCAGTCTTCTTCGCGGCGGTCGTCTTGGCGACGGCGGTCGTCTTGGCGACGGCGGTCTTCTGTGCGGCGGCCTTCTTCGCCGTGGTCTTCTTCGCGGCGGCCGGCGGTGTCTCCCCGGCCGCGGCGGCCTTCTTCGCCAGGGCCTTCTTGACGGTCGCCTGTTCCGGGACCGCCGTCTTGCGGGCCGCGGTCCTCTTCGCCGCGGTCTTCCGGGCCGTCGCCTGTTCCGGCACCGACGTCTTCTCGGCCGCCGCCTTCTTCGCGGCGGCGGTCTTCCGGGCCGCCGGCTGTTCCGGCACGGCCGCCTGCTTCGCTGCGGCCTTCTTCTGGGCGGTCGTCGGCTGCTCGACGCCGGTGGCCTCGGCCGTCTTCTTCGAACGTGGACCGCTGGACTCGGGGCGGGGGGTCACGGGCGGAGCCTCCTCGGCGAGGATTCGGGTCGGTCAGATCGGGTCGGCCGAGGCCAGCCGGTGCACGGCGGCCATCGGGACCGGAAGCCAGTCGGGACGGTGGCGGGCCTCGTACACCACCTCGTAGATCGCCTTGTCCGTCTCGTACGCGCGCAGCAGGACCGGGTCGGTGCGCGGGTCGAGACCGGCGGCCTCCGCGTACCCGGAACAGTAGGCGGCCCGGCACGTGGCGGCCCAGTCGGGCTGCCGCGGGTCCACCGAACGCGCCGCGTAGTCGAACGAGCGCAGCATGCCGGCGACGTCCTTCACCGCCGGCTGCGGCATCCGCCGCTCGGCCAGCGGCCGGGCGGGCTCGCCCTCGAAGTCGATCAGCGACCACTCCCCGGCGGGGGAGCGCAGGCACTGTCCGAGGTGCAGGTCGCCGTGGATGCGCTGGGCGGTCCAGGTGCGGCCCTCGGCGGCCAGGTCGCCCAGCGCGGTGAACGCCGAGCGCAGTCCGGGCGCGTACGGCCGCAGCGCGGGCACCGCCTGGGCGGCCGCGTCCAGCCGCTCGGTCATGCCGTCGACGATCTGCGCCAGCTGGACGTGGCCCAGCGTGACCGTCGGCAGCGCGCGGGCCAGCGCGGTGTGCACCTCGGCGGTGGCCCGGCCCAGGGCCCGGGCCTCGGCGGCGAAGTCCTCGCCCTTGGCGAGCTCGCGCAGCGCCAGGTCCCAGCCGTCGGCCGCGCCCTGCACGAACGGCTGGAGCACGCCCAGCACGTACGGCTCGTCGACGAAGTCCGCCGAGCTGAGGGCACCGGAGGAGGCGGCGGAACGGTCGACGTCCGCCACCATCCAGGCCGTCGGCGGCGGCACCCGCAGGCAGCCCTCGCGGGCCAGCGCCAGCGGCAGCTCCAGATCGGGGTTGACGCCGGGTACCACCCGGCGCATCAGCTTCAGGATGAACGTATCTCCATAGATGACCGACGAGTTGGACTGCTCGGCGGTCACCAGGCGCGGCACCAGCGCGGCCCGGATCTCCTGCCGGGGGTCCCGCTCGAAGCGCAGCCCGCCGATGCGGGCCCGGGTGCGCAGGGCCTCCAGCAGCAGTTCGGACGGCCGGGGGTCGTGCAGGGCCTCGTACACCGTCCGTCCGGCCAGCGGGCCGCCGGCCACGTGTCCGATGAGCGCGGGCGCCAGCCGGGGCGGCAGCGCCTCGCGCACGCCTATCAGGAGCTGGTAGCAGTCGCCGGGGTGCTCGGAGGCACCGTGGCCCGGCACGAGCGGCTGGTGGGCGCGCACGAGCAGGTGGTACAGGCCGAGCTTGGCGGTGGCCGGCAGCAGCTCGGTGGCCGCTACCAGGGTGAACCCGGTGACCGGACGCCCCTTGCCCGCGAACCAGCGCTGCCGCGGCAGCCACTCGCGCAACAGCGGATCCAATGACGCAAGGAGACCGGGAGGGCTCGTGACGGTGCGGGTGACGGCTTCCGACATGACGTCGCGTCCTTTCCCCGGGGTGGGCGGGGTGCTACTGATGCGTGCCCCGGGCGGGGCGGGAGAAACGCCCCGCCGCGGGGGTTTGCGGCCTGTCCGGCGGATCAGGCGCGCCGCAGGCCCCGGTCGGGCCTCACGCGGCGTCCTTGCGGAGCCGGAACCAGTAGAAGCCGTGGCCCGCCAGGGTCAGCAGGTACGGCAGTTCGCCGATGGCGGGGAAGCGCACCCCGCCGAACAGCTCGACCGGGTGCCGGCCCTCGAAGGCGCTCAGATCGAGCTCCGTGGGCTGTGCGAAGCGTGAGAAGTTGTTCACGCAGAGCACCAGGTCGTCCTCGTACTCGCGCAGGAAGGCGAGCACCGCCGGGTTCGACGACGGCAGTTCGGTGTAGGAGCCGAGGCCGAAGGCCGGGTTCTGCTTGCGGATCTCGATCATGCGGCGGGTCCAGTGCAGCAGGCTGGACGGCGAGGCCATGGAGGCCTCGACGTTGCTGACCTGGTAGCCGTAGACCGGATCCATGATGGTCGGCAGGTAGAGCCGGCCGGGATCGCACGACGAGAAACCGGCGTTGCGGTCCGGGGTCCACTGCATCGGGGTGCGCACCGCGTCCCGGTCGCCGAGCCAGATGTTGTCGCCCATGCCGATCTCGTCGCCGTAGTAGATGATCGGCGAGCCCGGCAGGGACAGCAGCAGGGCGGTGAACAGCTCGATCTGGTTGCGGTCGTTGTCCAGCAGGGGCGCCAGCCGCCTGCGGATGCCGATGTTGGCGCGCATGCGGGGGTCCTTGGCGTACTCCGCCCACATGTAGTCGCGCTCTTCGTCGGTGACCATCTCCAGGGTCAGCTCGTCGTGGTTGCGCAGGAAGATGCCCCACTGGCAGCCCGAGGGAATGGCCGGGGTCTTGGCCAGGATCTCCGAGACCGGGTAGCGGGATTCCCGCCGTACGGCCATGAAGATGCGTGGCATGACGGGGAAGTGGAACGCCATGTGGCACTCGTCGCCGCCGGAGGCGTAGTCGCCGAAGTAGTCGACGACGTCCTCGGGCCACTGGTTGGCCTCCGCCAGCAGCACGGTGTCCGGGTACTGGGTGTCGATCTCCTTGCGGACCCGCTTGAGGAAGGCGTGCGTTGCCGGAAGGTTTTCGCAGTTGGTGCCCTCCTCCTGGTACAGGTACGGCACCGCGTCCAGCCGGAACCCGTCGATGCCCAGGTCCAGCCAGAACTTCAGCGCCGAGATCATCTCCTCCTGCACGGCCGGGTTCTCGTAGTTGAGGTCCGGCTGGTGCGAGAAGAAGCGGTGCCAGTAGTACTGCTTGCGGACCGGGTCATAGGTCCAGTTGGACACCTCGGTGTCGACGAAGATGATCCGGGCGTCCTGGTACTGCTTGTCGTCGTCCGCCCACACGTAGTAGTCGCCGTAGGGTCCGTCGGGGTCCTTCCGCGACTCCTGGAACCACGGGTGCTGGTCGCTGGTGTGGTTCATGACGAAGTCGATGATCACGCGCATGCCGCGCTGGTGGGCGGCGTCGACGAACTCCACGAAGTCGGCGAGGTCGCCGAACTCGGGCAGCACCGCCGTGTAGTCGGAGACGTCGTAGCCGCCGTCCCGCAGCGGTGACTTGAAGAACGGCGGCAGCCACAGGCAGTCGACGCCCAGCCACTGCAGGTAGTCGAGCTTGGCGGTCAGGCCCTTGAGGTCGCCGACGCCGTCGCCGTTGCTGTCCTGGAAGGAGCGGACGAGGACCTCGTAGAAGACGGCGCGCTTGAACCACTCCGGGTCCCGGTCCTTGGCTGGAGTGTCCTCGAAGGTGTCCGGAACAGGTTCGTTGACGATCATTTTGTGGGTGACCCTCCGATCTGCGGGGTGGACGGTCGCAGAACCGTGAAGACATGCGCGGGCCGGTGGCCCGGTTGGAGGCGCACATAGTTGGCCCTGCCCCAGTGATAGGTCTCGCCGGTGAGCTCGTCGCGCACCGGCACCGACTCGTGCCAGTCCAGGCCGAGTTGCGGCATGTCCAACGAGACCGTGGCCTCCTGGGTGTGGTGCGGGTCGAGGTTCGCGACCACCAGAACCGTGTTCGAACCCTTCCGCTTCGAGTACGCGATCACCGCTTCCTTGTCCGTGTGGTGGAAGTGGAGGTCGCGCAGCTGCTGGAGCGCGGGGTTCTCCCGGCGGACGGTGTTGAGCCGGGTGATCAGCGGGGTGAGGGTGCGGCCCTCGCGTTCGGCGGCCTCCCAGTCGCGGGGGCGCAGCTGGTACTTC
>NZ_JBITSF010000019.1:0-153567 GCF_044540485.1 Streptomyces sp. NPDC085946 | reverse complement strand
CGCCCGGTTACATTCCGAACCCGGAAGCTAAGCCTTACAGCGCCGATGGTACTGCAGGGGGGACCCTGTGGGAGAGTAGGACACCGCCGAACAATTCTTGAGAAAACCCCCGTGCCATTCGGCACGGGGGTTTTCTGCGTTTAGGGTCCCATCATGCGCTATGACCTCGTCATCTTCGACAACGACGGCGTTCTCGTCGACAGTGAGCCGTTGTCCAACCGGCTCCTCGCCGCCTACCTCACCGAGCTGGGGCACCCGACCACCTACGAGGACTCGCTGCGGGACTACATGGGGGCCGCCATGCACCGCGTCCACGATGTCATCGGGGAGCGGACCGGGCGGCGGTTGCCGGCGGACTTCGACGACGTCTTCCACGCGCGCGTCTTCGCCGCCTTCGAGCGGGAGCTGGAACCGGTGCCGGGGGCCGTCGGCGTGCTGGAGAAGCTCGCGGTGGACGGGGTGCCGTACTGCGTGGCGTCGTCCGGGAGCCACGAGCGGATTCGGGTCGGGCACCGGAAGACCGGGCTGGACCGGTGGTTCGACGACGGGCGGATCTTCAGCTCGCAGGACGTCGGACGGGGGAAGCCGGCGCCGGACCTGTTCCTGTACGCGGCCGAGCGGATGGGAGTCGCGCCCGGGCGGTGCGTCGTCGTCGAGGACAGTCCGCTGGGGGTGCAGGCGGCCGTGGCGGCGGGGATGGACGTGTACGGCTTCACGGCCATGACGCCGGGCGAGCGGCTCGCGGGTGCCACCGGACTCTTCGCCGACATGGGGGAGTTGGTGGACCTGCTGGCCCGGTAGACCGGTCCGGAGCCGAGCGGAAGTCACCTCCGGCCGGATCTACCCACGGGTACGGCGGGGCCCTACGCTCGCCGCCATGACCGATGTGCTGCGGCGCGGCAGGGCTTCACTGGCGTTCGGCTTCCTGGTGCAGGGCGTCGCCTTCGCTCTGCTCGTGACGCGCATCCCGGCCGTCCAGGAGCGGTACGGGGTCACCGACGCGCTGCTGCCGGTCTTCCTCGCCGCGGTGCCGGTCCTCGCCGGAGTGGGCAGCGTGCTGACCGGGCGGCTGGTGAGGCGGGTGCGGCCCAGCCGGGTGCTGCGGTGGTCCCAGCCGGTCGTGCTCCTGGCGCTGCTCGCGGTCGGGGCGGGGGAGGGGGTGGCCGGCCTGGCCGTGGCGCTCGCCGTGTTCGGGCTCGCCGTCGGGGCGCTGGACGCGTCGATGAACATGCTCGGCGTGAGCCTGCAGCGGGCGTACGGGCGCAGCATCATGCTCGGCTTCCACGCCGCGTACAGCCTGGGCGGGATCGTCGGGGCCTCGCTGGCGTGGGCGGGGGCGCACTGGCATCTCGCGCTGTGGGTGTCGTACCTGCCGGTGGTGGCGGTGCTGTTGCCGGCGGTGCTGGCGGGGAGCCGGTGGTACGTCGACGGGCGGGCGGACGCGGTGCCGGGGACGGCGGCCGCCGGTGGCTCCTCGCGGTGGCTGCTGCCGCTGTGCCTCGTCATGACGTGCGCGTACATCGGGGACTCGACGGTCTCCAACTGGAGCGCGAAGTACCTGCAGGACGTGCTGGGGAGCTCCGAGCAGACGGCGACCGTGCCGTACAACGTGTACATGGTCACCACGCTGCTGGGGCGGGCGGTCGGGGACGCCGGGGTGCGGCGGTTCGGGGCCGTGGCGGTGGTGCGGGGCGGGGCGTTGCTGGCGGCGGCCGGGTTCGCGGTGGTGGCCGTGGCGCCCGGGGCGCGGGTGGGGATGCTGGGGTTCACGCTGCTGGGGTTCGGGCTGTGCGTGCTGGTGCCGCAGACGTTCGCGGCGGCCGGGCGGCTCGCCGTGGAGAAGGGCGGGCCGGGGGCTTCGGACGCGGCCGTCGCGCGACTGAACGTCTTCAACTACGTGGGCTTCCTGGTCGGTTCGCCGCTGGTGGGGGCGCTCGGGGACGCGTGGAGCTATCGCGGGGCGATGCTGGTGCCGATGGTGCTGGTGCTGGTGACGTCGGCGTGCGCCCGGTCGTTCGCTCCTCGACCGGACCGATACGGTGGCGGGCATGAGCGGCCGCGCACAGCTGATGTGGGACGAGGCAGTAACGGGCTATGACTTCGGCCCGGGCCATCCGATGGACCCGGTCCGGCTCGCCCTGACCCGGAGCCTGGTGAGCGCCTTCGGGCTCGACCGCGAGGTGGAGGTGGTCGCGGCGAAGGCGGCCGGGGAGTCGACGCTGCGGCTCGTCCACCGGCCGGACTACATCGAGGCGGTGAAGGCCGCGTCGGCGGATCCGGCGGCGGCGGACCCGTCGTACGGGCTGGGGACGACGGACGATCCGGCGTTCGCCGGGATGCACGAGGTGTCGGCGCTGATCGCCGGGCAGTCGGTGGGGGCGGCGGAGGCCGTGTGGCGGGGGGACGCGGCGCACGCGGTGAACTTCGCGGGCGGGCTGCACCACGCGATGCCCGGGGGTGCCGCGGGGTTCTGCATCTACAACGACGCCTCGCTGGCCGTCGCCCGGCTGCTGGAGCTGGGGGCCGAGCGGGTCGCGTACGTGGACGTGGACGTGCATCACGGCGACGGGGTGCAGGCGGCGTTCTGGGACGATCCGCGGGTGCTGACGATCTCGCTGCACGAGCATCCCCGGACGCTGTTCCCGCAGACCGGGTGGCCGGAGGAGACCGGGGGCGAGGCGGCGCAGGGGTCCGCGGTGAACGTCGCGCTGCCGGCGGGCACCGGGGACGCGGGGTGGCTGCGGGCGTTCCACGCGGTGGTGCCGGAGCTGCTGGCGGAGTTCCGGCCGCAGGTGCTGGTGACGCAGCACGGGGCCGACACGCACTTCGAGGACCCGCTCGCGCACCTCGCGGTGTCGCTGGACGCGCAGCGGGCCGTGCAGGTCGCCTGCCACGATCTGGCGCACGAGTACGCCGGCGGGCGGTGGGTGGCGCTCGGCGGGGGCGGCTACGCGGTGGTGGACGTGGTGCCGCGCTCGTGGACGCACCTGGTGGGGATCGCCGCGGGGCGGGCGATCGAGCCCGGGGCGGAGACTCCCGAGGGGTGGCGGCAGGAGGTGTACGCGCGGACGCGGCAGTTGGCGCCGGCGCGGATGTCCGACGGGCGGTGGCCGGTGTCCTGGGCGGGCTGGGAGGCGGGGTACGACCCCGCCGACCGGTTGGACCAGGCGGTGGTGGCGGCGCGGCGGGCGGTGTTCCCGTTGCGGGGGTTGCTGGCGTAGGGCCGGTGAGCGGCTGACGGGGGCCGGGGCCCGGTTCCCGGCTCCGCCGGGGCGGGGGGAGCCTGCCGCCCCGGCGGTACGCCTGCCCGCGGCTCGGGGGCAGGGGGGCCGTCGTTCCGGGGGTACACGTGTCCGCCGGTGTGGGCCGACCGTGCGGTGTCGGGCGGTTTCCGGGACGGGCGGCGGCTGTGTGGCGCACCATCGCTGCGTGTTGTCGTCCGTCGCCCTCCGGGCGCATCTGCTGGGTGCGCGGCTCGCCGGGACCGTGGCCACGCCGCGCGAGGAGAGCCTGCGCCGCTACCGGCTCTTCGCCGCCCGGGACCCCCGGGTGCTGATCGGGATCGATCCGGAAGGGGACTGGGGTCAGCGGGAGTTGCTCGGTCTGATGGCGGACCGATGCGGGGTTTCGGCCGATCCCCGACGGATTTCCGGTCATGATGTGATCGACCCGGGGCGGACGCTGGCCGCTCTGGACGCCTTCGCGGAGCGGCTCGCCGCGGCGGTGCGGTGCCGTGCGCACGTGCTGCTCGGCACCGGGCACCCCCATCGGCTGCTCGGTTTCTACGTCGCTCTCGCAGACGCCCTGTCGGCGGCGGGATGTACTGTCCTCACCCCGGCGCAGGGTCGCTGTGTCGACATAACGACCCGGTTCGGTCTACGCACGCACCACCTCGCCTACGTACGGGGGGTCGCGCTGGTGAGGGCGCCCGGCACGGAACGCCCCGGTGGTGAGCCCGGCGCGCACACCCACTCCCCCCTCCCGGTTCGTACCGCGCTGGCCGCCGCGGCGGAGGCCGGCGGGCCGCTGCCCGGGCTCGTGATCGGAGACCACGGCTGGGTCTGCGGAGCAGGTCAGCTGGGGTTCGAGGCCATCGGGCTGGCCGATACGGACGATCCCGCGCCGTTCGTCGGAGAGGCCGAGGGGTCGGTGTCCGTCGTCGTTCCACTTGATGACGGCGTGCGGTCCGATTACTACCGGCCGCTTACCCGCTACGTACTCAATCGGGCGTGTCTGTCACAGTAGGCCGCCGATGGGTGCACCTCTTCCCCACTCGCATCACCCGCCCCTAGTCTGGGGAGTGAGCACGCAGCGACGAAGAGTCACCGGAAGGGGAAGCCGGTGGCCGTCGAGTGCGGAAGGTGCAGGTGTGTCATGGCTGCAGCTGGCGAGAGGCCTCTGAACGAGGTTCAGTTCCTTACCGTGGCGGAAGTCGCCTCGGTGATGCGAGTGTCGAAGATGACCGTGTACCGCCTGGTGCACAGTGGTCATCTGCCCGCGATCCGGGTGGGGCGGTCCTTCCGCGTCCCCGAGCAAGCGGTTCACGAGTACCTCCGCGACAGCTACGTGGGGGTGGAAACGGCCTGACAGCGACCCGGGGAGATCCGCCCGGGACACGGCGTGGATCTCCCCGGCACCCTCGATTACGACCTCGGCGCGCGGTTGGGTAGGCTAGCCCCTCGTAGGTCGTGTGGGCCCATGGCGCCCAAACAACCGAGTGATGAGAAGTGAGCGAGGGTAGTCGTGGGCTCTGTTATCAAGAAGCGGCGCAAGCGGATGGCCAAGAAGAAGCACCGCAAGCTGCTCAAGCGCACGCGCGTCCAGCGTCGCAACAAGAAGTAAGCGCGACGCGGCGCCGCGAAGGCGTGCTGTGGCCCTCCACCGTCCGGTGGGGGGCCACACGTGTGTCCGGCGGCGGTGTGCGGCGGGTCGAACCCGGTGCGTACCACGGGACCGGCACCCTGGCTGATCTGGTCGTACGTCCGGGCGTTGTCGTCGCTTCGCGCTCCGGGCGGTCGTCACAGCGCGACGACGAACCGCTAAGTTGGCCACACGGGGGAACGCGGCGGGATACGAGGTCCTGGAAGGAAGGCGCTGATCTTGGGCAAGGTCGTGCTCGTGACCGGAGTGGCCCGCCAGCTGGGGGGCCGGTTCGTACGACGGATCCAGCGTGACCCCGGGGTGGAGCGGGTCGTCGCCGTGGACGCGGTGCCGCCCGAGCACCACCTGGGCGGTGCCGACTTCGTCCAGGCCGACATCCGGCAGCCGACCGTCGCCCGGGTGCTCGCCGAGTCGGGTGCCGACACGGTGGTGCACCTGGACGTGACCGGGACGCCGCTGGGCAGCGGCGGCCGGACCGCGCTGAAGGAGACCAACGTCATCGGCACCATGCAGCTGCTCGGTGCCTGCCAGAAGTCCCCGGCGGTCAGGCGGCTGGTCGTGAAGTCCAGCACCAACGTCTACGGCTCCGCGCCGCGCGACCCGGCCGTGTTCACCGAGACCACCCCGGCCAAGTCGCTTCCCAGCGGCGGCTTCGCCAAGGACATCTGCGAGGTCGAGGGGTACGTCCGGGGCTTCGCGCGGCGCCGGCCGGACGTGGCGGTGTGCGTGCTGCGGTTCGCCAACATCCTGGGCCCCACGACGGACACCCCGCTCGCCTCGTACTTCTCGCTGCCGGTGCTGCCGACCGTGTTCGGCTACGACCCGCGGCTGCAGTTCGTGCACGAGGACGACGTGATCGAGGTGCTGCGGATCGCCTCGCACGAGCCGCGCCGCGGCACGCTCAACAGCGGCACCTTCAACATCGCCGGCGACGGCGTCCTGACGCTCGCCCAGTGCTCGCGGCGGCTCGGCCGCCCCACCGTGCCCCTGCTGCTGCCGGCGGTCACCTGGGCGGGCTCCCTGATGCGTACGCTGGGCATGACGGACTTCTCTCCCGAGCAGATCCGGCTGCTCACCCACGGGCGGGTGGTCGACACGACCCAGATGCGCGAGACACTGGGATTCCAGCCGAAGTACACGACCGCGGAGACGTTCGCGGACTTCGCGCGCAGCCACGGACCCGGCCTGCTGCCGCCTCAGGCCGTTGCCGGGGCCGTCGACCGGATCGCCGCGCTGCCCCTGGCGGGCGGCGGCCACCCCCCGACGCAGAGCGCCAACTGAGGAGCGCATCAACGATGGCGGACGCCAAGGTCATTCCGTTCGACGACGACCGGTCCCGCGGGGGTGCCGCGGCGCGCCCGCCGCGGCGCCGCGGCGCGGGCAGCGGGCGCCAGGGCGCGGAGCCCGCGCGGGTGCGCGAGGTCCAGCCCCTGCCCGGCAGGGCGTCCGCGCAGGATGACGGGCCGGTGAGCCGGGAGGAAGCCGTGCCGCCGCGGCCGGGCGACGAGGGCGGTCTGGAGCGGCGCATCGCGGGCGGCCTGGCCTTCCTGCGCCGCCGCCTCACCGGCGAGTACGAGGTCGACGACTTCGGCTACGACGAGGAGCTCACCGACCAGGTCCTGATGTCCCTGCTGCGCCCGGTGTACGAGAAGTACTTCCGGGTCGAGGTGAAGGGCGTCGAGAACATCCCGGCCGAGGGCGGCGCCCTGATCGTCGCCAACCACTCCGGGACGCTGCCGATGGACGGCCTGATGATGCAGGTCGCCGTCCACGACCACCACCCGGCCGGCCGCCACCTGCGGCTGCTGGCGGCGGACCTGGTGTTCATGCTGCCGGTGGTCAACGAGCTGGCCCGCAAGCTCGGTCACACCCTGGCGTGCGCGGAGGACGCGGCCCGGCTGCTGGAGCAGGGCGAGCTGGTCGGGGTGATGCCGGAGGGCTTCAAGGGCCTCGGCAAGCCCTTCGGCGACCGCTACAAGCTCCAGCGCTTCGGCCGCGGCGGCTTCGTCTCCACGGCGCTGCGCGCCGGGACGCCGATCGTCCCGTGCTCGATCGTCGGGGCCGAGGAGATCTACCCGATGATCGGCAACGCCAAGACGGTGGCCCGGCTGCTGGGCTTCCCGTACTTCCCGATCACTCCGACGTTCCCGTGGCTGGGGCCGCTGGGTGCGATTCCGCTGCCGACCAAGTGGACGATCCAGTTCGGCGAGCCGATCCCCACGGACGGCTACCCGCCGGAGGCGGCGGAGGACCCGATGCTGATGTTCAACCTGACCGACCAGGTCCGGGAGCAGATCCAGCACACCCTGTACAAGCTGCTGGTGCAGCGCCGGTCGGTCTTCTTCTGACGGCCCCGGGCGGGTCGTGACGGCCCGGACGGGCCCGCGGCGGACGCGTACGGCGGTGGGGGCGCCCCTCGCCCGAGGAGCGCCCCCACCGCCGTGCGCGTCGCCCTAGCCGGCGTCCTCGCCGTCGATGCCCAGGCCGGGCAGCAGGCCCGGCAGGAGCGGCGGGAGCGTGACGTCCGGCTCGGTGGCCGGCGCGCTGCCTCCGGTGGACGGCGGCGGGGTGCTGGTGCCGGTGTCCTGCGGCGGGTCGAGCAGGCCGCCGGTGTTGCCGCCGAGCAGGCCGTCGCTGTCGCCGCCGGTGCCGGCCGACCTGCTGGGCGTGCCCGTGCCGGTGCTGCCCGTGTCGGTGCTTCCGCCGCCGGTGCTCGGGGTCCGGGAGCGGTCGGAGGCGGACGACTCGGTGGTGGCCGGTCCGGTGCCGCTCTGCCGCCGGTCCGGTGCGTCGCCGCCCGGGGCCGGGGGCCGGGGGAGCAGGGACTGCAGCGGGGCGACGTCCTCGTCTATGGCGTCGAAGACCGACGACACCTGCTCGCTGACGTCGCCGAGCTGGACCGGCAGTCTCTCGCGCAGGGCGCCCCAGACGTCGCGGTGCGAGCGCGAGAACGCGTCGAGGGCCTGGATGGGGGCGAGGGAGTCCGGGTCGCGTTCGTAGGCCTCGCGGAGCAGCCGGTGGCCCTCCGTGGCGTCGTGGCGCATGCCGGACAGGGCGCGGCGGACCTCGCCGAGCGACTCGTGGTCCAGGGGCCCGCCCCGGTCCCGCTCCATCAGCCGGCGGGCTTCGCTCAGCCGCGTGGAGGCCTGGTCGAGGTAGACCCGGCCCCGTTCGTCGCTGCCGTCGGCCAGGCCGCGCCGGACGTCCTCGATGCCGCGTTTGAGGCCGTAGAGCGAGTCGCCGGGCAGGGCGTCGGAGCTGGCGGCGGCCACGCCGCCGAAGGCTCCCGCGGCCACGCCCACGCTGAGCCCGCCCGCGGTGAGGCCCTTGGCCAGCCGTGAACGCGGCCGGAACTTGCCGAGCGAACCCGCCCGGTGCGCGCCCCGCGACCGGGACCGCTGCTCGGGTACCGAAGGATTCGCCGCCTCGCCCGCCGCGGTGCCCTCCTGGAGCATGGCCTCGAAGGCGGCCACCAGCTGCGCCCGCTGAACGACCTTGACCTCGGGATCCAGCTCGGGCTTGGGCAGCGCGTCGAGACCGGAGGCGAGCGCCAGCAGGCGCGCCCGCTCGGTCTGTTCCGCAGCGGCCGGGGCCGGTGCCGATCCTTCGGACTGCTCGGCCGCCGTGCCCTGTCCGGACTGCTCCTCCAGGGCCTGGGCGAAGGCGTTCGCCCGCCGGTGCGCCGATACGTTCGCGATCACTGGCGGCACCTCCTCTCGTCATGACGGTCGACTCCCCAGGGGGTCCTGAGGGTTGCACGCCCTGACCACGAGGACACGATCGTGTGATCGAAGTCGGCCAGGGAGTGACCACAGGGAGCCTGCATCCCGTGCAACGAGCGGCGCGGCACTTGGGTTACGGACGACGGTTCACCGGTTCGGGAAGTCAACGCGGTTCAACGGTGCGTGAGTTGAGTGTCGCGGAGAGTGAGGAGGGGTCAGCGGGCGTCTTCCGGGAGGAGCCGGGCGAGGGTGCGGACGGCCCGGTACTGGAGGGTCTTGATGGCGCCCTCGTTCTTGCCCATCACCCGGGCGGTCTCGGCGACGGAGAGGCCCTGGAGGAAGCGGAGCGTCACGCACTCCTGCTGCTGGGGGTTGAGCCGCCGGACGGCGTCGAGCAGGGCGGCGTTGGAGAGGGACTCCAGGACGGAGTCCTCCGGGGAGCGCTCGACCTCGTTGGCGTCGAGCATCTCGCCGGTGGTGACCTCGAGGCGGAAACGGCTGGACTTGAAGTGGTCGGCGACCAGGTTGCGGGCGATGGTGACGAGCCAGGCGCCGAAGTCGCGGCCCTGCCAGGTGAAGGTGCCGATCCGCCGCAGGGCGCGCAGGAAGGTCTCGCTCGTCAGGTCCTCGGCGGTCGCCTTGCCGCCGACCCGGTAGTAGATGTAGCGGTACACGGTGTCGCTGTACTGGTCGTAGAGGCGGCCGAAGGCGTCGGCCTCGCCGGCCTGGGCGCGCTCCACGAGGTCCATCATCCGGGCGCTGTCGCTGTCCGCGGCGGGCCGGCGCGCGGCGGGCGCCCCGGCCGAGCGCCCGCGTCTGCCGACCGCGGCGCCGCCGTCGGCCAGTGCGTAGCACGGGCCGACGGGTGCGGCGGTGGCGAATGCGGGGACGGCGTACGCGGTGGGGACGAAACCGCGCAACAGGTCTTGGACCGATTTGACCGTTGCGCGCAGCGTAGCCAGGCCCGAGGCGTCAACCCCGACGTGTGGGTACACGGGACTCCCAGAGGCAGAGCTTCCATCACGAGCAGTGCGGGACCTTTCACCCGTCGTAGCGACGGAGGGGTACCGGATTGCGTCTGAGGAGAATAACGCTTCGTGCAGGCCCTGCTACGCCCAGTTGCTCAAATCATCGATTACGTCGCTTCCGTAACCGATTCCCGGTCGATCAAGTGCATGCCGATGACCGATTGTTGACCGGAAGGGTTCGGATTGGGGGTGGAGGCGGGGCGTGTTGTGGCCGTGTGCAGCCAAGAGGACTGGACAGGCGGTCGCGGGGGTACGCCAGTCGGATTGGCCGGGTCCGGGACGGACGCGTCGTCGTCGATCCCGGGTGATCAGGTTGACCGGTGTGACCGGTGTGACCGGTGTGACCGGTCGGACGGGTCAGCGGCGGCGGCGGTGCAGGGCGATGGCCGCCGCCGTGCCGCCGGCCACCGCGCCGACGCCGGCCGCCGCCGGGATGCCGACCTTGGCCGCCTTGCGGCCGGTGCGGTAGTCGCGCAGGCGCCAGTCCATCCGGCGGGCGTGCTTGCGCAGCTTCGCGTCCGGGTTGATGGCGTAGGGGTGGCCGACCAGCGACAGCATGGGGATGTCGTTGTGCGAGTCGCTGTACGCGGCGCAGCGGGTGAGGTCCAGGCCCTCGGCCGCGGCCAGGGCGCGCACCGCCTCCGCCTTCGCCGGGCCGTGCAGCGGCTCGCCGACCAGCTTGCCGGTGTAGACGCCGTCGACCGACTCCGCCACCGTGCCGAGCGCGCCGGTCAGCCCCAGGCGTCGGGCGATGACCTGGGCGATCTCGACCGGGGCGGCGGTCACCAGCCACACCTTCTGGCCCGCGTCCAGGTGGGCCTGGGCCAGGGCGCGGGTGCCGGGCCAGATGCGCTCGGCCATGTACTCGTCGTAGATCTCCTCGCCGATCGACTTCAGCTCGGAGACGCGGTGGCCCTGCACGATGGACAGCGCGGAGTCGCGGGCGTCCTGCATGTGCTCGGGGTCCTCGACGCCGGCCAGCCGGAACCACGCCTGCTGCCAGGCGAACCGGGCGAGGTCGCGGGTGTCGAAGAACTTCCGTTTGTACAGGCCCCGCCCGAAGTGGAACAGGGCGGCACCCTGCATGACGGTGTTGTCCAGGTCGAAGAAGGCGGCTGCCTTGTCGTCGCCGTGGACCGGGAACTCCGGTTCGCCGGCGGTCTGGACGTGTTCCAGTTCCTGCGTGGACTTGCGGGCTGCCTCCGCAGAGGCCTCGCCTGCCAACACACTCCGCGCCGTGGCGGAGCGCCTACGGGGGGTGAGCCATCCGAGAGCGGCCATGGCGTGAGCATAGCCAGTTTGTTCGGGCATTCCGGCGCCGAGATGTCGGGAGGCTGTGAACTCTCCGCGACCGGGTGGTTAAAGAGCGTGTCCGGCCCGGCGCGTCGCGGCCGCCGCGGGCGGCGTCGGGCTGTCCCTCCGCTGCGCCGGCGCGCGAGAATGGCCGGCATGAGTCCCCTCTTCCGTCGCAGGCCCCCGCGGGACCGGCTCGTCACCCTCGTCCGCAAGCCCGGCTGCCATCTGTGCGACGACGCACAGGCCGTGGTGGAGAAGGTGTGCGGTGATCTCGGCGTCCCCTGGGAGCAGAAGGACATCACCCAGGACCGGGAGCTCCACGACCGGTACTGGGAGCAGATTCCCGTCGTCCTCGTCGACGGCCGCCAGCACACCTTCTGGCGCGTGAACGAGGAGCGCCTGCGCAGGGCGCTCGCCGACTGAACGGCCCCGGGACGGACTGACCGGCGAGTACAAAGTGGCCGAAAGTCGCTTAGGATCGATGGCGGTCTGGTCTCGGGGGCGGGATGCGTAAGGAGAGTGTGCGGTTTTGCCCCCAGAAGAGAAGGAACGAGGGCGCGTGTGCGCCGGTTCCCCGCGCGTGCGCCGGGGGCGCGTGACCCCTATCACGTTGGCCGGGCAAATCGGACACCATCTTTGTGCACGCGTTCACAAAGACATAGCCTGCATTCGACGGGGCGGTCATGTAGGGACGTATGACCGCCTACAGCCCCGCTCTACCCGCAGGAGCACCGTGGCAACTGGCCGAACACACCGACCGGCGACCCGCAGCCGAGGGATTCCCGAGGCCACCGTCGCCCGGCTTCCCCTGTACCTCCGAGCCCTCACCGCGCTCTCGGAGCGCTCGGTGCCCACGGTCTCGTCCGAGGAGCTGGCGGCGGCCGCCGGGGTCAACTCCGCGAAGCTGCGCAAGGACTTCTCGTACCTCGGCTCCTACGGGACCAGGGGCGTCGGCTACGACGTCGAGTATCTCGTCTACCAGATCTCCCGTGAGCTCGGCCTCACCCAGGACTGGCCGGTCGTGATCGTCGGCATCGGCAACCTCGGCGCCGCGCTCGCCAACTACGGCGGGTTCGCCTCCCGCGGTTTCCGGGTCGCCGCGCTCATCGACGCCGACCCCGCGCTCGCCGGCCGGCCCGTCGCCGGGATCCCGGTGCAGCACACCGACGAGCTCGAGAAGATCATCAAGGACAACGGCGTCTCGATCGGCGTGATCGCGACCCCCGCCGGTGCCGCCCAGCAGGTCTGCGACCGGCTCGTGGCCGCCGGGGTCACCTCCATCCTGAACTTCGCGCCGACCGTGCTGTCCGTCCCGGACGGCGTCGACGTGCGCAAGGTCGACCTCTCCATCGAGCTGCAGATCCTCGCCTTCCACGAGCAGCGCAAGGCCGGCGAGGAGGCCGCCGCGGAGGCGGCCGTGCCCGCCGCCGCCGCCCGCAAGGAGGCCGCCGCCGACCAGGGGCCCGACGGGGACATGCCCGCCGTGATGCCGGCATGAGCCTCCTCGTCGTCGGACTGAGCCACCGCAGCGCCCCGGTCAGCGTGCTGGAGCGGGCCTCGCTGAACGCGGACGCGCAGACCAAGCTGCTGCAGGACACGGTCGCCGCCGAACCGGCCGCCGAGGCCGCCGTGCTGGCCACCTGCAACCGCATCGAGCTCTACGCCGACGTGGACAAGTTCCACGCCGGTGTCGCCGAGCTGTCCACGCTGCTCGCCCAGCACAGCGGCGTCGGCCTGGAGGAGCTCACCCCCTACCTCTACGTCCACTACGAGGACCGGGCCGTCCACCACCTGTTCTCGGTGGCCTGCGGACTGGACTCGATGGTCGTGGGCGAGGGGCAGATCCTCGGCCAGATCAAGGACTCCCTGGCCCGCGCGCAGGAGCTGCACACCGCCGGGCGCCTGCTGAACGACCTGTTCCAGCAGGCGCTGCGGGTCGGCAAGCGCGCCCACACCGAGACCGGCATCGACCGCGCCGGGCAGTCCCTGGTCACCTTCGGCCTGGAGCAGCTCGCCCGGGGCGGGGACGTGCGGGCCTGGGCGCGGGGCAAGCGGGCCCTGGTCATCGGGGCCGGGTCGATGTCCTCCCTGGCCGCCGCCACGCTGGCGCGCGCCGGGGTCGGCGAGGTCGTCGTCGCCAACCGCACCTTCGACCGCGCCGAGCGGCTCGCGCAGATCCTGCGCGACGGCGACGACACGGACGTGACGGCCCGCGCGGTACCGATGGAGTCGGTGGCGGACGAGCTGACACGTGCCGACGTCGCCGTCTCCTGTACGGGGGCGACGGGACTGGTCCTGACCGCCGACGCGGTCGCGGCCGCGGTCGAGGGCCGCACCGGGGCGCCCGTCGCCTTCGAGGAGGACCGCACGGCCGGACCGGGCGAGGTGCGGCAGCTGCCCGCGCCCGCCGCCGCGGACGAGAACTGCCCGCTGGACCTGTCCGCCGCGCAGCCCGGCTTCTCCGTGATGGGCGAGGCGGCCGTGGCCGGCATGGACGCCGCGACGCTGGAACAGCACGCGGCCTGGGTCGACAAGGGCACGGTCGTCGAGCGCGGCGAGGGCGCCCGCCGGACGGCCGAGGCCGACGCCGAGCTGATCGGCGCGCTCGCCGCGACCGCCGCGACCGCCGGCCGGATCCCCGAGCGGCGCCGGGCCGAGCCGGCCGGGCCCGCGCGTCCGGAGCCCGTGCTCTTCCTGCTCGACCTCGCCATGCCCCGCGACATCGACGCGGCCGCGCACCGGCTCGCCGGGGTGCGCCTCGTCGACATCGAGTCGCTCGCCGAGGCGTCCGCGGACGCCCCGATGGCGGCCGACGTGGACCAGGTCCGGCGTATCGTCTCCGACGAGGTCGCGGCCTTCGGGGCGGCGCAGCGGGCCGCGCACATCACGCCGACCGTGGTCGCCCTGCGCACCATGGCCGCCGACGTCGTGGCCGGCGAGATCGCCCGGCTCGAAGGACGCCTGCCCGGCCTGGACGACAAGCACCGCGCGGAGATCACCCAGACCGTGCGGCGCGTGGTCGACAAGCTGCTGCACGCGCCGACCGTACGGGTCAAGCAGCTCGCGGCCGAGCCCGGCGGCGCCGGGTACGCGGACGCGCTGCGGACCCTGTTCGACCTCGACCCCGAGACGGTGGCCGCCGTCTCCCGCGCCGAGGACAGCACCGAGAAGAACCGAGGGCCAGCATGAGTACGAAGGCGCTGCGGCTCGGGACCAGGCGGAGCAAGCTCGCCATGGCCCAGTCCGGGATGGTGGCCGACGCCGTGAGCCGGGTGACCGGGCGGCCCGTCGAACTCGTCGAGATCACCACGTACGGCGACGTCTCCCGCGAGCACCTCGCGCAGATCGGCGGCACGGGCGTGTTCGTGACCGCGCTGCGCGACGCGCTGCTGCGGGGCGAGGTCGACTTCGCGGTGCACTCGCTGAAGGACCTGCCGACCACGCAGCCCGACGACCTGGTCGTGGCCGCGGTGCCGGTGCGCGAGGACCCGCGGGACGTGATCGTCGCCCGGGACGCGCTGAAGTTCACCGACCTGGCCGCGTCCTCCCCGACCGGGGTGGTGCGCATCGGCACGGGTTCGCCGCGCCGCATGGCGCAGCTGAACGCGTACGCGCGCAGCCACGGACTGAAGATCGAGACGGTCCCGATCCGGGGCAACGTCGACACGCGGATCGGGTACGTCCACAAGGGCGAGCTCGACGCCGTCGTGCTGGCCGCCGCCGGGATGAACCGGATCGGCCGCAGCGACGAGGTGACCGACGTCCTGTCGGTCGACACGGTGCTGCCCGCCCCCGGCCAGGGGGCCCTGGCGATCGAGTGCGCCGCCGACCGGGCGGACCTGATCGCGGCGCTCGCGGAGCTCGACGACCCGTTCACGCGGGCCGCCGTGACCGCCGAGCGGTCACTGCTCGCCGCCCTGGAGGCCGGTTGCAGCGCCCCTGTGGGCGCGCTCGCCGACTTGCTGGCCGACGGGCAGATTGTCAAGGAAATGCGCCTGCGGGGCGTCGTCGGCACCACCGACGGCACCGCGCTGGTGCAGCTGTCCACCACCGGTCCCGTGCCCGAGACGCACGACCAGGCGCTGGCGCTCGGTCGCGAACTCGCCACCGAGATGCTCGCCGCGGGCGCGGCCGGTCTGATGGGGGAGCGAGCACAGTGAGCCCCACCACCCTTCCCGCCGGTCCGGAACACGGGCACGTCACCTTCCTGGGTGCCGGACCCGGAGATCCGGGACTTCTCACACTGCGCGCCGTCGAGGCGCTGGCGCACGCGGACGTCCTCGTCGCCGAGCACGAGGTGCTCGACGTCGTGCGCCAGCACGCCAGGCAGGGCGTCGCCGAGGTGCACACGGACGCGGATCCGTCGGATCCCGCCGCGCTCCCGGTGCCGGGCACGCCGCAGCTGACGGTGGTCGACGGCACGTCGGCCACCCCCGCGGTCCCCGCCGTCCGGGATGCCGCACATCTTGTCATGGAGGCCGCGCGGGGCGGCAGGCGGGTCGTACGTGCCGTCTGCGGGGACCCGGGGCTCGACGCGTACGCCGCCGGCGAGATGCTGGCGTGCGCCGCGGCCGGGGTGCCCTTCGAGGTCGTCCCCGGCATCGCGACCGCGGTCGGCGTGCCCGCGTACGCCGGTGTGCCGCTGCGCGACGCGCAGGGCGCGGACGTGCGGTTCGTGGACGCGCGCACGGCGTCGGACCGGTGCTGGACGGAGGTCGGGGCGTCGGACGGCACCGTCGTCGTCTCCACCACGCTGGACTCGGTGACCGCGGCCGCCGGTGAGCTGGTGTCCGCCGGCCGCAAGCCCGACACCCCGCTCACCGTCACCGTCGCCGGTACGACGACCCGGCAGCGGACCTGGACCGCCACGCTCGGCACGATCGCGCAGACGCTGAAGCAGGCCAAGGTGCTGCCGTCGCCGGACGGTGGGCGGCCCGTGATAGCCGTGGTCGGTGAGCGTTCCGCCGCCGCCCAGCGCGACCGGCTGTCGTGGTTCGAGAACAAGCCGCTGTTCGGCTGGAAGGTTCTCGTGCCGCGCACGAAGGAGCAGGCGGCGTCGCTCTCCGACCAGCTGCGGTCGTACGGGGCCGTGCCGCACGAGGTGCCGACCATCGCCGTCGAGCCGCCGCGCACGCCCCAGCAGATGGAGCGGGCGGTCAAGGGCCTGGTGACCGGGCGGTACGAGTGGATCGCCTTCACCTCGGTCAACGCGGTCAAGGCCGTCCGGGAGAAGTTCGAGGAGTACGGGCTCGACGCGCGGGCCTTCGCCGGCATCAAGGTCGCCGCGGTCGGCGAGCAGACCGCCAAGGCGCTGGTGGCCTTCGGCGTCAAGCCCGACCTGGTGCCGAGCGGGGAGCAGTCGGCCGCCGGTCTGCTGGAGGACTGGCCGCCCTACGACCCGGTCTTCGACCCGATCGACCGGGTGTTCCTGCCGCGCGCCGACATCGCCACGGAGACGCTGGTCGCCGGGCTGATCGAGCTCGGCTGGGAGGTCGACGACGTCACCGCCTACCGGACCGTGCGGGCCTCGCCGCCGCCGGCGGAGACCCGGGAGGCGATCAAGGGCGGCGGGTTCGACGCCGTGCTGTTCACGTCGTCCTCCACCGTGCGCAACCTGGTCGGCATCGCCGGCAAGCCGCACAACGTGACCGTCATCGCCTGCATCGGGCCCGCCACGGCGAAGACCGCCGAGGAGCACGGGCTGCGGGTGGACGTCATGGCGCCCGAGCCGTCCGTGCACAAGCTGGCGGAAGCGCTGGCCGACTTCGGGACGAAGCGGCGGCTGGCGGCGATCGAGGCGGGCGATCCGGTGACGCGGCCGAGCGAGCGGCGGCCGGGGGGCCGCCGGCGGCGGACGACGACCTGAGCGACGAGCGGGGCGGACCATCGACGGGTCCGCCCCGCTCGCGCGAGGCGCCAGGCCGAGGCTGCCGGTCGTGTCAGTGCCCGGAGGCGTACGGCAGGAAAGCCGTCCAGGTGGCTGGAGCCAGGGTGAGGCGGGGGCCGTTCGGGTTCTTGGAGTCACGCACGAGGATGGTCGCAGGAGCGGTGGCGACCTCGACGCAGGACGGGCCGTCGTCTGTGCTGTAGCTGCTCTTTATCCACTCCAGCTCGGGGCTGGGATTGAGGCTCATGTCTCTCCCCGCAGTTTCTCGATGAAGGTAAGGGACTCTCGTGGCGTGAGAGCTTGCGCCCGGATGATCCCATAGCGCATATCGAGGACGGTCGTCTCTTTCGGGTTGCACAGCACACGGCTGATGAGTGGTGCCTCACTGAGTCCCACGGCCGTCCCGTCCTTGAGCTTGAGCAATCGGAAGAGACCACCGAGCCCGGAGTTCTCTTCGCTGCGCAGGGGGAGCACCTGCAGGTCGACGTTGGGCAAGCGGGCCACATCCAACAACCGTTCGAGCTGTCCACGCATGACCATCTTGCCCCCGATCAGCCGCCTCAGCGTCGCCTCGCACAGGACAAAGCTGAACAGAGGCTTGGCTGTCGTGCTGCTGACGATCTCCTGACGGGCCAGTCGCGCAGCCAGCTGCTGCTCCAGCTCTTCCTCCGTGAAAGGCGGTCGTCTGGAACCGAAAACGGCCCGCGCATAGGGCTCGGTCTGCAACAACCCGTCGATGACAGAGTTGTTGTAGGAGCAGATCTCGACGGCTTCCGCTTCCAGGCGTTGCACGTCCCGCACCTTCTTCGGATACCGGGCCTCTGCCACGTCCCTCTTCATCGCCGCGATCTTCCCGCCCGCCCCCAGCACCTCGTCCGCCGCGTCCAGGTACTCCGGGCGGGGAATCCGCCGCCCCCGCTCCACCGAGGAGACCAGTTCCTCGCCGTAGCCGATGGCCGCGCCGAACTCCGCCTGGGTCAGGCCGGCCGCCTCGCGCCACAGCTTCAGCTGCCGTACGACCGTGCGCATCACGGCCCCGGCCTCTTCGTCGTCCAGCCCCGTTTCCCACCCGCTCATGTCCGCCGCCTCCTGCCGCGCGCCCTTCCCCGGGCCAACTCCGGCTGTCCGCACCCGGTCACCCCGGGCAGTCCGGACGGAACCGGACACACCCCGGACAGCCGCTGGCCGCACGGGCTGCCCTTCTTCACAGCGTACGCACGTGTGAACACGCTGAGTCACGTGAATCAGGAAACCAACACGCTGCGGACCCCGCTCCGCCGGTTCTCCGTGCCGCTGTCCGCCACCCGCCGGGGCGCGCGTCTCGCCCGGCTGCTCGCCGCCGAGCAACTGCTCTCGTGGGGAATGCCGTTGGACCCGGCCCGGCTGATCGTGGCCGAACTCGCCGCGAACGCCGCCGTGCACGGCAAGGTCCCCGGGCGCAGCTTCCGTCTCGGCCTCGCGGTCACCGCGTGCGGGGTGCTGCGCATCGAGGTGACCGACGCCAGGGGGGAGTGCGTGCCCAGGTGCCGGGACGCCGCACCGGATCCCGCCGAGTCGGGCTACGGTCTGCTGCTCGTCGAGGAACTGGCCGATCGCTGGGGGGTGTTGCCGGGGCCGGTGCCGTGCAAGACGGTGTGGGCCGAGCTCGATCTCGGTGACCGCCGGTGACCCGCTGCCGACCGGCCCGCACCGGCGCCCGGGAACACGTGATCCGGTGCGACGTCGACCGGGGCCGCGGGCGGTAAAAGACCAAAGAACCCGGGGAAAAAACCCTCCCAACCAACCAAACCTCGCGTGTGTCACCCGGGTGGGTGAAACCGGTCGGTGCGGCTGGCGCGTCGGTGGCCCGGGCGTGCAGTCTCGCCCCGAGGCACCACCACAACCCCACACATGCATCGGCCCCCGCAGGGACTGGCATCCCAAGCGAGGGCCTGACCATCGAGGAAGCAGGACCTTCCCCATGGCTGAGAAGAAGCCTAACGCTGCCTTGCGCCCGAATCAGGGTGTTCGGCGGACCGCCACCCACTCCGGTGTCACCCACGTACGGGCGTACCAACCCGACCGGTACACGATCGTCGGCAACCACCTCGCCCAGCACCGCGAGCTGTCGCTGACCGCCATCGGACTGGCCACCCACATCCTGTCGCTGCCGGAGGGCGCCCCGGTCGACATCCGCAGCCTCGCCGAGCGCTTCCCCGAGGGGCGGGACCGGATCGCGTTCGCGCTGCGGGAGCTGGAGGCGTACGGCTATCTGGAGCGGGTGCGCGAACGGACGGAGGCGGGGCGCCTGTTCACGCGTACGTACGCCCACCACGCCCCCGGTGGAGCGGCCGGGTCTCCCGTCCCCGGCTGCGCCGCCCCGCCCCGTGCGCGCGACCGCGGTCCCCTTCCCCGCCCTCCGGCGGACGGCCGGGAAGCGGCCCGGGGGGACGATCAGCCCGAAGTGCCCGCCCCCGTCGCGCCGCCGGACCCGCCGGAGCGGGACGCCCGTCGCGGTCGGCACCACGAGCGGGCCGTCGCCCTCCTCGCGGGGCTGCGCCGTACCGACGAGCGCCTCACCCTCTCCCTCCGGGACGTGAACCGGCTCGCCTCCGCCGTCACCGCCTGGTTCGAGGGCGGTGCCACGGCCGCCGCCGTCCACCGTGCCCTGACGGCCGATCTCCCCCCGGACCTCGGACACCCGGCCGGGCTGATCGCCTACCGTCTCAGGGAACTGCTGCCGCCACCCCTTCCCGCGGCCCCCGCGCCCGTGCCGTCCGCCGCGACGGACGGCGGAGCTGCCCGCCGCCGGCTCCCCTTCCAGAACTGCGACGGCTGCGAACGCGCCTTCCGGGCCGCGCACCCCGGTCGCTGCCGCGACTGCCGGTCCGAGCCGCCGACGGCAGCCGGGGCACGTCACGCGGCTTGAACGCCCCGGTGCCGGACCGCGACGCGGTGCGCGTCCCGGGCAGTCGTGGACGTGCGCGATCCACCCGGCCGGATGCCGCGGCGCGGGCATCCTCCTCCGGTCCGCCCCGTGATCCGGACGGGGATTCCTAGCCGTCGACCTCGTACCGGCCGACCTCCAGGAAGTGGCGCAGCGCTTCCGGAGTGTTGTCGTCCAGGGCCGCGCCCGCCGCCGCGCGCAGGGCGTCGCTGCTGCCGGGGTCGGCGAGGATCCTGGCGATGGCGACGCGGTCGTCCTCGGCCTGGGCGAGGCGGTATCCGGTTTCGAGCCAGGTGCGCATCTGTTCCGGGGTGCCGTTGTCGAGGAGTGCGTTGGCCTCCCGGGTGACGCGCCTGCCGCTGTCGGGGTCGGCGAGGATCCTGGCGATGGCGACGCGGTCGTCCTCGGCCTGGGCGAGGCGGTATCCGGTTTCGAGCCAGGTGCGCATCTGCTCGGGGGTGCCGTTGTCGAGGAGTGCGTTGGCCTCCCGGGTGACGCGCCTGCCGCTGTCGGGGTCGGCGAGGATGCGGGCTATCGCGACGCGCAGGTCGTCCACGTCCATCTCGTCGTAGGGGGAGTCCGTCCCCGACGCCGCGGTGGCGGCCGGGGACGTCGTCGTGGCGGCGGCGTAGGACGGAGTGGCGAGCAGCAGGGCCGGGACGAGGGCGCCGGCGGCCACGGCGAGGGTTGCACGGGTCGGTCTCATGGAGCGAACCACCTTGGGTCGTAGTCACGGAACGGTCCGGCGGGGGGACCGCTCCACAGGAAGGCGGCCGGGACGCTACCAGGGCCGCGCGGGCTTCGCAGATCTTTAACTGCCCACGCCACGCAGGTGGTTCCGTTGCGGTCCGGGGCGCCCGGGCCCGGTCCCGCAGGACCAGGAAGGGAGCTGCGCCGGGGGCCGGGGGTGCGCCGCCCGGCGCCGCGGGGTGCCGACATTGCGTCGGTATAGGTGGGGGTGGGGCGGGCGTAGCGTAGGTGTATGACGACGTACGGATCCTTTCCCGGCACGCGGCCGCGGCGTCTGCGGACCACCCCCGCCATGCGTCGGATGGTCGCCGAGACCAGGCTGCACCCCGCCGACCTCATCCTCCCGGCCTTCGTGCGCGAGGGCGTCAGCGAACCCGTGCCGATCGCGGCGATGCCGGGCGTCGTGCAGCACACCCGGGACAGCCTGAAGAAGGCGGCCGCGGAGGCCGTCGCGGCGGGGATCTCCGGGATCATGCTGTTCGGCGTGCCGGAGGAGTCGAAGAAGGACGCGCTCGGCACGGCGGGGACCGACCCGGACGGCATCCTCCAGGTCGCCCTGCGCGACGTGCGGGCCGAGGTCGGCGACGACCTGCTCGTCATGTCCGACCTGTGCCTGGACGAGACCACCGACCACGGCCACTGCGGGGTGCTGGACGAGCAGGGGCGTGTCGACAACGACGCCACCCTGGAGCGGTACGCCGAGATGGCGCAGGTGCAGGCGGACGCGGGCGCCCACGTGGTCGGCCCGAGCGGGATGATGGACGGCCAGATCGGTGTCGTGCGCGACGCCCTGGACCAGATCAGCCGGGAGGACGTCGCGATCCTCGCCTACACCGCGAAGTACGCGTCCGCCTTCTACGGGCCGTTCCGGGAGGCCGTGGGCTCGTCGCTGCGGGGCGACCGCAAGACCTACCAGCAGGACCCGGCGAATACCCGGGAGTCGCTGCGGGAGCTGGCGCTGGACCTGGAGGAGGGCGCCGACATGGTGATGGTCAAGCCGGCCGGCCCGTACCTGGACATCCTGGCGCGGGTCGCGGACGCCGTCGACGTGCCGGTCGCCGCCTACCAGATCTCCGGTGAGTACGCGATGGTCGAGGCCGCCGCCGAGAAGGGCTGGATCGACCGGGACCGGGCGATCCTGGAGACCCTCACCGGCATCAAGCGGGCCGGGGCCCGGAACATCCTGACCTACTGGGCCACCGAGGTGGCCCGCAAGCTGGCTCAGTAGGCCAGCGCGTCGGCCATGTCGGCCTGCCAGTACGTCACCGCCAGGGAGCTGTCGTAGTACACGCCCCCGGCGGGCAGGGACGGGACCGCGGCGGGGCCGCCGTCGCTGTTCGGGGTGCGGCCCTGGAAGCCGACCGTGAGCTTGCGGGCGGTGGTGCCGTGTTCGCCGCTGCCGTCGGCGGCCGAGAGCAGCACGCCCGCGTAGCCGGACTCGCCCGGCGCGAGGGTGGTCACCGCCTGCGGCCGGGAGGCCGCGACCGCCTGCGGCACCCACTGCATCTCGTCGAAGCGGAGCACCGGGTAGTACGTCAGGTCGCAGTTCTTCGAGCCGGTGTTGGTCACCGTGATCAGCAGGTGGTTGAGCGGGCGGGGCACCGGCCGGGCGGTGACGGTGGTGTTGGAGCCGTTGCAGGAGACGCGGTTCTCGGTGGCGTCCGGGTCGCTCGTCCCGCCGGTGGTCCTGCCGGTGCCCTTGCCGGTGTTCTTGCTGGAGACCGCGGTCTTGCCGTTGCCGGGGGTGGTGCCCGTGGCGCCGTCCTGGGCGGTGCCCGAGCCGGCCGTGGGCTTCGCCGCGGGCCCGGAGGCCGGTGCGGAGGGGGACGCGAGGGCGGCGGGCCGGCTGGTCGTCGCGGTCGCGGCGGGCTGCGAGGCGCCCTCGTCCTGCATGCCCGTGCCGTCCTCGCACGCCGTCAGGGCGAGGGCGGCGAGGGCGACGCCGGTGGCGGCGAACAGGGCCGAACGGGAGCGGGCGGTGCGGTGCGTGCGGAAGGTGCGCATGGCGGAGTTTCCTTTCGGACAAAGGCGGTTGGGCGGGAGCCGAAGCGGGGCCGCCCGGCGTGGTCACCAGGGGCGGCGTGCTTGGATGACCAGAGCTTGTGCGGTGATCCGTCCCGGCCGCCACACCCGGCGGACGATCGGGGACGGTGGAACGCCCGCAGGGGGAACGACCTGGTGAAACACCCGCCGCCTGGAACGGTGGAACGGGACGCGGGGGAGGGAGGAACGGTGTCGGAGGGCACTGCCGCGGCGCACTTCGCCGCGCTGCTGGGGGAGTTGAAGGAGCGTTCCGGGCTGAGCTACGGCACGCTCGCCCGGCGGCTCCACATGAGTACGTCGACGCTGCACCGGTACTGCAACGGGGAGGCGGTGCCGGCCGACTACGCGCCCGTGGAGCGGCTGGCGCGGCTGTGCAAGGCCGCGCCGGAGGAGCTCGTCGAGCTGCACCGGCGGTGGGTGCTGGCGGACGCGGCCCGGGGACGGAAGGGGGCCGGGGCACCGGGAGCGGTCGCGGCGGCCCCGGCCGCCACCGGGCGCGCGGGGGCGGCCGCGGCTTCGGACACCGCCGCGGAGGCGGCTGTGCCCCGGGACGCGGCTGCGGGGGCGGCCGCCGAAGGGGGTGCTTCCGGGAGTGCCCGTGCGGCCTCCGGCGCGGGCGGGTCGGGTGGGCCCGGGTCCGTCCCGGTGGCGCCGACGGTCGCGACGGACGCGACGGCCACGACGGACGCGACGGCCACGACGGACGCGACCGCCGGGACCGCGGAGGTCGCGGAGACCGCGGGGGCCGTGGGGGTCGATCCCGTACCGGCCCGGCCCTCGGAAGCCGGTCCCGCGCACCCGCGTCGGCGTCGCCGGGCCCGCACCGCCCTCGTCGCGGGGGCCGCCGTGGCCGCCGTGCTCGGTGCGGTCACGCTCGCCGTGAGCCTGCCCTCCGGCGGGACGGACGACGACACGGCCCGGCGCGGCCCCTCCGCCGGTGCCGCCTCCGGCCACGGCGGGGCCCGCGCGGCCGCCTCCGCCCCGCTGTCCGCGTCCCCGTCGCCGTCGGCGTCCGCGTCCGCGAAGGACAAGGACGAGGACGAGAGCGGGGACAAGGGCAAGGGCGCGGCGAAGGACGGCGGGTCCTCCCCGGCCCCCGCGAAGCCCGCCCCGAGCTCCGGCGGTGCCGCCGGGGGCGGCACCGCGGCCGACGCCGTGCCGCTGACCGTGACGACCTCCCCGTACGCCTGGGAGGGACCCTGCTCCCAGCACTACCTGATCGACCGGCCGCCGGCCCGGGTGGGCCCGCCGCCCCTGGAGCAGGAGGCGGGCGCCTGGGTGTCGGCGAACGGAGCCGTCTCGTCGGGCGAGCAGTTCCTGAAGATCACCGTGCAGGGGACCGGGGACGAGACGGTGGTCGTGGACGGGCTGAAGGTCCGTACGGTCGGCAAGCGCGCCCCGCTCGCCTGGAACGACTACGTCATGGGCGTCGGCTGCGGAGGCGACGTGCAGACCCGGGCGTTCACCGTCGCCCTCGACGACGCGCGGCCCGCCCTCGTGCCGCAGGCGGGGCAGGAGGACTTCCCGGCCAAGGTGAGCGAGTCCGACCCGGAGGTCTACTACGTCAAGGCCAGGGCGCTCTCCTACGACGTGAGCTGGTACCTGGAACTGAGCTGGTCCAGCGGCGGCCGGAGCGGCACGGTCCAGGTGAACGACGGCGGCCGCCCGTTCCGCACCAGCGGGAACGCCGGGCGCCCGGCCTACGGCTTCCCCCTCGGCAGCGAGGAGTGGCAGCAGGCCGCTCCCTCCGAGGGGTCCTAGCGGGGCGCGGCGGCGGGGACGTCCGGATGCCGGAAACCTGTTTGTAGACGGCACCTATTTTCCTAGGCTACGGGCACGAGCCGTCACCGCAGACCGAGGAGCCGTGTCATGACCGTCGCCGAGCCCGCGCCCGCCCCCGGCTCCGTCCCGGCCCCCGGCTCCGTCCCGGCGGCCCCCGCCTCCGGGCCGGCTCCCGTGCCCGGGCTCGCCGCGCGGGCGCGCGCCGTCGGCGGCTCGCCCGTGCGGGACATCCTCGCCGTCACCGCCCGCCCCGAGGTGATCAACTTCGCGGGCGGGCTGCCCGCGCCCGAACTCTTCGACGCCGACGGCATCGCCGCCGCCTACCGGGCGGTCCTCGTCGGGGACGCCGCGCGGGCCCTGCAGTATTCCACGACCGAGGGCGAACCGGCGCTGCGGGCCGCGCTCGCCGGCCGCACCACCGCGCGCGGACTGCCGACCGGCCCCGACGACCTGCTCGTCACCAGCGGCTCCCAGCAGGCGCTGTCCCTCCTGGCCACCGCGCTGCTCGAACCCGGCGACACCGTCCTCGTCGAAGACCCCTGCTACCTGGCGGCACTCCAGGTCTTCCGCTTCGCCGGGGCGCGGGTGGTGGCCGTGCCCGGCGACGCGCACGGCGTCGACCCCGAGGCCCTCGAGGAGCTGGTGGTGCGGACGCGCCCCAAGCTGCTCTACACCGTGCCCACCTTCCAGAACCCCACCGGCCGCACCCTGCCCGCCGGGCGCCGCGCCGCCGTGGCCGCCGTCGCCGCCCGGCGCGGGCTGTGGATCGTCGAGGACGACCCGTACGGGGAGCTCCGGTACGAGGGGGAGCGGGTGCCGTGGATCGCCGCCCACCCGGGGGCCGAGGACCGCACGGTGCTGCTCGGCAGCTTCTCCAAGGTGATGGCGCCCGGCCTGCGGCTGGGCTGGCTGCGGGCGCCGGCCGCCCTGCGCCGGGCCTGCGCCGTCGCCAAGCAGGCCGCCGACCTGCACACCCCGACCGTCAACCAGCTCGCCGCGGCCCGCTACCTGGCCGACAACGACCTCGACGCGCACGTCCGGCGGGTCGCCGGCGCGTACCGCGAGCGCCGCGACGCCATGCTCGCGGGCCTGCCCGGCGCCCTGCCCGAGGGCTCGGTCTGGAACCGTCCCGAGGGCGGCATGTTCCTGTGGGCGCGCCTGCCGGAGCGCTACGACACGACCGCGCTGCTCCCGCGGGTGGTGCGGCACGACGTGGCGTACGTCCCGGGCGCCCCCTTCCACGCCGGCGAGCCCGACCGGGCGACGCTGCGGCTGTGCTTCGTGACGCAGACGCCCGAGGAGATCCGGGAAGGGCTGCGCAGGCTCGGGAAGGCGCTCGGGGAACAGGAACCGGTGGCCTGAGGGCGCGGGGCCCGGGACCGGCGGACCGCGGCCGTCCGGGCCGAGGGGCCGCGGGCCGCCGCCCGGCGCGTCCCGGACGAGGCGTCCGGGACCGGGGCGCCGCGGGGCGCGACCCTGCCGACGTGATCGGGTCCCCGTACGGCACTCAGCGCACGCGGCCGTCGAAGCACTCCCTGCCGCCGCCCGCCGCCGGCCGGAAGCAGACCCGGACGACGGTGCCGGGGCGGGCCGCGGTCATCGGGGTGTAGACGAAGGACCGGGCGTCCACGGCGTCCTCGATCTCCACGCCGCGCACACCGCCGCCGCGCCCGGCCGCGGTCACCTCCAGCCGGTCCCCGATCCGCGTCCGCCACATCCGGGCCCAGCCGCTGCGGCAGGCCGCGCTGTAGCGCAGCTCCAGCTCGGCCCCGGTGGCCGTGCGGTACGTGGTGAGGGTCCGCGGGCCGACCCCGCACTTCATGCGCATCGGGTCCTCGCCCTCGCAGGCCTCGCCCCGGCAGCGGGGGGCCGTCGCGGCCGCGGACGGGGGCGCGGCCGCGCGCGGCCCGCCGTCCGGCCGGGGCAGCAGGAACAGGGCCGCGGCCACGCTCCCGGCGGCCACCGCGGACACCGACGCGAGCACGGCCACGGCCGTCAGACCCCGGTGGGCGCGCGGAGCGGCACCGCGCGGAACCGGTGCCGCCCCCGGTCCGTCCGCACGGGGCCCGGCCGCCTCCGGCCGGCCCTCGCCCGGCCGACTCGCCCCGGGGCGGTCCGCCCCCGGCCCCGTCTCCGTGCGCGGTTCCTGCGCCGCGCGTCCGCTGCACTCCGACTCCGCGATCTCCCACAGCGCCAGGCAGCGCCCGCCGTCCTCGCCGGCCAGGCGGCACAGCTCCCGCACCGCCTCGCGCGGCGGCAGCGTCCTGCCGTTGAGATAGCGCTCCCAGGACGACTTGCTGTACGTGGTCTTCGCCGCGAGGCCCGCCATGCTCAGACCGGTGCGCGCCCTCAGCTCCCGCAGCGCCCCGGTCAGCCGGGCGCGTCCCGGGGCCGGCGGGGGCGGCGGTGTCGGCCGGGTCATCCCCGCAGGGCTTTCCAGGTGTGCGGCCCGACGATGCCGTCCACGACCAGGCCGGCCCGCTGCTGCGCCTGCCGGACCGCGCGGCGGGTCAGCGGCCCGAAGATCCCGTCGACGACACCGGGCGAGAAACCCGCCCTGCGCAGCAGGCACTGCGCCTCGGCGACCTCCGGCCCCGCGTGGCCCTCCGCCAGGACGGCATTTCTGGTGCGGCTGTGGCCCGCGTACCAGCGGCCGTCCACCCGCTCCACCCGGCAGGTGTACGCGGGGGACGGCGAGGCCGGTGCGGTGGCGGCCGCCGACACGAGGGGAGGCGACGCCGTGCCGTCCCCCGTGCCGCCGCCGAGCCGGACGGCCAGCAGGACCGCCGCGCAGAGGACCGGCACCAGCGCCACCGCCCCCGCCACGAGCGCGATCCGCAGGGAGCGTCCCGGCGGGCGGGGCGCGTCGGCCGCGGCCGGCAGGACCTCCGGCTCCGGCGTCCCGGCCGCCGCGCCGGGAGCCGTTCCGCGCCGCCCGGCCCAGGCGTCGGCGGCGACCTCGTGCAGCGCGAGCAGCCGGACCGGGTCGTCACCGCCGATCCGGGCCAGCGCCTCGACGGCCTCCCGGGGCGGCAGCGTCCGGCCGCCCAGGTACCGCTCCCAGGACTTCGCGCTGTATCCGGTCTTCGCGGCGAGCCGCCGCAGGCTCAGCCCGGCGCGGTCCTTCAGCAGGCGCAGCCGTACCACCAACTGCCGCACGCGGGGATCCAGTTCCGCGGGCAGCGCCTTCCAACGCGACATGTTCCCCCCACTCGCGTACCGCGGACCGGGGTCAGCGGTCCGCGTGTCCGGGCGCATTCTGCATCAGCATCCACGACGGGCCCCGGGCACCGGTTCCCGTCCCGGCCCGATCCGGCCACCACCCGTCGCGGCCGTCCCGCCGCGGCCGTCCCGCCGTGCCGTCCCGGCGGACGGTGCCGTGGCAGGTCAGGGGGCGGGACGTCCCGCGCCGGCGTCACTTCCGCGGCGACCGTGGCGGGCGGCGCCGCCCGCGCCGCAGTCTCGTTGCCGGGCCGGCCGCTGCGGCCGGACCACCATCGCACCCAACGGAGGGGACAGTATGCGAGCTCTGACGAGGACCGTCGTCAGCGTCACCGCGGCCGTGGGCATCGCCGCCGGGACGCTGGCGGGGGCGGGCACCGCCTTCGCGGACTCCGCACGGACCACGACGCCGGCGGTGAGCACCCAGGACGTCTCCGTCCTCGCGGTCGAGAACCTCGGCCTGAACACCACGCAGGCCAAGGGCGTCCAGCGCTGGCTGGCGGCGAACTGGGGCTACACCGGCGCGATCGACGGGCAGCTCGGCACCAACAGCTGGAAGGCCTTCCAGCGCCACCTCAAGGCCTACCACGGCTACACGGGCGCGATCGACGGGATCGTCGGAAGCGGCACGATCAAGGCGCTGCAGCGGTTCCTGAAGAACAACGGCTGGGGCTACACCGGCGAGATCGACGGCATCGCCGGCTCGGGGACCCGGGCGGCGTTCAAGACCTTCGCCGACTGGTGCGTCGCCAACTACTAGGCCGCACCCACGCCCTGCCGGGCCGCACACACGCCGCGGCCCGTCCTCCCAGCGGGGGAGAGGACGGGCCGCGGTCCGCGTGCGCCGCGGAGGCGCGCGTGTGTCTCAGAGGCGCTCGGGCGTCCGGATGCCCAGCAGGTCCATGCCCCGGTGCAGCGTGCGGGCCGTGACGTCGCACAGGAACAGGCGGTTGGCCACCTGCTCGGGCGTCTCGGCCTTCAGCACCGGGCACTTGTCGTAGAACGACGTGAAGAGCGACGCCAGCTGGTACAGGTAGGCCGTCATCTTGTGCGGGGCGTACTCCGCCGCCGCCTCGGCCACCGTCTCCGCGAACGCGTCGAGGTGCAGGCCCAGGGCCCGCTCCGCCGCGTGCAGCTCCAGCTCCGGGTGCGCGGCCGGACGGACCTCGCCGGCCTTGCGCAGGATCGACTGGATCCGGGCGTACGCGTACTGGAGGTAGACGGACGTGTCGCCGTTCAGCGAGACCATCTGGTCCAGGTCGAACTTGTAGTCCCGGTTCGCCGACGTCGACAGGTCCGCGTACTTCACCGCGCCGATGCCCACCTGGGCGCCCCGCTCGGCGATCTCCCCGTCGGACAGCTGGTGCTGGACGTCCTTCTCCCGCACCACCGCCGTCGCCCGCTCGATCGCCTCGTCCAGCAGGTCGACCAGGCGGACCGTCTCGCCCTCACGCGTCTTGAACGGCTTGCCGTCCTTGCCGAGGACCGTGCCGAAGGCGAGCTGCGCCGCCGTGACGCCGTCGCCCAGCCAGCCCGCCCGGCGGGCCGTCTCGAAGACCATCTTGAAGTGCAGCGACTGGCGGGCGTCCACCACGTACAGCAGGGTGTCCGCCTTCAGGTTGAACACCCGGTCGCGGATCGCGGACAGGTCGGTCGCCGCGTAGCCGTACCCGCCGTCCGACTTCTGCACGATCAGCGGGACCGGCTTGCCGTCCGGGCCCTTGACGTCGTCGAAGAACACGCACAGCGCGCCCTCGGAGCGCACCGCCACGCCGGACTCCTCCAGCAGGCGGCAGGTCTCGGCGAGCATGTCGTTGTACCCGGACTCGCCGACGATGTCCGCGTCCCGGATCTCCATGTCCAGCTTCTCGAAGACGGAGAAGAAGTAGATCTTCGACTCGTCCACGAACTTCTGCCACATGGCCAGCGTCCGCTCGTCGCCCGCCTGGAGGTCGACCACCCGGCGCCGGGCCCGCGTCTTGAACTCCTCGTCGGAGTCGAAGAGCCGGCGCGCGGCCTTGTAGAGGCGGTCGAGGTTCGACATCGCCTCCTCGCCGGTCACCTCGCCGGCCCCGTGGTCCAGCTCGTGCGGGTGCTCGTCCAGGTACTGGATGAGCATGCCGAACTGGGTGCCCCAGTCGCCGATGTGGTGCCGGCGCACCACCGTCTCGCCGGTGAAGTCCAGCAGCCGCACCACCGAGTCGCCGATCACCGCGGACCGCAGGTGGCCGACGTGCATCTCCTTCGCCACGTTCGGCTGGGCGTAGTCGATCACCGTGGTGCCGGGGTTCCCGGCGAGCGGCACGCCCAGGCGCTCGGGGTCCGCGTAGCGCGCGGCGAGGTTCCCGGTGATCGCCCGGTCGGTGACCGTGATGTTGAGGAAGCCGGGCCCGGAGACCTCGACGTCCCCGATCAGGTCACCGGTGTCCACCCGGGAGACGACCTGCGCGGCCAGCTCCCGCGGGTTGGCCTTGGCCTTCTTGGCGAGCGCCAGGATGCCGTTGGCCTGGAAGTCCGCCCGGTCGCTTCGTCGCAGCAGCGGGTCCGCGGCGCCGGCCTCCGGCAGGGCTGCCGAGAGGGCGTCCGCGAGACGCTGGTGGACGGAGGCGGTGAGGGACGTGACCGAGGCCATAGGTAGGGGTGCCGTTCTCCTCGTGGGGATGGATAGACACGGTCAGTATCCCATGGGGGGTAAAGCGGTTTTTCGGCCGCGAGGCCGTCTGGGAGAATGAAGCGGTCGGCCGTGCCACCGCACCGGCCGCTGCTCGCGGAGAAACCTCCAGCTAACTCCCAGGGAAAAAGAGGACGTGCCGATCGTGGCTCAGAGCACCGAGACCACCGACTGGGTCTCCCGTTTCGCGGATGAGGTCATCGAGGAGTCGGAGCGTCGGGCCCCGGGCAAACCGGTCGTCGTCGCGTCCGGGCTGTCGCCGTCCGGCCCCATCCACCTGGGGAACCTGCGCGAGGTCATGACCCCGCACCTGGTCGCCGACGAGATCCGCCGCCGCGGCCGGCAGGTCCGGCACCTGATCTCCTGGGACGACTACGACCGCTACCGCAAGGTCCCCAAGGGCATCGCCGGCGTCGACGAGGAGGCCTGGGCCGAGCACATCGGCAAGCCGCTCACCTCCGTCCCCGCCCCGAAGGGCTCCGCCCACCCGAACTGGGCCGAGCACTTCAAGGCCGCCATGATCGAGTCGCTCGCCGAGCTGGGCGTGGAGTTCGACGGCATCAGCCAGACCGAGCAGTACACCTCCGGCGCCTACCGCGAGCAGATCCTGCACGCCATGAAGCACCGCGGGGACATCGACGCCGTCCTCGCCCAGTACCGGACCAAGCCCAAGCCCGCCGACCAGAAGAAGCGGCAGGCCCAGCAGAAGCCGGTCGACGAGGCCGAGCTGGAGGCCGCCGAGGGCTCCGGCGCCGCCGCCGAGGACGACGGCTCCGGCTCCGGCGGGTACTTCCCGTACAAGCCGTACTGCGGCAACTGCGAGAAGGACCTCACCACCGTCACCGCCTACGACGACGACTCCACCGAGCTGACCTACGCCTGCACCGCGTGCGGCTTCTCCGAGACGGTCCGGCTCAGCGAGTTCAACCGCGGCAAGCTGGTCTGGAAGGTCGACTGGCCGATGCGCTGGGCGTACGAAGGAGTGATCTTCGAGCCGAGCGGGGTCGACCACTCCTCCCCGGGCTCCAGCTTCCAGGTGGGCGGCCAGATCGTCGGCATCTTCGGCGGCGAGCAGCCCATCGGCCCCATGTACGCCTTCGTCGGCATCTCCGGCATGGCCAAGATGTCGTCGTCGAAGGGCGGGGTCCCCACCCCCGCCGACGCCCTGCAGATCATGGAACCGCAGCTGCTGCGCTGGCTCTACGCCCGCCGCCGCCCCAACCAGTCCTTCAAGGTCGCCTTCGACCAGGAGATCCAGCGCCTGTACGACGAGTGGGACCGGCTCGACGCCAAGGTCGCCGAGGGCACGGCCCTGCCCGCCGACCTCGCCGCGCACTCCCGCGCCGTGCGCACGGCCGCCGGCGAACTGCCCAGGACGCCCCGGCCGCTGCCGTACCGGACCCTGGCCTCCGTCGCCGACATCACCGCCGGCCACGAGGACCAGGCGCTGCGCATCCTCAGCGAGCTCGACCCCGAGCAGCCGCTGACCTCCCTGGACGAGGCCCGGCCGCGCTACGACAAGGCCGAGGCGTGGATCAACACGCACGTCCCCGCCGACCAGCGGACCATCGTGCGCGACGAGCCCGACACCGAACTGCTGAAGTCGCTCGACGACCAGGGCCGGGAGTCGCTCCGGCTGCTGCTCGACGGGCTGGCCGACCACTGGTCGCTGGACGGGCTCACCCACCTCGTCTACGGCGTGCCCAAGGTGCAGGCCGGCTTCTCCGCGGACGCCACGCCCAAGGAGCTGCCGCCGGAGATCAAGACCGCCCAGCGGTCCTTCTTCGCGCTGCTGTACCACCTGCTGGTCGGCCGGGACACCGGCCCCCGGCTGCCCACCCTGCTGCTGGCCGTCGGCCAGGACCGGGTGCGCAGGCTGCTCGGGGCGTGACCGCGGCACCGCACGACGAGAAGGGGCCCTCCCTCGAGGGCCCCTTCCTCATGCGATGTGCTCTTCCTCCAGCTCCTTGTTGAAGCGCCCGCTGAAGCGCTCCACCATGCGCTTGGCCTCCGCACCGTCGAGCCGGACGCCGAACGCGGCCTCGACGTTGTCGGCGAGCTGGTTCGCCGTCGGGTAGCTGCCGTTGATCGACTGCTTGAAGACCTGGTAGAGGGCCTCCTCGTCCGGCTCCGGAACGCCCCCGCCCTCACCCAGCTCACGGGTGCGGCCCGGGCCCGCCGGGACCGGGAAGGTGCCGGTGTCCTCCGGGGACGGCTCCTGGGGCGGCTCCTCCTGGTACTGGTCCTGGTACTGCTCGGCCTCCTGCTGCTCCGCGTACCACTGGGCGTACTGCTCGGCCGGGTCGTAGTCCGGGTCGTAGCCGCCCTGGTACGCCACCTCGCGGGGGACGAACCACGGGCTCTGCTCGGGCTCGGGTTCCGGCTCCGGCTCGGGCTCGGGTTCCGGGGCGGGGGCCGGCCCGGGCGCGGGGCGCTCGGCGGGCCGGGGGGTCTCCAGCTGCGGGCGCTGCTGCGCCGCGGGCGCCACCCGCGGCGCGGTCACCTCCGCCTGCGCGGGCGCCGGCGGGATGAGCGCCGGCTCGATCCCCGCCGCCGCCAGCCCCGCCGGAGCCGTCTCCGCCAGCGGGACGCCGTAGCGGGCCAGCCGCAGCGGCATCAGGGACTCCACCGGGGCCTTGCGCCGCCAGGCCCGCCCGAAGCGGGACCGCAGCCGCGCCTGGTAGACGAGACGTTCCTGCTCCAGCTTGATCACCTGGTCGTAGGAGCGCAGCTCCCACAGCTTCATGCGGCGCCACAGCAGGAACGTCGGGACCGGCGAGAGCAGCCAGCGGGTGAGGCGGACGCCCTCCATGTGCTTGTCCGCCGTGATGTCCGCGATCCGGCCGATCGCGTGCCGGGCCGCCTCCACCGACACCACGAACAGGACGGGGATGACGGCGTGCATGCCCACGCCCAGCGGGTCCGGCCAGGCCGCCGCGCCGTTGAAGGCGATCGTCGCGGCCGTCAGCAGCCACGCCGTCTGGCGCAGCAGCGGGAAGGGGATGCGGATCCAGGTCAGGAGCAGGTCCAGGGCGAGCAGGACGCAGATGCCCGCGTCGATGCCGATCGGGAAGACGTAGGAGAAGTTCCCGAAGCCCTTCTGGACGGCCAGTTCCCGCACGGCCGCGTACGACCCGGCGAATCCGATACCGGCGATGACGACGGCACCGGCGACGACCACACCGATGAGAACCCGGTGCATCCGTGTCAGCTGCAGTGGCGCGGCCACCCGTCCTCCCCTCCCTTGCGCGTTGTTGCGCGCAACAGAGTGGCACATGTGTGCGGGGGACGGGTGGCCGGTCCGGGGTCGGGCGCGGTTCCGGGACCGTGCCGGCTCCCGGCCGCGCCCTTCGTCAGCTCTTGCGCGCGGCCGAAGAGGTCGCCTTCGAGGGCGACTTGGACGAAGCCGCGGACGGCGAGGCGGACGCCGGCTTCGACGCGGACTTCGACGGCGTCTTCGAGGGCGCCTTGGACGGCGAGCCGCTCGCCGTGCCGCCGCCCTCGCCGTTCGCCGACACCACCGAGGCCACCGCCTCCTCGGCCGCCTTCTTCGCGTCCTTCATCAGCTCGCCGGCGTCCGGCGTCTTGTCACCGGCCAGACCCGCGCCGTTGTAGTCGACCGTGACGACGACGTTCTCGGCGCGCGCCACCACCGTCTGCTGCTTGAAGGTGCCTTCCTTCTTCTTCAGCTCGTACCGCACGGCCGTCGCCTCGTCGCCCGTGCCCGCGACCGGCTCCGACTTGGTGCTCTTGGCGCCCTCCACGGCCTGGGCGTCCTGCACCTGCTTCTGGTAGTACTCCCGCGCCAGTTCGTCGCCCGCGCCACGCGTGACGTCCGACTCGAAGCGCAGCAGCGACACGTTCAGCCAGCGGAACTGCGAGCCCTTCACCCCGTTGTTGTCCAGGCTGCTCCACGAGCAGCCGGCACGCGTCGACAGGTCGTCCGACGTGCCCTCCTTGCCGGACTTGGCCTTCGGGACGAGGTCGTCCAGCGTCTTCTCCGCCAGCACGTCGCACGGCTCGGGCAGCGTGTCGTACGCCGCGGGCCGCACGGTCGGCGACGGGCTCGCGGACGCCGACGCGGCGGCGTTCTCCGGCTTGTCCCCGCCGTCCGAGCCGGAGTCCGAGGAGCAGCCGGCTGCCACCAGCATCACGGGGACGGCGGCCGCGCAGACAAGGACGCGGGTCAGACGCTTCGCTCGCTGGTGGGGCAGGTCTCGCTGTGCTCGTCGCATGGTTCCTTCACTCATGACACTCGTGGTTCCTGCGGTCCGGAACGGGTCCGAGGGGTCACGGTACGCGGTGCGTCAGCCGAGCGGACGGCCTTCGCCGGCTTCGCGGACGCGCGCGCCACACCCGTCGAGGTGGCTCAGCCGCCCAGCGAATCCGCCAGCCGCGCGGCCAGTTTCCGGGCCCTGTCCTGCATTTCCTTGCTGTCCGGGACCACGCCGACCGTGACCGGCTGCTCCGCGTACTCGATCGTCACGATCACGTTCGACGTGCGGAACGCCACAGTCACCGTGCGCTGCTTGGCCGTCGAACCCGAGCTGCTCAGCTCGTCGTCGAGGAACGCCTCGTCGCCGAGGTCCTCCAGCAGCCGGGGCTGGAGGTCGGCCGGGGTGACCGAGGAGGACGAGGACGAGGAGGCCGTGCCCGAACCGGTCGGGGACGCCGAGGACGAGGGCGAGGCCGACGCGGAGGGCGAGCCGCTGGGGGCGGCGGGGGAACCGGAGTCCGTGCCGACGGAGTCCGTCACCGCCGGCACGGGCAGCTCGGCGTCCGCCGCCTTCTCAGCGAACAGCTGCTCGGCCTGGCTGTCGTCACTGACGGCGGTGTCGTACGACACCACCCGCTCGAAGTCGACGAACAGGTGGTCGGTGGCGTTCGCCGACTCCACCTTCCAGCGGCAGCCGACCTTGCGGTCGGTGTCGTACGTGAGGGTCGCCTGGCCCGCGTACGCCTTCTCGCGCTGCTCCTCGTCGGTCATCTCCCGCACGCCGGGCAGGAGTTCGTCGAGGCTCTCGCTGCCGACCGCGCCGCAGGGCTCGGGCAGGGTGCGGTACCGGCCCGGTTCCGCCGCCGCGGTCGCCTGGCCGGCGTCGCCCGGGTTGGCGTCGTCCGTCACGCCGCCGTCGCCCGAGCCGCCGGTGCAGCCGGCCAGCAGGACCGCGAGGAGCGCGGCGACGCCGGGTACGTACGCCTTCCGCTGCACGGTGAGGCTCCTCTCGACGGTGTCCGTTGTCCGGATGATCCAGTGTCCCCGCTGGTTAATCGCTTGCCGCACGGGGGCGTCCCCTGGAGACAATGTGTATCGCACGCACTGCCGTGGACGCCGGTCCGTCATCCCTTTTCGTCGACCTTGGCACCGGTTTTGCGCTTCACCGCTTTCTGTTGTTTTCCGGGGGAACGAGGACGATATGTCGTACGTCGAGGTGCCGGGTGCGAAGGTGCCCATCCGCATGTGGGCCGACCCGGCGTCGGTCGAGGACGGGGCGATGCAGCAGCTCCGGAACGTCGCGACCCTGCCGTGGATCAAGGGCCTGGCCGTGATGCCGGACGTGCACTACGGCAAGGGCGCGACGGTCGGCTCCGTCATCGCGATGCGCGGCGCGGTGTGCCCGGCCGCGGTGGGCGTCGACATCGGCTGCGGCATGTCGGCGGTCCGGACCTCCCTCACCGTCAACGACCTGCCGGGCGATCTCTCCCGCCTGCGGTCGAGGATCGAGCAGGCGATCCCGGTGGGGCGGGGGATGCACGACGAGCCGGTCGATCCGGGGCGGTTCCACGGTCTCGCGACGGGCGGGTGGGACGACTTCTGGCGGCGGTTCGGCGGGGTCGCCGAAACGGTCAGATTCCGTCACGACCGGGCCGGAAAGCAGATGGGAACGCTCGGCGGCGGGAACCATTTTGTCGAGGTTTGCACGGATACATCCGGCTCTGTCTGGCTGATGCTGCACTCCGGTTCCCGCAACATCGGCAAGGAACTCGCCGAGCACCACATCGGCGTCGCCCAGCGGCTCCCGCACAACCAGGGCCTGGTCGACCGGGACCTCGCCGTCTTCGTCGCGGACACCCCGCAGATGGCGGCGTACCGCAACGACCTGTTCTGGGCGCAGGAGTACGCCAAGTACAACCGCTCGATCATGATGGCGCTGCTGAAGGACGTCGTCCGCAAGGAGTTCAAGAAGGCGAAGCCGGTCTTCGAGCCGGAGATCTCCTGCCACCACAACTACGTGGCGGAGGAGCGGTACGAGGGCATGGACCTGCTGGTGACCCGCAAGGGCGCGATCCGCGCGGGCTCGGGCGAGTACGGGATCATCCCCGGCTCGATGGGCACGGGTTCGTACATCGTGAAGGGCCTCGGCAACGAGAAGTCCTTCAACTCGGCCTCGCACGGCGCCGGCCGGCGCATGAGCCGCAACGCGGCCAAGCGCCGGTTCACGACGAAGGACCTGGAGGAGCAGACCCGGGGCGTGGAGTGCCGCAAGGACTCCGGCGTCGTGGACGAGATCCCGGGCGCCTACAAGCCGATCGAGCAGGTCATCGACCAGCAGCGGGACCTCGTCCAGGTCGTGGCCAAGCTCAAGCAGGTCGTCTGCGTGAAGGGCTGACGCCCGTCAGCGCGTCTCCCGGTGCACCTTCGTGTTCGACGCCTGGGCGCGGGGGCGGACGATCAGGAGGTCGATGTTGACGTGGCTGGGGCGGGTGACCGCCCAGGTGATGGTGTCGGCGACGTCGTCGGCGGTGAGGGGGTCGGCGACGCCCTCGTAGACCTTCGCGGCCTTCTGGGCGTCGCCGCCGAAGCGGGTCAGGGCGAACTCGTCCGTCCTGACCATGCCCGGCGCGATCTCGACGACCCGCACCGGCTGGCCGACGATCTCCAGGCGGAGGGTCTCGGCGAGGACGTGGGCGCCGTGCTTGGCGGCGACGTAGCCCGCGCCGCCCTCGTACGTGGCGTGGCCGGCGGTGGAGGACACCACGACCACCGTGCCGTCGCCGCTGGCGATCAGCTTGGGGAGCAGGGCCTGGGTGAGGTTGAGGGTGCCGAGGACGTTCGTCTCGTACATGCGGCGCCAGTCGTCCGGGTCGCCGGTGGCGACCGGGTCGGCGCCCAGCGCGCCGCCCGCGTTGTTGACGAGGACGCCGATCGTCCGGAAGGCGGTCGCGAACTCGTCGACGGCGGCGCGGTCGGTGACGTCCAGCGCGTACGCGGTGGCCGAGTGGCCGGCCCGGGTGATCTCCTCGGCGAGCGCCTCGATGCGGTCCTTGCGGCGTGCGGTGAGGACGACGCGGTAGCCGGCCGCGGCGAGCTGCCGGGCCGTGGCGGCCCCGATGCCGCTGCTCGCACCGGTGACGACGGCGATGCGGGAGGCGGCGGGCGGTGCGGCGGTGGCCATGGGCTGCTCCTGGGCGGGTGAGGCGGTGGGCCGGTGGTCGCCGTCCAGCGTAGGTGACGGGCCGTGAGCTGTCCGGGCCCCGTCCACGGGGCGGACGGGCCGGGAGGATCCCGGCGGCTCGCGCGCTCGACCGGCGCGCGCGGCGCCCCGGGCCGGCCGCGGTGCCCGCGCACGCCCGGCCGGACCGGGCCGGGCGCCGATGGTCCTTCGCGTCGCCTGACGCCCGCCGGTTCCCCGCGGGCCCGTCAGCGCACGCTCTGCGCGTACGCCGTCGGCGGCACGCCCACCGTCGCCGTGAAGTCCCTGACGAGGTGGGCCTGGTCGGCGTAGCCGAGGTCGGCGGCCAGCGCGGCCCAGTCCGTGCCGGAGGACGACTCGGCCCGCTCCAGGGCGTCGTGGACGCGGTAGCGCAGGATGACCCACTTGGGGCCCACGCCGACGTACTCGGCGAACAGGCGCTGCACGGACCGGACCGACATGCCCTCGGAGCGGGCGAAGTCGCCGACGCGGCGGATGGTGCGGTCGCGGCGGATCCGGTCGGCCAGGGCCATCGCGAGGGCGGCCTGGGGGTCGGGCCGCGGCCCGTGGCGCAGCAGGAAGGCGTCCAGGGCGGCCACGCGGTCCCGTTCGCCGTCGGGGCCGAGGACGGCGTCGACGTCCGGGTCCGTCCCCGGGTACGCCTCGGCCAGCGGCACGCGCCGCCCGGTCCAGCCGGACACCGCGCGCCCGGGCGCGAAGGGGCGGAAGCCGCCGGGCCGGAACTGGACGCCGCACACCCGTCCGCGTCCGCGCAGCTCATGCGTGAACAGGCCGAGCCCGATCCCGGCGACCTCGCCGAAGGGCTCGCGTCCCTCGAACCGCTGGAAGACGATGTTCACGCTCGGGTGCGGGACCACGTGGGAGACGTACGGCTCCGTCAGGTCCCAGTCGATGAGCCAGTAGTGCTCCAGGTAGGGGCGCAGCGGTTCGGCCGGCGTGTGGCGGCGGAAGCGGACGCGGGCGAGGAGGCCGGGGGCGTCGACGATGCCGCGGGTGTCGCGTCGGGGAGCGGCCATGGCCGGATCGTATGCGGTGGCACCCCGGGCCCGCCCGGGTCCGTCCGGTGCCGCCGGGTGCCGTCCGGTGCCGCCGGGTCCGCGGTCCCGCCCGCCTGTCGCGTTTTTTCAAGCCCCGGCGGCGGTGCCGTCCGTACGGTCGCGGCATGACGTACGAGAACGAGACCGTGGTGCGTGGGCAGGAGGGCGGAGCCCCGGGAGGTGTGCCGGGGGCGACGCGGGCGCCCTCGCTCGGTGTGCTGCTCGGCGCGGCCGCCGAGCGGGCGGTGCCCGTGGTGCGGGGCATCCCGGACGAGGCCCTGGCGGCCCCGACGCCGTGCGGCGACTACGACGTGCGGGCCCTGGTGAACCACCTGTTCCACGTGGTGGTGGAGTTCCGGGCGCTGGCCGCGAAGCAGCCGGCGGACTTCTCCCGCACGCCGGACCGGGTGGGCGCGGGCGGCGACTGGCGGGAGGAGTTCGCCGGGGCGGCGGCGCGGCTGGTGGCGGCCTGGTCCGCGCCGGGGGCCGAGGAGGGCACCACCGGGGGGATGGGCCTGCCGGCCCGGACGGTGGGCTGCATGGCGCTGCTCGACCTGACCGTGCACGCCTGGGACCTGGCGCGCGCGACCGGCCGGACGTACCTGCCGGACGCCGGTGTCCTGGACACCCTCGACGAGGCGGTGGCCGAGATGGCGCCGACGGCCCGGCGGATGGGCTTCTTCGCCGATCCGGTGCCGGTGGCGCGGGACGCGGGCCGCTTCGAGCAGCTCCTGGCGGCGACGGGGCGCGACCCTTCCTGGGAGCGGCCGGGGGATTGAGCCGTGCGGGGGCGGCTGCGCAGGGGGTGGTCGTACGTGAACCCTGTGCGGGGTGGGCCGGGGAGGGTGTCCCGCACGGGGGTGGTCCGGGGTATGCGCCCCGTGTGGGGTGGCCGGGGGATCGGCTTCCGCGCGGGGCGGACTGAGATCGGCTTCCGCGTGGGGCGGACCGGGATCAGCCTCCGCGCGGGGTGGCCCGGGACGTGTGTCCCGCGCAGGGCGGACCCGGATCGGCTCCCGCGCGGGTCCGGTCCCGGGAGGGTGTCCCGCACGGGCCAGTCCCGGGAATGCGCCCCCCGCAGGTATGGTTGAACAGTAAACAACCTGCGGAGGGTGAGCGACCATGCAGTTCGGGATCTTCAGCGTGGGCGACGTGACGCCGGACCCGGTCACGGGCCGGACGCCGACCGAGCGGGAGCGCATCAAGGCCATGGTCGCGATCGCGCTCAAGGCGGAGGAGGCCGGGCTCGACGTCTTCGCGACCGGCGAGCACCACAACCCGCCGTTCGTGCCGTCGTCGCCGACCACCATGCTCGGGTACATCGCCGCCCGCACCGAGCGGCTGGTCCTGTCCACGGCCACGACCCTGATCACCACCAACGACCCGGTGAAGATCGCCGAGGACTTCGCGATGCTCCAGCACCTGGCCGACGGCCGGGTCGACCTGATGCTGGGCCGCGGCAACACCGCGCCGGTCTACCCCTGGTTCGGGCAGGACATCCGCCAGGGCATCCCGCTCGCGATCGAGAACTACGCCCTGCTGCACCGGCTGTGGCGCGAGGAGGGCGTCGACTGGGAGGGCCGGTTCCGCACGCCCCTGCAGGGCTTCACGGCCACGCCCCGCCCGCTGGACGGCGTACCGCCGTTCGTCTGGCACGGCTCCATCCGCTCCCCGGAGATCGCCGAGCAGGCCGCGTACTACGGCGACGGCTTCTTCCACAACAACATCTTCTGGCCCGCCGACCACACCCGGCGGATGGTCGAGCTGTACCGGGAGCGGTACGCGCACTACGGCCACGGCACGCCCGAGCAGGCGGTCGTCGGGCTCGGCGGGCACGTGTTCATGCGGCGCAACTCGCAGGACGCGGTGCGCGAGTTCCGGCCGTACTTCGACGTCGCGCCGGTGTACGGGCACGGGCCGTCGCTGGAGGAGTTCACGGCCCAGACCCCGCTGACCGTCGGCTCCCCGCAGCAGGTCGTCGAGAAGACGCTGGCCTTCCGCGAGTACGCCGGCGACTACCAGCGGCAGCTCTTCCTGATCGACCACGCGGGCCTGCCGCTGAAGACCGTGCTGGAGCAGATCGACATCCTCGGCGAGGAGGTCGTGCCCGTGCTGCGCAAGGAGTTCGCGACCGGCCGGCCGGCCGACGTGCCGGACGCGCCGACGCACGCCTCCCGGGTCGCCCGGGCCCGAGGGTGAGAGCGCAGTAAGAAGGCCGCCCGGGCGCGACGCACCCGATCACGCCGCCCGGGCGCCTTGGCACACTGGACGCGTGCCCCAGACAGTTCTGCTCGCCGAGGACGACCGCGCCATCCGCCACGCCCTGGAGCGCGCCCTGACGCTGGAGGGCTACCGGGTCACGGCGGTCGCCGACGGCGTCGAGGCGCTGGCCCAGGCCCACCGCAGCCGTCCGGACGTCCTCGTGCTGGACGTGATGATGCCCGGCATCGACGGGCTCCAGGTGTGCCGCGTGCTGCGCGCCGAGGGCGACCGCACGCCGATCCTGATGCTGACGGCGCTCGTGGAGACCGCCGACCGGATCGCGGGTCTGGACGCGGGCGCCGACGACTACGTCGTCAAGCCGTTCGACGTCGAGGAGGTCTTCGCCCGGCTGCGCGCCCTGCTGCGCCGCACCGGCCCGGCGCCCGCCGACCCCGGCACCGCCCCGCCGGAGGCCCCGCGGCGTACCCCGGAGCCCGCCGGGCGCTCCGGGGAGCCGGGCGCCCCCGAGCCGGCCGCGTCACCGGCGGGCCCCGCGGCGTCCGCGTCCCCCGTGTCCCCGGCCGGCCCCGCGGCGCCCGGGCCCTCCGCGGTGGCCGCCCCCGCCGCCCTCCCCGAGCACCTCGTCGAGGCCGCCGGCATCCGCATGGACCCGCGGGCGCGCCGGGCCTGGCGGGGCCGGCGGGAGCTGGAGCTGACCCGCACCGAGTTCGAGCTGCTGGAACTGCTGGTCCGCAACGCGGGCATCGTCCTGGACCACTCGACCATCTACGACCGCATCTGGGGCTACGACTTCGGCCCCGGCTCCAAGAACCTCGCCGTCTACGTCGGCTACCTGCGCCGCAAGCTCGACGAGCCGGGCGCTCCGCAGCTCATCCACACGGTGCGCGGCGTGGGTTACGTGCTGCGGGAGGACTGAGTGCCCGCCCGTCCGCGGTGGCTGCCGGCCCTGCGGCGGCCCCACCTGCTGTCGCTGCGGACCACGTTCGCGGTGTCGTTCGCCACGGTCACGGCGGCCGTCACGGTGCTCGTCGGCATCCTGTCCTACAGCGCCGCGGCCCGGCTGGTGCGGGTCGACCAGCAGACGGTGTTCGACGAGGTGGTGCAGGACCTGCGCAACGAGGTCCGGCGCAACCGCATGACCCCGGGCGACTTCCTCTCCTCCGCGCCCGGTCACGACCTCGTGCGGCCCGCCCGCACCGACGTGCAGGTGCTCGGCCCGGACGGCCGGATCGCGGACCCGGGCAGCCCGGGGCTGCCGGTGACCGGTGCCGACCGCCGGGTCGCGGGCGCCGCCGTCGCCGGGCTGCTGACCCAGCACAAGGACGTCGACGTCGGCGACGACGTGTACCGCGTGGCGACCGTCGCGCTCGGCGACCGGCAGGGCGCCGTGCAGGTCGCGCAGGAGTTCAGCGACACGGAGGACCTGCTGCGGGCGCTCCAGCGGCGCACGCTGGTCCTGATGGCGGCCGTGGTGACCGGCGCCGGCCTGTTCGGCTGGTGGCTGGCCCGGCGCATCACGCGCCGCCTGGTCGTGCTGACCTCCGCCGCCGAGGACGTCGCCCGCACCCGCCGGCTCGGCGTCCAGGTGCCGGTCACCGGCTACGACGAGGTGGGCCGCCTGGGCCGTGCCTTCGACCGCATGCTGGGGCGCCTGGCCCAGTCCGAGGAGGACCAGCGCCGCCTGGTCCAGGACGCCGGTCACGAACTGCGCACCCCGCTGACCTCGCTGCGGACGAACATCTCCCTGCTGCGCCGCATCGACGAGCTCCCGCCCGGCACGCGCGAGGAACTGGTCGCGGACCTGGCCCAGGAGGCGCTCGAACTGACCGACCTGGTCAACGAGCTCGTCGACCTCGCCGCCGGGCAGTCCGACAGCGAGGCGCCGCAGCGGGTCGACCTCGCCGGTCTCGCCGAGGACGTGGCGGCCCTCGCCCGGCGCCGCAGCGGGCGCCGGATCACCGTCCGGGCCAGCGGCGAGACGGTGACGACCGGGCGGCCCGGCATGCTCACCCGGGCGCTGTCCAACCTCGTGGAGAACGCGGTGAAGTTCGACCGCGGCGGCCGGGCCCCGATCGAGATCGTGGTGGCCGGACCCGCCCGGCCGGGCACCCTCCGCGTCGAGGTCCTCGACCGGGGTCCGGGCATCTGCGACGACGACCTCCAGCGCGTCTTCGACCGCTTCTACCGCGCCGCCGACGCCCGTTCCCTGCCGGGCTCCGGCCTGGGCCTGTCGATCGTCCAGGAGGTGGCGCTGGCGCACGGCGGAGCCCCGTTCGCCCACCGGCGGGACGGGGGCGGGACGGTGATCGGGTTCACCGTGAGCGGGTGCGCGGCCGACGGGGGCGCGTGAGCGCGTGAGCGCGTGAGCACGGGCCGGACGGATCCGCGGGACCGGCGGGGCCGGAGGGGCCGGAGGGGTGTGGGGTCCCTGCCGGTCGTCCGGTGACGGTGGGCGGGGTGTGGGGTCCCTGCCGGTCGTCCGGTGACGGTGGGCGGGGCGTGGCGTCTTCGCCGGTCGCCTGGTGACGGCGGGCCGGGTGCGGGGTCCCCGCCGGTCACCCGACGACGGCCGACGGGGTACGGCGCCCCCGCCGGTCGCCCGACGGGGTACGGCGCCTCAGCCGGTCACACGACGACGGGGCTGCGGCGTTCGAGGAGGACGACGTCGCGCCAGCGGCCGTGGTGGCGGCCGATGCGCTCCCTCGTGCCGATGACGCGGAAGCCGGCCCGCGCGTGCAGCGCGAGACTGGCGGTGTTCTCGGGGAAGACGCCGGACTGGATCGTCCAGATCCCGGCCGCCTCCGTGGAGTCGATCAGCGCCGTCAGCAGCGTGGCGGCCACCCCGCGGCCCCGGGCGCCGGGGCGGACGTACACGGAGTGCTCGACGACACCGGCGTAGGCGCAGCGGTCGGAGACCCGGGAGGCGGCGACCCAGCCGAGGACCGTCCCGCGGGCGTCCAGGCCGACGAAGCGGTGCCCGGGGAGCCTGCCGGCGTCGAACGCCTCCCAGCTCGGCGCGGCCGTCTCGAAGGTCGCGTCGCCCTCGTCGATGCCCGCCTGGTAGATCGCCAGGACCTCGCCGGCGTGCGCGGCGGTCATCGGGGCGGCCGTCACGCCGGCGGGCGCGGCCGGTCCGGGCAGGGTGCTCTCGGGCACGGTGGCCTCTCCTCGGCCCGGTCAGGCCGTGGCCGGCGCGAGGGACAGCAGCCTGCCCATCGCGGCCAGCACGGACGGCTCGACGCGGTAGTACACCCAGGTGCCGCGCCGCTCGGAGGTGAGCAGGCCGGCCTCCCTCAGCTTCTTGAGGTGGTGCGAGACGGTCGGCTGGGAGACGCCGACGTCGGAGATGTCGCACACGCACGCCTCGCCGCCCTCGTGGGAGGCGACGGCGGAGAACAGCCGCAGGCGCACGGGGTCGCCCAGGGCCTTGAACATCCGCGCGGCCGTCTCGGCCTCCTCGGCGGTGAACGGGCGCTCGGTCAGCGGCGGGCAGCACGGCTCCGCGGAGGAACCGGAGACCTCGGGCCGGAGCAGCGGCAGCACCTTCGTGTTCGACATGTGTCTATGTTGACACACGTCGAATCAAATCCTCGTGGCCCCGTCTGGATTCGACCTCTGTCTATATTGATGATTGCCGAAGCAAGTGGCATGCTGGCACGTGCAGCACATCGACACATGTCGAAACAGAGGGATGCCGTGCACGTGCCGACGGCACCCCGTCCCGTCCCCAGGAGGAACGCCATGTCCCGCGTCCAACTCGCCCTGCGCGTCCCCGACCTCGCCGCGTCGGTCGCCTTCTACCGCAAGCTGTTCGGCACCGAGCCGGCCAAGCTCCGCGACGGCTACGCCAACTTCGCCGTCGCCGAGCCCCCGCTCAAGCTCGTCCTCATCGAGGGCGCGGCGGACGAGGAGACCCGCCTGGACCACCTCGGCGTCGAGGTCGGCTCCACCGAGGACGTGGCCGCCGCCACCGCCCGCCTCGCCGGGGCCGGCCTCGCCACGGCCGAGGAGCGCGACACCGCCTGCTGCTACGCCCTCCAGGACAAGGTCTGGGTGCACGGCCCCGGCCGCGAGCCCTGGGAGGTCTACGTGGTGAAGGCCGACGCCGGCACCCTCGCCCGGCAGCCGGACAGCACCTGCTGCACCGGCCTCTCCGGCACCGGCACCGACATCGATGCCGGCACCGCGGCCACGCGGCAGCCCGGCGCCGCCGCCCAGGACCCGGTGGTCGCGGGCGGCTGCTGCTGAGGCGGGGCCGCGGCCGGCACGGGGGGCCGGCCGCGGCCCGGACGGACGCGCGCCGCCGGGCGACGGCGGCGCGCGTCCGTCGGCGCCGCCCGGCGAGCCCGCCGCCGAGCGCCGCGTGGAGCCGGGCGCTCGGCTCGTTCAACTTGGTGATCTCCACGGTCCTGCCGTGCCGGCCGTACCGGGCCCGGACGGCGTCCGGGGCGGCGGAGGAGCCGGGGCGGGGCGGGCAGGCGGCGGCGCCGGACCTCACGGGCCCGCGCACGCGCTCTCCTGCGAACCGCCGGTGGCGGACTGCCGGACTCGGGGCCGTTCACCCGGGACGGCGGACCGCGGTCCGCGCCGGGAGCGTCACCGGCCCCGGCCGTCCGGCGGCCACGACCGCGTCCCGCACCGGCGGGACGGGCCCGGCGGCCGGCCGGGCGCCTCTGCCCGGCCCCGTCACCGGCCTCCCGGCCGCGCGGGGACGCGGCTCAGGGCCACACCAGGCAGTACGGCTGGTGCCCCGCCTCGTGCAGCCGGTGCGAGAAGTCCTGCCACTCGTGGAGCAGCTGGTACACGTTGAAGGCGTCCCGCGGGCCCCCGCGGTCCGGCACCGTCGACCAGATGAACGCCGCCGCGCCCACCGCCTCCTCGCCGATGCCGCGCAGCGGGTCGACGACGGTCATGGGGAGCTTGACCACGGCGTAGTCCGGGTGCAGGACGACCAGCTCCAGCGGCGGGACCTTGTGCAGGGGGACGCCCTCGATGCCGGTCAGCACCATGGCCGCCATCGTCTCCGGCTTGATCTTGGTGAACATGCCGTTCATGCCGAGCTCGTCGCCGCCGAGCTCCTCGGGACGCATCGAGATCGGGACGCGGGCCGCCGTCGCGCCGTCCGGCGCGCCGAAGTACTTGTACGTCACCCCCACCCGACCACCATTCCTGCTCCCCGACCCGGGACGGTCGATCCGTCCGTCCACGCGCCGGTCGTCCGTACGTCGATCGTCCATACGTCGGTCGACCCGCTCGGGTTCATTCGGAAGACCCTGCGTCTGACGTGCTTCGTTCGTGTCCTCCGCGTCGCGCCGGTGCCTTCCCCGCCGGGCACGTCGAGGACCCAGGTCATCGGTCCCCTCGCCCAGTCCGCCACCGCGATGCATATCTCCACCCGACTGCTTTTCTAGGACGCGTGGCCCCCGCCGCGCAACCCGATCATCGTGTCAGTGACCTCCCCCACGGCCGCTCGCCGAAACGTACGGCGGACCACCCGCGCGGGGAGCTCCTCGGCCTCTGACCGCCATGGGCCGTTCGAGCTGTGTGTATCAGGGACCAGTCTCGCAGACGGCGGCGGACCGGTAGGGGCGGTCGGCCCGGAGCGCCCCGCTGCGCCCCGTGCCCCTGGCCTACCCTGAACAGGTCACTGGCAACCGGAGTCCGTGAACCCGCAAGACGAAGAAGGTCGGAGAAGTCGCAGGTCATGAGCGAACTGGCATATCCGTACGAAGCCCCAGCCTCGCAGGCGCTGTTCGACCGTGCGACGGCCGTGACGCCGGGCGGCGTGAACTCCCCGGTGCGCGCCTTCCGCGCCGTCGGCGGTACGCCCCGGTTCATGGTGTCCGGCACCGGTCCGTACCTGACCGACGCCGACGGCCGCGAGTACGTCGACCTGGTCTGCTCCTGGGGGCCGATGATCCTCGGGCACGCCCACCCCGAGGTGATCGCCGCCGTCCAGGAGGCCGTGGCCCGCGGCACGTCCTTCGGCACGCCCGGTGAGGGCGAGGTCGCGCTCGCCGAGGAGATGGTCGCCCGGATCGAGCCGCTGGAGCAGGTGCGGCTCGTCTCCAGCGGGACCGAGGCGACGATGTCGGCGATCCGGCTGGCCCGCGGCTTCACCCGCCGCTCCAAGGTGATCAAGTTCGCCGGCTGCTATCACGGGCACGTCGACTCGCTGCTCGCCTCGGCCGGCAGCGGCGTGGCGACCTTCGCGCTGCCGGACACGCCCGGCGTGACCGGCGCCCAGGCCGGCGACACGATCGTGCTGCCGTACAACGACCTCGACGCGGTGCGCGCGGCCTTCGCCGCCCACCCCGGCGAGATCGCCTGCGTGATCACCGAGGCCTCGCCCGGGAACATGGGCGTCGTGCCGCCGCTGCCCGGGTTCAACCAGGGGCTCAAGGACGTCTGCGCCGAGCACGGCGCGCTCTACATCTCCGACGAGGTGATGACCGGCTTCCGCACCAGCAGGGCCGGCTGGTACGGCATCGACGGGGTGCGGCCCGACCTCATGACCTTCGGCAAGGTCATGGGCGGCGGCTTCCCCGCCGCGGCCTTCGGCGGGCGCGCCGACGTGATGGGCCACCTCGCCCCGGCCGGGCCGGTGTACCAGGCCGGCACCCTCTCCGGGAACCCCGTCGCCACCGCCGCCGGCCTCGCCCAGCTGCGCCTCCTCGACGACGCCGCCTACGACAGGGTCAACGCCGCCTCCGCGCGGATCCGGTCCCTCGTCTCCGAGGCGCTGACCAAGGAGGGCGTCGCGCACACGCTGCAGAACGCCTCCAACATGTTCTCCGTCTTCTTCACCGACCGGCCGGTGCGCACCTACGCGGACGCCAAGGAGCAGGAGGCCTTCCGCTTCAACGCGTTCTTCCACTCGATGCTCGCGAGCGGCGTCTACCTGCCGCCGTCGGCCTTCGAGTCCTGGTTCGTGTCCGCCGCGCACGACGAGCGGGCCCTGGAGCGGATCGCCGACGCCCTTCCGGCGGCGGCCCGGGCGGCTGCGGAGGCGACCGCATGAGCGCCGGCACCGACATCACTGTCGTCCACCTGATGCGGCACGGCGAGGTCGCCAACCCGGACGGCATCCTGTACGGCCGGCTGCCCGGCTACCACCTCTCCGAGCTGGGCGTGCGGATGGCCGAGCGGGTCGCCGAGCACCTGGCCCCGCGGGACGTGACGTACGTCGCGGCCTCCCCGCTGGAGCGGGCGCAGGAGACGGCCACGCCGATCGCCAAGGCGCACGGCCTGGAGCTGAACACCGACGAGCGGCTCATCGAGGCCGACAACGTCTTCCAGGGCAAGACCTTCGGCGTCGGCGACGGGGCGCTGCGCCGCCCGGGCAACTGGCGGCACCTGGTCAACCCGGTGCGGCCGTCCTGGGGCGAGCCGTACGTCGACCAGGTGGTGCGCATGACGGCCGCGCTGCACACGGCCAAGGACCGGGCGCGCGGGCACGAGGCGGTGCTGGTCAGCCACCAGCTGCCGATCTGGATCGTGCGGTCCTACGTCGAGCGGCGGCGGCTGTGGCACGACCCGCGCCGGCGGCAGTGCACGCTCGCCTCCCTGACGACCTTCACCTTCCAGGGCGACCGGATCGTGTCCGTCGGCTACTCCGAGCCGGCCCGCGATCTCGTCCCGCCCCACCTCCTGGCCGGCGCCAAGCCGGTGAAGGGGAAGGGCAAGGCCTTCGGGGCGTGACCGACGCGCCCCCGTCGCGCACCCCCCGTCACACACCCCCTGACGCAGCACCCTCTGACGCACCCCCCGTCACGCCCCCGTGACGCTCCTCACACGTACGTGACCCCGCTGCGAAACGTGTGCGAAAGCGAGGAACCTCCCCGTTCGTCACCTCCTCTGACTGGGTGACCACCCAAGGACGTGACGAACGGGGATGCGATGCGCACTCTCACCCGCAGGGGAATGCTCGGGCTCGGCGCGGGTGCCGGAGCCGCGACCGCCGTGTCGCTGGCGGGCTGCGGCGGCCCCACCGGGCCGGACGGCTCGACGCACGCCGGCGGTTCCGGCGGCGGCCGGCCCGGCACCCGTCCGAAGCCCGCGCCCACCGCCCGGCTCCTCGGCGACGGCTCCACCTCCTACACCGGCAGGCAGCCCCACCAGCCCGCCGCCCCCGTCCCGCTGGAGCCGGGGCAGCGGCCGCCGCAGTTCGTCGTCTTCTCCTGGGACGGGGCCGGCGAGGTCGGCAACGGCCTCTTCCCGCGCTTCCTGGACCTCGCCCGCGAGCACGGCGCGAGCATGACCTTCTTCCTCTCGGGCCTGTACCTGCTGCCCGAGTCGAAGAAGCGCCTGTACGACCCGCCGAACAACCCGCGCGGCGCCTCCGACATCGGCTACCTCACCGACGCGCACATCAAGGACACCTTGAGGAACCTGCGCCGCGCCTGGCTGGAGGGCCACGAGATAGGCACCCACTTCAACGGCCACTTCTGCGGCGACGGCCCCGGCTCGGTCGGCCGCTGGACGCCGCGGCAGTGGCGCAGCGAGATCGACCAGGCCCGGTCCTTCGTGACGCGGTGGCGCACCAACACCGGCTGGACCGATCTGCCGGCGCTGCCGTTCGACTACGACAAGGAGCTCGTCGGCGGCCGCACGCCCTGCCTGCTCGGCCAGGACAACCTGCTGCCCGCCGCGCGGGAGCTCGGCTGGCGCTACGACGCCTCCTCGCCCGGCGGACGCCAGGTGTGGCCGGTGAAGCGGCAGGGGATCTGGGACCTGCCCCTCCAGCAGATACCTTTCCCCGGTCGTTCGTTCGAGGTCCTGTCGATGGACTACAACATGCTCGCCAACCAGTCGCTCAACTCCACGAACGCCCCCGCCCACCGCCACCCGGCCTGGCGGGAGCAGGCCGCCCGGTCCTACATCCAGGGCTTCCGCCGGGCCTACGAGACGAACCGGGCGCCGCTCTTCATCGGCAACCACTTCGAGCAGTGGAACGGCGGCATCTACATGGACGCCGTCGAGGAGGCGTTCCGGCACATCGCGCGGGAGAAGGAGAAGGGCGGCGACGTCCGGCTGGTCTCGTTCCGGCAGCTCACGGACTGGCTGGACGCGCAGCGGCCGGAGGTGCTGGCGAAGCTGCGCACCCTGGAGGTCGGGCAGGAGCCGGCCGGCGGCTGGAAGGAGTTCCTCAAGGGCGCCGAGAAGACCGCCGAGGGAGCCGGGAAAGCCGCCTGATATGCGGTTTTCCACCCGCAAGGGGGGTGCGCGAGAGCCCTGGAACGGGCATGCGAAACTTTTCACATGAGTGCCGCCAGCCGCGCCCCCCAGGGCACGAACCGCTCGAATCACCCGCACCGCACGACCCGCGCCCGCCGCGCCGTCCTGGCCGCCGGCGCCGCCGTGGCCGCGCTGCTCGTCTCCGCGTGCAGCTCCGGCGGGACGTCCGGCGGGGGCGGCGACACCAACTTCGTCACCGGCACCGACGGCATCGCCACCGTCGCCCGGGGGGAGCGCGCCGCGGCCCCCGAGCTGTCCGGCAGGACCGTCACCGGGGACACCCTCGACGTCGCCGACTACAAGGGGAAGGTCGTCGTCCTGAACGTCTGGGGCTCCTGGTGCAACCCCTGCCGCGCGGAGGCCAAGTACTTCGCCAAGGTGTCCAAGGCGTACGCCGGCAAGGGCGTGCAGTTCGTCGGCATCAACACCCGGGACACCAACGTGAAGGCCGCCGCCGCCTTCGAGGAGGACTTCGGGATCCCCTACCCGAGCCTGTACGACCCGGCCGGCAAGCTGATGCTCCGCTTCGAGAAGGGCACGCTCAACCCGCAGACGGTCCCCTCCACGCTCGTCCTCGACCGGGACGGGCGGATCGCGGCCCGGTCGCTGGCCGCGCTCAGCGAGGAGCGCCTGCTGAAGATGCTCAAGCCGGTCCTCGCGGAGAAGTGACGTGACCGCGCTCACCACGCTCGCCGCGGTCACGGACCCCAACGGCACGGTGCTCAACGGCGCCCTGCTGGTGGCCCTGCCCATCGCGCTGCTCGGCGGGCTGGTCTCCTTCTTCTCGCCGTGCGTCCTGCCGCTGGTCCCCGGCTACCTCTCCTACGTCACCGGGGTCGCCGGCACCGACCTCGCCGAGGCCCGGCGCGGCCGGATGGTCGCGGGCGCCTCCCTGTTCGTGCTCGGCTTCACCGCCGTGTTCGTCTCCTCCGGGGCGCTGTTCGGCTACTTCGGCGACACGCTCCAGGTGCACCGGGACGTGCTGTCCAAGGTGCTCGGCGTGCTCATGGTCCTCATGGGCGTCTTCTTCATGGGCCTGATGCCCTGGCTCACCCAGCGCGAGTTCCGCTTCCACCGGCGCCCGTCGACCGGGCTGGTGGGCGCGCCCCTGCTCGGCGCGCTGTTCGGCATCGGCTGGACGCCCTGCATCGGCCCCACCCTCGCCTCCGTGCAGGCGCTCGCCCTGGACCAGGCGAGCGCCGGGCGCGGCGCCGTCCTGACCGTCGCGTACTGTCTGGGGCTGGGCGTGCCGTTCGTGCTCGCCGCGGTCGCCTTCCGCAAGGCGCTCGGCGCCTTCGGGTGGGTCAAGCGGCACTACGTCTGGGTGATGCGGGTCGGCGGCACGATGATGATCGTGACCGGTCTGCTGCTGCTGACCGGCGCCTGGGACCGCATCGTGCAGGAGATGCAGGTCTGGTCCAACGGCTTCACTGTGGGGATCTGATCGATGAGCAAGACCACCTCCGACCCGGCCCCGACCGCCGCCGAGGACCAGGAGCTGGGCGCCGCGGGCTCCCAGCTCACCACCGCCCCCAGCGACGAGGCCCCCCAGCTGCCGGCGCTCGGCGCCCTCGGCTGGGTCCGCTGGTTCTGGCGGCAGCTGACCTCGATGCGGGTCGCGCTGCTGCTCCTGCTGCTGCTGTCGCTCGGCGCGATCCCTGGCTCGCTGATCCCGCAGACCGGCGTCGACGAGACGAAGGTCGCCGACTTCCGCGAGGCCCACCCGGCGCTCAGCGACGTCTACGACAAGCTGGGCCTGTTCCACGTCTACAGCTCGGTGTGGTTCTCCGCGATCTACATCCTGCTGTTCGTCTCCCTCATCGGCTGCATCGTGCCCCGCACCTGGCAGTTCGTCGGCCAGCTCCGGGGCCGCCCGCCGGGCGCGCCCAGGCGCCTGAACCGGCTGCCCGCGTACACCACCTGGCGCACCGTGGCCGAGCCCGAGCAGGTCCGCGAGGCCGCGCTCGCCCTGCTGAAGAAGCGCCGCTTCCGCGCCCACCTCGCCGGTGACGCCGTCGCCGCCGAGAAGGGCTACCTGCGCGAGCTGGGCAACCTGGCCTTCCACATCGCCCTGATCGTGATGCTGGTCGCCTTCGCCTGGGGCCAGCTGTTCAAGTCCGAGGGCAACAAGCTGATCGTCGAGGGCGGCGGCTTCTCCAACACGCTCACCCAGTACGACGACTTCAAGTCCGGCAACCTCTTCGCCACCGAGGACCTGGTGCCCTTCAGCTTCCACCTGAAGGAGTTCACCGGCACCTACGAGCGCACCGGCCCCAACAAGGGCACCCCGCGCCTCTACCAGGCCGACCTCACCTACACCGAGGGCGCCTACGGCACGGAGAAGAAGACCAGGATCAAGGTCAACGAGCCGCTGGAGATCGGCGACGCCAAGGTCTACCTCGTCAGCCACGGCTACGCCCCGGTCGTCACGGTCCGCGACGGCAAGGGCGAGGTCGTCTTCCGGGACGCGGTGCCGCTGCTGCCGCTGGACGCCAACGTCACCTCCTCCGGCGTGGTCAAGGTCCTCGACGGCTACCGCAACCCCGGGGGCGAGAAGGAGCAGCTCGGCTTCAACGCCTTCTTCGTGCCGACCTTCGGCGGCTCGGCCAGCGGCACGATGCTCTCCCAGTTCCCCGCGCTGGACTATCCGGTGCTCGCGCTGTCCGCCTACCACGGCGACCTGGGGGCCGACGCCGGCATCCCGCAGAGCGTGTACCAGATGGACAAGAAGAACATGAAGGAGTTCAAGGACTCCAAGGGCGAGCTGTTCAAGAAGCTGCTGATGCCCGGCGAGACCATGAAGCTCCCGAACGGCGCCGGCTCGGTCACCTTCGAGAAGGACGTCAAGGAGTGGGCCGGCTTCCAGATCGTCCAGGAGCCCGGCGGCGGCTGGGCCCTCGCCGGGGCCCTCGTCGCGATCGGCGGCCTGGCCGCCTCCCTGTTCATCCAGCGCCGCCGCGTCTGGGTCCGCGCCGTCCGGGGCGCCGACGGCGTCACCGTCGTGGAGATGGCCGGGCTCGGCCGCAGCGAGTCCGCCAAGGTCCCCGAGGAGCTCGGCGACCTCGCCGGGATCCTGTACGAGCGGGCCCCCGGCGCCCCCGACCCCGACGACGGCCCGGCGCCGCCGTCCGATTCCCCCGACCCGCACGCCGTACCTGCCGAAGGGGCTGAGCAGCAGTGACCCTCGCCGCCGCCACCAACGAGAATCTCGCGAGCATCAGCAACGTGCTGATCTACTCCGCGATGGCCGTCTACACCCTGGCCTTCTTCGCTTACATCGCCGAGTGGCTCTTCGGCAGCCGCAGCAAGGTGGCCCGGACCGCCGCCGCGCTCACCGCGAAGCCCGGCGCGGACGGGGCGCCGGCGGTCACCGTGAGGACGGCCGGCGGGACCGCCGTGCTGGAGCGGCCCAAGGTCGTCGTGCGGGCCGCGGCCGGCCGGCGCGACGTGCCGGACGGGCCCGGCGCGCACGGCGGGGACGAGCGGGGCGACCTCTACGGGCGGATCGCCGTCTCCCTGACCGTGCTCGCCTTCCTGGTCGAGTTCGGCGGTGTGCTCGCGCGGGCCCTGTCGGTGCAGCGGGCGCCGTGGGGCAACATGTACGAGTTCAACATCACCTTCTCCACGGTCGCCGTCGGCGTGTACCTCCTGCTGCTGGCGCTCAAGAAGAACGTGCGCTGGCTCGGCCTGTTCCTCATCACCACGGTCCTGCTCGACCTCGGTCTCGCCGTCACCGTGCTGTACACCGCCAGCGACCAGCTGGTGCCCGCCCTGCACTCGTACTGGCTGTACATCCACGTCTCCACCGCCATCGTGTGCGGCGCGGTGTTCTACGTCGGCGCGGTCTCCACGGTCCTGTACCTGTTCAAGGACAGCTACGAGAACAAGCTGGCCGGCGGCGGCAGGCCCGGCAGCTTCGCCACCTCCGTGCTGGAGCGGCTGCCCGCCTCGGCCTCGCTCGACAAGTTCGCCTACCGCGTCAACGCGGCCGTCTTCCCGCTGTGGACGTTCACGATCATCGCGGGCGCCATCTGGGCCGGCGACGCCTGGGGCCGCTACTGGGGCTGGGACCCCAAGGAGACCTGGTCCTTCATCACCTGGATCGCCTACGCCTGCTACCTGCACGCCCGCGCCACCGCCGGCTGGAAGGGCCGCAAGGCCGCCTACCTGGCCCTGCTCGCCTTCGGCTGCTGGCTGTTCAACTACTACGGCGTGAACATCTTCGTCTCCGGCAAGCACTCCTACGCCGACGTGGGCCTCGGCGCCCTGACGGCCGTCGGGTTCTGACCCGCGCACCGCGAGGCCGGTTCCCGTGACCCAGGTCACGGGAACCGGCCTTCGCCGTACGGACAGGCAAGGGGCGTGGACACAAATCTGCGGACACGCATCCGCGCGGGGGACCACGACGCCTTCGGCGACCTCTTCGACGCCTGCGCACGCTCCGTCTACAACCACGCCTTCCGGCTCACCGGCGACTGGACGGTGGCCGAGGACGTCGTCTCGCTGACCTTCCTGGACGCCTGGCGGCTGCGCGCGACGCTCGACGAGGAGGGCGGCTCGCTCCGGCCCTGGCTGCTCGGCATCGCCACCAACGTCACGCGCAACACCCGCCGGGCCGCCCGGCGCCATGCCGCCGCCGTCGCCCGCCTGCCCCGCGACGCGGCCGTACGGGACTTCGCCGACGAGGTCGCCGGACGCCTGGACGACGAGATCCGGCTCGCCCTGGTCCGCACGGCCCTGGCGAAGCTGCGGCGCGCCGAGCGCGAGGTGCTGGCGCTGTGCGTGTGGTCCGGGCTGGACTACGCGTCCGCCGCCGAGGCGCTCGGCGTGCCCGTCGGCACCGTGCGCTCCCGGCTCTCCCGCGCCCGGACAAAACTCGCGAAACACCTGAAAGAACCGGAACCCGACTCCGCCCGCGGACAGATCAGAGGTGACCGCACCACCGCGGCCAGGCCCATGACGGAGGGAAACCGATGAACCAGCTTCCCGAACGAGACCTCCCCCCGGGCCGTCACCGACTCCTCAAGGAGCATCTGATGACCGAGATCCGGCACGACGAGCCCGCTTCCGCCCCCGGGCGCGTCCGGTGGCTGCGGCCCGCGATCGCCGCTGCGGCCACGGCAACGGCCGCCGCCGTCGCCTTCGTCCTCCTGCCGGCCTCCGGAGGCGACGCGAGCGCCCGGCCGCCCAGCCGGGCCACCGTCGCGCTGCTGGAGGACATCGCGCTGGCGGCCGGGCACGAGCGGGACTACGGCACGATCCGCGACGACCAGTTCGTGTACGTGGACAGCAAGGTGTCGTACTCGCGGAGCGAGGACGGGAGGACGACGGTCCAGCCGCCGCACCGGCTGGAGAGCTGGCACTCGGTGGACGGCACCCGCGAGGGACTGATGCGCGAGACCGGGCGGGGAGACTGGCCCCTGGACCCGGACGCCCGACCCGGAGAGCCCGGTCACGAGGTGAGCACCAGCTTCCGGCACCTGTCCACCCTGCCCACCGACCCCGGCGAGATGTACGACTGGCTGCGGGAAGTGGCCCCGCGCTACAGCGGCCAGGACACCGACCAGGCCGTGTTCGTCCTGGCCGGGGACCTGATCCAGTCGGCGATCGTGCCGCCGGAGCAGGGCGCGGCCCTCTACCGGGCGGTGGCGCGCGTCCCCGGCGTCACCGTGGTGGAGGGGGCGGTCGACGCCGTCGGACGGCGCGGCGTGGCGATCACCCGCCAGGACCCCGACAACCCGACCCGCGACGAGTGGGTCTTCGACCCGGAGACGTACGAGTTCCTCGGTGAGCGCAGTGTGGCCACCGACGACTACGAGAACGTGACGGAGGGCACCGTCACCAGCAGCACCGCCGTCCTGCGCCGCGCGGTCGTCGACGAGCCGGGCCGGCGTCCGTAACGCGTGCGCATCCCCCGGCCCGGGGTCAGGCTGGTGTCATGAGCGGTTCCATCGAACAGGGCACCAGCCAGACCCACGGGAACACGCACATCCTGCACTTCCTGGTGCGGCTCCCCCGGCCCATGGAGGCGGTCTGGCCGGCACTGGCCACCCCGGACGGGCTCACGGCGTGGTGCGCGCCCGCCGACGCGCTGGAGCCCCGGCTCGGCGGCGAGGTCGCCCTGCGGGGCCTGGGCGGCGGCCGGATCACGGCGTGGGACGTGGACCGGGTCGCCGAGTACACGGTGGAGGGCGGCGGCCGGCTCAGGTTCCACCTGGAGCGGGACGGCGACGGCTGCGCCCTGCGCTTCACCCACGAGTTCCAGGAGGACGGGACGGAGTCCGAGCAGCGCTGGCGAGACCGCTTCGAGCGGCTGATCGGGCTCCTGGACGACGGGTCCTAGACCTGGGCGGCGGTGCGGGTGATCACGTCCCGCAGCCGCTCGGCGTACAGCCGCAGGTTCTTGTGCGCCGCGTCGGTGTCCGGGTAGCGGCTGGCGAACCACAGGCCCTCCTGGAGCCGGGTCACCCAGGCGCACACCTGGTCGCCGTAGGAGACCCGCAGCAGCGCGTACGCCTTCTGGCCGGTCCAGTGGGCCGCGCCGGGGATGCCGCGGGCGTCGACGAACGAGACGATCGAGTACAGGTCGGGCGAGGTGGGCCGGAAGTCCGCGCCGAGCAGCCGCAGCACCCGGGCGAGCGGCATCCGCGACAGCGGACGGGCCTCGTGCAGCGCGGCGCGCACGGTCCGCAGGGCGGCGGGCAGGTCGCCCGCCCGGTCGGCCGGGACCTCGATCGGCGCCCCGCCGACGTACCAGCCCACCGAGTCCGACCAGCGGGACTTCAGCCGGGTGTGGAACGGCACCACCGTGCGGTAGACGGGCTGCCCGCCGATCTCGTGGACGATCAGCGCGGTGGCCGCCAGCACGCCGACCAGGCTGCCGCCGTAGGGCCGGCAGTACGCCTCGAACGCGGCGGCGGTGTCCGCGTCCACCAGCGGCTCGCGCAGGAACCTCTGCTCGGGCAGCGGGCCGCCGGCCGTCAGGCCGAGGTCCACGGGGAAGGACGGCAGCCGCCCGTCGCAGCGGCGGATGAACTCCCGCCAGCGGGCCACGGTCTCGTGGCCCGCGTCGATCCGGTCCGCGTCGGCCCGCTCCGCCTCGCAGAAGTCGACGTAGCTGCCGGTCGGCGGCCGCCGCGCGGGCAGCCCGGCGAGGCGGGCCGCGTACAGCTCGTGGATCTCGGCGGGGATGCGGAAGATCGAGTAGGCGTCGACGTTGCTGTGGTCGAAGGCCAGGTACACGCTGGTGGAGTCGTCCCGCAGGACCGCCGCGTAGATCAGGTTGGGCCAGCGCAGCGCGTCCGCCGTCGTGTCGAAGCGCTCCTGGAGGTGCCGGACCAGGTCCGTCGCGTCCGGGAAGTCGCCGATCTCCGCCCGGTGCAGGAAGACGTCCTCGGCGTCGAGGGTGAAGCGGCGCATCGCGTCGCCGGCCGCGCCGGACCAGCGGAAGCCGCTGCGCAGCGTCTCGTGCCGCAGCGTCCAGTCGCGCAGTGCCCCCTGGAGCGCGTCGAGGTCGGCCCGGCCCGGCAGGTCGAAGGCCGCGCCCAGCCAGGTCGGCACGAACAGCCCGTCCTCGCGCACGGAACGGGCGGTCCTGATGTGCGACTCCTGGATGTAGGCCGGTGGCCGGGAGTCCTCGGGCAGGACGGTCGCCCTCTCGACGGTCGCCGGACTGAGCGTCCACTCGACGAGTCGTCCGGGCCGGACCTCGCAGCGCTGGATGTCAGTCATTCGCACGGGGCGTCTCCGTTCGCAGTTGGGACAGACCCGACCAAGGGAATGCCGCGCCCGCGACCGGACACAGCGGGTGTCGGCACATTTCAATGGAACGGATGGCATCTCGAACGGCGATACGACCGTTCCGCCGGGTGAACGTTCCGGGTGCCCGCCGCGTCCGAGGTACGGATTCCCGAGCCGGGCCGCGGCTCCCCGAGGAGGCACACCGATGAAGACACCGTCCCCGTCCGTCCGCAGGACGGCCCTGGCCGTGCTGCCGGCCGTGATCGCCGCCGCGGTGACCGCGGGCTGCGCGGAGCCGGCCGGGGAGACCGCCGGATCCGCGCCGTCCTGCGCGTACGTCGTCGAGTACGACGGCCGCCGTTACCTGGGCCGGGACGGGACCGGCCTCCCGGTCGGGGAGCCGCTGGGCAGCGCCGTCCGCCCCGCGTGCGACGACACCCCGAACGATCCCGACCCCGGGGACCGGCGGACCCGGGTCACCGCCCACGCGGTCGAGGGCGTGGACCCGTCCGTCGCCCTCGCCGTGGCGGAGGCCCCCGGCGACTTCCTCCTCGTCACCGCCGATTCCCTCACGACCCTCCCTCCCGAGCTGCGGAGACTGGTCGGGGACTGACCGCGCCCCGCCCGGCTCAGCCCTGCCGCTCCAGCACCGCGTAGTCCGCGAAGGTGCGGCGGTAGCGGGTGTGCCGGGTCTCCTGCGTGTGCCGCCGCTGCCACTCCTCCACCTCCGCGGGACCGGTGCGGGGCCCGGACGCGGCCCCGCAGTCGGCCTCGCCGCCCGAGACGCACCGGGCCTCGTACTCCGGCAGCGCCGACGGGTCCTGCACGATCGTGTACGGCACGTACCGGAAGAGCCGCCGCACCGGGAGCGGCGCCTCGCCGTCGTGGTCCCGCCTCCGGTGGCGGCGCAGCAGCACGTTCGCGTCGGTCTCGGCGGTCCCGTCGGCCCGTGCGCGGGCCCGGGCCCGCCGGGCGGCGAACTCCTCGCACGCCGCGCAGCCGGGCACCGGCTCGGGCGGCCGGCTCAGGTCCTCCACCCCGTGACGCCCGGCGCCGGAGCGGACGTTGGCCGCCCGTACCTCCGCGCTCAGCCGCTCCTCGGCGGTCGCCGGCCGGACCCGTGCCGCGTCGGCCTCCCACTCCCGGCCCCCGCCGACCGGCCGCAGCATCGCGTACGGACCCGCCTTGCCCTGGTACTCGCCGACCCTGCCCGTCTCCGGGTCGTAGACGGGCGTTCCCCGCTCGATTTCGTGTGCGAACCGCTCAATCATGATCTCTCCGTGCCCACTTGCTCACTCTGGGTGTGTCGAGCGTCGCTCAGTGGCACCGTCGGTATCAACGCTTCGCGCGTGCCACTGGATCACTGTCACGGAGGGGGAGGGGTCGCCGTGAGCCGACGCAACGCCGAGGCGGGGGCGGGTGCCGCGAGTACGGCGGCGGTGTTCGGGGAGGTGCTGCGGCACTACCGCGAGGCCGCGCTGCTCACCCAGGAGGCGCTGGCGGGCCGCATCCCGTGCGACCGGTCCCACGTCGCCCGGGTGGAGGCGGGCACGCGGGTGCCGCAGGAGTCCTTCGCGAAGAGCTGCGACGAACTGCTCGGCACGGGCGGGGTGCTGTCGCGGTTGTGGGGGCGCATCGACTGGTACCCGCAGGTGGAGCATCCGGACTGGTTCCGGCGACGGGCCGAGATGGATGCGGTGGCTGTGGAGTTGTACGAGTATCAGGTGCAGGTCATCCCCGGTTTGTTGCAGACCCCGGGTTACGCGCGGGCGATGTTCTCTCGCCTTCCGGCGCGCGCGGACGAGGTGGAGGATCGCGTACACGCGCGACTCAGCCGACAGCGGCGCTTCATGTCCGACGACGGGCCGTTGTACGTGGCGATCCTCGACGAGAGCTGCCTGCGCAACGTGATGGGAAACGCGTCCGTGATGCGCGACCAGTGCGCGCACCTCCTGGCGATGGGGCGCCGCCCCAACATCCGCATCCAGATCGCCCCGGCCGCCCGTGCCGAGCTGCGGCGGCCCAAGACCTCCATGGCGCTGATCACGATGCCCGACGGGGAGCGCTGGGTGTACTCGGAGTCGTTGGACCGCGGCCATTTCAACAACGATCCGTCCATCTATGCGCGCCACAACCGGACCTATGATGTGCTCAGGTCGGATGCCCCGTCACCCGGTGAGTCCGCCGCTTTGATCAGCGACGCGTTGGAGGGGTACGAGCAGCATGAGCAGCCACGAACTCGGCGCGATGACCTGGATCAAGAGCAGCTACAGCGACGACGACGGCGGCAACTGCATAGAAATAGCCCCCGGTTTCCCCGAAACCGTCCCCGTGCGCGACAGCAAGAACCCTGACGGGCCGGTCCTGCTCCTCCGCCGCACCGCCTGGTCGGCCTTCCTCACCGCGCTCAAGGACTGACCCGCGCACTGGTGATTTACGCGGTCCCAACCGCCGTACCCCCGAGAAGACTTCGGTGACTTCTGCTGTCACCCCTCTCGGAGGTGCCGATGTCCGGTCCGCTCACAAGATCAGGCGCGCTGGTGGGCGCCCTCCTGCTGGCCGTCGTGGGGCTGGTCGCCGCGCCCGCCGCGGCGGCCGAAGGGCCCACCGCCACCACCCGGTACGGGCAGGTGCGGGGCGAGGCCGGGGAGACCGCCCACTCCTACCTCGGCCTCCCGTACGCCGCGCCGCCGGTCGGCCCGCTGCGCTGGAGGCCGCCGGCCCGGCCCGCGCGCTGGGCGGGCGTCCGCGACGCCACCGCGCCGGGCAACCCGTGCATGCAGCGCCCCGGCTCCACCCCCTGGGGCGACCTCGCCGGGCCCGGCACGCCCAGCGAGGACTGCCTCTACCTGAACGTCTACACGCCCGCGCGGCGCTCCGTGCTCAAGCGGCCGGTGATGGTGTGGATCCACGGCGGCGGCTTCACCGTCGGCTCGGGGACGTTCTACGACGGCGGGAAACTCGCCGCGAAGGGCGACGTCGTCGTGGTCAACTTCAACTACCGGCTCGGCGCGTTCGGTTACCTCGCCCACCCGGACCTGGCCGCCGAGTCGGCGCAGGGCGTCTCCGGCAACTACGGGCTGCTCGACCAGCAGGCCGCCCTGCGCTGGGTGCGGGAGAACATCGCGGCGTTCGGCGGCGACCCGGACAACGTGACGGTCTTCGGGGAGTCGGCGGGCGGCGGCAGCGTCTGCCAGAACCTCGTCTCGCCCCGCGCGGCCGGCCTGTTCGACCGGGCCGTCGCCCAGTCGGGCTGCGGGTTCCCGCTGCCCACCCGGGAGTCGCAGGAGCGCACCGGCACGGCCTGGGCCCGGTCGCTGGGCTGCGAGAGCGTGACCTGCCTGCGCGCGACCGCCGCCGAGGACCTGCTCGCCGCCTCCGCCACGCCCACCGCGCGCTGGGTCCCGAACGTCGACGGCGAGGTCCTGCCGTCCCAGGTGACGGACGCGCTGGAGAGCGGACGGTTCCACCGGGTGCCCGTGCTCCAGGGCACCACCGCCGACGAGGGCCGGCTCACCGTGGCGACCACGTACGACCTGGCCGGCCGGCAGCTCACCGCGGCGGACTACCCGGTGGCCGTCCGCGCGGCCTACGGCACCCGGGCCGACGAGATCCTGGCCCGCTACCCGCTGTCCGACCACGGCACGCCCGCGGAGGCCCTGGGCGCGGTCCTCACCGACTCCCAGTTCGCCTGCCTGCAGTCCCGCACCGCGGGCCTGATGGCGGCGCACACCCGCTCCTACCAGTACGAGTTCGCCGACCGGCACGCCATGGACTACCTGAACCTGCCGATCGGCTTCCCGATCGGCGCCCCGCACGGCTCGGAGATCCGGTACGTCTTCGGCGGCGTCACGGGCACCCCGGCGCAGAACGCCCTGTCCGACCGGATGGTGGGCTACTGGACCAACTTCGCCAGGACGGGCGTCCCGTACGCGGCGGACGCCCCGCGCTGGCCCCTCTTCCCGAAGGTCCTGACCCTCGCCCCCGAGGCGATCACCTCGTCGACGGCCTTCCCGGAGCGGCACCAGTGCGACCTGTGGAACCGGCCCGCCTCCTGAGCGGCCGAACGCCCGTCCCCGCCGGAACCGCCGGCGGGGACGGGCGCCGTCAGGTCTCGTCCCGCTTGGGGTCGTCGTCCGTCCTGCGGTCCTCGTCGAGGGACTTCAGGAAGTCGGGGTTGTCGTCGGGCGCCACCCACTGCCGCGACCGGCCGCCCCGCACCCCGGACCAGCCCCCGGCGGCCGGGCTGCGCCGCTTGCCGGCGATGATCCAGGAGAGCGAGCCGACCAGGGGGAAGAGCAGCACGAGGATCGCCCACAGCGGCTTGGGCATGTGGCGGACGTCCTCGTCCTTCGTGCTGATGCAGTCGATGAACGCGTAGACGCTCAACGCCAGTGGCACGAGGAACATCAGCACCCGGAGCATGGGGCCTCTCCAGCGGAAGCGGTGGGCGGTACGGGGCCAGGGTAGCCGCTCGGGGATACTTGACCCCATGGCTTACGACGATCTGCGCTCCCTGCTCAGGGCGCTGGAGCGCGAGGGAGACCTCAAGCGCATCAAGGCCGAGGTCGACCCGCACCTGGAGGTCGGTGAGATCGTCGACCGGGTGAACAAGGCCGGCGGACCCGCCCTGCTCTTCGAGAACGTGAAGGGCTCCGACATGCCGCTGGCGATGAACGTCTTCGGCACCGACCGCCGCCTGCTCAAGGCCCTGGGCCTGAAGTCGTACGCGGACATCTCCGACAAGATCGGCGGGCTGCTGAAGCCGGAGCTGCCGCACGGGTTCGTCGGGGTGCGCGAGGCGTTCGGCAAGCTCGGCGCGATGACCCACGTGCCGCCGAAGAAGGTCAAGGACGCCCCCGTCCAGGAGGTCGTGCTGACCGGCGACGACGTGGACCTCGACCGGCTCCCGGCCCTGTTCACCTGGCCGAAGGACGGCGGCTCCTTCTTCAACCTGGGCCTGACCCACACCAAGGACCCGGAGTCGGGCGTCCGCAACCTGGGCCTGTACCGCCTCCAGCGCCACGACAGGCGCACCATCGGCATGCACTGGCAGATCCACAAGGACAGCCGCAACCACTACCAGGTCGCCGCCCGGCGCGGCGAGCGCCTGCCGGTCGCGATCGCCTTCGGCTGCCCGCCCGCCGTGACCTACGCCTCCACCGCGCCGCTGCCCGGCGACATCGACGAGTACCTGTTCGCCGGGTTCGTGGCGGGCAAGCGGATCGAGATGGTCGACTGCAAGACCGTGCCGCTCCAGGTCCCCGCGCAGGCGGAGGTCGTGCTGGAGGGCTGGCTGGAGCCCGGCGAGATGCTGCCGGAGGGACCCTTCGGCGACCACACGGGCTTCTACACCCCGCAGGAGCCGTTCCCGGCGCTGACCATCGACTGCGTGACCATGCGCCGCCGCCCCCTGCTCCAGTCGATCGTCGTGGGCCGCCCGCCCACGGAGGACGGACCGCTGGGCCGCGCGACGGAACGCTTCTTCCTGCCGCTGCTGAAGGTCATCGTCCCGGACATCGTGGACTACCACCTCCCCGAGGCCGGCGGCTTCCACAACTGCGCGATCGTCTCGATCGACAAGAAGTACCCCAAGCACGCCCAGAAGGTCATGCACGCCGTGTGGGGCGCCCACATGATGTCGCTGACCAAGCTGATCGTGGTCGTGGACGCCGACTGCGACGTGCACGACCTGCACGAGGTGGCCTGGCGGGCCCTGGGCAACACCGACTACGCCCGCGACCTCACCGTCGTCGAAGGCCCCGTCGACCACCTCGACCACGCCTCCTACCAGCAGTTCTGGGGCGGCAAGGCGGGCATCGACGCGACGCGCAAGTGGCCCGAGGAGGGCTACACGCGCGACGGCGGCTGGCCCGACATGGTGGAGTCCGACCCCGAGACGGCGGCGAAGGTGAGCCGCCGGTGGAAGGAGTACGGCCTGTGAGCCCCCTCGCCGTGGGCGGTCCGGCCCTCTTCATCGGCACCGACACCGACTACGTGGCGCTCGTGCGGCCCGAGCTGGACCCGGCCGACCCGGGCGTGCGGCTGGCCGCCGAGCAGGCGGGCGTCGCACCGGAGGAGTTTGCGGGACCGGGCGACACCTGGGCGGTCCTCGTCGAGCACGGCGGCCAGGGCGACGGCTTCGAGCTGCCCGGCGTCCGCGACGCGGAACCGGTCCTCTTCGCGGAGCGGCTGCGCGCCGGGCTCACCGCGGCGGACGGGCCGTTCACGGTCGACGGCGCGGTGCTGCGGCTGGACGCCCGCCCGGCCGGCGCGGACGGATACGCCTTCACGGCGCACGTCACCCCGCCCGACGACGCCGCGACCCCGCTGACCGTGGAGACGGGCCCGCTGCCCGTCGCCGCGCTGCTGGCCGACCTCGACGCGTTCCTCGGGAGCCTCGCATGATGACCACCGCCGACGGGATCGTGGACTCGGGCCCGGCGCCGCGGCCGGCCGGCAAGGTCAAGGCGTTCCTGCGCCTGGTGATGATCGAGCACTCGGTCTTCGCGCTGCCCTTCGCCTACATCGCCGCCCTGACGGCGATGTACGAGCGGGACCGCACCGTCCACTGGGGACTGCTGCTCCTGGTCACCGTCTGCATGGTGGGCCTGCGCACCTTCGCCATGGCGGTGAACCGGATCATCGACCGGGAGATCGACGCCCGCAACCCGCGCACGGCCCAGCGGGAGCTGGTCACCGGCGCGATGTCGGTGAAGCACGCCTGGACGGGCGCGGTGATCGCCCTGATCGTCTTCCTGGGGGCGGCGGCCCTGCTCAACCCGCTGTGCCTGGCCCTGGCGCCCGTCGCGGTCGTCCCGATGGTGGTGTACCCGTACGGCAAGCGGTTCACGAACTTCCCGCAGGCCATCCTCGGTCTCGCCCAGGCCATGGGCCCGGTCGGCGGCTGGCTCGCGGTCACCGGCGCGTGGTCCTGGGACGCCGTGATCCTGGGCCTCGCGGTCGGCGTCTGGATCGGCGGCTTCGACCTGATCTACGCCTGCCAGGACGTCGAGACCGACCGGGCCATAGGCGTCAAGTCGGTCCCGGCCCGCTTCGGCGTCCCGGCGGCGATCCGGGGAGCCCGGGCCTGCCACACGGTGACCACCGCGCTGTTCGTCTGGTACGCCCTGGCCACCGGCGCGGGCCCCTTCTTCTGGCTGGGCCTGCTGGTCGTCGCGGGCGCGTTCGTCTACGAGCACACCATCGTCCGCCCGCACGACCTCTCCCGCGTCAACCGCGCGTTCTTCAGCGTCAACGGCTTCATCGGCATCGCGCTGTTCGTGTGCGCGCTGCTGGACCTGGTGGTGCGCGGACTGACCGTGTGAGGACCGGAGCCGGAGGCGGCCGACCGGTCCTGAGCACGGCGCGGTTCACCGGTACGCTCAAAGCGTGAACGCAGGAGAAACGCAGCGCACGCCTTGGATCGTGGGGGTGTCCGGGGCGTCGGGGACGCCGTACGCCGCCGCCGTCCTGCGGGCGCTGCTCGCCGCGGGCGAGAGCGTCGATCTGGTCGTCAGCCGGGCCTCGCGGCTCACCCTGCTGGACGAGACCGGGATCTCCTTCCGGGACGCCCACTGGCAGGAGGACCTGCGGCACTGGCTGGCGCGGGGCGCCGACGGCAAGCCCGGCACCTTCGCCGTCGACCTCGACGGGGTGCGGTACTGGAACGCGGGGGACCTCGCGGCCGGGCCGTCCTCCGGGTCGTACCCGGCCAAGGGCATGCTCATCGTGCCCGCCTCGACGGCCTGCGTGGCCGGGGTCGCGCTCGGCCTCTCCAAGGACCTGCTGCAACGCACGGCGAGCGTCACCCTCAAGGAGGGGCGCAAGCTGGTCGTGGCCGTACGCGAGACCCCGCTGAACGGCCAGACCCTGCGGCAGCTGGTGGCCCTCGACGAGGCGGGCGCGACCGTACTGCCCGCCTCGCCAGCCTTCTACGCGGGCGCGACGCACATCCAGGACCTGGTGGACTTCGTCGCCGGACGCGTGCTCGACGCGGCGGGCGTCCCGCACCGGCTCTACCGCCGGTGGGAGGGCGAGCTCGGCGGCGGGTCCCGCACCACCTGAGCACACCCACACCCCACACCCCACACTTTCAGACCTCTTCAGCGGAAGGCTTCGATCGCATGGACGCGGTGGACAGGCAGCTCATCCAGGCCCTGAGGGAGAACGGCCGGGCCTCCTACGCGGAGCTGGGACGCCTCGTCGGCCTGTCGGGACCCAGCGTCACCGACCGCATCAACCGGCTGGAGGCGGCCGGTGTCATCACCGGCTACCGCGCCACCGTCGACGCCGCCTCGCTCGGCCTCGGCGTCATCGCCCTGATCGGCATCTCGCTCTCCGACGCCGCCGACCACGAGGACGTGGCGCGCCGGCTGAAGGACCTCCCCGAGATCGAGGACTGCTGGTTCATCGCCGGCGACGACTCCTTCATGCTCAAGGTGCGGGCGACCGACGTGGACGGCCTGGAGAAGATCATCCGGAGGCTGTCCGGCACCAAGGGCGTCTCCCGCACCCGCACCACCATCGTGCTCTCCACGAAGTGGGAGAACCGGGTGGGTGAGCTGCCGGAAGAGGTCTAGAGGTCTGGGAGTACGGTGGACGGAGTCTGTCTCTAGGTGGAGGTAACGGCATGGACGTCGGGCTCAAGCGCGAGCTGGAGCAGAAGGTCCGCTCCGGTGAGCGGCTGACCCGCGAGGACGGCATCGCGCTGTACGCGTCGGACGACCTGGCCTGGCTTGGCGGACTCGCCCACGAGGTGCGCACCCGCAAGAACGGCGACGTGGTGCACTTCAACGTCAACCGCCACCTCAACATGACCAACGTGTGCACGGCCTCCTGCGCGTACTGCTCCTTCCAGCGCAAGCCCGGCGAGAAGGACGCGTACACCATGCGCATCGAGGAGGCCGTCAAGCTCGCCAAGGCGATGGAGTCGGAGAACCTCACCGAGCTGCACATCGTCAACGGCCTGCACCCGAACCTCCCCTGGCGCTACTACCCGCGCTCGCTGCGGGAGCTGAAGGCCGCCCTGCCGAACGTGTCCCTGAAGGCCTTCACGGCCACGGAGATCCACCACTTCGAGACCATCTCGGGGCTCAGCGCCTCCGAGATCCTCGACGAGCTGATCGACGCCGGCCTGGAGTCGCTGACCGGCGGCGGCGCGGAGATCTTCGACTGGGAGGTCCGGCAGCACATCGTGGACCACCGCACCCACTGGGAGGACTGGTCCCGCATCCACCGGCTGGCGCACGAGAAGGGTCTGAAGACCCCGTGCACCATGCTGTACGGCCACATCGAGGAGCCCCGGCACCGCGTCGACCACGTGCTGCGGCTGCGCGAACTCCAGGACGAGACCGGCGGTTTCCAGGTCTTCATCCCGCTGCGCTACCAGCACGACTTCGTCGACGTGAAGGACGGCAAGGTCCGCAACCGCCTCCAGGCCCGCACGCAGATGGCGAGCGGGGCCGAGGCGCTGAAGACCTTCGCCGTCTCCCGGCTGCTGTTCGACAACGTGCCGCACGTGAAGGTCTTCTGGGTGATGCACGGCGTCAACACCGCCCAGCTCGCCCTCCAGTTCGGCGCGGACGACATGGACGGCTCGGTCGTCGAGTACAAGATCACCCACGACGCCGACAACTTCGGCACGCCGAACAAGCTCACCCGCGAGGACCTGCTCGAACTCATCCGCGACGCGGGCTTCCGCCCGGTGGAACGCAACACGCGCTACGAGATCATCCGCGAGTACGAGGGCCCGGACCCGTCCCGCCGCGAGTCCCCGCAGCCGATGAGGGTCTGACCCGGAAACTGGCCCGGGGCTGACCGGCCCGGGGGCGCGGGGCTGACGACCCGGGGGCCCGGGGCTGACCGACCCGGGGGCGCGGGGAACTGCGCGACCGGCCCCCGCGCACCCGCACCCGGCCGCCGATCCGCCCCCACCCCCCGTTCGCCGCCGCCCACGGGGGGTACCCCGCAGACATGCCTGCAACGAAGGCCCCGGAAGACGCCTACACCGCGGAACCCTTCGTCCCGGCCGGAGCCGGGCTGGACCGGCTCCGCGAGGCCGCGGCCGCCTGCCGCGGCTGCCCCCTGCACCGGGACGCCACGCAGACGGTCTTCGGCACCGGCAACCCCCACGCCCGCGTGATGCTCGTCGGCGAACAGCCCGGCGACCAGGAGGACCGCCAGGGCCGCCCCTTCGTGGGCCCCGCGGGGAAACTCCTCGACCGCGCCCTCGCGGAAGCCGGCCTCGACCCGGCGGACGCGTACGTCACCAACGCCGTCAAGCACTTCAAGTTCACCCGGGCCGACCCCGGCAAGCGCCGCATCCACAAGTCCCCGACCCGGCGGGAGGCGACCGCCTGCGGGCCCTGGCTCGCCGCCGAGCTGGCCCTCGTCGAGCCGGAGCTGATCGTGGTGCTGGGCGCCACCGCCGGCAAGGCCCTGCTCGGCCCCTCGTTCAAGGTCACGCAGGTGCGCGGGACCGTCCTGGAGGAGGAGATCCACGGGCGCCCCGAGCGGCTGGTGCCCACCGTGCACCCCTCGGCGGTGCTGCGCGCGGACGACCGGGAGGCGGCGTACCGGGGGCTGGTGGCGGACCTCGGGGTCGCGGCGCGGGCGCTGGGCTGAGCGGGGGCGTCCGCTCCTCGGGACGGCGTTGATCACGACCGCGCGTAATGAATAATCTCCCGACATGCCCCTTACCTTCACGCTGGACCCCGCCGTGACGCCCGACCTGCGCGACGGCCTCCTGGACCTGTGGACCGACGTGTCCAACGCGGGCGGAGCCGTCGGCTTCGTGCCGCCCGTCACGCGGGAGGACGTCCGCCCCGAACTGGTCAAGCACTTCGTGGCGATGGCGGAGGGCAGGGTCCGGCTGCTCGCCGGCCACGACGAGGAGGGGCGGGTGGCCGCGACCGCGTTCCTCACCTTCAACACCCACCGGCTGATGCGGCACTGGATCTGGCTGTACACCGTGATGGTGCACCCCCGCCACCAGGGCCGGGGCTGCGGCCGGGACCTGCTCGCGGCCGCCGCGGACGCCGCCCGCACCCTCGACGGCGTCGAGGCGATCCGCCTCACCTGCCGGGGCGGCCTCGGCCTGGAGCGCTTCTACGCCTCCTGCGGCTACCAGGAGGTCGGCCGGGTGCCGGGCGCGATCCGCGTCGCCCCCGGCGACGACCGCGACGACGTGATGATGCTGCTGCCGCTGGACCGATCGCGCGCCGCGCACCCCCCTGCGGGGCCGGCGGCCGGGCGTGCTTCACTGGACGGTGCCTCTTTGGGCATGTTCCGGCCGGTCTAGACGGAAGAGTGGATGAGAGATGCTCCGCTACACGCTGATGCGCCTCGGGATCTTCGTGGGCTGCCTCGTGGTCGTCTGGGGCCTCGTCTACTCCGGCCTGGCGCCGCGCGGCCTCGGCGACTCCAACGGCCTGTGGGTCGTCCTGCTCGCGCTGCTGCTCTCGGCGCCGATCAGCTTCGTCGTGCTGCGCGGCGAGCGGGACCGGGCCTCCGAGCAGATCGTGCGGCGCGTGGACCGGGCGAAGGCCAACCTGGAGGCCAACCGCAGCCAGGAGGACGCGGCCGACGACACCGTCCGCACCCAGGAGCCGGCCCAGGGCCGGGCGCAGGGTCAGACTTCCTGACATCTCACCCTTTGTGTTGTATGGCTGGATGCGGCCGCATGCCTCTCAAAGGAAGGCTTTGAGCCTCTCAAAGTTCAGGTGTTAAGGTTTCTGTATGAAGCCAGCAGCCGCGTCTCCCACGCCCCGGAGCATCCCGCTCGTGGCGCGCCTGCACGTGGACCTCTGCCGGTGCGCGTCGGCGACCTGTCGTCCCTGACGTTTCCGCCCCGCCGCTTCCACGTCAGCCTCTACGCGCCCCCACCGGAGCATGTCCGTGTCCTCTGAGACCAAGTCCTTCAAGGTGCCCTTCTGGGCCCAGATACTCGCCGGCCTCGTCCTCGGCGTCCTGCTCGGCTGGCTCGCCCGCAGCCAGGACCTGTCCTGGCTGGTGACGACCCTGGAGAAGATCGGCGGCACCTTCGTCGGGCTGCTGAAGCTCGCCGTCGCCCCGCTCGTCTTCTTCGCGATCCTCGTCTCCATCACCAACCTGCGGAAGGTCAACAACGCGGCCCGCCTGGCCTCCCGCACCCTCCTCTGGTTCATGATCACCTCGCTGATCGCGGTGAGCATCGGCATCGTGATCGGCCTGGTCACCAACCCCGGCGCCGGCACCGGCCTCACCCCCAAGGACGGGGCGAAGCCGGAGACCACCGGCTCCTGGATCGACTTCCTCACCGGCATCGTCCCGACCGACGTGATCACGCCGTTCACCGAGCTGAACGTCCTCCAGATCGTCTTCATGGCCGCCGTCGCCGGCATCGCCGCCCTCCAGCTCGGCGAGAAGGCCCAGCCGATCCTCACCCTGAGCGAGTCCGTGCTGGAGCTCCTCCAGAAGGCGCTGTGGTGGGTCATCCGCCTCGCCCCGCTCGGCACCGTCGGCCTCATCGGCAACGCCATCGCCACCTACGGCTGGGACCTGATCGGCAAGTACGCGACCTTCACCGCCGACATCTACGTCGGCTGCCTGATCGTGCTGTTCGTGGTCTACCCGGTGCTGCTGGCCACGGTCGCCAAGGCCAACCCGCTCCAGTTCTTCAAGGGCGCCTGGCCCGCCATCCAGCTCGCCTTCGTCTCCCGCTCGTCGGTCGGCACCATGCCGCTGACCCAGAAGGTCACCGAGCGCCTCGGCGTCCCGCGCGAGTACGTCTCCTTCGCGGTGCCGTTCGGCGCCACCACCAAGATGGACGGCTGCGCCGCCGTCTACCCCGCGATCGCCGCGATCTTCGTCGCCCAGATCTTCGACATCCAGCTCGGCCTCGGCGACTACCTGCTGATCGCATTCGTCTCGGTGGTCGGCTCCGCCGCCACGGCCGGCCTGACCGGCGCGACGGTCATGCTGACCCTGACCCTGTCCACCCTGGGCCTGCCCATGGAGGGCGTGGGCCTGCTGCTCGCCATCGACCCGATCCTCGACATGATCCGCACCGCGACCAACGTGGCCGGACAGGCCCTGGTGCCGGTCCTGGTCTCGGCCCGCGAGGGCCTGCTCGACCGGACCGCCTACGACAGCGTCGGCGGCTCCCCGGTCGACGACGAGCCGGCCGACGCGCCGCAGCGGGTGCCCGCCGCCGCCTGACCGGGCGTGACGTGCTGCGCCGGACCGTACGCTAATCCGCATGGGTGCCGTGAAGAACAAGCGGATGCCGCGTGCGGTCCGTGAGCAGCAGATGCTGGACGCCGCCGTACGGACCTTCGGGCAGCGCGGGTACATGGCCGCGTCGATGGACGAGATCGCCGAACTCGCCGGTGTCTCCAAGCCGTTGGTGTACCTGTACCTGAACTCGAAGGAAGACCTCTTCACGGCCTGCATCCGCCGCGAGGCCCGGGCCCTGACCGAGGCCGTGCGCGCCGGCGTCCGCCGCGACCTGCCCGCCGACCGCCAGCTGTGGGAGGGCCTGCGGGCCTTCTTCACCCACACCGCGCGGCACCCGGACGCCTGGTCGGTCCTGCACCTCCAGGCCCGCACCCACGGTGAGCCGTTCGCGGCGGAGGTCACCGCGATGCGCGAGGAGATCGTCGCGTTCGTGACCCAGCTGATCCTCGCCGCGGCCCGCGAGGCGCACCGGGACCCCGACCTCCCCGAACGCGAGGTCGCGGGCCTCGCCGAGGCCCTGGTCGGGGCCGCCGAGTCCCTCGCCGCCTGGGCGAACGCCACCCCGGGCGTCACGGCCCGGCAGGCCGCGGCCACGCTGATGAACTTCGCGTGGGCGGGCCTGGGCGACCTGATGGCGGGCCGGCCGTGGACACCGCCGGAGGAGCCGGACGACCCGGACGCGCCGGACGGCCGCCTGGCCTAAGCCGGGCGGACCTCGCCGCCGAGGTGGAGCCGGCCGTCCTCGCCGCGCAGTTCGAACCGGCCGTCCCGGGCCGCGTACGTCACCGTTCCCGGCAGCAGCACCGGTGCCCGGAAGTCCACGCGCACGGTGACCGCGTCGGGCGTGCCGTGTGCGGCGAGGCAGCGGGCCGCGGTCCACATGCCGTGGGCGATCGCCCGCGGGAAGCCGAACAGCCGGGCGGTGAGCGGGTGCAGGTGGATCGGGTTGCGGTCGCCGGAGGCGGCCCCGTAGCGCCGCCCGAGGTCCGGGCCGAGCCGCCACCGCGCGACGGCGGGCAGCGGCTCGCGGTCGCCGGCGGGGGGCGGGGCGGCCCGGCCGGACGTGCGGTGCCGGGCCAGGTACGTGCTCCGCGACTCCCACACCAGCGCGTCCGCGCACCGGAGTTCCGTGACGACGGCGGCCTCCGTCCCGCGCCGGTGCGGCGCCAGCCCCTCGACGTACACCGTCAGGTCGTACGCGCCCGAGGCCGCCGGCGCCCGGTACCGGGTGATCGCGATCGAGGTGTGGACCAGGCCGAGCAGCGGCAGCGGGAAGTCCCGGCCGCTCATCAGCCGCATGGCCGCGGGGAAGCCCAGCACGTGCGGATACGTCACCGGCAGGGCGTCCGCCCCGGCCGGGAACCCGCACACCCGCTCGTACGCGGCCAGCCGCGCGAGGTCGGCGCGCACCCCGGGCAGCACCAGCCGGGTGCGCGGGAACTCCGCGTCGGGACCCGGCCGCTTGAAGGGGGACAGCAGGGCGCCCCGGGCCAGCAGGGGCGGCAGGGAGGGGGGAGCGGTGAGGACGCGGGAGCCGGCGGGGGCCGCGGTCATGGTCACGCCCCCAGCAGGCTCTGGCCGCAGACCCGGACGACCTGCCCGTTGACCGCGCCCGAGGCCGGGTGGGCCAGCCAGGCCGTGGTCTCGGCGACGTCCGCCGGGAGCCCGCCCTGGGCGAGGGAGTTCATGCGGCGGCCCGCCTCGCGGATGAACAGCGGGACGGCGGCGGTCATCCGCGTCTCGATGAAGCCCGGCGCGACCGCGTTGACCGTCACCCCGTGCTCGGCCAGCGCGCGCGGCGCCAGGGAGCGGACCAGGCCGACGACGCCCGCCTTGCTCGCGCCGTAGTTCGTCTGTCCGGCGTTGCCCGCGATGCCCGCGATGGACGCGGTCGCCACGATCCGCCCGCCCGGTCGCAGCGTCCCCGCCGCCAGCAGCGCGTCCGTCGTGCGCAGCACGCTCGCGAGGTTGACGTCGAGGACCGAACTCCAGCGGTCGGCGGGCATGTTGACCAGTCGCCGGTCCCGGGTGATGCCCGCGTTGTGCACCAGGACGTCGAGGCCGCCGGGCAGGGCCCCGGCGATCCGCTCACCCGCGTCGGCGGCGGTGACGTCCAGGAGCAGGGCGGTGCCGCCGAGCCGGTCGGCCAGGCGCCGGGCGTCCGCCTCGGCCTGCGGCACGTCCAGCACGACGACCCGCGCGCCGTCCCGGGCCAGCGTCCCGGCGACGGCCTCGCCGATGCCGCGTGCCGCGCCGGTGACGAGGGCGGTGCGGCCGGCCAGGGGGCGGTCCGGGTCGGCGGCAGCGGCGGCCCCGCCCGCCCCGTCCGTGCCCGCCGCGCCGGCGCCGACCTCGATCACCTGCCCGCTGACGTAGGCCGACTTGGGGGAGAGCAGGAAGTGCAGGGTCGACTCGGCGGCGGCGGCGTCGGTCAGCCGGACCAGGTTCACGGTCCGGCCGCGGCCGATCTCCTTGCCGAGGGAGCGGGTGAAGCCCTCCAGGGCCTGCTGGGCAGCGGCCCGGTGGTGGTCGGCCGGGTCCGGCGGGGCGCCGAGCACCACCACGCGCCCGCTCGCCGTGACCGACCGCACGACGGGGTGCAGCGCCGCGTGCACCTCGGCGAGCCCGGCCACGTCCCGTACCCCGGTGGCGTCCAGGACGACGGCGGCGGGCCGGCCCGAGTCGGCGCCGAGGCCCGCCCGGGCCAGGACGGGCGCCAGGTCGAGCTTCGAGGTGCCCGCGGTGAGGTGGAGCAGGCCGCCGTCCAGCACCGGCCGCTCCGCCGACCAGCGCCGCAGCGCGGCCGGCTGCGGAAGACCCAGCCGCCGGGTCAGGAAGCGGCCGGGCGCGGTGCCGGTGAAGCTCAGGTAGCGGTCGGCCATGTGCGTCTCCCAGCTGCCGAAAGAGGCTCACTCGTGCTTACTCTAGAGTAAGGTTACCGGAGGTAAGGGTACGTCACCGTGAGGAGCAGGTCGAGATGAGCCCCCAGTCGAGCCCTCCGCAGCAGCCGCGGCAGCCGCTGCCGCGGCGCGTCGCGGTCGTCGGCGGCAGCCGCATCCCCTTCGCCCGCTCCGACGGGCCGTACGCCACCGCCTCCAACCGGGAGATGCTGACCGCCGCCGTCGACGGCCTGGTCGAGCGGCACGGGCTCCAGGAGCCGGGCGCGGTGGGGGAGTTCGTCGCCGGGGCGGTCCTCAAGCACAGCCGTGACTTCAACCTCGCCCGCGAGACGGTCCTCGGCTCGCGGCTGGACCCGCGGACTCCGGCGTACGACGTCCAGCAGGCCTGCGGCACCGGGCTCCAGGCCGTCGTCGCCGCCGCCAACAAGATCGCCCTCGGGCAGACCGAGTCGGCGATCGCGGGCGGCGCGGACACGGCGAGCGACGCGCCCCTCGGCGTCAACGACGACCTGCGCCGGATCCTGCTGGAGGCGCGGCGCGCCCGGTCCGTCCCCGGCCGGCTCAAGGCCCTCGCGAAGATCCGCCCCTCCCACCTGGTCCCCGACATCCCGCGCAACGCCGAGCCGCGCACCGGCCTGTCGATGGGCGAGCACGCCGCCGTCACCGCCCGCGCCTGGGGCATCGGCCGCGCCGCGCAGGACGAACTCGCCGCCGCCAGCCACCGGCGCCTCGCGGCGGCCTACGAACGCGGCTTCTTCCAGGACCTGGTGGTCCCCTTCCGCGGCCTGGCCCGCGACCAGAACCTGCGCCCCGGCTCGACGGCGGAGAAACTGGCCGCTCTCAAGCCCGTGTTCGGCCTCGATCACCCCGACCCCACCATGACGGCCGGCAACTCGACCCCGCTGACCGACGGCGCGGCGGTGGTGCTGCTGGCGAGCGAGGACTGGGCCCGGGCCAGGGGCATCGAGCCGCTGGCGTACCTGACGGCGTACGAGACGGCGGCGGTGGACTTCGTGCACGGCGACGTCGCCGACGGCGAGGACGGGCTGCTCATGGCCCCGGCGTACGCGGTGCCGCGGATGCTGGAGCGCGCCGGCCTGGAGCTGTCCGACTTCGACCTGGTCGAGATCCACGAGGCGTTCGCGTCCCAGGTGCTGGCGACGCTGGCGGCCTGGGAGAAGCGCGGGCTGGGCCCGGTGGACCGGGACCGCCTCAACGTCGCGGGGTCGTCGCTGGCGACCGGCCACCCCTTCGCCGCGACCGGCGCCCGGATCCTCGCGACCCTGGCCAAGCTGCTCGCCGAACGGGACGCGCCCGGACGGGGGCTGATCTCGGTGTGCGCGGCGGGCGGGCAGGGCGTGACGGCCGTGCTCGAACGGCCCTGACGCCCCGCACGGAAGCTGAAATACCCTCACGTAACCCCCGACATTGCACAGGCCCGGCTCCGGACCATCGTGAAACCCGCACGAACCCGCCACGTGAGCCCCGTACGATCCACTGTCTACCTGCGGTAACCCCGGTCGGGGTCCCTGCCCGTGAACGCCTCGGCGTGCGAGGCACGTACGTGGTGCAGCAAGCAGGTCCCCGCCGCGCGCCCCAGGAGCCGCCCGTGTCCACCGTCCCTCCCTCCGCCGCCTACGACGACGTACGCCGGGGGCCCGTCCTCGTCACGCCCGAGACGCGCCGGCTGGACGGGGCCGTACGGGAGGTGTCGGTGCCGCCGCTCGCCCGGCCGGTGCGGCACGGGTCGCTGGCGGACCTGCCGTTCGACAACGCGCGCGAGGCCCCGGGGGTCGTCGTGCTCAGCCGCAGGACGGGGCACGGCACGTGGCGGGACCTCACGGCGGCGGAGTTCGCCGACGAGGTGCTGGCCGTCGCGAAGGGCCTGATCGCCGAGGGCCTGGTGCCGGGCGACCGCGTCGCGGTGATGGCCCGCACCTGCTACGAGTGGACCCTGCTGGACTTCGCCGCGTGGGCGGCGGGCCTGGTCACCGTCCCCATCTACCCCACCGCCTCCGTCTACCAGGCCCGCTGGATCCTCCAGGACTCCGGCGCGGTCGCCCTCGTCACCGAGACGGTCGCCCAGGCCGCCGCCCTCGGCCCGGAGCGCGACCGGCTGCCCGACCTGCGCCACGCCTGGGTCGTCGAGAAGGGCCACGTGGAGCGGCTCGCCGAGGCCGGCGCGCACCTCGCCGACCAGGAGGTGGAGGTGCGGCGCGGGGTGCTCGGCCCCGACACCCTCGCCACCCTCGTCTACACCTCCGGCACGACCGGCCGCCCCAAGGGCTGCGCGCTCACCCACGGCAACTTCTTCGCCGAGGTGGACAACGCCGTCGAGCTGCTCTACCCGGTCTTCAGGGCGCGGACGAGCGAGGAGGCCTCGGTCCTGCTCTTCCTGCCGATGTCGCACGTCTTCGGCCGCATGGTGGCGATCGCCTGCGTCCGCGCCCGCGTGCGGCTGGGCCACGCCCCGAGCATCAAGGCCGACGAGCTGCTCCCGGACCTGGCGAGCTTCCGGCCGACCTGCCTGCTGGCCATCCCGTACATGCTGGAGAAGGTCTTCAACACCGCCCGCGCCAAGGCGGAGGCGGCCGGCCGGGCCGCGTCCTTCGACCGCGCCGCGGCCGTCGCCCGGCGCTACGGCGAGGCCCTGGAGGCGCAGCAGAACGGCACCGGCCCGGGCCCGACCCGCTCCCTGAAGACGGCCCGCGCGTTCTACGACCCGCTGGTCTACCGCCGGCTGCGCGCCGCCCTGGGCGGCCGGGTCCGGTACGCCATCTGCGGCGGCTCCCCGCTCGGCCGCCGCCTGGCCGCCTTCTACGCGGGCGCGGGCATCGAGGTCTTCGAGGGTTACGGCCTGACCGAGACCACCGGCGCGTCCACGGTCACCCCGCCGCTCAAACCCCGCCTGGGCACGGTCGGCTGGCCGCTGCCCGGCACCCGGATCCGCATCGCCGCGGACGGCGAGATCCTGGTCGCCGGCGACCACGTCCTGCGCGGCTACTGGGACCCGGCGGCGGGCGGCGTGGTCCCCGCCGCCCCCGACGGCTGGCTGGCGACGGGCGACCTCGGCGCCCTGGACGACGAGGGCTACCTGACGATCACCGGCCGCAAGAAGGAGCTGCTGATCACGGCGGGCGGCAAGAGCGTGGCCCCGGCCCCGCTGGAGAACTGGCTGCGCCAGCACCCCCTGATCTCGCAGTGCATGGTCGTCGGCGACGGCCGCCCCTACGTCTCGGCGCTGATCACCCTGGACCCCCAGGGCATCACCCACTGGCGCCGGATGAACGGCAAGCACCCGGTGCCGCCGGAACTCCTCGTCGACGACGAGGAGTTGCGGGCCGTGCTGCAACGGGCGGTCGACGAGGCCAACAAGCTGGTCTCCCGCCCCGAGTCGATCCGCCGCTTCGCCGTGCTGCCCGGGGACTTCACGGAGGAGACGGGCCACCTCACCCCGTCGATGAAGCTGCGCCGGGACGCGGTCATGCGGGACTTCGCCCACGTGGTGGAGGGTCTGTACGGGCACTGAGGCGGACGGCGCGAGCGGGTGCCGGCCCATCCCGGCCGGGCCGGGGTGGGCGCCCGTCAGCGGCGGGCGATCAGGAACGCCTGCTCGACCAGCTCGCCCTTCTCGGTGTCCGGTGCGCGCACCGTCCGGCTCACCATCCGGAAACCGGCGTCCTCCAGCACCCCGGCGACGTGCTCCGGCCGCCGCCGCTCGAAGGTGAGGGAGACCGGGCGGCCGAAGGGCCGGTCGTGGTGCCGGGGCTCGTCACCGGCCTGGAAGCCGAGCAGCAGGTGGCCGCCCGGGGCCAGGACCCGCCGGAACTCGGCGAACAGGTCCGGCAGGCGGTCCAGCGGGGTGTGGATGGTCGAGTACCAGGACACCACGCCCGCCAGGGCGCCGTCGGGCAGGGCGAGCTCCAGCATCGACCCCTGCTCGAACCGCAGTCCGGGGTGCTCGCGGCGGGCGATCGCCAGCATGGCCTCTGACAGGTCGACCCCGAACACCGACAGGCCCCGGGACGCCAGGTACGCCGTCGTCCACCCCGGCCCGCACCCCAGGTCGGCCACCTCCCCGCCCTCCCCGACGAGTCCGGCGAACCCGGCCAGCACCGCGAGGTCCAGCGGCATGGCCGGGAACACGTCCCGGAAGCGGTCGGCGTAGTCCTCGGCGATGGCGTCGTAGAAGGTGCGGGTGGCGGTCACGAAGTCGGTGTCGGTCATGGCCGGGGACCCTAACGGCCGCCACCGGCGGCGGCACCCGGTACGGGCGTCTTCAGGCCACGCCCGCCGCCCGCAGGGCCGCCGTCACCGCCGCCGCGCCCAGCACCACCACCGCGAACGGGGCGCGGCGCCACGCCAGCACGCCGCCCGCCAGCACCCCGGCCGGGCGCGCCCACCCCGCCGGGCCGCCGCCCTCGGTGAGCGCACCCGTCGCCAGCAGGGCCACCAGCAGGACCACCGCCGCCGCCGAGAGCAGCTCCCGGGTCCGGACCGGCAGCTCCACCCGCCCGTGCAGCACCGGTCCGACCAGCCGGAACGCGTACGTCCCGACCGCGAGGACCAGGATCACCGCGGCCGTCGCGCTCACGCCGCCCGCCCCCGCCCGTGCAGCACCAGCCCGGCCAGCGCCAGCAGCACCGGCACCCCGGCCGGGACCACGGGGGTCACCGCCAGGGCCACGGCGGCGCCGAGCAGCGCGGACCGCCGTACCGCCCGGTCCCCGCGCAGGGCGGGCAGGACCAGGGCGACGAGGACGGCGGGGAAGGCGGCGTCCAGGCCGTAGCGGGCCGTGTCGCCGAGCGCGTCGCCGGCCAGCGCGCCCGCCAGCACGCCGGTGTTCCACACCGCGAACAGGGCGAGCCCCGAGACCCAGAAGGCCGTGCGCCGGGCCGGGCCGGACCGGGCGAGGGTGAAGGCCACCGTCTCGTCGGTGACCAGGTGCGCCCCCAGCAGGCGGGTGAGCCGCCCCCGGCCGATGTCCCCGGCGACGGCCAGGCTGAAGGCCGCCGTGCGGGTGTTGAGCAGCAGGCCGGTGGCCGCCGCGGCCAGCGGCCCGCCCCCGGCCAGCAGCACGCCGACGGCGCTGAACTGGGCGGAGCCCGCGTACACCACCAGCGACATCACCACCGGCACCCACACCGGCAGCCCGCCGGCCACGGCGATCGCGCCGAACGACACCCCGACGACGCCGCCGGCCAGGCAGACCAGGGCCACGTCACGGAGCAGGCCGGGATCGAGCCCCGCCCAGGGGAATGTTCGCTGTACCGAACGCATGTTTTCTACCATGGACAGACGACGCCCTGTTCGTCAAGACGAACGATCAGACCGCTGGAGCGAACGACATGGCCGACGAAACTCCCGCCCCGCCCCGCCTCCCCCTCGACTGGATCGCCGCCGCCCTGCGGCGCGAACGCACCCGCGCGGGCCTGTCGCTGTCGGAGCTCGCCAAGCGGGCCGGCATCGCCAAGTCCACGCTCTCCCAGCTGGAGGCGGCGAGCGGCAACCCGAGCATGGAGACGCTGTGGGCCCTGGGGGTCGCGCTGGGGGTGCCGTTCAGCGCGCTGGTCGAGCCGCCCGCCCCGGCGGTCCAGGTGATCCGGGCCGGCAGGGGCCCTGCGGTCGCCTCCGAGCAGGCGAACTACGTCGCCACCCTGCTCTCCGCCAGCCCGCCCGGCGCCCGGCGGGACATCTACCACCTGCGCGCCGAGCCGGGCGCGGCCCGCGCCTCGGAGCCGCACATCCCGGGCACGGTCGAGCACCTGGTCGTGAGCACGGGCCGGGTCAAGGCCGGGCCGCGCGGCGACGAGGTGGAACTGGGACCCGGCGACTACATGTCCTATCGGGGCGATGTGGCGCATTCCTACGAGGCGCTCGCGCCGGGCACGACTTTCGTGCTGGTCATGCAGCACGTCTGAGAATGCGGAAGGCGGAGGAATTCGCCGGAAATTCACCGGCCGGACGTCCCGGAAAGGCGGCCGCGGCGCTGCCGGGAGGGCGCCGCGCCGGAAAAGGGCAGGAGCCCCGTCGCCGGGCGGCGCGGGGCTCCTTGGGTACTGCTCTCAATCAGACAGGGGTGACGTTCTCCGCCTGCGGACCCTTCGGGCCCTGGGTGACGTCGAAGGACACCTGCTGGTTCTCCTCGAGGGAACGGAAACCCTGCGCGTTGATCGCGGAGTAGTGGACGAAGACGTCGGGGCCGCCGCCCTCCTGGGCGATGAAACCAAAGCCCTTTTCGGCGTTGAACCACTTCACGGTTCCGGTAGCCATAAGCCCTCCTTGGGCTCAAAAGGGTTGCCCTGCTCCAGAACCAGCAAGTGTGAAGAAGATTCTGCACAACTGCGTACGTCTGAGAACGACGAGAGCCCGCGGTCACATGCTCCGCAGGCTCTGTACTGCAAGGGAAACCAAACTGCAACTTGCGACGAGCGTAGCACGGAGACGCCCGAATGCAAGAGAGGTCAAGATCACGTCACCCGAATGTTTGAACGCGCCGTGTTCGGGCGGCGGCCGGGGGCCCGCCGGCCGCCGACGGGGGCGGAGACGGGGGCGCGCCGCCCGAGGGCTAGCCTCACGATGTGGACAATCCTCGCACCCGGCCGCGTGTCGGCCACATCCAGTTCCTGAACTGCCTGCCCCTGTACTGGGGGCTGGCGAGAACGGGCACGCTCCTCGACTTCGAGCTCACGAAGGACACCCCGGAGAAGCTCAGCGAGAAACTGGTGCAGGGCGAACTCGACATCGGGCCGATCACCCTGGTCGAGTTCCTCAAGCACGCGGACGAGCTCGTCGCCTTCCCCGACATCGCGGTCGGCTGCGACGGCCCGGTCATGTCGTGCGTGATCGTCTCGCAGGTCCCCCTGGAGCGGCTGGACGGCGCCCGGGTCGCCCTCGGGTCGACCTCGCGCACCTCCGTACGCCTCGCCCGGCTCCTGCTGGAGGAACGCTTCGGCGTGACGCCCGACTACTACACCTGCCCGCCCGACCTGAGCCTGATGATGCAGGAGGCCGAGGCGGCCGTCCTGATCGGCGACGCCGCGCTGCGCGCCAACATGCTCGACGGTCCGCGCTTCGGCCTCGACGTGCACGACCTCGGCCTGCTGTGGAAGGAGTGGACGGGACTGCCGTTCGTCTTCGCGGTCTGGGCGGCGCGCCGCGACTACCTCGCCCGCGAACCGGTCATCACGCGCAAGGTGCACGAGGCCTTCCTCGCCTCCCGCAACCTCTCCCTGGAGGAGGTCGGCAAGGTCGCCGAACAGGCGGCCCGCTGGGAGGCCTTCGACGAGCGGACCCTCGCCCAGTACTTCACCACCCTCGACTTCCGGTTCGGCGGCCCGCAGCTGGAGGCGGTGACGGAGTTCGCCCGCCGGGTGGGCCCGACCACCGGCTTCCCGTCGGACGTCAGGGTCGATCTGCTGGAGCCCTGAGCCCGGCCGGAGCGGCGCACTACGCTGCTGGGGCCCGGGCGTGCGGGAGGGGGAACGCCCGTACGCGGGCGAGGGGCACACCGCACACGGGGGAAGGGTGACGCCATGCGGCCGCTGGAAGCCGACGAACCCACGGCCGTCGGGCCCTACCGGCTGCTCGGCCGGCTCGGCTCGGGCGGCATGGGACGGGTCTACCTGGGGCGCAGCGCCGGGGGCCGCACGGTCGCCGTGAAGATCGTGCACCCGCACTTCGCGCTGGACGAGGAGTTCCGGGCGCGGTTCCGGCGCGAGGTCGAGGCCGCGCGCCGGGTCGGCGCCGCGTGGACGGCGCCCGTCCTGGACGCGGATCCGCAGGCCCCGGTGCCGTGGGTCGCCACGGCGTACGCGGCGGGCCCGTCCCTGGCGGCCGCCGTCGCCGGCGGCCCCCTGCCGGCCCACACGGTACGGGTGCTGGGGGCGGGGCTCGCCGAGGCACTGGCGGCGGTCCACGAGCTGAACCTCGTGCACCGGGACGTGAAGCCGTCCAACGTGCTGCTCACCGTGGACGGGCCCCTGCTGATCGACTTCGGCATCGCCCGGGCCACGGACGGTACGGCGTCCCTGACGTCCACCGGCGTCTCGATCGGCTCGCCCGGCTACATGGCGCCCGAGCAGATCCTGGGCAAGGGCGTCTCCGGCGCGGCGGACGTGTTCTCGCTGGGCGCGGTGCTGGCGTTCGCGGCGGCCGGGCGGCCGCCGTTCCCGGGGGACTCCTCGGCGGCGCTGCTGTACAAGGTCGTGCACGAGGAGCCGGAACTCGGCGCGCTGGACGGCGCGTTGCGGGAGCTGGTCCGGGAGTGCCTGGCCAAGGACCCGGCCGCGCGGCCGGCACCGGCCGAGGTGGCCCGCCGCCTCGCCCCCGACGGCGCGGCCCGCCTGGTCGCGGCCGGCTGGCTGCCCGGCGCGCTGGTCGAACAGGTCGGCCGCAGCGCGGTACAGGTCCTCAACCTGGAGGCGGGACAGGGGGAAATGCCCGGGGCCGCCTCGGGGCCGGTGGGGTTCAGCAGGCGGTCGGTGGGGGCGCGGGGCGGCGAGGGCGGTGCCGGGGGCCCGACGCCGCCGGGTGCCGCGGGCCCCGGAGCCGGCTCCGGGGCGCCGGGCGCCGGGGACCCCGCCCCGCCCGGGGCGGGAGCCTCCGCCCCGCCGGCCGCCGGAGGCTTCGGGCCGCCGCCCGCGAGGGGACCGGTCCCGCCCGGACCGCCGGACGCGCACGTCCCGGACACGGCGCCCTCCCCGGGGACGCGCCGCCCCGCCGGGGTCTCCGTCAGCGTGGCGGCGACCTCCACCGCGGAGGGCGGCGGGCGGGTACGGAGGCTGAGCTGCACGGTGGCCCTCGCGGTGGCGGGGGCGATGGCGGCGGTGACCGTCGGGTCGGTGTTCGTGTTCGAGCTGCTGCCCGGCCGGTCCGAAGGCGACGCGGACGGCTCCGGGAGCCGGCCCCCGGCGGCGAGCGCCGCCCCCGACGGGTCCACCGGAGCCCCGGCCGCCGTCCCCGCCCGCTACCTCGGCACCTGGGAGGGCCGGGGCCGCGCCCTGGACGGCACGCTGCCCGCGGGCACCTTCCGCGTCACCGTCCGGCAGGCGGCGGTGGGGCAGGAGGTGGGACGGGTGCGGCAGACGGACGCGCTCGGCGGCGTGTGCGTGGACGTCCTGACCCTGGAACAGGTGACGGACCGGCAGCTGGTGGCGAGATCGGCCGGGGCGGAGGACAACCACGGCGGCTGCGACCCGGCCCCCGCCACCGTCCGTCTCGTCCCGGCCGGCGACGGCCTCCGCTACGCGTCGGACAGCGCGGAGTCCGGGCGGCCCGAGGCACGTCTGACGAAGGTCGGGTAGCGGCGCACGGGGCGGGCAGCGGCGTACGGGGCACGCGGCGGCGGCCGGGGACGGGTGCGCGGACGTGCGACGGCCGCCCCGGACCGAGGGAACCGGGGCGGCCGTCGCGGGTCGCGTCAGTACAGCGAGGCGTGCAGGTGCACGTCCGCCGCGACACCCTCGGGCGACACGGCGGCGCCGGCGCCGGCGGTGAGGCAGAGCGGGCCGGCCTCGACGTGCAGACCGGCGGCGGCGCCGGCGGCGGCAGCGGCGTGCACGCCCGCCTGCCCGCCGGAGACGCCGTCCAGCTCGGCGTCGGAGATCTCGGCCGTTTCGACCTGGGGGGCGAGGTTCATGGCGCGCGTTTCCCTTCGTGTCAGCAAGGTTCGACCGCGGGCCCGGCCGCATTCCGGGAGCGGCGGAACGCCCGGCCGGTGATCCGCGGGCCCCGATCAAAACACGCGGGCGGGGGGCCGGCCAGCCGGTCGGCGGGCGGGCGGCGCCCCGGGCGCCAACCGCTTTCACCGGTGTGGGAACACGGTCACCGAATGGCCCGATGTCTTCACGCGATCCGTGGTTTGACCGCGGCGCCCGCCGTCGCCGCCCGGCCGGAAGACGGCCCCCGCCGCCGCGCGGGCACGGCGGCGGCCCCGTCCCGCGCGCTCCCGGTGAACGATGTGGGAATCCGCGGGATGTTCCGGGACCGCGCGGGACCGCCGCGCCGCCGGCCCGCCCCGCCCGTGCCGTCCGCTCGCCCGCGCGGCCTGGCGTCGGCCCGTCGAAATGCCTGGCGTACGCTGGTTCGGTCCGTCCATGAGCGACGATACGTCGACCACCCTTGACGAAAGGGACGCCCGGTGACCGAGAAGGCCGACCTTCAGCCCGTCCTCGACCGTGCTGCCGCCGGCGGGCGGATCACCCCCGAAGAGGCCCTCGTCCTCTACCGCGACGCCCCGCTGCACGCGCTGGGCGCCGCCGCCGACGCCGTACGCCGCCGGAACTACGCGGGCACCGAGCACATCGCGACGTACATCATCGAGCGCAACATCAACTACACGAACGTCTGCGTCACGGCGTGCAAGTTCTGCGCCTTCTACGCCCCGCCGAAGAGCGACAAGGGCTGGACGCGCGACCTGGACGACATCCTGCGCCGGTGCGCGGAGACCGTCGAACTCGGCGGCACGCAGATCATGTTCCAGGGCGGCCACCACCCGGACTTCGGCGTCGAGTACTACGAGCGGCACTTCTCCGCCATCAAGAAGGAGTTCCCGCAGCTCGTCATCCACAGCCTGGGGGCGAGCGAGGTCGAGCACATGGCCCGGATCTCCGGCGTGAGCGTCGAGGAGGCCATCACGCGCATCCGCGACGCCGGGCTGGACTCCTTCGCCGGCGCCGGCGCGGAGCTGCTGCCCGCGCGGCCGCGCAAGGCCATCGCCCCGCTGAAGGAGTCCGGCGAGCGCTGGCTGGAGATCATGGAGATCGCGCACGGCCTGGGCGTGGAGTCCACCAGCACCATGCTGATGGGCACCGGCGAGACCAACGCCGAGCGCATCGAGCACCTGCGGATGATCCGCGACGTCCAGGACCGCACGGGCGGCTTCCGCGCGTTCATCCCGTACACCTACCAGCCGGAGAACAACCACCTGAAGGGCCGCACGCAGGCGACCCTCTTCGAGTACCTGCGGATGATCGCGATCGCGCGCCTCTTCCTCGACAACGTCCGGCACATCCAGGGGTCCTGGCTGACGACGGGCAAGGAGGTCGGGCAGCTCTCCCTGCACTACGGCGCCGACGACCTCGGCTCGATCATGCTGGAGGAGAACGTCGTGTCGTCGGCCGGCGCCAGGCACCGCTCCAACCGCATGGAGATCATCGACCTGATCCGCACGGCGGGCCGCGTCCCGGCGCAGCGCTCGACGACCTACGAGCACCTCGTCGTCCACGACGACCCGGCGAACGACCCGGTCGACGACCGCGTGGTCTCGCACATCTCGTCCACGGCGATCGAGGGGGGCACCGCCCACCCCGAGCTGAAGCTGCTCGCCTCCAACTAGCGCCGCCGTGCCGACGATCCACACCGCCGACCTGCTGCTGACGGGCGACCCCGGGCGGCCGGCGGTGCCGGGCGGCGCGGTGCTCGTGGACGGCCGGGAGATCACCGCCGCCGGCCCGTACGAGGACCTGGCGGCCGCGTGGCCCGCCGTCCGGGTGCGGCGCTGGCCCGGCCTCCTCACGCCCGGCCTGCTGAACCCGTACGGGCCCGAACTGCTGGAGGGCGCCTACCATCCCGACCCGCGCGAGGCCGCCGAGCTGGGCACCGGGCCGCTGACCGGCGCGGCCCTCGCGGCGCTGGAGATGTCCGACGCCCGCTGGGGCGCGAGCGCCCGGCGCGGTGTGCAGCGGATGCTGGCGCACGGGACGGTGGCGGTCGCGGGCGACCTGCGGCGGCCCGCGGTGCTGGACGCCGTCCACCGGGCGGGGCTGGCGGCCGAGCGGCGTGCCGGGCGGCCCGAGGGGGCGCCCGCCCTCGACCCGCTGGCCGCGCGGAGCCCGGCCGAGGCGATGCGCCCGCCCCTGCTGCCGTACCGAGGCAGGGCGGCGACCTTCGCCGTCTTCGACGTGCCCGACGAGGCGGCGCTCGCCGCGCGCGGCGCCGCGACCTGCGTGGCGACGGTCGTCGCCGGGCGCCTGGTGTACCGGCGCCGCTGAACCACGCCGGCGCCGGTCCCCTCAGCCCGAGAACGCCTCCGCGAACGCGCCCGCGCTCTGCTCCACCCCGCTGCAGTCGGTCGAGGCGTCGTCGGCCCCCGCGTCCTCGTCCTCGCACCGCCGGTCGCGGAACGCCGACCACATCGACACCCAGGCGATGTCCTTCTCCTCGGCGAACGCCCGCACCTCGGCCGCGTCCGCGAGCGTGAAGGTCTCCCCGTCGACGTCGTTGACGCCGATCATCGAGGTGAGCGCCATGCCCCGCCAGGTGGCCGCGTCCGACTGCCCGAAGACCTCCTTGAGCTGGGTGTGGGCGGCCCGCGCGGAACGCAGCGCGTAGGCGCCCATGTCGCCGGTGTAGGACTCGCCGTAGTTCATCGTCATGAGGTTGACGGTGGAGACCTGGACGCCGTGGTCGTTGGCGGACCGGAGCAGCGCCACGCCGTCGTCGTCCAGTCCGGAGGGCATCACCGGCAGCGTGAAGGACACCTCCAGGTCCTCGCGCTCCCGCTGGAGCAGCGCGATCGCCTCCGACCGCAGGGCCACCGAGCCGGCGTCGGTCAGCTCGTCGCCCTCGACGTCGAAGTCGGCCTTGCCGGTCCCGGCCGCGTCCAGCGCCTCGCCGTACGCCGCGGCCAGCTCCGACGCGCTGTCGCAGACCGCCGCCAGTTCCTTGCCGGAGGCGCCGCCGAAGGAGACGCGGACCGCGGCGCCGTCCGCGGTGAGCTCCGCGATCCGGTCGGCCACCGACGCGTCGCCGAGCTCCCGGGTGCCGTTCCACCGCGGCGTGCACCCGCTCCCGGAGGAGATCACGAACGCCAGGTTGTACGTCGTCGGCGAGCCCGCGGAGTCGTTCTCGGAGGCGCTGGTGGCGCTGACGTAGGGGGCGTACGCCGGGCCGGCCGAGGACGACGCCGACGTCGGCGCAGCCGTGGGGGCCGCCGAAGGCGCGTCCGCCGCACCGCCCTGGCCGGAGCACCCCGTGATGGCCAGGGCAAACAGGCAACCGAGCCCGGCCGCCGATGTCCGCAGACCCCTCATTGCACATGCACCCGCTCTCGCTGTTTTTTGTCCCAGCCCGGAAACAAAAGCCGGGTCCGGAGAGGCAAAGTCTCACACGGGGCTGTGTGCCGGACGAGTGGATGCGGCGCTGACCTGCACATTCGCCGAATTCTCTCAGCGCAAGGACAGGTTCGGGCGTTTCTCATGGGTGGCTCACAAGAAACACCGAGTTCCTGTCACATAAACGATCTCTAATATCCGGGGACATGCAATCCGAGTCTGTCATCGAAAACCGCGCCGACGTGCGCGGTCGCCGCCGCAAACGGGGCAACGGGTCCGCCGACGGGCCCGTGTTCGTCGACACCTCCGGACGCCGGGCGAAGCTGCTGCGCCGGATCGGCCTCCTGCTGGGCGCCGTCTGCCTCGGGTACGCGGGCGTCCTCGGCGCGGCCTTCATGGGCTGGGGCACCTCGCTCACGCCGTCGCGGCTGCTGCCCTTCGCGGGCGCGGGCCCCGGCGGTTCCCAGCCGCAGGGCGGCGGCGTCCCCGGCGTCCCGCCGAGCGGCGCGCCCAGTGGCGTGCCCGGCGGCCTCCCCTCGGCGGCGCCCACGGGCACCGCCCTCCCGACCCCGGTCGCCCCGGCCGCCGTCGACTGACCGGGAGCAGCCATGACCACGACGTCCCCGCGCGGCCGCCGCCGCGCCCCCGGCCGCATCGAGCGCGCCGCCGGCAAGGCCGCCGCGCTCCAGCGGCCGCGCGTCATCCTCGCCCTGCTGATCCTGCTCGCGCTGACCTGCGTGATGCTGCTCGACGGCTATCTGCGCGCCGAGGTCGGCGGCGACCAGCGCGTGCGCACCGGGGCGAGCTCCAGCGACGTGCCCGACGAGGTCCTGGAGGGCGGGCCGATCCTCACCTTCCGCGGCGGCCGGGCCACCACCCTCTCCGTCCCGGACAAGACGATCGCGCTGACCTTCGACGACGGCCCCGACCCGACCTGGACGCCGCAGATCCTGGAGATCCTGGAGAAGTACGACGTGCCCGGCACGTTCTTCCTGGTCGGCTCGATGGTGGCGCGCTACCCCGGGATCGTGGCGGACCTGGTCGAGCAGGGCAACGAGGTGGGCATCCACACCTTCACGCACGTCGACCTGTCGTACCAGAGCGACGCCCGCGTCACGCGCGAGATGGAGCAGACCCAGCTCGCGCTGGCGGGCGCGGCCGGCATCACGACGACACTGTTCCGTGCCCCGTACTCCTCCGAGACGGACGCCGTCGACAACTACAGCTGGCCGGTCTACGAGGAACTCGGCGAGCAGGGCTACACCAGCGTCTTCATCGACACCGACAGCGACGACTGGAAGCGGCCGGGCGTCTCGAAGATCGTCCAGTGGGCCACCCCGGAGGACGGCAAGGGCGCGTCCGTGCTGTTCCACGACGCGGGCGGCGAGCGCTCCCAGACGATCGCGGCGCTGCCGAAGTACATCGAGAAGATGAAGGCGAAGGGCTACACCTTCACCACCGTCAGCGGGGCGATGGAGGAGCAGGACGGGGGGCTGCCCGGCGGCGCGGCCGCCGCGGACGCCCAGGGCACCGGCACCGGCCGCCTCCAGGCCGCCCACCGCGAGGCGAGCGGCACCCTGCTCTACGAGGGCAAGGCGCTGCTCGCGGCCGTCGCCGTCGCCGAGTGGACCGTGCCGACGCTGTCCGTCGGGCTCATGGTCGTCGGCGTGGCCGTCATGGGCCGGTTCGGCATGATGCTCCTCCTGGCCCGCCGCCACCACCGGCAGCGCAACCGGCGCCGCTTCAGCTGGGGACCGACCGTCACCCGGCCGGTGAGCGTGATCGTGCCCGCGTACAACGAGAAGGAGTGCATCGCCAACACCCTGCGGTCGCTGGCGCGGAGCACCCACCCGATCGAGGTCCTCGTCGTCGACGACGGCTCCACGGACGGCACCTCGGAGATCGCGCGGGCCGCGGCGGAGTCCCTCGGCATGCGGAACGTCCGCGTGATCCGCCAGGAGAACGCGGGCAAGCCCGCCGCGCTCAACAACGGCGTGCGCAGCGCCGGTCACGACATCGTCGTGATGATGGACGGCGACACCGTCTTCGAACCGGACACCGTCCGGCAGCTCGTGCAGCCCTTCGCCGACCCGGAGGTCGGCGCGGTCGCGGGCAACGCCAAGGTCGGCAACCGCAACACGGTCATCGGCGCCTGGCAGCACATCGAGTACGTGATGGGCTTCAACCTCGACCGCCGCATGTACGACCTGCTGCGCTGCATGCCGACCATCCCCGGCGCGATCGGGGCCTTCCGGCGCGAGGCGGTGCTGGACGTCGGCGGCATGAGCGAGGACACCCTCGCCGAGGACACCGACATCACCATCGCCCTGCACCGGGCGGGCTGGCGGGTCGTCTACCAGGAGCACGCGCGGGCGTGGACCGAGGCGCCCGGTTCCCTCAAGCAGCTGTGGTCGCAGCGCTACCGCTGGTCCTACGGCACCATGCAGGCGCTGTGGAAGCACCGCAAGTCCCTGACGGACCGGGGGCCTTCGGGCCGCTTCGGCCGGGTCGGCATGCCGCTGGTGGTGCTGTTCCAGATCGTCACGCCGGTCTTCGCCCCGCTCATCGACGTGTTCACCGTCTACGCGATGGTCTTCGTCGACTTCCGGGCGTCCCTGCTGGCCTGGTGCGCGGTGCTCGGCGTCCAACTGCTGTGCGCGGCCTACGCCTTCCGCCTGGACCGCGGGAAGTACCGCTACCTGCTGATGATGCCGCTCCAGCAGCTCGCCTACCGGCAGATGATGTACCTCGTCCTCATCCACTCCTGCATCACCGCCCTGACCGGCGGCCGCCTGCGCTGGCAGAAGCTGAAGCGGACCGGCGAGGTGGGCACCCCGGCGGGGGTGGGCTGAGTGGGGGCGCACAGCAAGGGCGCGGCACGGGCACGCCCGGCGCCGCGCACGGGGGCGGCGGACCCCGCGGGGCCCACGGGCCCCGCGGGGTCCGCGTCGGGCACGGAGCCCGTGGCGGGCACGGGACCCGCGGCGGGTGCAGGACCCGCGGCGGGTGCAGGACCCGCCGCGGGCCCGCCCGGCCCCGCGGACACGGCCCCCCTGCCCCGCGTCGCGTCCGCGGGACGCGACCGCTACTTCGACACCCTGCGGGCCGTGGCCCTGGTCCGGGTGGTCACCTACCACACGTTCGGGTGGGCCTGGGCGGGACTGCTCTTCCCCTCGATGGGGATCATGTTCGGCCTGGCCGGCACGCTGATGGCGAAGTCCCTGGAGCGTCCCGCGGCGAAGGTGATCAGGAGCCGGCTGCGCCGGCTGCTGCCCCCCTTCTGGTTCTGGGGCCTGTTCGTGGTCGTCGCGATGCTGGTCCACGGCTGGATGCCCGGGTGGCAGATCGTCTACTGGGTGGTGCCGCTCGGCGACCCGCCGGGCAGCGCCTGGGGCGAGCAGGCCTGGGAGATCGTCTGGTACCTGCGCACGTACCTGTGGTTCGTCCTGCTCTCCCCGCTCCTGCTGCGGCTGTTCCGCCTCGCCCCGGTGGCCGTCCTGCCGGCCTCCCTCGTCCCGATCGTGGTGTTCCAGTACGTCTGGCAGCCGCCGGACGGCCGCCTCGGCAGCGCGCTCACCGACCTGGCGACGTACCTGTGCTGCTGGCTGCTCGGCTTCGCGCACCGCGACGGCGTGCTGCACCGGCTCCGGCCCGCCGGGGTCGCCGTGCCGGCGCTGGCCGCCGCCGGCTTCGGCGCCTGGCACGCCTTCGCGCACCAGGCCGCGTACGGCACGTACGACCTCGACGAGAACCCGCTCGCGCAGGCCTTCTGGTCGGCGGGCTTCGTGGCGCCGCTGCTGTACGCCAAGGCCCGCCTGCGCGTCGACTTCGCCGGACTGGCCCGCTTCCGGCGGCTCGACCGGATCGTCACCGTCCTCAACTCCCGCGCGGTGACCGTCTACCTGTGGCACGAGATCGCCCTGGTGCTCGCCGTGCCGCTGATCGACCGGTTCTGGGAGGTGCCCGCCTTCGAGGCGTACCTGCCGCTGGAGAGCCAGTGGTTCCTGTTCGGCGTCGGCTGGGTCCTCGTCGCGGTGTTCGTGCTGCTGTGCGGGTGGGTGGAGGACGCGGCGGCGCGCAGGAAGCCCGAACTCCTCCCCGGCGGGCGCCCTGCAAGAATGACCCCGTGACCCGCGCATCCCTGGACAAGCAGCCGCACGAAGTCGCCTCGATGTTCGACGACGTGGCGGAACGGTACGACCTGACCAACGACGTGCTGTCCCTCGGCCAGGACCGGCGATGGCGCAAGGAGGTCGCGAAGGCGGTCGACGCGCGGCCCGCGCAGAAGGTCCTGGACCTGGCGGCCGGCACGGGCACGTCCTCGCTGCCCTTCGCCCGCACCGGCGCCTACGTCGTGCCCTGCGACTTCTCGCTGGGCATGCTGCGGGTCGGCAAGGAGCGCCGCGGCTGGCTGCCGTACACCGCGGGCGACGCGACGCGGCTGCCGTTCAAGGACGACACCTTCGACGCGGTGACGATCTCCTTCGGGCTGCGCAACGTGCACGACACCGACGCGGCCCTGCGCGAGCTGTACCGGGTGACGCGGCCCGGCGGCCGGGTCGTCATCTGCGAGTTCTCGCACCCGACGTGGGCGCCGTTCCGGACCGTCTACACCGAGTACCTGATGCGCGCCCTGCCGCCGGTCGCGCGGGCGGTGTCCTCCAACCCCGACGCGTACGTCTACCTCGCCGAGTCCATCCGCGCCTGGCCCGACCAGCCCGCCCTGGCCGGCCGGCTGCGCGGGGCCGGCTGGTCGCGGGTGGCGTGGCGCAACCTGACCGGCGGGGTGGTGGCCCTGCACCGCGGGTTCAAGGACGCCCCGGGCACCCTCACGGAGGGCTGAGGACCGGGGCGGGGTCCTCCGGTTCGTCCAGTTCGCGCCGCATCCCGCCCGACGGCGGCACGGCCGGCCGCGGCTCCCGCACGCCCGAGCCCCCCTCGCCGTCGCCGGGGTCGAACCAGACGGTGACCACGGCGCCGCGCGGCACCTCGGCGCCGGGCTGCGGGTACTGCCGTACGACGTAATCGACGACCGTGCGCGGGAAGTCGGGCCGGTCGGGCGCGTCGAGCCGCACGCCGCCCGCCTCGGCTCTCTCCCGCGCGTCCACGGCCATCAGGCCGACCAGACGCGGTACGCGGACTTCGGGTGTGGTGTGTGGGAAACGCACGGTGGTCACCCCCAGCGGTACGGGCAGGGTAACTCCGGCTCCGCACCGGCCGGAAGCGCCGAGTGGCGTTCCGTGACAGTCGGTCACGTGCGGTCACGGAACCGCGCGGCCGCCCGGCCCGGTCATCCGGCCCCGGGGACGTCCGTCCGCAGGTCGAGCCGGTAGCAGTGGCCCGTCCGCCCGGCGGACGGCGTCGTGAACGTCTCGGCGAGGCGCATGCCCAGCCGCCGGGTGACCGCGATCGACCGGGTGTTGCGGGCGTCGACCATCGCGATCACGCCGGGCACCCCCGCCGCCCGCACCCGCTGGAGCGTCTCGCGGGCCGCCGCGGTGACGTACCCCCTGCCCCAGTGCTCCCGCCCCAGCCGCCAGCCGATCTCGATCTCCCCGGTCGGGCCCCACGGGTGCTCCCAGGGCTGCGCGCCGGTGAAGCCGATGACCCGGTCCGAGGCGTCGAGCAGGGTCCACAGGCAGAAGCCGCGTTCGGCGTCGTGCCGGCGCTGGCGGGCGGTGAGCTCCTCGTAGACCGACAGCTCGGCGGCCCGGCCGCCGTGGAACTCCATGACCTCCGGGTCGGCGAAGACCCGGTGCCAGGCGACCGCGTCCTCGTCGGTGGGAACACGCAGCCGTACAGCGGGGAGAGCTCGGTTCACGGGGGGCAGCCCTTCAGCCGGGTGATCGGTGACGCTGCATAGACTGCCCATGTCCTGTGCCGGTCGGCACGCAGATTTCGAACTGGGGGAGATCCCGCCGTGACCGTCGTGACCGAGCCCCTCTCCGAGAACACCGCCGATGTGATCGTCGTGGGCGCGGGGCCGGCCGGCTCCACCACCGCCTACCACCTGGCCAAGGCCGGACTCGACGTGCTGCTGCTGGAGAAGACCGTGTTCCCGCGGGAGAAGGTCTGCGGCGACGGCCTCACCCCGCGCGCCGTCAAGCAGCTCGTGGCCATGGGCATCGACATCTCCGAAGAGGCCGGCTGGCTGCGCAACAAGGGCCTGCGCATCATCGGCGGCGGCGTCCGCCTCCAGCTCGACTGGCCGGACCTCGCCTCCTTCCCCGACTACGGCCTGGTCCGCAAGCGCGACGACTTCGACGAGCAGCTCGCCCGCCAGGCCCAGAAGGCCGGCGCCCGCCTGTACGAGCACTGCAACGTCTCCGGCCCGGTCGTCGACGACCGCACCGGCCGCATCACCGGCGTGACCGCCAAGCTGGGCGAGGACAAGCGCGAGGTCACCTTCCACGCCCCGCTGGTGGTCGCCGCCGACGGCAACTCCACCCGCCTGTCCCTGGCGATGGGCCTGCACCGCCGCGAGGACCGCCCGATGGGCGTCGCGGTCCGCACCTACTTCACCTCCCCGCGCCACGAGGACGACTACCTGGAGTCCTGGCTGGAGCTGTGGGACCGCCGCGGCCCCCAGGACCGCCTGCTCCCCGGCTACGGCTGGATCTTCGGCATGGGCGACGGCACCTCCAACGTCGGCCTCGGCGTCCTGAACACCTCCGACTCCTTCAAGGAGCTGGACTGGCGCGAGGTCCTCAAGGCCTGGTGCGCGTCCATGCCGGAGGACTGGGGCTACACCCCGGACAACATGACGGGCCCGATCCGCGGCGCCGCCCTCCCCATGGCCTTCAACCGCCAGCCGCACTACACCAAGGGCCTGCTGCTCGTCGGCGACGCCGGCGGCCTGGTCAACCCGTTCAACGGCGAGGGCATCGCCTACGCCATGGAGTCCGGGCAGATCGCCGCCGACGTCATCGTCCAGGCCCACGCCCGCGCCACCCCGGCCCAGCGCGAGACCGCCCTCCAGCGCTACCCGCGCGTCCTGAAGGACACCTACGGCGGCTACTACACCCTGGGCCGCGCCTTCGTGAAGCTCATCGGCAACCCCAAGGTCATGCAGATCGCCGCCCAGCGCGGACTGACCCACCCGATGCTGATGAAGTTCACCCTGAAGCTGCTGGCCAACCTCACCGACCCGACCGGCGGCGACGCGATGGACCGCATCATCAACGGCCTGACCAAGGTGGCGCCGAAGGCATGACGTCCCCCGGGCGGCGGCTGTTGTGAGGGCGCCGCGGGCGGCCGGGAACCAGGCTTCCGGCCGCCGCCACCCCCGCCTGCCCTTTGGTGCCCACGGCAGCAGAACAGCACGCGCAGCAGTCCCCCGACCCGGCCGCCCGCCCCGCAGACGCTTCCTCGCGGCCGGCGGGGCGGCGGGGCGGTGGGGCGGCGGCCGGAGCCCTCGCCCTACGGCCCGGCACCGCGTCGGCCGCGCCCGCGGCGGGACGCCCGCCCGTCCCGGCGCCGTCGCCCGCCGGTCGGACGATCGCCGTCCTCGGCGGCGGCGTGGCGGGCCTCGGCGCGGCCCACGAACCCGCCGAACGCGGCTGCGCCGTCACCGTCCACGAGTACCACGACGCCCTCGGCGGCAAGGCCCGCTCCCTGGACGTCCCCGGCACGGGCGCGGGCGGCCGCCGGGACCTCCCCGGCGAGCACGGCTTCCGCTTCTTCCCCGGCTTCCACCGGAACCTGCCGGACACCCTGCGCCGCATCCCCTTCCCCGGCAACGCCGACGGCGTCCGCGGCAACCTCCGCCACACCACCGAGGCCCTGTTCGCGCGCGGCTCCGGCCGGCCCGACCCGCCCTTCCCGCTGCGCCGGATCACCACCCCACCCCGCCCGGCCCGGCCTCACCCCGTCCCGGCTGCGCGACCAGATCCTGTCCGTCCCGGACCTCGGCACCCGCCTGCCCGCCCACGAGGCCGCCCGCTTCGCCGACCGCGTCCTCGTCCACCTCACCGGCTGCGAGGCCCGCCGCGAGGGCCAGTGGGAGCAGGTGGCCTGGTGGGACTTCATCCGCGCCGGGGAGATGAGCGAGGAGTACCGCACCTTCCTCGGCGTCGGCCGGACCCGCGACCTCGTCGCCACCCGCGCCGAGGCCGCCTCCACGCGGACCGTCGGCCGCGTCATCGTCGAGGCGCTGCTGCTGCGGGGCCTGCTCGGCCGCGGCATGGACGGGCCGGACGCCGACGTCGACCGCGTCCTGAACGCGCCGACGAGCGAGGCCTGGATCGACCCCTGGGAGCGGCACCTGCGCACGCTCGGGTGGAGTTCGTCCTCGGTGCCCGGGTCCACGAGATCGAGTACGCGGGCGGCCGGGTGACCGGCGTACGCGTCGCGGCCCGCGACGGCGGCCGGGAGCGCGTCGTCACCGCCGGCCACTACGTCTGCGCGCTGCCCGTCGAGCACGCCCGCACGACCTGGGGCCCGGCCCTGCGCGCCGCCGACCCGCGGCTCGCCCGGTGCGACGCGCTCACGACGGACTGGATGACCGGTGTGATGTTCCACCTGCGCGCGCCCGTCCCCGTCGTGCACGGCCACGTCAACTGCCTGGACTCACCCTGGCCGGTGACGGCCGGGCGCGCGACTGCCGCTCCGCGATCATCTCGGAGCGGGACGAGCCCGGCATCCTGGACGGCAGGACGGCAGGACGGCAGGACGGCAGGACGGCACGGGAGCGCACCGAGGACGAGCTCGTCGCCGAGCTCCGGGCCCGGCTCGAGGACGGGCCGAACGACGCCGGGAGGACGATCCCGCGCGACGAGGACCGGCTCGGCCGGTTCACGGACCCGGCGGTGATGGGCCTGGGCGGCCCCGGTCCGCAGAACCGCGAACGGCTCCTCGTCCACCCCACGGGCACCCTGCACCACCGCCCGCCCGCACGGGGGTGCCCAACCTCCTCCTCGCGGGCGACCACGTGCGCACCGACGTCGACCTCGCGACCATGGAGGGCGCCAACGAGTCCGCCCGGCGCGCCGTCAACGCCCTGCTGGACGCGGACGGGTCGGGACGCCGAGCGCTGCCGCGTGCCGGAGCTGTACCGGCCGCCCGAGCCGGAGCCGCTCAAACGCGTCGACGAGCTGCGCTACCGGCTCGGCCTGCCCAACACCTTCGACCTGGGCTGAGCCGGTACCGCCCGAAGTGCCCGGCGCCCGGGGACGCGCCGGAAGGGCCGCTGCCCCCGAGCGGCTGCGGCCCTTCCCCGCGCGCGGCGGTGCGGTGTGCTCAGAGCACCCGCACCGCGCCGGTCGGCGGGTCGTAGGACAGCGGCTTCTCGGCGACGCCCGTGGAGGGGTTCTGCGCGCCGATGAACATGCCGTCGCCGACGTAGACCGCCACGTGGTACGCGCTGCCCGCGCTGCCCCAGTACAGGATGTCGCCCGGCTGCAGGTTGCTCAGCGACACCTGGGTGCCGGCCGTCGACTGGTCCTGAGAGACGCGCGGCAGGCTGATGCCCACCTGCTTGAAGGCGGCGCCCACCAGGCCCGAGCAGTCGTAGGCGGAGGGACCGGTGGCGCCCATGACGTAGGCCTTGCCCACCTGGGCCTTGAGGAACGACACCACGGCCGCGGCCGAACCCGTCGCCGCGGACGTGCTCGTGGAGGTCTCGACGCTCGCCGCCGTCGCCGCCGCCGTCTTGAGGGTCGGGCGCTCGGCGTCGCGCGCGGCGCGCTCGGCGGCGGCCTTGCGGGCGGCCTCCTCGGCCTTCCTCTTCTCCTCGGCGGCCTTCTTCTTGGCCTCGGCGAGGTCCGCCTTGGCCTCCTTGGCGGCCTCGGCGGCGGCCGCGTCACGCTCGGCCTGCAGCTCGTAGTTCGCGGCGGCCAGCTCCGTGGCGGTCGCGGACTCGGCGACCTGAGCGGCCAGGTCGGCCGTCAGGGTGGGCAGTTCCAGGGTCTGCGTCACCGGTTCGGCGGCGTTGGCCGCCCCCGACGCACCCGCCACTGCCAGGGTGCTGAGGACGCCACCGGCAACTCCGGCGCGCATCGCGATCTTCGACGCGCTGCGGCGGGGCTTCCGGTGGCTGCGTATGTGAGCGGTGTGGGACATGGGAACAACCGGTACCAGGGGCTCCTTCATATCTTCAAGAAACGTGTGCTGCGCCACAGTTGTTCAATCGGCACCCCGAATCCCGGGCGTGTCGTTCTTTATTGACGCCGTAACGGACAATTTGGACGTGGCGTAACCCCCCTGTGATCACGGACTTTCATCATTACGCCCGAATTGCCCCGCGCTTACCACTTGTTGGGGCAGTTGGCCAACCCCCCTTCTCGGGCGCCTCTCATCGATGTGGCGGAGGTCACGGAACGGCCGCCGCTGCCGCCGCGTCCCCGGCGCGGATCACGGCGGGGTCGCGGAGGGCGCGAAGATCGTGAAAGCGCGCACGCGTCCACATTCCGCCCCGGGGTCCGTCCGGGGTGTGAACGCGGCCCACTATCAAGAGATCCGTCTCAGCGCGAATTTGCATGCGCGGGAACTCTCTTGATAGTGAGGCGGCCCTTCCGACCTGCTGCGACGAGCCGAAATGTCACCTGTCGTGATCAGTCGGACGCTTCGCGTGTGAAGATCACCGCTCATACGACTTCATGATCCTTCGTCAGGTGGTGGAGATCACAAAGATCGTGGAATACCCCGTGTCGCAGATCACAGAGCGACAGGCATAAGATGCACGCGGTTGGGCTTGTGACCTGCTTCACATGTTCCCGATCTTCGCCGGGGCGTGCGGGGTTCGCGGGACTGATGGGGCGGCTGTGAGTCCAACGCCAACCGCCAGCAGTCAGTGCCGACTGAGAGGAGCGAGGAGCGGTGAACGCGTATGCGCCCATCCTCGTACTGGGAGCCCTCGGGGCAGGCTTTGCGATCTTCTCCGTGGTCATGGCCACGCTGATCGGTCCGAAGCGGTACAACCGCGCCAAGCTCGAGGCCTACGAGTGCGGTATCGAGCCGACCCCCACGCCGGCCGGCGGCGGGCGCTTCCCCATCAAGTACTACCTGACGGCGATGCTCTTCATCGTCTTCGACATCGAGATCGTCTTCCTCTACCCCTGGGCCGTCACCTTCGACGCCCTGGGGCTTTTCGGGCTCGTGGAGATGCTGCTCTTCGTGCTCACCGTCTTCGTCGCCTACGCGTACGTCTGGCGGCGCGGCGGCCTGGAATGGGACTGAGGGGCCTTTAGTCATGGGACTCGAAGAAAAGCTGCCGAGCGGCTTCCTGCTGACCACCGTCGAGCAGGCCGCGGGCTGGGTGCGCAAGGCGTCGGTCTTCCCCGCCACCTTCGGCCTCGCCTGCTGCGCCATCGAGATGATGACCACCGGCGCCGGCCGCTACGACCTGGCGCGCTTCGGCATGGAGGTCTTCCGCGGCTCGCCGCGCCAGGCGGACCTGATGATCGTGGCCGGCCGGGTGAGCCAGAAGATGGCGCCGGTGCTGCGGCAGGTCTACGACCAGATGCCGAACCCCAAGTGGGTGATCTCCATGGGGGTCTGCGCCTCCTCCGGCGGCATGTTCAACAACTACGCCATCGTCCAGGGCGTCGACCACATCGTGCCGGTCGACATCTACCTCCCCGGCTGCCCGCCGCGGCCCGAGATGCTGATGGACGCCATCCTCAAGCTCCACCACAAGATCCAGAACTCCAAGCTCGGCGTGAACGCCGAGGAGGCGGCCCGCGAGGCGGAGGAGGCGGCGCTCAAGGCCCTGCCCACCATCGAGATGAAGGGGCTGCTGCGGTGAGCGACGCGAACGGCAACGGGACCAACCCCGAGAAGGACCTCAGCGCGTCCAACCTCCCGGGCCAGCGCGGCCAGGGCGGCGAGGAGATCCGCGTCCAGCGCGGCATGTTCGGCGCGAACAACGGCGGCGACACCTCCGGCTACGGCGGCCTGGTCCGCTCGGTCCGGCTCCCGGGACCGGCGAGCCGCCCCTACGGCGGCTGGTTCGACGAGGTCGCCGACGAACTGGAAGGCGCGCTGGAGGAACAGGGCCTGCTGCCCGGGAACGCCATCGAGAAGACGGTCGTCGACCGCGGCGAGCTCACCTTCCACATCGAGCGCGAGCACCTGGTCCGCGTCGCCCGCACCCTGCGCGACGACCCGGCGCTGCGCTTCGAGCTGTGCACCGGCGTCAGCGGCGTCCACTACCCCGGCGACAAGGGCCGCGAGCTGCACGCCGTCTACCACCTGCGCTCGATCACCCACAACCGGCTGATCCGCCTGGAGGTCAGCTGCCCCGACGGCGACCCGCACATCCCGTCGCTGGTCTCCGTCTACCCGACCAACGACTGGCACGAGCGCGAGGCGTACGACTTCTTCGGCATCGTCTTCGACGGTCACCCGGCCCTGACGCGGATCATGATGCCGGACGACTGGCAGGGCCACCCGCAGCGCAAGGACTACCCCCTCGGCGGCATCCCCGTCGAGTACAAGGGCGCCCAGATCCCGGCTCCGGACCAGCGGAGGTCGTACTCATGAGCACGCAGTCCCCCTCGTCCGCCTCCGCCCGCGAGACCACCGAAGGCACCGTCTACACCGTCACCGGCGGCGACTGGGACGAGGTCGTCCAGTCCGCGGCCCGCGCCGACGACGAGCGCATCGTCGTCAACATGGGGCCGCAGCACCCGTCCACGCACGGCGTGCTCCGCCTGATCCTGGAGATCGAGGGCGAGACGGTCACCGAGGCCCGCTGCGGCATCGGCTACCTGCACACCGGCATCGAGAAGAACCTCGAGTACCGCACGTGGACGCAGGGCACCACGTTCGTGACGCGCATGGACTACCTGACGCCGTTCTTCAACGAGACGGCGTACTGCCTCGGCGTCGAGAAGCTCCTCGGCATCGAGGACGACATCCCGGACCGCGCCTCGATCATCCGCGTGCTCCTGATGGAGCTCAACCGGCTCTCCTCCCACCTGGTGTGCATCGCCACCGGCGGCATGGAGCTCGGCGCCACCACGATCATGATCTACGGCTTCCGTGATCGTGAACTCATTCTCGACATCTACGAGCTGATCACCGGCCTGCGGATGAACCACGCGTACATCCGCCCCGGCGGACTCGCCCAGGACCTGCCGCCCGGCGCGGTGGACCAGATCCGCGAGTTCGTGAAGAAGATGAAGAAGAACCTCCCGGAGTACGACAAGCTCGCCACCGGGAACCCCATCTTCAAGGCCCGTATGCAGGACATCGGCTACCTCGACCTGGCCGGCTGCATGGCCCTCGGCGCCACCGGCCCGATCCTGCGCTCCACGGGCCTGCCGCACGACCTGCGCAAGGCCCAGCCCTACTGCGGCTACGAGACCTACGACTTCGACGTCCCGACCGCCGACACCTGCGACGCCTACGGCCGCTTCCTCATCCGCCTGGAGGAGATGCGCCAGTCGCTGCGGATCGTCGAGCAGTGCCTGGACCGGCTCCAGCCCGGCCCGGTCATGGTCGCCGACAAGAAGATCGCCTGGCCCGCCCAGCTCGCCCTGGGACCGGACGGGCTCGGCAACTCCCTCGACCACATCAAGAAGATCATGGGCACCTCCATGGAGGCCCTGATCCACCACTTCAAGCTGGTCACCGAGGGCTTCCGCGTCCCGCCGGGACAGGCGTACGCGGCGGTCGAGTCGCCCAAGGGCGAACTCGGGGTGCACGTCGTGTCCGACGGCGGCACCCGCCCCTTCCGGGTCCACTTCCGCGACCCGTCCTTCACCAACCTGCAGGCCATGGCGGCGATGTGCGAAGGCGGCCAGGTCGCCGACGTCATCGTCGCCGTCGCGTCCATCGACCCCGTGATGGGAGGCGTCGACCGGTGACCACCTCTTCCGAGCGGGGCGTCAGCCTGGGCATGCCCGAACTGCCCGCCCCCGCCTACCCGGACGACGTCCGCGCCCGTCTGGAGACGGACGCGCGCGAGATCATCGCCCGCTACCCGGACTCCCGGTCCGCCCTGCTGCCGCTGCTGCACCTCGTGCAGTCCGAGGAGGGGCACGTCACGCGCACCGGGATGCGGTTCTGCGCGGACGTGCTCGGCCTGACCACGGCCGAGGTCACCGCCGTCGCCACCTTCTACACGATGTACCGGCGCAAGCCCTCCGGCGACTACCAGGTGGGCGTCTGCACCAACACGCTGTGCGCCGTCATGGGCGGCGACGCGATCTTCGAGGAGCTCCAGGAGCACCTGGGCGTCGGCAACGGCGAGACCACCGGCGACGGCAAGGTCACCCTGGAGCACATCGAGTGCAACGCGGCCTGCGACTACGCCCCGGTCGTGATGGTGAACTGGGAGTTCTTCGACAACCAGACCCCGGCGAGCGCCAAGCGCCTCGTCGACGACCTGCGCGCGGGACGGCCGGTGAGCCCCACGCGCGGCGCGCCGCTGTGCACCTTCAAGGAGACCGCCCGGATCCTGGCGGGCTTCCCCGACGCGCGCGACGGGGCCGTCGAGGCGGGGGGAAGCGCGGGACACGCCTCCCTGGTGGGCCTCAAGCTCGCCAAGGGGGAGACCGCCCCCGCGCGCGTGGTCCACCCGCGCGGCGCGGCACCCGAGGACGAGGCGCCGCACGACCCGTCCCCGACGGAACACCTGAGCTCGCACGACGCGCCGCGGGACACGTCGGCCTCCGACCCCGCCAACCCGGCCGGGCCCGTCGCGAAGGAGGGGGAGTGATGACCTTGGCAGCCGAACTCAAGGACATGAGCCCGGAGAAGCTGCTCGCACCGGTGCTGTCGGCCTTCTGGGACGAGGACAGGTCCTGGACGCTGGACGTGTACCGCAGGCACGACGGGTACGAGGGGCTCCGCAAGGCGCTGGCCATGTCACCGGACGACGTCATCGCGTACGTCAAGGACTCCGGTCTGCGCGGCCGCGGCGGCGCCGGGTTCCCCACGGGGATGAAGTGGCAGTTCATCCCCCAGGGAGACGGCAAGCCCCACTACCTCGTCGTCAACGCCGACGAGTCGGAGCCCGGGACGTGCAAGGACATCCCGCTCCTCTTCGCGAACCCGCACAGCCTCATCGAGGGCATCGTCATCGCGTGCTACGCCATCAGGTCGTCGCACGCCTTCGTCTACCTGCGGGGAGAGGTCGTCCCCGTGCTGCGGCGGCTGCACGAGGCCGTCCGCGAGGCCTACGCGGCCGGCTTCCTCGGCAAGGACATCCTGGGCAGCGGTCTCGACCTGGAACTCACCGTGCACGCGGGCGCGGGCGCGTACATCTGCGGCGAGGAGACCGCGCTGCTGGACTCCCTCGAAGGCCGCCGCGGCCAGCCGCGGCTGCGTCCCCCCTTCCCCGCCGTCGCGGGCCTCTACGCGTGCCCCACCGTGGTGAACAACGTCGAGTCGATCGCGTCGGTTCCCGCGATCATGCACCGGGGCAAGGAGTGGTTCCGGTCGATGGGGAGCGAGAAGTCCCCGGGCTTCACGCTCTACTCCCTGTCCGGCCACGTCGCCAGCCCCGGCCAGTACGAGGCACCGCTCGGGATCACCCTGCGCCAGCTCCTCGACATGAGCGGCGGGATGCGCCCCGGACACCGCCTCAAGTTCTGGACGCCGGGCGGCTCCTCGACCCCGATGTTCACCGACGAGCACCTCGACGTCCCCCTGGACTACGAAGGAGTGGGGGCCGCGGGTTCCATGCTCGGCACGAAAGCCCTCCAGTGCTTCGACGAGACGACCTGCGTCGTGCGTGCCGTCACCCGCTGGACCGAGTTCTACGCCCACGAGTCCTGCGGCAAGTGCACGCCCTGCCGCGAGGGCACGTACTGGCTGGTGCAGCTGCTGCGCGACATCGAGGCCGGCAAGGGCAAGGCCTTCGACCTCGACAAGCTCGCCGACATCGCCGACAACATCAACGGCAAGTCCTTCTGCGCCCTCGGCGACGGCGCCGCCTCGCCGATCTTCTCCTCGCTCAAGTACTTCCGCGAGGAGTACGAGCAGCACATCACGGGCCGGGGCTGCCCCTTCGACCCGGCCAAGTCGACGGCCTGGGCCGACCGCACGGAGGTGAACGCATGACCGTGACCACCAGCGCTCCCTCCGGCGGGGGAGAGGCGGCGGTTCCGCCGGAGGATCTCGTCACGCTGACGATCGACGGCATCGAGATCAGCGTGCCCAAGGGCACCCTGGTCATCCGGGCCGCCGAACAGCTCGGCATCGAGATCCCCCGGTTCTGCGACCACCCCCTCCTCGACCCGGCCGGCGCCTGCCGGCAGTGCATCGTCGAGGTCGAGGGCCAGCGCAAGCCCATGGCGTCGTGCACCATCACCTGCACCGACGGGATGGTGGTGAAGACCCACCTGACCTCGCCGGTCGCGGAGAAGGCCCAGAAGGGCGTGATGGAGCTCCTGCTCATCAACCACCCGCTGGACTGCCCGGTCTGCGACAAGGGCGGCGAGTGCCCGCTGCAGAACCAGGCGATGTCGCACGGCAACGCCGACTCCCGCTTCGAGGGCAAGAAGCGCACGTACGCCAAGCCCGTGCCGATCTCCACGCAGGTGCTGCTGGACCGGGAGCGGTGCGTGCTGTGCGCCCGCTGCACCCGGTTCTCCAACCAGGTCGCGGGCGACCCGATGATCGAGCTGGTGGAGCGGGGCGCGCTCCAGCAGGTCGGCACCGGCGAGGGCGACCCCTTCGAGTCGTACTTCTCCGGCAACACCATCCAGATCTGCCCCGTCGGCGCGCTGACCTCGGCGGCGTACCGGTTCCGCTCCCGGCCCTTCGACCTGGTCTCCTCGCCGTCCGTGTGCGAGCACTGCTCCGGCGGCTGCGCCACGCGCACCGACCACCGGCGCGGCAAGGTCATGCGGCGCCTCGCGGCCCTCGACCCCGAGGTCAACGAGGAGTGGATCTGCGACAAGGGACGGTTCGCGTTCCGGTATGCGCAGCAGCGCGACCGGCTGCAGACGCCCCTGGTGCGCAACGCCGAGGGCGAACTGGAGCCGGCCTCCTGGCCGGAGGCCCTGCAGATCGCCGCCCAGGGGCTGCTCGCCTCCCGGGGCCGCACCGGTGTCCTGACCGGCGGCCGCCTCACCGTCGAGGACGCCTACGCGTACAGCAAGTTCGCGCGCGTGGCGCTCGACACCAACGACATCGACTTCCGCGCGCGCGTGCACAGCGGCGAGGAGGCCGACTTCCTGGCCGCCCGGGTCGCGGGCCGGGGACGCGACCTCGACGGCACGGGCGTCACGTACGCCTCCCTGGAGAAGGCGCCCGCCGTCCTGCTGGTCGGGTTCGAGGCCGAGGAGGAGGCGCCCGGCGTCTTCCTGCGGCTGCGCAAGGCCTGGCGCCGGCACGGGCAGAGGGTGTTCGCCCTGGCCACGCACGCCACGCGCGGACTGGACAAGGCCGGTGGCACGCTGCTGCCGGCCGCGCCCGGCACCGAGACCGAGTGGCTGGACGCGCTCGCGAGCGGCGTCGGCCTGGCGGGCGACGGGGCGGCGGCCGCCGAGGCGCTGCGCACCGAGGGAGCGGTGATCGTCGTCGGCGAGCGGCTGGCCGGGGTGGCCGGCGGTCTCACCGCCGCCGTGCGGACCGCCTCCGCGACCGGTGCCCGGCTGGCGTGGATCCCGCGCCGGGCCGGGGAACGCGGAGCGATCGAGGCGGGCGCGCTGCCGTCGCTGCTGCCGGGCGGCCGTCCGGCGACCGACCCGCGGGCGCGGGACGAGGTCGCCGCCGTCTGGGGCGTCGCCGGCCTCCCGCACCGCTACGGCCGCGACACGAGCCAGATCGTCGAGGCCGCCGCGACCGGCGAACTCCAGGCGCTGCTGGTGGCGGGCGTGGAGATCGCCGACCTGCCCGACCCGGCACGCGCGCGTGCGGCGCTCGACGAGGTGGGCTTCCTGGTGGCGCTGGAGCTGCGGCCCAGCGAGATCACCGAGAAGGCCGACGTGGTCCTGCCGGTCGCGGCGGTCGCCGAGAAGGCCGGCACCTTCCTCAACTGGGAGGGCCGGGTCCGCTTCTTCGAGGCCGCGCTCAAGCCCGACCAGATGACCCGCCGGGTCGCGCCCACCGACGGGCGCGTGCTGCAGATGCTGGCGGACGCCATGGACGTCCACCTGGGCCTGCCGGATCTGCGCACCACGCGCGCGGAGCTGGACCGGCTCGGCGCCTGGGACGGCCCGCGGGCCACCGAACCCCTGGAGACGGCGGGCGCGCTGCCGCGGCCCGCCGCCGGGGAGGCCGTGCTCGCCGGGCACCGGCTGCTGCTCGACCAGGGCCTCCTCCAGGAGGGCGACGAGGCGCTCGCCGGCACCCGGCACGCGGCCCACGCGCGCCTGTCGGCCGCCACGGCCGCCGAGGCGGGCGTCGAGGAAGGCGACCTGCTCGCCGTGACCGGGCCCGCCGGAGTCGTCGCCCTTCCGCTCCAGGTCACCGAGATGCCCGACCGGGTGGTCTGGCTCCCGCTGAACTCCGCCGGCCGGGGCGTCGCCTCCGACGCCGGGGTGCTGCCCGGCTCCCTCGTCCGCATCGGCCCGGCGACGCCCGCCGGCGGCGCCCCCCAGGAGGTGGAGGCATGAGCCCGTACCTCGCCGCTGAAGACCTCTCGATGTTCGGCCGCGACCCCTGGTGGCTGGTCGTCGTCAAGGCGGTGTTCTGCTTCGCCTTCCTGATGGTGACCGTGCTGATCTCCATCGTCATGGAGCGCAAGGTCGTCGCCTGGATGCAGCTGCGCGTCGGCCCCAACCGGCACGGCCCCTGGGGCATGCTCCAGTCGCTCGCCGACGGCATCAAGCTGATGCTGAAGGAGGACATCGTCGTCAAGCGCGCGGACAAGGCGGTGTACGTCCTCGCGCCGATCGTCGCGGCCGTCCCGGCCTTCATGGCGATCGCGGTGATCCCCTTCGGCCCGGCCGGCAACGAGATCTCGATCTTCGGCCAGCGCACCACGATGCAGCTCACCGACCTGCCGATCGCGATGCTCTACATCCTCGCGGTCGCCTCGGTCGGCATCTACGGCATCGTGCTCGCGGGCTGGAGCTCCGGCTCGACCTATCCGCTGCTGGGCGGCCTGCGGTCCTGCGCGCAGATGATCTCGTACGAGATCGCCATGGGCGCCGCCTTCGCCTCGGTGTTCCTCTACTCGGGGTCGATGTCGACGTCGACGATCGTCGAGCAGCAGACGGACCGCTGGTACATCCTGCTGCTGCCGGTCTCCTTCATCCTCTACATCGTCACCATGGTCGGCGAGACCAACCGCGCCCCCTTCGACATGCCGGAGTCCGAGGGCGACCTGGTGGGCGGCTTCAACACCGAGTACTCGTCGATCAAGTTCGCGATGTTCATGCTCGCCGAGTACGTCAACATGGTCACCGTCTCGGCCGTCGCCACCACGCTGTTCCTGGGCGGCTGGCGGGCCCCGTGGCCGATCAGCACCTTCTGGGAGGGCGCGAACCACGGCTGGTGGCCGCTGCTCTGGTTCACCGTCAAGGTCCAGCTGCTGCTGTTCTTCTTCGTCTGGCTGCGCGGCACGCTCCCGCGGGTCCGCTACGACCAGCTGATGAAGCTCGGCTGGAAGGTCCTCATCCCGGTCTCGCTGGTGTGGCTGATGCTCGTCGCCTCCGTGCGCGCGCTGCGCAACGAGAACTACGACTTCGCCGACATCGCCCTCTACATCGGCGGCGGCGTCCTCGCCCTGCTGCTGCTCTCCTTCGTCGCCGACCTGTTCCGCGACAAGGCCAAGGAGGCCGAGCCGCCCGCCGGGAAGCCGGCCGCGTTCGACCCGATGGCGGGCGGGTTCCCCGTACCGCCGCTGCCCGGGCAGGAGGCGCCCGCGGTGCCGCGGCGCCGTCCGCGCCGCGAGCGCGAGCTGATTGTCAGTGGTGGGCCCGATACTCAGAGTGACGGACCTCTGGGCGGATCTACGGAGGGAAAGGAGGCGTCCGATGGCTGAGGAGCCCAAGGAGACCAAGCCCGGTTTCCAGAACCCGGTGGCCGGCTTCGGCGTGACGTTCAAGGCCATGTTCAAGAAGCGGCTCACCGAGCAGTACCCGGAGCAGCAGAAGACCACGGCTCCGCGCTTCCACGGACGGCACCAGCTCAACCGCCATCCGGACGGCCTGGAGAAGTGCGTCGGCTGCGAACTGTGCGCCTGGGCGTGCCCCGCCGACGCGATCTACGTGGAGGGCGCGGACAACACCGACGAGGAGCGCTACTCGCCGGGCGAGCGGTACGGCCGCGTCTACCAGATCAACTACGCCCGCTGCATCCTGTGCGGCCTGTGCATCGAGGCGTGCCCCACGCGCGCGCTGACGATGACCAACGAGTTCGAGCTGGCCGACTCCAGCCGCGCGAACCTCATCTACACCAAGGAGCAGCTGCTCGCCGGCCTGGACGAGGGCATGGTCGAGGCGCCGCACGCGATGTACCCGGGGACGGACGAACAGGACTACTACCGGGGTCTGGTGACCGAGGCCGCGCCCGGCACCACGCGGCAGACCGCCCACTCCGAGGGCCAGGTCGTCCAGGAGGCCGACTCGACGTCCGGCGGGACCGAACCGGCGTCGGAGGAGGTGATCGGCCGATGAGCGCCCAGCTCGCCGCCTACACCACCTCCACCGGAGAGGCCGTCCAGTTCTGGATCCTCGGCACGGTCGCCGTGGTCGGCGCCCTGTGCACCGTCTTCATGAAGAGGGCCGTGCACAGCGCGCTCTGCCTGGCCGGGACCATGATCGTCCTGGCGGTGTTCTACCTCGCCAACGGCGCCTACTTCCTGGGCGTCGTCCAGATCGTCGTCTACACCGGCGCGATCATGATGCTGTTCCTGTTCGTGGTGATGCTCGTCGGCGTCACCGCGGCGGACTCCCTGAAGGAGACCATCAAGGGCCAGCGCTGGCTGGCCCTGCTGTGCGGGCTGGGCTTCGGCGTCCTGCTGGTCGCGGGCATCGGCCACGCCTCCCTGCGGGAGTTCGACGGCGTCGGCCAGGCCAACGCGGGCGGCAACGTGGAGGGCATCGCGTCCCTCATCTTCACCCAGTACGTCTTCGCGTTCGAGATCACCGGCGCCCTGCTCATCACGGCCGCGGTCGGCGCCATGGTGCTCACCCACCGGGAGCGCACCGAGCGCGCCAGGACCCAGCGCGAGCTGGCCGAACAGCGCGTCCGGGAGGGCCGGCACCTCCCGCCGCTGCCCGCGCCCGGGGTGTACGCCCGGCACAACGCCGTGGACATCGCGGGCCTGCTGCCCGACGGCACCGCCTCCGACCTCACCGTCAGCAAGACGCTGCGCGAGCGCGGCCAGGTCCGTGACGTGTCGCAGGAGGCGCTCAACGACCTGCGGGCGCTGGAGCAGCGCGCCGAGGAGCGCCTGGAGCGCCGGGCCGTCGAACCGGCGACGTTCAAGCGGCCCGAGGAGGCGTCGAAGTGAGCCCCGTCAACTACCTCTATCTCGCGGCCCTGCTCTTCACGATCGGCGCCACCGGCGTGCTGATCCGGCGCAACGCGATCGTGGTCTTCATGTGCGTCGAGCTCATGCTCAACGCCTGCAACCTCGCGTTCGTCGCCTTCTCCCGGATGCACGGCAATCTCGACGGCCAGATCATCGCGTTCTTCACGATGGTCGTCGCCGCCGCGGAGGTCGTGGTCGGGCTCGCGATCATCGTGTCCCTGTTCCGTACCCGCCACTCGGCCTCGGTCGACGACGCCAGCCTGATGAAGCTGTGAGGGGTCGCTGAATCGTGGAGAACCTGATTGCGCTGCTGGTGGCGGCGCCTCTGCTCGGAGCGGTGGTCCTGCTGTGCGGCGGCCGCCGGCTGGACGCCGTCGGCCACTGGATCGGCACGCTGCTGGCGGGCGCGTCCTTCGTGCTCGGCCTGGTGCTCTTCACCGACCTGCTGGGCAGGGGGGCCGGAGAACGCACCGTCACGCAGCACCTGTTCAGCTGGATCCCGGTGGAGGGCTTCCAGGCCGACGTCGCCTTCCGGCTCGACCAGCTGTCGATGACGTTCGTGCTGCTGATCACGGGCGTCGGCTCGCTGATCCACCTGTACTCCGTCGGCTACATGGAGCACGACGAGCGCCGCCGCCGCTTCTTCGGCTACCTGAACCTGTTCCTCGCGGCGATGCTGATCCTCGTCCTCGCCGACAACTACCTGCTGCTGTACGTCGGATGGGAGGGCGTCGGTCTCGCCTCCTACCTGCTGATCGGCTTCTGGCAGCACAAGCCCAGCGCCGCCACGGCCGCGAAGAAGGCCTTCCTGGTCAACCGGGTCGGCGACATGGGCCTGTCGATCGCGATCATGATGATGTTCCTGTGGTTCGGCACCTTCGCCTTCGGGCCGGTGCTCGGCACCCTGGAGGAGCCCGGACTCGCCGGTGAGGCCGGCGAGGGCAAGCTCACCGCGATCGCCCTGATGCTGCTGCTCGCCGCCTGCGGCAAGTCCGCCCAGGTGCCGCTGCAGTCCTGGCTCGGGGACGCGATGGAGGGCCCGACCCCGGTCTCGGCCCTGATCCACGCGGCGACCATGGTGACGGCGGGCGTGTACCTGATCGTCCGCTCCGGCGCGATCTTCAACGGCGCCCCGGACGCGCAGCTGGTCGTCACGATCGTCGGTGCGGTCACGCTCCTGTTCGGTGCGATCGTCGGGTGCGCGAAGGACGACATCAAGAAGGCGCTGGCCGGTTCGACCATGTCGCAGATCGGCTACATGGTGCTGGCCGCGGGCCTCGGCCCCATCGGCTACGTCTTCGCGATCATGCACCTGGTGACGCACGGCTTCTTCAAGGCCGGGCTGTTCCTCGGCGCCGGTTCGGTCATGCACGGCATGAACGACGAGGTGGACATGCGGAGGTACGGCGGCCTGAGGAAGTACATGCCGGTCACCTTCGTCACCTTCGGCCTCGGCTACCTGGCGATCATCGGTTTCCCGGGCCTGTCCGGCTTCTTCTCCAAGGACAAGATCATCGAGTCGGCGTTCGCGAAGGGCGGCACCGAGGGCTGGATCCTCGGCGGCGTGGCCCTGCTCGGCGCGGCCGTCACCGCCTTCTACATGACGCGCGTGATGCTGATGACGTTCTTCGGCGAGGAGCGCTGGCGGCACGCGCCGACGCCGTCCCCGGCCGAGCCCGACGTGGAGCCCGCCGCCCAGACGCGCGGCGCGTACACGCCGCCGCACCCGCACGAGTCGCCGAAGATCATGACGGTGCCGATGATCGTGCTGGCCGTCGGGTCGGTGGCGGGCGGCGCCTTCTTCAGCCTCGGCGACCGCTTCCTGCACTGGCTGGAGCCGGTCACCGGCCACGACCACGGGCACGCCCCGATCGGCGCCCTGACGGTCACGCTGGCCACGGTCGCCGTGATGGTCCTCGGCGTCGCCCTCGCCTGGGCGCAGTACGGGCGCCGCCCGGTGCCGGCCGTCGCCCCGCGCGGGTCGCTGCTCACCCGGGCCGCCCGGCGCGACCTGCTCCAGGACGACTTCAACCACGTCGTCCTGGTGCGCGGCGGCGAGCACCTCACGCGGTCCCTGGTGTACGTCGACCACACCCTGGTGGACGGCGTCGTCAACGGCACGGCGGCCTCGGTCGGCGGCCTGTCCGGGCGGATGCGCAGGCTGCAGAACGGCTTCGCCCGCTCCTACGCGGTCTCGATGTTCGGCGGCGCGGCGGTCCTGGTCGCCGCGACCCTGCTGATGAGGGCGGTCTGATACCGATGTCCTTTCCCCTGCTGACAGCGACGGCGGCCCTCCCGGCCGTCGGCGCGATCGCCACGGCCGCGGTACCGGCCGCGAAGCGCACCGCCGCCAAGTGGCTGGCGCTGCTCTTCTCGCTCGCCACGCTCGCGCTGGCGGTCGCCGTCCTGGTGCGCTTCGACCCGGACGGCGACCGCTACCAGCTCACCGAGTCCCACTCCTGGATCGCGGACTTCGGGGTCCGCTACGAGCTGGGGGTGGACGGCATCGCGGTGGCGCTGATCGCGCTCACGGCGGTCCTCGTCCCGTTCATCCTCCTGGCGGGCTGGCACGACGCCGACCCGCTGGAGACGGGCAGCAAGCGGTGGCGGCCGACGCAGGGCTTCTTCGCCCTGATCCTGGCCGTCGAGGCGATGGTGATCCTCTCCTTCGAGGCCACCGACGTCTTCCTCTTCTACATCTTCTTCGAAGCCATGCTGATCCCGATGTACTTCCTCATCGGCGGCTTCGGGGACCGTGCCCACGAGCACGGCGAGGGCGCGGCCGCCACGCAGCGGTCGTACGCCGCGGTGAAGTTCCTGCTCTACAACCTGGCCGGCGGCCTGATCATGCTGGCCGCGGTGATCGGCCTGTACGTGGTCGCCGGGAACTTCTCGCTCACCGAGATCGCCGAGGCCCGCGCCAACGGCTCGCTCGACATGGCGACCAGCACGGAGCGCTGGCTGTTCCTCGGGTTCTTCTTCGCCTTCGCGGTGAAGGCGCCGCTGTGGCCGCTGCACACCTGGCTGCCGAACGCGATGGGGGAGGCCACCGCTCCGGTCGCCGTGCTCATCACCGCGGTGGTCGACAAGGTGGGCACCTTCGCGATGCTGCGCTTCTGCCTCCAGCTGTTCCCGGAGGCCAGCACGTGGGCGACGCCCGCGATCCTGGTGCTGGCGCTGATCAGCATCATCTACGGGGCGCTGCTCGCGGTCGGCCAGCGGGACATCAAGCGGCTGGTGGCGTACGCGTCGATCTCGCACTTCGGCTTCATCATCATGGGCATCTTCGCGATGACCAGCCAGGGCCAGTCCGGCGCGACGCTCTACATGGTCAACCACGGGATCTCGACCGCCGCGCTGATGCTGGTCGCGGGCTTCCTGATCTCGCGGCGCGGCTCGCGGCTCATCGCCGACTACGGCGGTGTCCAGAAGGTCGCCCCGGTGCTCGCCGGCACCTTCCTGATCGGCGGCCTGGCGACGCTGTCGCTGCCGGGGCTCGCGCCGTTCGTCAGCGAGTTCCTCGTCCTGGTCGGCACGTTCACGCGGTACCCGGTGGTCGGCGTCATCGCCACCTTCGGCATCGTGCTCGCCGCGCTCTACACCCTCGTCCTCTACCAGCGGACGATGACGGGCCCGGTGAAGCCCGAGGTGGCCGCGATGCCGGACCTGCGGGTGCGCGAGCTGGTGGTCGTCGCCCCGCTGGTCGTACTGCTGATCTTCCTGGGCGTCTACCCGAAGCCCGTCACGGACATCGTCAACCCCGCGGTCGAGCAGACCATGTCCGACGTACAGAAGAAGGACCCCCAGCCCGAGGTGGAGGCGGCCAAGTGAGCGCATCAGCCGTCCACAGCCTGTGGACAACCGCGGCCGACCCGATCACCAAGATCGACGCGCCGAAGTTCGAGTACGGGCAGCTGTCGCCCACGCTCATCGTCGTCGGCGCGGCGATCGTCGGCGTGCTGGTCGAGGCGTTCGTGCCGCGCAAGGCCCGTTACCTCGCGCAGCTGTTCGTGTCCGTCGTCGCGCTCGTCGCCGCGTTCGCCGCGGTCGTCGCGCTCGCGGCGGACGGGTACGGCACCACCAAGGCCCGCATCGCGGCCATGGGCGCGATCGCCGTCGACGGACCGGCGCTCTTCCTGCAGGGCACCATCCTGCTGGCGGCCCTGGTCGGCCTGTTCACCTTCGCCGAGCGGCGGCTCGACCCGGTGACGCACGGCAACCGCGTCGACTCCTTCGCCGCGCAGGCCGCCTCCGTGCCGGGCAGCGAGAGCGAGAAGGCGGCGGTCAGGGCCGGCTTCACCACCACCGAGGTGTTCCCGCTGCTGCTCTTCGCGGTCGCCGGAATGCTGATCTTCCCGGCGGCCAACGACCTGCTGACGCTGTTCGTGGCGCTGGAGGTCTTCTCGCTGCCGCTGTACCTGCTGTGCGCGGTGGCCCGCCGCAAGCGGCTGATGTCGCAGGAGGCCGCGGTCAAGTACTTCCTGCTCGGCGCGTTCGCGTCCGCGTTCACGCTGTTCGGCATCGCCCTGCTGTACGGCTACGCGGGCTCCATGTCGTACGCGACGATCGCGCAGGTCGTCGACGGCACGGTCGCCGAGGTCACCCCGGCGCTCGCGGACACCATGGGCAACGACGCGCTGCTGCTCATCGGCGCCGGGCTGCTCGTGATGGGCCTGCTGTTCAAGGTGGGCGCCGTGCCGTTCCACATGTGGGCGCCGGACGTGTACCAGGGCGCGCCGACGCCGGTGACCGGTTTCATGGCGGCGGCGACCAAGGTGGCGGCCTTCGGCGCGCTCCTGCGGATCCTGTACGTGGTGCTGCCCGGGCTGCGCTGGGACTGGCGGCCGGTGATGTGGGGCGTGGCCGTCGTCACCATGCTGGGCGGCGCGATCATCGCGATCACGCAGACCGACATCAAGCGGCTCCTGGCGTACTCGTCGATCGCGCACGCGGGCTTCATCCTCGCGGGTGTCATCGCGACCACGCCCGACGGCGTCTCGTCGGTCCTCTTCTACCTGGCCGCGTACTCCTTCGTGACGATCGGCGCCTTCGCCGTGGTCACGCTGGTGCGGGACGCGGGCGGCGAGGCGACGCACCTGTCCAAGTGGGCCGGTCTGGGACGCCGGTCGCCGCTGGTGGCGGCCGTCTTCGCGGTGTTCCTGCTGGCCTTCGCGGGCATCCCGCTCACCTCCGGCTTCGCCGGGAAGTTCGCCGTCTTCAAGGCGGCGGCGGAGGGCGGCGCGGCACCGCTCGTCGTGGTCGGTGTGATCTCGTCGGCGATCGCGGCGTTCTTCTACATCCGCGTCATCGTCCTGATGTTCTTCAGCGAGCCGCGGCCGGAGGGGCCGACGGTCGCCGTGCCGTCGCCGCTCACCATGACGGCGATCGGCGTCGGCGTCGCGGTGACCCTGGTGCTGGGCGTGGCGCCGCAGTACTTCCTGGACCTGGCGGGGCAGGCGGGCGTGTTCGTGCGCTGACGCCGCGCGTGAGGGAAGCGGACGGCCCGGCACCTCGGGAGGGGTGCCGGGCCGTTCCGTGTCCGCGCCGTCGTGTCCGCGCCGTCGTGTCCGCCCCGTCGCGTCCGCGCCGTCGTGTCCGCCTCCGTCCGTTCCCGACCGGGAGCGGCCGGCGGCCGTGCGGGCCTGTGGATAACTGCCGGTGCTGTCGGCGGCGCCCCCTATCGTGGACGCAGTGGTCGAGGGACGACGTACGGGGAGCACGACGATGGGTGGGACGGGCGGTGTCGCCGAGATGCCAGTGACACAGAGCGAGGCGCTGGCCACGCTGCAGCGGGTCTTCGGGTACGAGGCCTTCCGGGGTGAGCAGGAAGCGGTCGTCGACCATGTGGTGGCGGGCGGGGACGCCGTCGTCCTCATGCCGACCGGTGCCGGCAAGTCGCTGTGCTACCAGATCCCCTCCCTGGTCAGACCGGGCACGGGCGTCGTGGTGTCGCCGCTCATCGCGCTGATGCAGGACCAGGTGGACGCGCTGCGGGCCGCCGGTGTGCGCGCCGGGTTCGTGAACTCCACGCAGGACTTCGACGAGCGGCGGACGGTCGAGGCCGAGTTCCTGGCCGGGGAGCTGGACCTGCTGTACCTGGCGCCGGAGCGGCTGCGGCTGGACAGCACGCTCGACCTGCTCTCCCGCGGGAAGATCGCCGTCTTCGCGATCGACGAGGCGCACTGCGTCTCCCAGTGGGGCCACGACTTCCGGCCGGACTACCTGGCGCTGTCGCTGCTCGGCGAGCGCTGGCCGGACGTGCCCCGGATCGCGCTCACGGCGACGGCCACCCGCGCCACGCACCGGGAGATCACCGAGCGGCTGAACATGCCGGCGGCCCGGCACTTCGTGGCCAGCTTCGACCGGCCCAACATCCAGTACCGGATCGTGCCCAAGGCGGACCCCAAGAAGCAGCTGCTGAGCTTCCTGCGCGAGGAGCACGCGGGGGACGCCGGCATCGTCTACTGCCTCTCGCGCAACTCGGTCGAGAAGACCGCCGAGTTCCTGTCCCGCAACGGCATCGAGGCGGTGCCGTACCACGCGGGCCTGGACGCGGGGACGCGCGCGGCGCACCAGTCCCGCTTCCTGCGGGAGGACGGGCTGGTGGTGGTGGCGACCATCGCCTTCGGCATGGGCATCGACAAGCCGGACGTCAGGTTCGTCGCCCACCTGGACCTGCCGAAGTCGGTGGAGGGCTACTACCAGGAGACCGGTCGGGCCGGCCGGGACGGGCTGCCGTCGACGGCGTGGATGGCCTACGGACTCAACGACGTCATCCAGCAGCGCAAGCTGATCCAGTCCGGCGAGGGCGACGAGGCGTTCCGGCGCCGGGCCGCCGCCCACCTGGACGCGATGCTCGCGCTGTGCGAGACCGTCCAGTGCCGTCGCGGCCAGCTCCTCGCCTACTTCGGCCAGGCCCCGGACTCGGCGGGCTGCGGCAACTGCGACACCTGCCTGACCCCGCCGGAGACCTGGGACGGCACGGTCGCGGCCCAGAAGGTGCTCTCGACGGTGGTGCGGCTGCAGCGCGAGCGGGGCCAGAAGTTCGGCGCGGTGCAGATCGTCGACATCCTGCTCGGGAAGCGCACGGCGAAGGTGATCCAGTTCGACCACGACCAGCTGTCCGTGTTCGGCATCGGCGAGGAGCTGACCGAGGGCGAATGGCGGGGCGTCATCCGGCAGTTGCTCGCCCAGGGGCTGCTGGCGGTCGAGGGGGAGTACGGGACGCTGGTGCTGACCGAGGCCAGCGGGGCGGTGCTGCGGCGGGAACGGGAGGTGCCGCTGCGCAAGGAGCCCAAGAAGCCGGCCGCGTCCCGCGGGACGTCCTCGTCCTCCGGCCGGGGCGAGCGCAAACCGAAGGCCGCCGCGGCCGAGCTGCCCGAGGAACTGCTCCCCGCCTTCGAGGCACTGCGCGCCTGGCGTGCCGAACAGGCCCGTGAGCAGGGCGTTCCGGCGTACGTCATCTTCCACGACGCGACCCTCCGGGAGATCGTCACGGTGTGGCCGACATCGGTGGCCGAGCTCGGGAGCATCGGCGGCGTGGGCGAGAAGAAGCTGGCGACCTACGGGGAGGGGGTGCTGGCGGTGCTGGGGCCGCTGGACGGGCCGTCCGGTGGAGCCGCCCCGGCCCCGTCCCCCGCGCCGGCCCCCGGCTCGGGACACGGCGCCGAGCCGGGGCCGGACGACTGGCCCGAGACGGAGCCCGAGCCGGACGACTGGATATAGCCGCCTGGATCGAGCCGCCGGAGCGGGAGGCCTTCACCGGCGGGGCGGACGCTCCGGGCCACGGCAGCACGTCGGCGGGCTCACAGCGCCTTCGCCGCGTACGCCCTGACGTCCGCGTCCGAGTCCGTCGTGGCGGCGGCGAGCGCCGCGAGGGCGCCCTCCGCGTCGCGGTGGCGGGTGAGGGCCAGCACGGCGGCCTTGCGGACGTCGGCGTTGGGGTCCGCCAGGGCCTGGGCGAGGGCGGGGACGGCCCGGCCGGGACCGGTGACGGACAGGGCGGTGGCGGCTCCGGCCCGGACCTGCCAGGCGGGGTCGGACAGGGCGGCCACGGCGCGGACGGCCAGCGGCGCCGGGCAGCCCGTGGTGCCCAGGGCGGCGTAGGCGGCCCCGCGCACCAGGGCGTCCGGGTCGTCGAGGAGAGCGGTCAGGGCCGCGCGCACGGCACCGGTGCCGGGGCCGGCCGGGGCGTCCGGGCCGAGGCGTCCGGCGGCGACCGTGGCCAGGCCCTTGGCCAGCGCCACGCGGACCTCGCGGGAGGGGTCGGCGGCCGCCGCGCGGGCCAGCTCGTCGGCGGCGTCGACCGACACCAGGGCGCGCACCGCCTCGATGCGCACGCCGGTGTCGGAGTCGGCCAGGGCGGCGGCGAACAGGCCGGCGTCCCCGAGGCGCAGGGCGCGCAGCACGTCCAGCGCGGCGGCGCGGACGACCGGGTCGGACCCGGCCAGCGCGGCCCGCAGGCCGTCGCGCAGGGCGGGCTCCGGCGGCAGCGTCTCGACGAGTTCGCGCAGTGACGCGGCCGCGGCGGCCCGCACCTCGGCGGCGGGGTCGCGCAGTGCCTCGGCGAGGGCGGGGCCCGTGCCCGGCGGCAGCGTCTCGGTCAGGACGGTGACGGCCTCCCGCCGGACGGCGGACGACGGGTCCGCCAGATAGGGCCGCAGGGCGTCGAGTCCGGGTTCGTCCTCGGCGAGGGCGACGAGTTCGAGGAGGCGGGCCGAGGAGCGCCCGGCGGCCGGCCCGGGGAGCGGGGGCGGCGCCGCGGCGTCCGTCCGCTCCGGCCGCGCCGCGTCGGCCGGGGCCGTCCCGCTCCGGGCCGCCACCGGCGCCACGTCCCGCGACCCGGCCGTCGCCACGTCCTCGGCGTGGACCTCGCCGAGGTGACGGGACGGGCCGCCGACCGGGACCAGACCGTCGACCGGCACCAGATAGGGAGCCACGGGACGGGCCGTGAACTCCATCGCACCGGAGGGAGACTTGTGCAGATCGAGATGGTGGAACCAGGAGGCGTCGTCGCGGTGGGGGTGGTCGAGGCGGTCGTGGTAGAGGCCCCAGCGCGACTCCGTGCGGGCGAGGGAGGCGCGGGCGGCCATCTCCGCGCAGTCGCGGATGAAGGTGACCTCGGCGCACCGCATCAGCTCGTGCGGGGTGCGGGCGCCCATCGCGGCGACGTCGGCGCGCATCCGCTCGAACGCCTCCAGGGCCAGCGACAGCCGGGCCCCGGATTTAGGCGGGGCCACGTAGTCGTTCACGAAGCGGCGCAGCTTGTACTCGACCTGGGGCTGCGGCGGGCCGTCGGGGTGGCGCAGCGGGCGGTAGATCAGCTCGTGCGCCTCGCGGAGCTGGTCGCCCGGCAGCTCCCCGTCGTACGCCGTGTACCGGGACGCGTCCGCGCCCGCCAGGTCGCCGAAGACGAACGCGCCGATCATGTAGTTGTGCGGGACGCAGGCCAGGTCGCCGGCCGCGTACAGCCGGGGGACGGTGGTGCGGGCGTGGTCGTCGACCCGCACGCCCGAGGCCGAGTGGCCGCCGCACAGGCCGATCTCGGAGATGTGCATCTCGACGTCGTGCGTGCGGTAGTCGTGGCCGCGGCCGGAGTGGAAGGTGCCGCGGGTGGGGCGCTCGGTGGAGTGCAGGATCGACTCCAGGGCGGCGACCGACTCCTCGGGGAGGTGGCTGAGCTTCAGGTAGACCGGGCCGCGGTCGGAGGCGACCTCGGCGGCGAACTCCGCCATCATCTGGCCCGACCAGTAGTCGGAGTCGACGAAGCGCTCGCCGTGCCGGTTGACCTGGTAGCCGCCGAAGGGGTTGGCGACGTAGGCGCAGGCCGGGCCGTTGTAGTCCTTGATCAGCGGGTTGATCTGGAAGCACTCGATGCCGGTCAGGTCGGCGCCCGCGTGGTAGGCCATGGCGTAGCCGTCGCCGGCGTTGGTGGGGTTCTCGTAGGTGCCGTACAGGTAGCCGGAGGCGGGCAGGCCGAGGCGGCCGCAGGCGCCGGTCGCGAGGATCACCGCGCCCGCGCGGACGGTCACGAACCGCCCGGTGCGGGTGTGGAAGCCGGCCGCGCCCACCGCCCGGCCGCCGGCGGTGAGCACGCGCACGGGCATCACCCGGTTCTCGATGCGGATCCGCTCGCGCATCTCGCGCCGCCGCAGCTGCCGGTACAGGACCTTCTTGACGTCCTTGCCCTCCGGCATCGGCAGCACGTACGAGCCGGAGCGGTGCACCTGCCGGACCGCGTACGCGCCGTGCTCGTCCTTCTCGAACTTCACCCCGTACGACTCCAGCCGCTGCACCATGGCGAAGCCGCGGGTCGCCGTCTGGCGGACGGTCGACTGGTCGACGATGCCGTCGTTGGCGCGGGTGATCTCGGCGACGTAGTCGTCGGGTTCGGCGCGGCCGGGGACGACCGCGTTGTTGACGCCGTCCATGCCCATCGCGAGGGCGCCGGAGTGGCGGACGTGTGCCTTCTCCAGCAGCAGCACGTTCGCGCCGTGCTCGGCGGCGGTGAGGGCCGCCATGGTGCCGGCGGTGCCGCCGCCGACGACGAGGACGTCGCAGGAGAGCTCTTCCGCGTCCGTGAGGGCCGGGATCTCCAGAAGGGTGTCCACCGGGGTGCCTTTCAGGTGGTGAGCGAGGTCAGGACGTCGCGCCGCAGCGCCGCGCGCGCCGGGTCGTCGTGCGCCGCGCGGTCGCGGGGGCGCGGTACGTCCCGTACGGACAGGAGGCGGCCCGCGCCGAGCAGGGCGACGCGGTCGCCGAGGAACAGGGCCTCGTCCACGTCGTGGGTGACGAAGACGACGGTGGCGCCCGTGCCGCGCAACACCTCCACCAGCAGGTCCTGCATGCCGGCGCGGGTCTGGGCGTCGAGCGCGCCGAACGGTTCGTCCATCAGCACGGCGCGCGGCCGGGCGGCGAGGGCACGGGCCAGTTGGGCGCGCTGGCGCTGGCCGCCGGAGACGTGGTGCGGCAACTGCCGTGCCTGGGCCGCCAGTCCGACCCGGTCCAGCCAGGTGCGGGCCTGCTCCCCGCGGTCGCGGCGCGGCAGGCCCCGGATGGCGAGGGGGAGTTCGACGTTGGCGCGCAGGGTCCGCCAGGGCAGGAGGGCGTCCTCCTGGAAGACCAGGGCGCGGTCCGCCGCCGGGCCGTCGATGCGGTGGCCGTCCTGCTCGGCCGACCCGGCCAGGGGCGGCAGCAGGCCGGCCAGGGTGCGCAGCAGGGTCGACTTGCCGCAGCCGGAGGAGCCGACGACGGTGAGGATCTCGCCCGGGGCGACGTCCAGGTCGATACCGTGCAGGGCGGGCGAGCCGGGGCGGCCGAGATCGGCGCCGGTCAGGGAGAGCCGGGTGCCGCGCACCGGCGCACCGGCCTGCCCCGCCCGCCCGGCCGTCCCGGCGGTCCCGGTGCGGGTGGTGCGTTCGCTCCGCGCCGTCTCAGACGAGGTGCTCATCGCGGGTCTCCTCGGATGCGGGCCGGGTGCGGACGCCGGCGGGCACGGGCGGGGCGGGCGCCTGGGCCCGGGCGGGCCGGGGGCGGACGCCGGGGAGGTACGACGTGCGGGGCAGCCAGCGGGTCAGGCGGCGGCCGAGCAGTTCCACGGCCGTGGAGGTGAGCCAGCCCAGCACGCCGATGGTGACCATCCCGACGAAGACGCCCGGGTAGTCGACGACCGTGTAGTCCTGCCAGGTGCGGTAACCGACGCCGTACTGGCCGGAGATCATCTCGGCGGAGATCACGCAGATCCAGGAGACGCCGATGCCGACCGACAGGCCGCCGAAGACGCCGGGCAGGGCACCCGGCAGCACGACGGAGGCGAGGATCCGCCACCGGCCGCCGCCCATCGTGCGCACCGCCTCCTCCCACACGGGGGTCAGCGCGCGGACCGCGTGCCGGGTCGAGACGAGCACCGGGAAGAAGGCGGCGGTGAAGGTGATGAAGACGATGCCCTGTTCGTTGGAGGGGAACAGGAGGATCGCGACGGGGACGAGGGCGATCGCCGGGATCGGGCGGACCACTTCCAGCAGCGGTCCGAGCAGGTCCTCGGCGAGCCGCGAGCGCGCCACGAGCACGCCCGCGGCCACGCCCAGCACGGCGGCCAGCAGGAAACCGGTGAGGATCCGGGTGAGGCTGTCGGTGAGGTCCGTCCAGTAGTCGGGGCCGGACAGCCGGCCGGCGAAGGCGCCGGCCACGTCCGTGACCGTGGGGAACTGCGAGAAGCGCAGCCACAGGTCGACGTCCAGGCCGGTCAGCAGCTGCCACAGGCCCAGGGCGCCGGCCAGCGAGACCAGCCGCAGCGCGTACCGGGTCACGACGCCCGCTCCAGGGCGTCGGCGTACGTGACGACGCGCGCCCCGCCGTGGTCCGCGACGTACGCCTGGGCGGTCTCCGGGGCGACGAAGGGCAGCAGCTCGTCGCCGTCGGCCACCCACACCGCCTTGTCGGCGAACCACTGGGTGCCGGTGGTGGCGTCGGGGACGTAGGCGGCGCGGACCCCGTCGGGGTGCCGGGCCACGTGACGCAGCAGGAGGGAAGGGGAGGCGAAGGTGGTGGTCCTGTCGGCGCCCTCGGGCCAGACCTCGCTCCTGGCCGGTGCGGGCCGCGCGGCCAGGCGCTCGGCGTACGCCGCGGTGCCGAGGGCCTTCTTCACGTACCGGTCGTCGACGAAGGCGTCCACGTCCACGTCGCCGGTGAGCCCGGCGGACTTCAGGACGGCCACGTCCTGCTTCAGTGCGGAGACGAGCTGCGGCCGGATCGCCGGGTCGAAGGTGGCGATGCCGTGAGCGCCGTTGTAGAGGTAGACGACCTCCGCGGGCAGGCCCGTCGCGTCGGCGACCTTCTCGGCGGCGGCCACCGGATGGTCGTCGAGGTAGTCGGTCGCCTCCGCCTGGGCCTTGAGGAACGCCTCCAGCACGGCCGGGCGCCGGTCGGCGAAGTCCTCGCGGGCGGTGACGCCGTGGAAGGTGGGCAGGTTCAGCTGCGCGCCGTCGTACAGCGCCTTCGCCTTGCCCTGGTGGGCGAGCAGGCCGGGCCAGGCGACGAACTGCGACAGCGCGTCCGCGCTGCCCGCCGCCAGGGCGGACGCCCCCACCGCGGGCTGCTGGTTGAGCTTCTCGATGTCCCGGTCGGGGTCGAGGCCGGCGCGTTGCAGGGCGCGGACGAGCGTGCCGTCGGCGGCCGAGCCGACGCTCGTCGACACCTTCCGGCCCTTCAGGTCCTTCAGGGAGGCGAGCTCGGAACCGGGGGCGGTGACGACGGTGTTGAGGCCGCCGCGGAGGTTGTAGCCGGTGACGGAGACCAGGTGGGTGGGGCGGTCGAGCTGCTTGCCGCGGGCGGCGTTGATGAGCAGCGGGAAGTCGCCCATCGAGCCGATGTCGATCTTCCCGGCGGTCATCTGGGCGGTGATGGGGGCGCCGGTGGCGTAGTCCTGCCAGTTCACCTTGTAGGTGACGCCGTCGCCGAGGGCGCCGAGCTGCTTCTCGAAGAAGCCGAGGGAGCGCAGCAGGGTGCCCGCCGTGACGGTGTTGATGGTCTTGGACTGGTAACCGACGGTGACAGTGACCGTGGAGCCGTCACCGGCCTCGGCGCCGCCGCCGCAGGCCGTGAGCGGGGCGAGCAGGAGGACCGCCGCGGCGGCTGCTGTGTGCTTCATCGGGGTTGTGGCCTCTCACCGGAGCAGATAGGGCATGTTGACCGTGACGGCTCCGGTGGGACAGCGGGCCGCGCACGGGCCGCAGTACCAGCACTCGTCGACGTGCATGTAGGCCTTGCCGTTGGTCTCGTCGATGGCGAGGGAGTCCAGCGGGCACATGTCCACGCAGAGCGTGCAGCCGTCGATGCACTTCGACTCGTCGATGGTCACGGGCACGTCGGCCCGCTGGGGCGCCAAGGGCATGGCTGTCTCCAGGAAGGTCGTGCGGAGGGGGTGCGTCAGAGCGAGCGGTGCAGCAGGCCGCCCATCGTGATGCGGTCGCCGCGGAAGCGGATGAACTCCAGGTCGACCGGGCGGCCGTCCGACAGGTGCGTGAGCCGCTCCAGCATGAGGACGGCCGCGCCGCGCGGGGCCTGCAGGACGGCGGCGGAGTGGGCGTCCGCGTTGACCGCCTCCAGGGTGATCTCGGCGTGGCCGAGGCGCCGGCCGGTGGTGGCCTCCAGCAGGCGGAAGACGTCGGTGTTCTCCAGGTCGGCGCCGAGCAGGGCGCCGCCGATGTCGAGGGGGATGTAGGTGAGGTCGAGGGAGAGGGGCAGGCCGTTCAGGCGGCGCAGGCGTTCGATGTAGAGGACGTCCGTGCCGGGCGGGACGCGGAGGCGTTCGGCGACGGGCGCGGGTGCCGGGGCGGGGCCCATCGTGCGGACCTCGTTGGTGACCCGGCCGTGTTCGCGGAGGGTCTCCGCCAGGCCCATCAGGCGGTCCAGGCCGTGCGGGTACTTGCGGGCCACGACCACGGTGCCGACGCCGGGCTGGCGTTCGACCAGGCCCTCGGCGCGCAGCAGGTCAAGGGCCTCGCGGACGGTGTTGCGGGAGGCCCCGTAGTCGGCGGCGAGCGTGTTCTCGTGCGGGAGCGTGCCGTCGGGGAAGGCGTCGGTCAGCAGCTGGTGGCGGAGCAGGTCGGCGAGTTGCCGGGCCCGGTCGGCGCGCAGCCGGCGCCGCGCGCGGTGGGCGGCGACGGTGGTCGCGGCGCCCTGGCCGGCGTGGTCCCGGATGCGGTCGGTCGGTGGCATGACCGGAACCCTAGCCATCCGGTCGGAATAGTGGTGTTGCCGGAGTGTTGCGCCATGTGGGGGTGCGTCGGATGCCGCCGTGAGCTGGGCGTTCGTCCGGTCGCCGGGAAGATCTGCCACCCGCCCGCGCTCCCGGCCCGGTGCCGCGGGCGCCGCCTGCCCGCGCTCCCGGCCCGGTGCCGCGGGCGCCGCCCGCCCGGCCGCGGCGGCCGGCTGGACGTCCGGTCCGGCTGCTCCCGGCGCCCTCGCCGTCCACGCGCCCGGGGGTCAGCCCAGGGCCGTCAGCCCCGGCGCGAAGACGATCAGCAGGGGCAGCAGCGGGACCAGGGCCGCCACCGTCGTCGTCAGGGCGCGGTGCCTGCGGCCCAGCCGGGGCGGCGGCTCCAGGAGGCGGTCCACCCGCTCGCCCAGGAGGCGGTGGCTGGAGGCGCAGGACAGGACGCCGCGGTGCTGGTTGAGCTCGATCAGGGCCAGGGCGGTGGTGAGGTGGCCGCAGCGGCGGGAGGCGGTGTCGTCGGCGGCCAGTTCGACCAGGCGGTGGGTCTGGTCGCAGAAGTGGGCGAAGAGCGGGATGCGGGGGAAGCCGGTGGCCAGGGCGGTGGACAGGTGCAGCAGCCAGTCGTGGCGGGCGCGGGCGTGGCCGCGCTCGTGCGTGAGGACGGCGTCGAGCTGGTGGTCGGTGAGGCGGTGCAGCGCGCCGGTGGTGACGATCAGCTGCGGCGGGCTGCCGGGCATCCACCAGGCGTCCGGGTACTCGTCCTCCAGGACCAGCAGGGGCCCCCGGGCGGCGGGCAGGCCGACGGGCAGGTCGGGGGCGCGTTCGCGCAGGTGGGCCCGGGCCTGGGAGCGGCGGCGGCGGGCCTCGGCGAGCTCGCGGGCCAGCATCGCGGTCGTCCAGGCGGCGCCGCACGCCAGCAGCACGGTGAGGGCGGTCGCCCAGAACGGGGCGGAGGACAGGTCGTACGCCGCGGTCACCGCGGGCGGCGCCGGCGCGAAGAGCTGGGCGCGGACGGTGCCGAAGACGGCGGCGGCGCCCAGCGCGAGGGCCGTCACGCAGCACAGCAGCACGGTGGCGACCAGGCACTGCCACACCCACAGCCCGACCACCGGTTCCCGCTCGGGCCAGGCGGCCCGGGTCAGGGCGCGCGGGGCGGGGACGGCGGCCGTCACGGCGACAACGCTCAGCAGGAGCAGGCAGACGGTCATGCCACGGGCTCCGGTTCCTGGTCGGAAGAAGGGCGGCTTCGGGTCGTGCTGGGGCGGTGCGTCCCCGGTCCCACGGCCGTGTGCCCCGGGCCGTCGCGCGCGGCGGACGCGCGACGCGTGGTGCGTGCCGGGCACGGCACCGCCCGACGCCCAGTATGACGGCGACGGGCGGTGCGAGTCAGGGGTCGGCGCACATCGGACGCGGACACGGGGTGTTCGGGTACGGGGCTCGGGCCCGGCACTCCCCGCCGCGTCACCTCTGCGCGGGGCCTCGCCCCGACGCCGCCCGCCCTCTCACCCGGGCACGGGCCCTCGGCCCGCGATCCCGCCACCCCGTCACCTCACCCGGGTAAGGGCGTTCAGCCGGCACCCGCCCCGTCACCCGGGTACGGGTTATGAGCCCGGCACCACCCGCCCCGTCACCCGGGCACGGGCTACGAGCCCGGCACCACCCGCCCCGTCACCCGGGCACGGGTTATGAGCCCGGCACCACCCGCCCCGTCACCCGGGCACGGGCTACGAGCCCGGCACCACCCGCCCCGTCACCTCGCCCAGCCCCACCCGGAGCCCGCCCGGCCCCGGCGCCCAGGCCGTCAGGGTCACCACGTCGCCGTCCTCCAGGAACGTCCGCTTGCCGTCGGGGAGGTCGAGCGGGTCGCGGCCGTTCCAGGTGAGTTCCAGCAGGGAGCCGCGCTCGCGCTCGGCCGGGCCGCTCACCGTGCCCGAGCCGTACAGGTCGCCGGTGCGCAGCGAGGCGCCGTTGACGGTCATGTGGGCCAGCTGCTGGGCGGCCGTCCAGTACATGGTGGCGAAGGGGGGCTCGGAGACGACGTGGCCGTTGACGGCGACGGAGATGCGCAGGTCGTAGCCGGCCGGGTCCAGCGCGGCGTCGTCCAGGTAGGGCAGCAGCGGGTGGGTCCGCTCCGGCGGTGCCACCCGCGCCTCCTCCAGGGCGTCCAGCGGGGTGATCCACGCCGACACCGACGTGGCGAAGGACTTGCCGAGGAACGGGCCGAGGGGGACGTACTCCCAGGCCTGGAGGTCGCGCGCGGACCAGTCGTTGAGGAGGCAGAGGCCGAAGACGTGCTCGTGGAAGTCGGTCAGCGGCACCGGCCGGCCCAGCCGCGACGGGACGCCGACGACGAAGCCGACCTCCGCCTCGATGTCCAGGCGGACGGACGGCCCGAAGACGGGGGCCGCGTCGGCGGGTCCCTTGCGCTGGCCGGAGGGGCGCACGACGTCCGTGCCGGACACCACGACCGTGCCGGAACGGCCGTGGTAACCGATCGGCAGGTGCTTCCAGTTGGGGGTCAGGGAGTCGGCGGCGTCGGGGCGGAAGATCCGGCCGACGTTCCGGGCGTGGTTCTCGGAGGCGTAGAAGTCGACGTAGTCCGCGACCTCGAAGGGGAGGTGCAGGGTCACCGAGGACAGCGGGTGGAACAGGGGCGCGACGGTCTCCCGGTGCGCGGGCACCGTCACCCAGGCCGTCAGCGCGCGCCGGACGTCGGACCAGGCCGTGCGGCCCGCCGCCAGCAGGGGGTTCAGGGTCGGCCGGGCGAGCAGGGCGGCGTACGGGGAGCCGAGCGCACGGGCCGCGGCGCCCGCGTCGAGGACGTGGTCGCCGAGCCGGACGCCCACGGTCCGCTCCGACGAGCCGGGGAGCGAGAACACGCCGTACGGCAGGTTGTGCGGTCCGAAGGGGTCGCCCTCGGGGACATCGAAGGGGGGCATGGGGTGCTGCCTCGCTTTCGTGTGCGCCAGGTGCTCCACGTGTCCGTGGGTCGGCCCACACGTTACGTGTGGCACGCCTGTTCTGGGCAGATCCGCCGGGCGGTGATCAGGGGGGCTCCGGCGGCGCGGGGCCGGCGCATGGTGCTCCGCCGTCGCTCGCGCACCGGAAGTCGTCCACGGAACGGGAGGCAATCTTGACGGAGCGGTGCGAACGGGGCGACTCTGGGCGGGTGCCGGACGGCCTCGGGGAGGGGGCGGTCCAGGGCACACCAGGGGGGCGGATGGCCAGTGGGGAGGCCGGCCGTGGCTCGGCGCGCCCGGGCTCGCAGCCGAAACGGCTGGAAGAGACCATGCGCGGCCGGCTCGGCCGGGACTGTGTGTACGTACCGTCGTGCCGGTTCGGGTTGTACGTGGCGCTGCGCCACTGGTGCCCGCCCGGCGGGCGGGTGCTGATGGCGCCGGTCAACGACGACGTCATGTTCTTCGTGGTGCGCGCCGCCGGACTGCGGCCCGTGCAGGCGCCGTTGAACCCGCTCGACGCGTCCATCGACGTCGATGCCGTACCGGACAGGACGTGGGCGTCGCTGTCCGCCGTCCTGACCACGAACCTGTACGGGAATCCGGACCCGGCGCCCCGACTGCGGGCCGTGTGCGACCAGTTGGGCATCCCGCTCTTCGAGGACGCGGCGCACGCCATCGGCAGCGAGGTGGGGGGCCGGCCGGTCGGGGCGTGGGGGGACGCCGCCGCCTTCAGCCTGTCCAAGCACGTCGGCGCCCAGGCGGGCGGCTTCCTCGCCCTCGCCCGCCCGGGCCTGCGCGAGGCGGTGGAGCGGACCTGCGCGGACCTGCTCCTGCCGCGCCGGACGACGGCCGAACTCGCCTACGCGGTACGGCCGTACGCGGAGGCGGCGGTGCGCGGCCTGCGGCTGCGGCGCGCCGCCCGGGCCACCCTGCGGATGCTGCGCCGTACGGAGCGCGAGGAGATCCGGATGCCGCTGCGCCCGGCCGAGCTGGCCCGCGCCGCCGCGTCCGCACCCGGGCTGGACGGCCACGACCCGTGGGTGCGGGTCGACATGCACGACTACCGCGCCACCGCCGGCCGGCTGCGGCTGCGGCGCATCGCGCGCAGGCTCGACCGGCTGGACGAGGTGCTGGAGGCCTGCCGGGCGGGGACCGGACTGCTGCTGTCGACGCGGTGGGCGAAGCCGGCCGGGGAGGTGCAGCCGCTGTTCCGGGTGCCGCTGTTCGTGGCGGACCGGGACGCGGCGATCGCGGCGCTCGCCCGGCGGGGCATCACCGTCGGCTACCTCTACGACCCGCCGCTGGACGACTACGCGGGCCCCGACTTCACCGACCTCTCGCCCGCCCCCGGGGCGGCACGCTGGTTCGCGCGCCACGCGCTGCCCGTCGATCCGCTGCGGGCCCGGGACGTCGTGGAGGTGCTGGAGCGGTCCGGGGCACGCCCGGTCGAGGTCCCGGGAGGCCGGGCCCGGCCGGGCCCGGCGGCCGGAGGGCGGGGCCCGACCCGTGGCTGAGGCCCAGGTGCACGAACACGCCGCGGCGCGCCCCCACGACGAGCCGCGGCCCGCCGCGAGCGGGCACGGCTCGGACTCGCTGTTCAAGAACGCCTACTTCCTCATGCTCAGCACCGGCGTGTCCGCCGTGCTCGGCCTGGGCTTCTGGCTGGTGGCCGCCCGGTACTACGCGGAGGACGCGGTCGGCCAGGGCTCCGCCGCCATCGCCGCGATGCGGCTGCTCGCCAGCATCACGGCGACGACGATGATCGGTGCCGTGGTGCGGTTCGTGCCCCGCGCGGGCCGCCGGACCGGCCGGCTGGTGTGGGGGACGTACGCGGCGAGTTCGCTGGTCGTCGCCCTGGCGGCGGCCGTCTTCCTGCTCACGCTCGACCTGTGGGGCGCCTCCTACGCGCCGCTCGGCACGCCCCTGGCGGGCGCGGTGTTCGTCGCTGCGTGCGTGGCCTGGGCGCTGCTCACCCTCCAGGACGGTGTCCTGACCGGGCTGCGCAAGGCCGAGTGGGTGCCGGCCGGCAACGCGCTGTTCTCGGTGGGGAAGCTGGTCCTCCTCGTCGTGTTCGCCGGTGCCCTGCCGGTGCTCGGCATCTTCGTGTCCTGGGCCGTGGCGATCGCCTTCTCCACGCTGCCGCTGGGCTGGCTGATCTTCCGCAGGCTGATCCCGCGCCAGGCCGCCGCGGACCGCCACCTGGAGCCGCCCGCCGTCAAGGAGATGGGCCGCTTCCTGGCGGGCGACTCGCTCGGCGCGCTGTTCAGCCTGGCGATGATCAACCTGCTGCCGGTGATGGTCGCGGTCCGCTTCACCGCCGCCGAGAACGGCTACTTCTACGTGGCGTACACCGTCGGCGGCACGATGGAGTTCATGGCCATCAACATGGCCTCCTCGCTCACCGCGCACGCCTCGCACGATCCGCGCCGGCTCGCCGACGGCGTCCGGGGCGCGCTGCGCCGCATGACGCTGCTGCTGGTGCCGGTGGTGCTGGTGCTGGTGGTGTTCGCGCCGCAGATCCTCGCCCCCTTCAGCCCCGACTACGCCGAGCACGGCTCCACGGTGCTGCGGCTGCTGGCCCTCGGCGCGCTGCCGAGGGTGGTGGTGGAGCTGTACATCGGCGTGCTGCGCGTGCAGGGGCGCACCGGGGTGCTCGCCGCGCTCCAGGGCGCCATGTGCACGCTGGTGCTGGGCAGCGCGGCCGTGCTGTTCACCCCGGCGGGGATCGCGGGGGCGGGCTGGGCGGTGCTGATCAGCATGACGCTGATCGCCGGCGTCTCCGTCGTCGGGCTGCGCTCGGCGCTGCGCCGCGACCCGCCCGCGGGACGCGCCCCCGCCCCCTCCGACCCGGTCCCCTCCGACCCCGTTCCCTCCGCTCCCGCCGGCCCCGGTCACGCCACCCCCTCCTCCGGCATCCCCTCCTCCGCCGCCCTCTCCTCCGGCACCCCCGCCTACGGCACCCGCTGGGCCCGGCTGAACGCCACCGCCGGGTACGGCACGAGCTGGGCCCGCCGCGCCGCGCACGCGCACGAGGAGACCGACGAGGACACGGTCACGCTGTTCATCGGGCGCCCCGGCTACGAGCGCGAGGCGCTGCAGGCGGACACGCTGGCGGTGATCGTACGGCCGCATCCCCCCGGGTCCGGCCGGGAGACCGGCCGGGACGGGGGAGCCGGGGCCGCGGGAGCCGACGGCACGGCGGCGGCCGAAGCGGCCGAAGCGGCCGAAGCGGCCGGGGCGGGCGAGCCGGCCGGCGGGGGCGGGAGCGGCGAGGCCCCGGGCACCGCACCCGCACCGTCGAAGGAGGCCGGCGAGGCACCCGCGAGCCCGCCCCGCCCACCCCTCCCGCCCCCGCCCGACGCCACCTCGGAACGCCGTCTCGCGGGCGTCCTCTGGTCCGTGCTCGCCCTGGCCACCGTGGTGTTCTGGGGGACACTGGCCGGCCTGCCGCGGCCCGGCGACGGCGCGCCCACCGGCGAGTTGACGGGCCGTCGGCTGCTCACCGGCCTGCCGCTCGCCGCGCTGGCCGCGGGCGCCCTGCTGCTCGTCGTGTTCGCGGCCGCGGTGACGCTGCGCGCCCGGCGCGACCCCTGGCTGCCCGGGACGGCGCTGGGGGCCGCGCTGCTCGCGCTGTACGCCGCGCCCGTCGCGCTCGGGTGGGAACCCCCGCCGGTGGACGGAGCGTTGTACGCCCGGACGGCCGGTTCCCTCGCGGACGCGACGGGGCTCGCCGGGCCCGAGCCGCTGCTGCGGTGGGTGCCGCCGGCCTGCCAGCTGCTGTGCCTCGTGCCGCTGGGCTCGCTGCTCGCGCGTGCGGACGGACGGCTGACGTGGCCGGGGCGCTGGGGAGTTCTGTATCTCACCGCGGTGGGCTGCTGGGTGTGGCGGGAGGAGCTCGCGCCGGCCGCGCCGCCCCTGCTCGTCCTCCTCGCCGTCCTGGCCGTACTCCTCGCCGCCCTCGTTCCCGGGCCCGTCCCGCGGCGCCGCGCCGCACCGGCGCTCCGCAGACCACCGGACGGCCGATCCAGCGACTGACCGAGCTCCAGAGCCGACCAGGGCCGACAGGGCCCGACAGGGCCGAACCAGGGGGGAACCGCCGTGCGTCCGCCGACCACTCCACAGGAGAGAGCCACACCGGACCCCGTGCCCGCACCGGGGCCCTCCTCGTCGTCCTCGTCGTCCTCGTCGTCCTCGGAGGTCTCCAGCCCGGCCCCCCACCCCGTGACCGACCTCGCCGACCTGCCCCCCGTGTGGCAGGGACGCCCCGCGGCCCTTTGGCCCGGCGTGCCGCTGCTCGCCGCGCTCGCGCTGTGGACGTACGCCGTGCGCCACACCGATGTCTCCCGGCTCGACGACTTCGGGCTGGTCACGGCGCTGCACCCGGCGTTCTGGGCGGGGCTCGCGGTGCTCACCGCCGGTTTCTGGTTCACGGTCCGCGACCCGCGCCGGCCGCAGGCCTGGGCGGCGGCGTACGTCCTCGGCCTGCTGGTGATGGAGCGGGCCACCCAGGCCGTGCTCTACCCGACCCCGCTGTACGCCTGGGCGTGGAAGCACGACGCGGTCGTCGACCACCTGCTGACGGCCGGCGGGCTCCAGACCGCGGACCAGATCGGCGACATGGCCGTCTACGACCAGTGGCCCGGCTTCTTCGCCGCCCAGGCCGCGCTGGTGCGGCTGCTGGGTGTCGACGGCGCGGCGATGTACATGGCCTGGTGGCCGCTGGTCTCCAGCCTGCTGCTGCTGCTCCCGCTGCTGCTGGTCTACCGCACCTTCACCGAGGACCGGCGGCTGGTCTGGACGGCGGTCTGGCTCTTCTACGTCGCCAACTGGGTGGGCCAGGACTACTTCTCGCCGCAGTCCGTGGCCTTCGCCCTGCACCTCGGCATCCTGGCCGTGGTGCTGCGCCGGTTCGCGCGGACCGGCGGGGACGGCGGCCGGCAGCGGCAGGCCGTGTGGACGGCCGTCATCACGGTGATGGTCGTGGCGATCACCATCTCGCACCAGCTCACCCCGGGCATGCTGGCCGCCTCGCTGCTCGCGCTGTGCCTCGCCCGCCGGTACCGCGACTGGGTCCCGGCGGCCACCACGGTCGTGATCTTCCTGGCGTGGTGCACGACGGCCGCGCTGCCCTTCCTGTCCGCGGCGATGCCCGACATGATCCGCTCCGTCGGCGACGTCGGCGGCAACGTGTCCACGGGGTACGGCGCCACCCCCACCGGCACCGGGGCGGTGGCGACCTCGTGGGCGGCCCGGCTGCTGTCGGGTTCGGTCATGCTGTTCGCGGCGGTCGGCGTGGTGCGCCGGCGGGAGCTGCGCCACCGGGCGCTGCCGCTGCTGCTGATCGCCGCGGCCCCGCTGCCCATGCTCGGCGCGAGCAGCTACGGCAGCGAGATGATCTTCCGGGTGCTGATGTTCATGCTGCCCGGCGCGGCCTTCTTCGCCGCCGCCGCGCTGCTGCCCGCGGTGCGCACCCCGGCCGCCGAGGCCACCGCGCGCGAGACCGGCCCGGAGCGCGAGACCGGCCCCGCGCCCCGGGCCGGCACCGGGCGCCCGGCGCGGACGCGCCGGCCGCGCGCCGCACGCCACGGCACCTGGGTGCCGCTGCTCGCGCTGCTCGGCGGGACCCTGGCGTTCGTGCCGAGCTACGCGGGCAAGGACCGCATCAACTACTTCCCGCCGCAGGAGGTGGCCCTGGTGCGGCAGCTCTTCGACCGGGCCGCCGAGGGCGATCTCGTCGTCGCCGCCAACCGCAACTACCCGCTGGCGTACGAGTCCTACGGGAGCGTCGGCCACTACTGGTTCCTCGACGACGACCGGCGGCACGTCGACCGGATCGTCGCGCACCCGGCCGCCACCCTCGCCGACGACATGGCCGGGGTGGAGCACCCGCGCCGCGCCTACCTGCTGTTCAGCCGGGGGCAGTCGGCCAACTCCGAGATGAACGGCCAGCTCACCAGGGCCCAGCTGGACCGCATCCGCAGATCCGTCGCCGCGTCGCCGCGCTTCGAGCTTGTGGCGGAGAACGGCGCCGGGGCGGTCTACGTCCTGAAGCGGACCGGTGCGGCGGAGGGAGCGACGCGATGACACCGCAGGACCTGGTGGTGCGGATGCTGCCGCCGTTCGGGGGCTGGCTGGCGCTGGCCGCGCTCGCCCTGCCCGGCGGATCGCCGCTGCGCGGCGCGGCCGTCGCCGTCTTCCTGGCGGCCGGCCCGGGCGCGGCCGCGGTCAGAGTGTGCGAACCCGCGCTGCGGGCGCGGCCCGCCGAGCGCCGGGACCCGGACTTCGAGCGCCACTCCGACCTGCTGGAGCGGCTGATGCTGGCCGTCCTCCTGAGCGTCGGCGCCGTGATGACCGTCGCGACGGTGCTGATCGCCACGCACGCCTTCAGCGGGCAGCGCGTGCTGCTGACGCTGACCCTGCTGACCACGCTCGCCGCGTTCTGCCCGCAGCTGCGCGCCCCGGCGCCGCGGCGGACGCCGCCGAGCCCACGGAAGGGTTCCGTCCAGTGAGGTTCGCCCGTCCCCTTCGCCGTGTCGCGGACGCCCTGCGGCACCTTCCCGGCCGGGTCCGGGGCACGTCCGGCCCGGCCGGACGGCACCGCACTCCCCGGCCGCGGCCGCGCACGGGCCAGGCCGCCCCGGCAGCCGCTCGGCCCGTCACCCGGCCCGCCGCCCGCGCCCGGCGCCGGCTGCTGGTCACCGGTGCCGCCGCGGCCTGCGCGGTGCTGGTGGCCGTGCTCGTCCTGCGGGACGCCTCCCGGCCGGAGGAGCGGGGCACCGGGGGGCCGGTGCCCTCCGGGCAGGACGCCGGCTGCCGCCCCACGGCCCTGCTCGAACCGCCCTGCGGCGCCTGGTTCGGCGCCTTCGTGCCCCACGAGCGGGACGACCTGGGGGAGAAGGTGCGCGCCTACGAGGACCGGGTGGGCCGCAAGCTCGACATCGTGTACACGTACCACGACATGTCCCGGGTCGAGGGCGCCCGCCGGGAGGGCCAGCTGCTCACCCCCGAGGAGCGGCGCGTCGGCGAGGACCACCTGCTGCTGCTGTCCTGGGAGAGCAAGTGGTGGGGCGGCACGCAGGAGCAGCAGCCGACCTGGAGGCAGATCGCCGACGGCGACCTCGACGCCTCGGTGATCGACGTGCAGGCCCGGCGCATCAAGGACTACGGCAAGAAGGTCTTCCTCTCCTTCGACCTGGAGATGGACACCCGCACCCCGGACAACGGCACCCCGGCCGACTTCGTCCGCGCCCACCGGCACATCCACGACCGGTTCCGCGCGCTGGGCGTCGACAACGTCGTGTGGACGTGGATCATCACCGGCTACCTGGAGCACGGCGAGCTGTTCGAGGCGATGTACCCGGGCGACGCGTACGTCGACTGGATCGGCTACAACCAGTACAACTACTACCGCTGCCACGACACGGACTGGCTGACCTTCGCCCAGACCCAGACGGCCACCCACGCCTGGATCCGCGAGCACCTCTCCGACGACAAGCCGCTGATGCTCTCGGAGTTCGGCACCGCCGTGGACACGGCCCGGCCCGAGCGGCAGGCCCAGTGGTACGCGGAGGTGCCCCGGGTGCTGAAGCGGCTGGAGGGCGTCAAGGCCGCGCTCCAGTGGAACTTCCGCGACCCGGGGCCGCACTGCGACCTGGCACTGGCCGGCGACGCGGCCTGGGACAGCCTGCGCGAGGCGGTCGCCGACCCGTACCTGAACCAGCCGCTGGAGTAGCGGACGGGGCCGCCGGAGCAGCGGACGGGGCCGCCGGAGCAGCGGACGGGCCCCGGGCGTCAGCCCGCGAAGACCGGTCCGCGCACCGCCGCGCGCGCCCTGCGGTACCAGCGCCACGCGACCGTCCGCGGCCCGTCGCGGTACGGGGCGACGCGCGCCCCGCACCCCGTCAGCCAGCCCTCCACGTCGGCGACCGTGTGGCCGCGCCGCACGATCAGCCGGGCGATGCGGTAGCGCTCGTCGCGGTCCGAGCTGAGCGCGTGCCGCACGGCGGTCGCCGTCTCGTAGCCGGCGCGGGCGGCCATGGCGCGCACCCGGGGGCTGTTGTAGCCGTGCGGGTAGGCGAGGTGGCGGACCGGATGGCCGAGGACGTCCTCCAGCACGGCCTTGGAGACCCGCAGTTCGTACGCCAGGTCCCGGGCGGGCAGGGTGTCGAGCTGGGCGTGCGTGACGGTGTGGCTGCCGACCTCCATGCCGTGACGTTCCAGCTCCGCCGCCCGGCGCAGGGCCATCATCGGCGCGGGCGGCAGCAGGCAGCGGCCGCCCGGGGCGAGGGCCCCGGTGGTGAGGTAGGCGGTGGCCGGCAGCCCCCGCTCCGCCAGTGCCTCGGCGGTGGGCCCGGCCAGGTCGGCGAAGCCGTCGTCGAAGGTGAGCAGCACCGGCCGGGGCGGCAGCGGGCCGCGCCCGGCGAGGTGCGCGGCGACCGCGCTGATCGTGACGGGCGTACGCCCGCTGGCGACCACGGCGTCCAGGTGCGCCGCGAACTGCCTCGGCGTGACGGTGAACTCGGCGATCCACGCGGGCGGGTCGTCCATCACGGCGTGGTACAGGAAGACGGGAATGGCGGGGGTGCCCGGGGCGGCGGGGCCACCGGGGCGCGCTCCGGACGAGCATCCGCCCGCCGCCCCGGAGCCCCCTGCCACTCCTGTGCCGTCCTCGTCCCCTCTCCCGCCCGTCACCCTCCCGCCGGTGGCTCTTCCGCCCGCGGCCCTCCCACGGCTGCCGCGCCCCCTGGCCGACGCCTTCATCTCGGCCCCCTTGCGCTCGTCGCGGTCGTCCCGCTCGCCGCGCGCAGGGCCCGGCGGGCGCGCAGGTAGCCGACCGGGCCGTACAGCATCCCCCTGCGCTGGAGGCGCGACAGGCGCCGCGGCCACGGGTGCGTGCGCGTGTCGTGGGCGCCCGGCGCGCCGCCCCCGTCCGTGTCCCGCGCGGCGGTCAGCGCACGGGCGTGGGCGAGGCCGCGGGGCAGCCGGGCGAGGAACGCCGGCAGCAGGCCGGGGCGGTCGACCAGGATCGCGGTGAGGTAGGCGGTCAGGCCCGCGCCGTAGCCGTACGCCTGGGTCTCCAGGTCCCGCCAGGTCTCCCGGTGGTGGTGCCACACCAGCGCCGACGGCGTGTAGCGCAGCCGGTGGCCCTCGGCGAGGACCCGGACGAAGCCGTAGAGGTCGTCACCGCCCCGGGCGGCCGTGCCGGCGCCGGTGGCCGGGTCGAAGCCGCCGACGCCCCGCAGCACCTCCGTGCGGAACGCCATGTTGGCGCCGGAGCCGAAGCGGCCCGCCGTGAACGGGAACAGCGGCTCGTCGGGCGGCGGGTCCGCCGGGTCGTACGTCCGCGGGACGAACCCCTTGGCGAAGCCGCCGTGGCTCTCCAGCAGCACCTGGGCGGGGGTGCGCAGCCGCGCGGGCAGGATCAGCCCGGTGGCGCAGCCGAGGGCCGGGTCGGCCGCGAAGGGCGCGGTCAGCTCGGTGAGCCAGCGCGGGTCGGCGACGACGTCGTCGTCGGTGAAGGCGACCACCTCGCCGCGGACCGCGGCGAGCCCGGCGTTGTGCGCGACGGCGAGACCGGGCACCGGCTCGCACACGTACCGCACCCGCTCGCCGTACTTGCGCTCGACCAGCTCCCGCGTCCCGCCGGTCACGGGCGCGTTGTCGACGACGACGATCTCGAAGCGCGGGTGGTCCTGCGCGAGCAGCGAGTCCAGCGCGCGGGCGAGCTGGTCCGTGCGTTCCCGGGTGGCGATCACGACCGTGGTGCGGGGCGGCGGGACGGCCGCGTCGGCCTCCGGCCCGGCACCGGCCGGCGGGCCGCCCCCCTCCCGGGCCAGCGCCGTCAGGACCTCCTCCGGAGCGGCTCCCTCCGGGACCCGTCCGAGCAGGGTGCCGACCGGCCGGCCGCCCTTCCTGACCAGCACGAACACCTCGCCGTGGGTCACCGGCGGGCTGCCCGGGCCGGGTCTGAGGCCACCGTCGTCCAGTTCCAGCTCGGCCACCTGGACGGGGCCGATGGCCAGGAACCGCCGTATCTCCTCCTGCACCCGCGTGGTGCGGGACATGGCACCCCTCCCCTTGTCTGCCCTTGTCTCCCCTTGGTCAGGACCGGCGCAGCCGTGCCGCGCCCCTCAGGCTCCGGGCCGCCAGCGACGCGAGCCGCGGCCGGCCGCGGACGAAGCCGTGGGCGCGGCGCGCGGGTTCGCGGCTCAGCCAGTGCAGCGCGGCACCCGCCCCCAAACGCGTCGCCGCTCCCTCGTGGACGGGCCGTTCGCCGGTCTTCAGCGCGTCCTTGTATTCGGCCGCGCCCCGCCCGAGGTCGAGCAGGGCGATCCCCCGGCCGGCCGCCGCCTGAGCCATCCGCAGGTGCAGCACGAGCCCCGGCGAGTACTTCGAGAAGCCCGGGTCGTACGCCGGGAACCAGCAGGCCAGCACCGAGGCCGAGCGCAGCCCGAAGTGCGCGGCGACCGGACGGCCGGCGGCGTACAGCACGGACAGCGTGCCCGTGCACTCCGGTGTCCGGGTCGCGGCGAGCCGGGACACCAGCCGGGCGATCCACTCCTGCGCGAACCGGTCCCGGCGGCCCGTGCGGCGGTACTGCGCCGACTTCCACTGCACGAGCGTGCGCAGCGCGGCCGGGTCGCGCTCGTCGAACACGAACCGCACCTCGCCGACCTGCCGGTCCATCCGGCGCTCCTTGGCGAGGGTGGTCTTCAGGAACTTCGGCGACCGGGCGCGCAGCACCGACTCGTACGTCTCGTAGCCCTTCTCCACGTCGACGACGTACGTGGCGTGCTCCTCGGCGGCGTACGGGACGAACAGGTCCTGCCCGGCCTCCAGGTTGTCGAAGGCGTAGCTCGACAGCCCGCAGGCCCGCAGCAGTTCCCCGGTCTCCAGGCGCAGGCCCGGCCGCAGCACGGCGCCCTGGCTGTCCGACACCCCGAGCCCGATCGCCCGGCCCTGCCCCAACGGGCCCCGCTCGTACGGCAGGAAGCCGGCCGGCTCCAGCCCCTCGTACACCACCGCCACCCGCGCACCCGGCCGCACGCCGCCCACGGCGTCGGTGAACTCCGGTTCCATGAACGGGTTGCGCGGCACCCCCGCGTCGGCGCGCAGCTTGCGCCAGCGCTCCCTGTCCCCCTCGCCGAGCTCCCCGGGCTCCAGCACGCGCACGCGTGCGCCACGTCCCCTGCTCAACCTGACCCCCCGATCAAGTCCCCCCTGGACACTTGGAAGGTACCGCCCGGGACCGGCCCGACGGTAGGGAGCGGAGCAAGTTGCCGCCAAGTGGTGCAGAGGCCTTCAACCGGTCGTACCCGGCCGATGCGGATGCCCCGCCGGCGCCTCCGCCGACGCCCCGGGGATGATCGCGGCGATCACGGTGATCAGGGATGATCACCCTGTTCACGGCGATCACGGTGATCGTGGTGATCACAATGATCGCGGTGAATCGGAGGGTCCCGGTATCCGTATTCTCTGATCATGGCCGCTCCCACCGCGTACTCACTCATCGCCACCGACCTGGACGGATCGCTGCTGCGCGGCGACGACACCCTCTCCGACCGGTCCCTCGCCGCGCTCGCGCGGGTGGCGCGGGCCGGTGCCCACCACCTCGTGGTGACCGGCCGGCCGGCACCCAGGGTGCGGCCGCTCCTCGACGACCTCGGGTGCCGGGGGCTCGCGGTGTGCGGGCAGGGCGCGCAGCTGTACGACGCCGGCGCGCACCGTCTGCTGTGGTCGGTCACCCTGGACCGGGAGCTGGCCGAGACCGCGCTCGAGAAGATCGAGGCGGAGGTGGGGGAGGTGTACGCGGCGGTCGACCAGGACGGGACCGACGGGCTCACGCTCATCGAACCCGGCTACCTGATGCCCCACCCCACCCTGCCCGCGCTGCGCGTCGGGCGGCGCGAGGACCTGTGGTGCGCCCCCATCAGCAAGGTGCTGCTGCGCCACCCGCACCTGTCGGACGACGAGTTGGCGGCGACCGCGCGCTCGGTGGTCGGCGGCCTGGCGACGGTCACCATGTCGGGGCCCGGGACGGTGGAACTCCAGCCGTGCGGCGTCACCAAGGCGACCGGCCTGGCGCTGGCCGCCGACCACCTGGGGCTGAGCGCGGAGCGGACCATCGCCTTCGGCGACATGCCCAACGACATCCCCATGTTCGACTGGGCGGCCCGCGGCGTCGCCATGGCCAACGCCCATCCCGAGCTCAAGGCCGTCGCCGACGAGATCACGGCATCGAACGAGGACGACGGCATCGCCGTCGTCCTCGAACGGCTCTTCGGCGGCGTCCCGGCGGTCCTCTAGGCGGAAGCCCCGGGCGCCGGGACTCAGTACGCGCCGAAGACGTTGTCGATCGAGCCGTACCGCTGGGCCGCGTAGTTGCAGGCCGCGGTGATGTTGGCGACCGGGTCGTACGGGTCCCAGGACGTGCCGGGCACGTGGTAGGCCTGGAAGGTCGGGTCGATCACCTGGAGCAGGCCCTTGGAGGGGGTGCCGGCGGCGGCGTTGGAGTCCCAGTTGTTGATGGCCAGCGGGTTGCCGGAGGACTCGCGCATGACGTTGCGGTGGATGCCCTCGTACGTGCCGGGGATCCCGTTGCGCGCCATGACGTCCAGCGACTCGCGGATCCAGCCGTCGAGGTCGTCGGAGTACGTGGTGGCCGCGGCGGGGGCGGCCTCGGCGGCGGGCTCGGTGGCCGCGGCGGGTACGGCCTCGGCGGCGGGCGCGGCGGCGGGCGCGGCCGGCTCGGCGGCCACGGCGGGCTCGGTGCTCCGCGCGGACGAGGGGGTCGCCGTGCCGCCCTGCGCGGCGGCCCCGGAGGCGCCGGAGTCCCCGGCGTCCGCCTGCGACGCCGCGACCTTCAGCTCCAGGCCGGGGTGGATCAGCCGGGGGTTGTCGCCGACGGCGGCGCGGTTGTCCCGGTAGAGCGTGCGCCAGCCGCCGGACACGTCGTGCCGCTCGGCGATCCGGTACAGGGTGTCGCCCTTGACCACGGTGTACGTCAGGGACGGGGACGCCTGGTCGGCCCCGGCCGTCCGCGACACGGCGGCGGCGGGCGCGGACGGGGACGGCTCGGCGGCGTGCGCGGCGGCCGCTCCCAGGAGGGGGAGCGAGAGCGCGGCGGTGCCGGTGCCGGCGGCGACGACGCCGCGGGTGAACGGGTTGCGGCCGGGACGGCGGTGCTTGCCTCGTGCGGGCATGGCGATGTTCCTCTCCGACGCCTGCGAGGTGAGCTGTCGGGTTCGGGCGGGGAGGTGCCCGGCCGCGTGGTGGCGGCTTCACCCCGAGCCGTTCCGGTGCGATGCCCGGTCCGGCGGCTTACCTGGGTCCCCCGCTCCTGCCGTGCGTGAGTGAAGTGGTCGATAGGGGGCACGGGCGGTGGCAGGATTCGGCGTCCGCCCGGCAGGCCCGGAACGTATGCGAGAGCACATGTCGGGAACAAGCGGCGACATCACAGAAGTCGCCGTTTGATCTTTCGATGGGGTTTATGGGGTGCTTGATCCTTTGCTCTCGCGACGCTCAACTGGCGTTTCGGGCAAGGCGGAAAGGCACCTTGTGTCCGACTGGGGCGAATGGTGCCCGAGTGACTCACTTCACTGATCACAAAAGTGATGGGCATTTCCCCTCTAGGGGAATTCATTTGCCATTTGCGGCAAATCGGACAGGGTGCCGGGATACCCGTCCGCGGTGGTGTTCCGGCGAACCGATCGAAAACATTCCGGACGTGATCCGACACGGTCCGGCCCGGCGTGGACGTCTCCCGGTCGATCGACGTCGAGACTGGGGACGTGGGCGCTGGCGGTGATCGAAACGTGACCGGATACGCTGACTTGAGTGAGGGCAGCGACCTATCGACAAACCGCGTAATCGCCAGTAGACACCAGCAGACAGGAGACCCCTCGTGACCGTCGTCGGGCCGTTCGGGCTGAGCGTGCGGGACCAGGCTCTGGAAGCCGATGTCCAGGCCGGGTTGACGGCTGTCGAGGAAGGGCTGCTCGAGGCCACCAAGAGCGAGGTGCCCTTCATCACGGAGGCCGCCCAGCACCTGGTGCGCGCCGGCGGCAAGCGGTTCCGGCCGCTGCTCGTGATGCTCTCCGCGCAGTTCGGCGACCGGCACGCGCCGGGGATCGTGCCGTCGGCCGTGGTGGTGGAACTGACCCACCTCGCGACGCTGTACCACGACGACGTGATGGACGAGGCCGCGGTACGGCGCGGCGTGCCCAGCGCGAACACCCGCTGGGGCAACTCCGTCGCGGTCCTCACCGGCGACTTCCTCTTCGCGCGCGCCTCGCAGATCCTGGCCGACCTGGGACCGGAGGCCGTACGCGTCCAGGCCCTGGCGTTCGAGCGGCTGGTCACCGGGCAGATCCTGGAGACGGCGGGGCCGCAGGACGGGCGGGACCCGGTCGACCACTACCTCGACGTGCTGGGCGGCAAGACCGGGTCGCTGGTGGCGGTGTCCTGCCGGTTCGGCGCGATGATGTCCGGCGCCGACGAGCGGGTCGTGGACGTGCTCACCCAGTACGGCGAGCGGCTCGGCGTCGCCTTCCAGCTCGCGGACGACGTCCTGGACATCGCCTCCGACTCCCACGAGTCCGGCAAGACGCCGGGCACGGACCTGCGCGAGGGCATCCCCACGCTGCCGGTGCTGCGGCTGCGGGAGCGCGCGGCCCGGCTGGGACTGGCCGAGGACGTCGCCCTGTGCGCGCTGCTGGACTCCGACCTGACCGACGACGCCCGCCACGGCGAGGCCCTGCGCCTGCTGCGCGCCCACCCCGCCCTGGAGCAGGCGCGCCGCGACACCGTCCGCTACGCGCAGGAGGCGCGGGCCGCGCTGGCCCCGCTGCCGGAGTGCGCGGCGAAGGCGGCCCTGCTGGAGCTGTGCGACGCGGTGGTGCACCGGGCCGGCTAGGGGCTCTCGTTCGGATCACGCCGCGGACGCGGCGCCGACGACCTGCGGCCGATTCCCCGCGACCTGATCCGGACGGCAGCCCCTGGCCCGGCGGAGCGGTGCGCGTCACGGCGACGGGCGGCGTCACCCCGTACGACCCCTACGGGTCGGGGGGAGGCGCCGCCCCCGTGTGTCATACCGCAGCAGTACGCGGAGTTGCGTCCGGGGGCTGACGTATCCGCGCGGCCGATTTGGTCAGATGGTCACGACGGACATCACCACAACTCACCGATTCGGGTGAGAATGGCGGCTCGACGGTGAACCGGTGCGAGGACACGACACGCGAGGAATCGAGACCGGCGGCCGCCGCCGACGACGGAGGTAGGGCACACATGGCACCGTACGCATCCGACGACCACACGACCGCCGGCGAGGCGGACGAGCCGCGCGCCGGGCGCCGCAAGGCCGCACGGTACGTGGTCCCGGTCGCGGTCATGGGGGTGGCGGCCGCGACCATCGGGCTCGTCCCCGCGATCGCCGACTCGGGCGACCCCGACCTTCCGGAGATCACCGCCCAGCAGCTCGTCCAGAAGATCGCCGAGTCGGACGTCCAGCGGCTGTCCGGCACGGTGAAGATCACCACGGACCTCGGCCTGCCGGACCTCGGCGGTCTGGAGAGCAGCCTGCTGTCCGGCGCCGGACGCGCGGACGACGGCGGCTCCTCCGCCGACCCGTCGGCCAGGCTCACCGAACTGGTCTCCGGCACGCACACGCTGCGCGTCGCCGCCGACGGCCCCGACCGGCAGAAGCTGTCCCTGCTGGAGGACGCGGCCGAGTACAGCCTGATCCGCGACGGCAAGGACGTCTGGGGCTACGACAGCGCGTCCAACGAGGTCTACCACGGCACCGCCGAGGAGGGCGCAGCCCGCGGGGAGCACCGGCCCCCGGCCACGCCGAAGGACTTCGCCGAGCAGGCCCTGAAGGCCGTCGACGGCACGACGTCGGTGACCGTGGACGGCACCGCGCAGGTCGCCGGCCGCGACGCCTACAAGCTGCTGGTCGAGCCCCGGCAGGAGGGCTCCACGGTCGGGGCGGTCAGCGTGGCCGTGGACGCCGAGACCGGCCTGCCGCTGAAGTTCACGCTGACCCCGGCGAGCGGCGGCGCCGCCGTCGTGGACGTCGGCTTCACCCAGGTCAGCTTCGCCCGCCCGGCCGCGTCGACCTTCGACTTCACCCCGCCGAAGGGCGCCGAGGTCACGGAGGACGACGAGCTCGGCCGCGCGGCGGAGGACGCGGAGCGGCACGGGGAGTCCGGGCGCGGCCTCGCCGAGGAGCTCGGCGGCCTCGGCGGCGCCCGGGGCCAGGACGGCGTGAGGACGATCGGCGAGGGCTGGAGCACCATAGCCGCCTTCGACACGGGCGGCGAGGGCCTGCCCGCGGCCGGGTCCGGCGGCGACGCCGGCGGCTTCCTGGACTCGCTGGGCGACAAGGCCACCGGCAAGTTCGGGTCCGGCACGGTCTTCAGCACCCGTCTGGTCAACGCCCTGATCACCGAGGACGGCAAGGTCTACGTGGGCGCCGTCACCAAGGACGCGCTCGTGAAGGCGGCCGACGCGGGGAAGTAGGGACCGGGCCGCCAGGTCCCCGGCGCATCCGCCGCGGGCACGACGAATCGAGGGAGCCGATGGGCGAGCCGTCCGCCACGGAGCCGGACACGGGAGCCGCCGGGGGCGCCGCCATCGCCACCCGCGGGCTCACCAAGCGCTACCGCGGCGGACAGCGCGCCGTCGACGGCCTGGACCTGACCGTCCCGGCGGGCAGCGTCTTCGGCTTCCTCGGTCCCAACGGCTCGGGCAAGACCACCACCATCCGCATGCTGCTGGGCCTGATCGAACCGACCTCGGGCACCGCCCACGTCCTCGGCCGGCCCATGCCGCGCTCCGCCCGCACCGTGCTGCCCCGGGTCGGCGCCCTCATCGAGGGCCCGGCCCCGTACGGCTTCCTCTCCGGCCGCGACAACCTCCTGCGGTACGACGCCGCCGACCCGACCGCCGACCCCCGCACCCGGCGGACCCGGGTGGACGCCGCGCTGGACCGGGTGGGCCTGACGGCCGCCGCGGGCAAGAAGGCCCGGGCGTACTCGCTGGGCATGAAGCAGCGCCTCGGCCTCGCGGCCGCGCTGCTCCGGCCGCGCCGGCTGCTGGTCCTCGACGAGCCGACCAACGGCCTCGACCCGCAGGGCATGCGCGAGATCCGCACCCTGGTGCGGGAACTCGCCTCGGACGGCACGACCGTCTTCCTCTCCTCGCACCTGCTCGACGAGATCGAGCAGGTGTGCACCCACGCGGCGGTGATGGCGCGGGGCCGGCTGATCACCCAGGGCCCGGTCGCCGGCCTGGCCGCGCAAGCGCGCGGCCGGCTCGCGGTGACCACGCCGGACCCGGCGGACGCGGCCCGGGTGCTGAAGGAGCAGGGCGCCGGCGACGTCGTCGTCACCGACGACCGGGTGACCTGCGAACCGCCGGGCCGCGATCTCGCCGAGGTGAACGCCGCGCTGGTCGCGGCGGGCGTCCGCGTACGCGGTTTCACGGTCGAACGGGCCTCGCTGGAGGACGCGTTCGTGGCGCTGACGGGGGAGGGGTTCGATGTCGCGGGCTGACACCGGCGGGAGGGCCGCGGGCGCCGGGAGCGCCCCGGGCGCGGTGCGCGCCCCGAGTCCGCTGTGGGCCCTCGGCCTGCTGCGCAGCGAGCTGCTGACCACCTTCCGGCGCTGGCGCACCCTCGCGCTCCTGGGGGTGCTGGCCGCCGTGCCGGTCCTCGTCGGGATCGCCGTGAAGATCGAGACGGGCGACGGTCCGTCGGGCGGCGGGGGCGGCGCGGGCGGTCCGGCGTTCATCTCGCAGGTCACCAACAACGGCCTGTTCCTGGTCTTCACCGCGCTGGCCGCGACGCTGCCGTTCTTCCTGCCCATGGCGATCGGGGTGGTGGCGGGCGACGCGATCGCCGGCGAGGCGGGCGCCGGCACGCTCCGCTACCTGCTGGTCGCGCCCGCCGGCCGCACCCGCCTGCTGCTCGTCAAGTACGCGGCCGTCGTCGCCTTCTGCCTGGTGGCCACCCTCGTGGTCGCCGTCTCGGCGCTCACCGTCGGGGCGCTGCTCTTCCCGCTCGGCGACCTGACGACGCTCTCCGGCACGCGGATCGGCTTCGCCGAGGGCCTGGGCCGCGCGCTGCTGATCGCCCTGGTCGTCGCCGCGTCACTGGTCGGCGTCGCGGCGCTCGGCCTGTTCGTCTCCACGCTGACCGGCAGCGGCGTCGCGGCGATGGCGACGACCGTCGGACTGCTGATCACCGTGCAGATCCTCGACCAGATCCCCCAACTGGACGCCCTCCAGCCGTACTTCTTCTCCCACTACTGGCTGTCCTTCGCCGACCTGATGCGCGAGCCGGTCCACTGGGACGGCCTGGTGAGGAACCTCGGCCTGCAGGCGCTGTACGCGGCGGTGTTCGGCTCGGCGGCCTGGGCGCGCTTCACGGCGAAGGACATCACCGCGTAGCCGCCCGGCCCCGGACCTCACCGCGCGCGGCTCACGGCGTCTCGTACGGGAAGCGCGCGAAGGGCGCCTCGCGGGCGAAGAACGTCTTGGCGCGGGTCAGCGCCTCCTCGTCCTTCAGCACGTCACCGGGCTTGCTGCCGTTGCCGAGCAGCACCCCGCCGAACCGCATCCCCAGGTAGGCGGCCGAGTGGTTCAGCGTGCCGGCCAGCGGGTCGGCCACCTCCCCCTCCTCGTGCGCGAGCGCGGTGACGCCCCACAGGGTGCGGCCGGCCATCGTCGCCTTGAAGTCCACACCGGGGGTGCGCAGCCAGGCCGACCAGTGGTCGAGGTACCGCTTGGTGGAGCTGGAGACCGAGTACCAGTACAGCGGCGAGGCGATCACCAGGTCCGTCGCCGCGAGCGTGGCGTCGAGCAGCAGGGCCAGGCTGCCCTCCGTGGGCCGCACGTGGTCGCTGTCGTGGCGCAGGTCCTCGAAGTCGGGCAGCGGATGGTCGGCGAGGTGGATCCACTGCTGCTCCACGTCCGCCGGCAGCTGCTCGGCGGCCCGGCGGGCCAGCAGTTCGGTGTTGCCCTCGGGCCGGGCGCTGCCCAGCACGAACAGGAAGCGGCGGGTCGTCATGGCGGTCCCCCAGAAAGTCGGCGTACGGCAATAGTGCGCACGTGCATCATATGCGTATGCATGCAAGGCGCCAAGGGGTGCCGCCCGCCGCGGCGGCCCGGGGCCCGCGTCAGCGCACGGCCCCCGTCAGGCGGGCCAGCGCCTCCGTCTCGCGGGGCGGGCGCCCGCCCAGGTCACCGAGGCGCCAGGCCGCCACCCACGGCACGCGGTACACGTCGACGGCCGACTCCAGGGGCGGGATGCGCTGGGCGAGCGGCCGCGGCAGCCGCCCCGGCGCGTCCGCCACCAGGACCACGGCGTCCAGGTCCAGCCCCGGCGGGACCGGCCCGCGCCGGAACGCCTCCACGGCCCGGGCGGCGGCCTCCAGCCCGGCCGCGTGCGTCCGGGCGACCAGCAGCACCGAGTGCGGACCGGCCGGACCCGGCCAGGCGCGTCCGCAGTCCCGGCCGCCGAAGACGGCGGCGAGCGTGGAGACCCCGGCGCCGCCGTGCGTGCCGACCCAGGCGAAACGCCGTGCCGCCGCCGGGACCCGGGCGGGCTCCGGCGGCACCGCCTCGGACGCGGCCACCGGCCCGCGGATCCAGATCTCCGGTCCTCGTTCCATCGCTGTCCGCATGCCCCTCTCCTGCTCGTCGGCACGATCTTCATGCCGTCCGCCGCCGCCCGCGCCCGGCCCCGCGGCCCTTGGGACGAGCCTGTGACACCGCGGTGACGTGAGAACGGCGGGCGAACGGACAGACTCGACGGTAGGTGTACGACGCCGAATGAGGGGACGATGGCTCGACTCAGCCGCGAGAAGAAGCGGGAACAGAAGCAGGCCGCGCACGCGGCGACCCCTGCGGCGACGCCGATCGAGGTCCGGGTCCACGGGTCGGGGACCGGCCCGCGGGGCGCCTTCGACGGGATGCCGGCCGGGGCGTCGGTCGGCGGCGTGCCGGTGGCCGCGGAGCCCGGCCAGGAGATCCAGCAGGCCGTCCTGAACCGCCTCCACCGCATCGCCCTCGCCGGCGGCCACCCCGTCCACGCCACGGTCCACGACGAGCGCATCGGCTACGTCGTCCCGCTCCGGGTCGACACGGACGGCTCCAGCCACTTCACCGCCGAGCCGGTCCGCACGGGCTCCCCGCGGGACACCGCCCCCACGGCCCCGGCGCCTTCCGCGCCCCCGGCTCCCGTTCCCCCGGCCTCCGCCCCTGCCGCCTCCGCGCCTTCCGCGCCCGCGGCTCCGGTGCGTCCGGCCCCCGCACCCGCGGCCCCCGAGCCGTCCGCGCCCCCGGTACCCGCGCCCGCCGCCCCGGCCTCCGCACCTGCGGCTCCCGCCGCCCCGGCCTCCGCTGCGGAAGCCCCCGCGCCCGGACGGGACAAGCCCACCCACATCCTGCGTCCGGCGGATGAGGAAACGCGGGACAGCGCGCCCACGTTCCGCCTGCGGGCGGTGCCCGAGTCCCCGGCGTCCGGCGCGGAACCCGTGCCGACGTTCGCGCTGCGGGCCGTTCCCGAGCCGGCCGGGGCCACGCCTCCCGGCACGGTCCTGCCGCCGACCGGCGAGTTCGGCCCGCCTCCCGCCATGGACACCGTGCCGGCGGACGCCCGGCCCGCGCCCGTGCGCGGTGGGCAGGTCTCCGACGCCGTGCCCGAGCCGCGGCCGGAGTCACAGCCGCAGCCCCTGCCGCCGGACGCGTCCGGCCCCTCCGGCGCCCCGTCGCGCCCGGCCCGCCGGACGCCGGAGCCCGTCCACGACCTCGGGCCCGAACCCGATCCCAAGCCCACCCCGGCCCGCGGCTTCGACGCCGTCGCCGAGGCCGTGCTCGGCGACGGACCGCCCACCGCCGGCGGCGCGGCGCCCGCCCTCCTCGCGGAGCCGGTCGGCCGGATCAACGAGGCCGTGAAGGCCGGGCGCATCGACACGGCGGCCCGGCTGGCGGAGGACACCGTGGCGCAGGCGTCGGAAACGCTCGGGCCGGAGCACCCGGAGGTGCTCCGGCTGCGCGAACTGAGCGCCTACATCGCCTACTTGGCGGGTGACCCGGTCCGGGCCTTCCGTCTCTCCCTCGACCTGGCCGGGATCCACCGCCGCGCGGGCGACGCGGAGGCCGCGTACGGCAACGTGCAGAGCGCGGCCACCGCCTGGCGCGCGGTGCGCGACCCGCTGCTGGGGCTGGAACTGGGCGGTGAGCTCATCGGCCTGTGGACCGGGCTGACCGCCGAGGACGGCCCGGCCGCCGACGACATCGAGCAACTGGAGTCCGCCCGGGCCCGCATGGGCCGCCTGACCGCCCGCGCGGGCCGCTAGGGGCGCCGCTCACCGGCGGCCCGGTCCGGAGCGGGCCCCGGCGGCTACTGCGACAGCTCCCACACCGCGTACGCGAGGGCGTCGCTGTTGCGGTTCAGCGCCGTGTCGTTGATGTTGGCGGTCGTGTCGCAGGAGGAGTGGTAGCAGCGGTCGAAGGCCTGGCCCGCCGTGCCGCCCCACTTGGCGGCCTGCGCCGCGGTCTTCGTCCGGCTCGCCCCGGTGAACAGGCCGCCGACCGGCACGCCCGCGCTCTTGAACGGCGCGTGGTCGGAGCGGCCGTCGCCCTCGGTCTCGATCTCCGTGGGCACGCCGATGCCGGTGAAGTAGTCCTTGAAGGTCTTCTCGATGGCCGGGTCGTCGTCGTAGACGAAGTAGCCGGGGTTGGGCGAGCCGATCATGTCGAAGTTCAGGTAGCCGCTGATCCGCGCCCGGTTGGCGGACGACAGGCTGTTGACGTAGTGGCGGGAGCCGACCAGGCCCAGCTCCTCCGCGCCCCACCAGGCGAACCGCAGGTGCTTGGTGGGCTGGTACTGGGTGCGCGCCACGGCCAGCGCGGTCTCCAGGACGGCCGCCGAGCCGGACCCGTTGTCGTTGATGCCGGCCCCGGAGGAGACGCTGTCGAGGTGGGAGCCCGCCATCACGACCTGATTGGTGTCGCCGCCGGGCCAGTCGGCGATCAGGTTGTAGCCGGTGCGGCCGGAGGCGGTGAACTGCTGGATGGTGGTGGTGTACCCGGCCGCGTCCAGCTTGGCCTTCACGTAGTCGAGGGAGGCGCGGTAGCCGGTCCGGCCGTGCGCGCGGTTGCCGCCGTTGGCGGTGGCGATGGACTGGAGCTGGGTCAGGTGGGCCTTGACGCCGGTCAGGGGTATGTCGGGCGCGGCGGCCGCCTGCCGGGGCGCGGGTGACGCGCCGGCCACGGTTCCACCGGTGACCAGCGTGACGACGGCGACGGCACAGGCCGCCGCCGCGCGCCCGGAAACGGAGAGCTTCATGTGGGGGCTCCGAATTCCAGAAGAGTCCCCGTGGGGTGGCCACGGGGACTCCGGAGTGAATGGGGTCCCTGGATGGTGAAGCTGAGGCTGACTCTCCGTCAAGAGTGTTATCAGGACAGCCGGTTGGGGCACCGGAGGCCCCTGTGCGGCCGCCCTAGTGCACGCAGAACTCGTTGCCCTCCGGGTCGGCCATCACGACCCACTCCCCGCCGGGCTCCCGCACCTGCCGCAGCACGCCCGCCCCCAGCCTCTCCAGCCGCGCGACCTCCTCCTCGCGCCGGCCCGCGGCCGCGTGCACGTCGACGTGCAGCCGGTTCTTCACCGTCCTGGCCTCCGGTACGCGCTGGAAGAGCAGCCGCCGCCCCAGCCCGGTGCCGCTCTCCTCCTGGACCGGGTCGCCGGGATGCCGTACGGCGGCCAGGTCCCGCCAGGCGGGCCGGCCGTGGAACTCGACCACGAGGTCCGCCGGTACGGCGCCCAGGCCGAGCAGCTTCTCGATGAGCGCGCTGTTGTCCTCGACCTCGTAGTGCAGCGCGGCGGCCCAGAAGTCGGCCTGGGCGTGCGGGTCGCCGGCGTCGATGACGAGCTTCCAGTGCAGGGGTGCGGGTGTCTCGGTCATGGGACCACTTATAGTGCCGCGCCCGCCGCCCCCGGTGGACCGCCGGCGGGTGGGCCGCCGACCGGGTGGGCCGCCCACGGGGCGCGGGGCCGCGGGGCACGGGACACCGGGGTGCCTGCGGGGCCCTGCGGCCGGTCGTCGGCGCGGGCCCTGTGGCTGGTCGCCCGTGTGAGGCCCGCGGCCGGACGCCCGCGCGGGCCTTGTGGCTGGTCGCCCGTGTGAGGCCCGCGGCCGGTCGTCGGCCGCGAGCGCTACGGCCGTGCGGCCGGCGTCTCCGCCGCGGCCCGCCCGGGCCCCGAGGGAACGCCCTCCGGCTCCCGTGCGGCGGCCACCGGGCCCCGCGCCACCGCGGTGCCCGGCGCGCCGGTCCCGCGGGCGAGGGCGCGGGCGGTCCGGCGCGCGGTGCGCAGCGCGTCCCAGGTGAGCAGGATCAGCGCCAGCCACACCAGGGCGAAGCCGGCCCAGCGCTCGGGCGGCATGGCCTCGCCGAAGTAGAGGACGCCGAGCAGGAACTGGAAGACCGGGGCCAGGTACTGCAGCAGCCCCAGCGTGGACAGCGGCACGCGGATCGCGGCCGCGCCGAAGCAGACCAGCGGGACCGCGGTGACGACGCCGGTCGCGGCGAGCAGCGCCGCGTGTCCCGGCCCCTCGGTGGTGAAGGTGGCCCGGCCCTGGGCGCCCAGCCACAGCAGGTAGCCGAGCGCGGGCAGGAACTGGACCGCGGTCTCGGCGGCCAGCGACTCGACCCCGCCGAGGTTGACCTTCTTCTTCACCAGCCCGTACGTGGCGAAGGAGAAGGCCAGGCAGAGCGAGATCCACGGCGGACGGCCGTAGCCGACGGTCAGCACGACGACGGCCGCGAGACCGATGCCGACCGCCGCCCACTGCACGGGCCGCAGCCGCTCCTTGAGCAGCAGGACGCCCATGGCGATGGTGACCAGCGGATTGATGAAGTAGCCGAGCGAGGCCTCGACGACGTGTCCGGCGTTCACGGCCCAGATGTACACGCCCCAGTTGACGGTGATGACCGCGGCGGCGACCGTGACGAGCCCCAGCTTGCGCGGCTGCCGCAGCAGCTCCCCGGCCCACGCCCAGCGCCGCAGGACGACCAGGGCCACGCCGACGAAGGCCAGGGACCACACCATCCGGTGGGCCAGGATCTCCACCGCCCCCGCGGGCTTGAGCAGCGGCCAGAACAGGGGCACCAGGCCCCACATCCCGTAGGCCGCGAAGCCGTTCAGCAGTCCTATGTGCCGCTCACCCTTCGGCTTCCCGGTCACGGGTCCCTCCTTCGCGCACGTCGTTCGGGCACGACGGTAACGCCGGGGACCCCCGCCTGTCATGTCCGTATCGCCATACGGTCATGACAGTGGAACGGGGTGCGCGGGCCCGCCGGGGTCAGTCCTGGAGGGCGGCGGCGACGGCCTCGGACAGCGGGGTGGTCGGACGGCCGATCAGGCGGGACAGGTCACCGCCGGGGACGACCAGCTCGCCCTTCTCGATGGAGGTGTCCACCCCGGCGAGGACCGCGGCCAGCGGCCCGGGCAGGCCGGCGCCGGTCAGGATGCCGGTGAGCTCCTCGGTCGTGACCGCCCGGTAGCCGATCTCCCGGCCGGTCTGCCGGCTCAGCTCGGCCGCGTACTCGGCGAAGCTCCACGCCTCGTCGCCGCCCAGCTCGTAGGTCGTGTTCTCGTGGCCCTCGCCGGTGAGCACGGCGACGGCGGCCGCGGCGTAGTCGGCGCGGGAGGCGGAGGAGACCCGGCCCTCGCCGGCGGCGGCGACGACCGTGTCGTGCGCCAGCACGGGGGCGAGGTTCTCGGTGTAGTTCTCGTGGTACCAGCCGTTGCGCAGCAGCACGTACGGCAGGCCGGAGGCGAGCAGCGCCTCCTCGGTGCCCCGGTGGTCGTCGGCGAGCGCGGCGGTCAGGCTGCCGGGGGCGCTGGTGTAGGCGAGCAGGGCGGCGCCGGCGGCCCGCGCGGCCTCGATGACCACCCGGTGCTGCCGCACCCGGCCCTTGTCGAACTCGTTCCCGGAGATCAGCAGCACCTTGTCGCCGGCCGCGAACAGGCCGTCGAAGGTCTCGGGGGCGTTGTAGTCGGCGACCGCGATCCGCACCCCCCGGGCCGCGAGGCCGGCGGCCTTCTCCGGGGTGCGGACGACGGCGGTGATCCGCTCGGCCGGGACCTTCTCCAGCAACTGCTCCACGACGTGGCGGCCGAGCTGTCCGGTGGCGCCGGTGACGACGATGCTCATGGTGAGGACTCTCCTTGTGGGGGTGCTTCTTCACTAACCCTACGAGAGGCGCTAACTCTTGGAAAGTACCCACTTCGAAGTAAGGTACTGGCATGGCAGTAAGTGACCCGAGCAGGGACGCCGAGGCGATGTGCCCCCACCGGCTCGTCCTGGAGCACGTGACCAGCCGCTGGGGCGTGCTGGTGCTGATCGCCCTCCTGGAGCGGCCGCACCGCTTCAGTGAGCTGCGCCGCGAGATCGGCGCGCGGGGCAGGACGGTCAGCGAGAAGATGCTCACCCAGACGCTCCAGACCTTGGAGCGGGACGGCCTGGTGCACCGCGAGGCGCACCCCGTGATCCCGCCGCGCGTCGACTACTCCCTCACCGGGCTGGGCCGCGAGGCCGCCGAGCAGGTGCGCGCGCTGGCGGAGTGGACCGCGCGCCGGACGGCCGCCGTCGAGCGGGCCCGCCAGGCATACGACGAGGCCCGGGCCGCAGCGGCCCGGGCCTCGTGAACCTCCGGCGGCGTCAGCCGACGACGGTCCAGGTGTCGCCGCCGGCGAGCAGCGCGGCCAGGTCGCCCTTGCCGTGCCGCTCGACCGCGGTGTCGAGCTGGTCGGTCATCTGCGCGTCGTAGACGGGCCGGTCGACGGAGCGCAGGACGCCGATCGGGGTGTGGTGCAGGGTGTCGGGGTCGGCGAGCCGGGACAGCGCGAAGGCGGTGGTGGGGGACGCGGCGTGCGCGTCGTGGACCAGGACCTGGTCCTGGTTCTCCGGTGTCACGGTGACCACCCGCAGGTCGCCGGTGAGGCGGTCCCGGACGACGCCCTTGGCGAGGCCGGCGCCGAAGCGGATCGGCCGGCCGTGCTCCAGGCGGATGACGGCCTCCTCGGCGCGCTGCTTGTCCTTCAGGGCGTCGAAGGCGCCGTCGTTGAAGATGTTGCAGTTCTGGTAGATCTCGATCAGGGCGGTGCCCGGGTGGGCGGCGGCCTGCCGCAGCACCTCGGTGAGGTGTTTGCGGTCGGAGTCGAGGGTGCGGGCCACGAACGACGCCTCCGCGCCCAGGGCAAGGGAGACCGGGTTGAAGGGCGCGTCCAGCGAGCCCATCGGCGTCGACTTGGTGATCTTGCCGACCTCGGAGGTGGGGGAGTACTGGCCCTTGGTCAGCCCGTAGATCCGGTTGTTGAACAGCAGGATCTTGAGGTTGACGTTGCGGCGCAGGGCGTGGATCAGGTGGTTGCCGCCGATGGACAGCGCATCACCGTCACCGGTCACCACCCACACCGACAGGTCGCGGCGCGAGGCGGCCAGCCCCGTCGCGATGGCGGGGGCGCGGCCATGGATGGAGTGCATCCCGTAGGTGTTCATGTAGTACGGGAACCGCGAGGAGCAGCCGATGCCCGAGACGAAGACGATGTTCTCCCGGGCCAGCCCCAGCTCCGGCATGAAGCCCTGCACCGCCGCCAGGATCGCGTAGTCCCCGCAGCCCGGGCACCAGCGCACCTCCTGGTCGGACTTGAAGTCCTTCATGGACTGCCGGCCCTCGGCCTTCGGGACGAGGGAGAGCGCCTCGATCGTGCCCGTGCCTTCCGTGACCGTCTCAGCCATCGATGGCCTCCTTGAGCGCCGTGGCGAGCTGTTCCGCCTTGAACGGCATGCCGTTGACCTGGGTGTACGAGTGGGCGTCGACCAGGTACTTCGCCCGGATGAGGGTGGCGAGCTGGCCGAGGTTCATCTCCGGGACCACCACCCGCTCGTACCGCCGCAGCACCTCGCCGAGGTTTCGCGGGAAGGGGTTGACGTGCCGCAGGTGCGCCTGCGCGATCGATTCCCCGGCCGCGCGCAGCCGCCGCACCGCGGCGGTGATCGGCCCGTAGGTCGAGCCCCAGCCCAGTACCAGGGTCCTGGCGCCGTCCGGGTCGTCGACCTGCAGGTCCGCGACCTCGATGCCGTCGACCTTGGCCTGCCGGACGCGGACCATGAAGTCGTGGTTGGCCGGGTCGTAGGAGATGTTGCCGGTGCCGTCCTGCTTCTCGATGCCGCCGATGCGGTGCTCCAGCCCCGGCGTGCCCGGCACCGCCCACGGCCGGGCCAGGGTGCGCGGATCACGCTTGTAGGGCCAGAACACCTCGGTGCCGTCCTCCAGCGTGTGGTTGGACCCCTGCGCGAACCGCACGGTGAGGTCCGGGAGTTCGTCCGGTTCCGGGATGCGCCAGGGTTCGGAGCCGTTGGCCAGGTAGCCGTCCGACAGCAGGAACA
>NZ_JBITSF010000018.1:40997-172897 GCF_044540485.1 Streptomyces sp. NPDC085946 | reverse complement strand
AGATCTTTCCGATCCGATTTCCTCGGTGCTTTCCAGGTTCCCGCTTCCGCGTTTCCCTTTCCGGCGCTTCCGACTCTATCAGATCCTTTCGGGCCCGATTCCCAGTCGATGGGGGCTGTCTTCCGGGCTGTTGGGCCCTTCCGACGAGTGAGACTTTAGCGGATTCCTCGCTCCCGAAGCCAATCGGGGGCCGCGTCCTTTCGAACTCGGATTCCTCATTCCGCGAATACGCGCGCCAATCGCACGACGGCAGACAGACGACTGTCGTCGAGAGAGGTTTGGTGGTGCGGAATGGCTGTCCGGGGACCGACCGGAGTCGGCGCTCACGTCGGACAACTCGGAGAACCTTACGGATCGGCCGGGGGCGTGTCAACTTCGGTCCGCGCGGACACCGGGAGGCGTACGCTGACCTGCATGACGACGCACACGCACACCCAGCAGTGGTGGGCCGCCTGACGGCGGCCGGACGTACGTGTGCACCCAACGGCCGCCGCCCCCGGCGGCCGTTTCTCGTGTCCCCCTCCAGGGAGCCGGCCGCCGGTGGTGGCGGTCCCGAGCAGGAGGTGGGAGATGAAGCGGGTCTTCAGCGGGATCAAGCCGAGCGGGCATCTGACGCTGGGGAACTACCTGGGAGCCGTGCGGCGGTGGGCCGCCGTGGACCAGTACCGGGCCGACGCGCTGTTCTGCATCGTCGATCTGCACGCGCTGACCGTCGAGCACGATCCCGCGCGGGTGCGCCGGCTGAGCCGGCAGGCGGCGACGCTGCTGCTGGCGGCGGGGCTGGATCCGGAGCGGTGCACGGTGTTCGTGCAGAGCCACGTGGACGAGCACGCGCGGTTGTCCTACCTGCTGGAGTGCGTGGCGACCGACGGTGAGATGCGGCGGATGGTCCAGTACAAGGAGAAGGCCGCGCGGGAGCGGGACCGGGGCGGGAGCGTGCGGCTGTCGCTGCTGACGTATCCCGTGCTGATGGCGGCGGACATCCTGGCGTACGGGACGGACGAGGTGCCCGTCGGGGAGGACCAGACCCAGCACGTGGAGCTGGCGCGGGACCTCGCGGTGCGGTTCAACCAGCGGTACGGGCGCACGTTCGTGGTGCCCCGGGCCACGCATCCGGAGGTGGCGGCGCGGGTGATGAACCTGCGGGAGCCGGGGTCGAAGATGGGGAAGAGCGACGACGTCGGGCCGGGGATCGTCTACCTGCTGGACGAGCCGGACGTGGTGCGCAGGAAGGTCATGCGGGCCGTGACCGACAGCGGGCGGGAGGTCGTCCACGACTCGGCGGGGCAGCCCGGGATCGCCAATCTGCTGGAGATCCTCGCGGCGTGCACGGGTGGGGACCCCGCGGATCTGTCCGGCGTTCACGCTTCGTACGGCGCTCTGAAGAGGGACACCGCGGAGGCCGTGGTGGAGCTGCTCAGGCCCGTGCAGGCCAGGCACAAGGAGCTGTGTGCGGATCCCGGCTACGTGGCGGGGGTGCTGCGGGATGGCGCGGAACGGGCGAGGGCCATGGCGCGGCCGACCGTGGACGCCGCTTATCGCGCGATCGGGCTGCTGCCGGCCGTTTCCGATACGGGTGCTGACACCGGTGTCGACACCGGTGCCGTGCTGAACGCCGCCCGGTAGGCGCGCGGGCTGGTGGCGAGGCGCGAGGCGAAGTGCTGGCGCATCGTGACCTCGCTGCCGAAGCCGGCGCGGCGGGCGACCTCGGGCATGGGGAGGTCGGTGCGTTCGAGGAATCGCTGTGCGGCGGCGACGCGCTGGTCCAGGAGCCAGCGCAGGGGTGTGGTGCCCGTCTGCGCCGCGAAGTGACGGGCGAAGGTGCGCGGTGACATGCCCGCCCGGGCGGCCAGGTCGGCGACCGTGAGCGGTTCGTGCAGGTGGCGCAGGGCGTGTTCGCGTACGGCGGCGAGGGTGTCGGCGTCGCGGTCCGTGCGGGGGGTGGGGTGCTCGATGAACTGCGCCTGGGTTCCGGTGCGGAAGGGGGCCGTGACCATGGAGCGGGCGACGGTGGCGGCGGTCTCGGCGCCGTGGGCCAGGCGGACGAGGTGGAGGCAGAGGTCGATGCCGGCGGCCGTGCCGGCGGCGGTCCAGATGCGGTCGTCCTCGATGAAGAGGGCGTCGGGGACGACGGTGACGTGGGGGTGGTGGGCGCGCAGGAGGTCGACCAGGTTCCAGTGGGTGATGGCGCGGCGGCCGTCGAGGAGGCCGGCCTGGGCGAGGGTGAAGGCGCCGCCGCACAGGGCGGCGAGGGTGGTGCCGCGGGCGTGGGCGCGGCGGAGGGCGTCGAGGACGGGGGCGGGGGCGGGTGTGAGGTGGTCGTCGAGGCCGGGGACGAGGATCAGGTCGGCGCGGGCGAGCCAGGCGAGGGTGCGGTCGGGCTGGAGGGTGAGGCCGCCGCGCAGGGGGACGGGCGCGCTGTCGGCGGCGACGCGCCGCAGGTCGAAGGCGGGGACGCCGCGGTCGGTGCGGTCGGTGCCCCAGACCTCGGTGACGACGGAGACGTCGAAGGCGCGGATGCCGGGGAAGGCGAGGAGGGCCACGCGGTACGGACGGGCGCGCATGGGCGGCAGTAAACCATCGATCGATGGCTTCCGTACCGCTGGGGCGGTCGCCTCGGCGGCGGCAGGATCGTGGTCATGCAGATCGCGGAGAACGCAGCGCTGGTGGTCGTGGACGTGCAGAAGGGCTTCGAGGAGCTGGATCACTGGGGGCCTCGGAACCATCCCGGGGCCGATGACAACATCGCCGGGCTCATCGAGGTGTGGCAGGAGACCGGGCGGCCGGTGGTGTTCGTCCGGCACGACTCGGTCGAGCCGGGGTCGCCGCTGCGGCCGGGGCACGGGGGCAACGACTTCAAGGAGTACGTGGAGCGGCGCCGCGGGAAGGGGGGCGCAGGGGCGGAGCTGCTGGTGACGAAGAGCGTGAACTCGGCCTTCCACGGGACGCCGGACCTGGACGCCTGGCTGCGGGCCGCGGGGATCTCGCAGGTGGTGCTCGCCGGGATCCAGACCAACATGTGCGTGGAGACGACGGCGCGGATGGGCGGCAACCTGGGGTACGAGGTGGTGGTCGCGTTCGACGCGACGTATACCTTCGACCTGGAGGGGCCGTTCGGCTGGCGGCTCACCGCTCAGGAGGTGGCGCGGGCGTCGGCGGTGTCGCTGCACGGGGGCGGCTTCGCGCGGGTCGTGACCACGCGGGAGGTCGTGGCCGCGGCGGGCGCGTAGGGCCGCGGCGGGCACTGGGGGCCGCCCCCGGCAGGGGTCAGTCCTAGTCCTTCTTGCCGGAGGCCAGTTCGCGGCTGCGGTCGCGGGCGGCTTCGAGGGCGGCGATGAGGGCGGCTCGTACGCCGTGGTTCTCGAGTTCGCGGATGGCGCTGATGGTGGTGCCGGCGGGGGAGGTGACGTTCTCGCGGAGCCTGACGGGGTGTTCGCCGCTGTCGCGGAGCATCGTGGCGGCGCCGATCGCGGACTGGACGATCAGGTCGTGGGCCTTGTCGCGGGGCAGGCCGAGGAGGATGCCGGCGTCCGTCATGGCTTCGACCAGGTAGAAGAAGTAGGCCGGGCCGGAGCCGGACAGGGCGGTGCAGGCGTCCTGCTGGGACTCGGGGACGCGGAGCGTCTTGCCGACGGCGCCGAAGATCTCCTCGGCGTGGGCGAGGTGTTCGGCGGTGGCGTGGCTGCCGGCGGAGATGACGGACATGGCCTCGTCGACGAGGGCGGGGGTGTTCGTCATGACGCGGACCACCGGGGTGCCGGCGGCGAGGCGGTCCTCGATGAAGGAGGTGGTGATGCCGGCCGCGCCGCTGACGACCAGGCGGTCGGCGGGGACGTGGGGGGCGAGCTCGTCGAGGAGGGTACCCATGTCCTGCGGCTTGACCGTGAGGATCAGGGTGTCGGCGGTCTTGGCGGCTTCCGCGTTGGTGACCGGGGTGACTCCGTAGCGGGTGCGGAGTTCGTCGGCCCGTTCCTGGCGGCGGGCGGTGACCAGGAGGTCGGCCGGGGCCCAGCCGGCTCGGATCATTCCGCTGAGCAGGGCTTCGCCGATCTTGCCGGTGCCGAGGACTGCGACTTTCTGGGTCATGGCTGGGGTGCCCTCCGAAGGGTGCGTCGTCCTACGGGCATCCTCGCACTCCGCGGGCCGGTGGCGGCTCGGGTGTCCGGGGAGCGGACGCCGGCCGGAGGGGCTTCGGCGGGGTGTCGCCGGTGGGGGCGGGTCAGGCCGTGCGCCGGCGCAGGGTGGCCGCGCCGAGGCCCAGGACCAGCAGGGCGCAGCCCGCCACGATCAGGACGTCCCGCAGGAAAGCGGCGGTCATGTCGGTGTGGTGGAGGACCTCGTTCATGCCGTCGACGGCGTAGGACATGGGGAGGGCGTCGGAGACGGCTTCGAGGGCGGGGTGCATGGCGTCGCGGGGGGTGAAGAGGCCGCAGAGGAGGAGCTGGGGGAAGATCACGGCCGGCATGAACTGGACCGCCTGGAACTCGGAGGCCGCGAAGGCCGAGACGAAGAGGCCGAGCGCGGTGCCCAGGAGTGCGTCGAGCAGGGCGACCACGAGGAGCAGCCAGGGGGAGCCGGTGACGTCGAGGTCGAGCACCCAGACCGCCAGGCCGGTGGCGAGGGCCGACTGGACGATCGCGAGGGTGCCGAAGGCCAGGGCGTAGCCGGCTATGAGGTCTCCCTTGCCGAGCGGCATGGCGAGGAGGCGTTCCAGGGTGCCCGAGGTGCGTTCGCGCAGGGTGGCGATCGAGGTCACCAGGAACATGGTGATCAGCGGGAAGATGCCGAGCAGGGAGGCGCCGATGGTGTCGAAGGTGCGCGGGCTGCCGTCGAAGACGTAGCGCAGCAGGAGCAGCATCACGCAGGGGATGAGGATCATCAGCGCGATGGTGCGCGGGTCGTGGCGCAGCTGGCGCAGGACGCGGGCCGCGGTGGCGGTGGTGCGGGAGGCGTCGAGGGCGCTCGTGCGGGCCGGTGCGGGGGGCGTGCCCGTGCTCGTCGTGGGGGTCGGTGGGGTGGTCATCGGGTGGTCTCCTTCGTCCGGCCCGCGGCGGCCGCCTCGTCGACCAGGCGGAGGAAGGCCGCCTCGACCGTCTGGGAGCCGGTGCGGGTGCGCAGGGCGTCGGGGGTGTCGTCGGCGAGGATCTCGCCCTCGCGCATGAGGAGGAGGCGGTGGCAGCGCTCGGCCTCGTCCATGACGTGGGAGGAGACGAGGAGGGTGGCGCCGCGGTCGGCCGCGATGGTGTGGAAGAGGTCCCACAGGTCGCGGCGCAGGACCGGGTCCAGGCCGACCGTCGGCTCGTCGAGGACGAGGAGTTCGGGGGTGCCGAGGAGGGCGACGGCCAGGGAGACGCGGCTGCGCTGGCCGCCGGAGAGGGTGCCGGCGAGGGCGTCGGCGTGGGAGGTGAGGTCGACGTCGGCGATGGCGCGGGTGACGGTCTCGCGGCGGCAGCCGGCCGCCGAGCGGCCGGGGTCGAGGATCGCGGCGAAGTAGTCGAGGTTCTGACGGACGGTCAGGTCGTCGTAGACGGAGGGGGCCTGGGTGACGTAGCCGATGCGGGTGCGTAGGGCGGGGTGGCCCGCCGGCCGGCCGAGGACGTCCAGGGTGCCGGTGACCTTGGCCTGGGTGCCGACGATCGCGCGCATGAGGGTGGACTTGCCGCAGCCGGAGGGGCCGAGGAGGCCGGTGATCCGGCCGCGCGGGACGGTGAAGCCGAGGCCGTGCAGGACGGTGCGGGAGCCTCGGGCGACGGTGAGGTTCTCGGCGCGGACGGCGGGGTGTTCGCGGGCGGAGCCGGTGGGGGGCGGCTGCGCGGGGGGTGACCCGGAAAGATAATTCACCATGTGATGAATACTCCTCCCGGGGGTCCGGCACGTCAAGCGGTGAGGGGGGACGGGCGGGGACCGGGCGGGCGGGGGCGGGCGGGGGAGGTTCCGGTCAGGCGGGGGCCGGTCGGAGGGCGACGCGGAGGTCGACGTCGTAGACCTCCTCGACGATGCCGTCCGGGAAGGTCGTCAGCAGGTGCGCGCGCTCCTCGGCGAGGAAGGCGGCGGCGGTCTCGTGGCGGGCGACCAGGAGGACCGAGTGGCTGCCGAGGTGGGCGAGGTGGGTGTCCAGGGGGACGCGGCGGCTCCAGCGGATCACCCGTCGGGTGAAGGCGAGGCGGGCGGCGGGGCCGGTGGCGCGGGTGCCGGCGTCCCGCCGCTCCGCGGTGAGGTTCACGCCGAAGCGGCGGGCGGTGCGGTCGGCCTGGTCCGCGATCCACGGCACGTCCAGGGCGTCCGTGTTCCACCACAGGGCGAGCGCGCCGCCCGGGCGCAGGACGCGCAGGGCCTCCGGGACGGAGCGGGCGGGGTCGGTCCAGTGCCAGGCCTGGGCGTAGGTGAGCAGGTCGACGGAGGCGTCGGCGAGGGGGAGGGCGTCGCCGCTGCCCCGGACGAGCGGGACGTCGGGAAGGGTGCGGCGGAACTGGGCCGCCATGCCGTCGCCGGGTTCCACGGCGATCACGTCGGCGCCCCGGGCATGCAGGAGGGCGGTGGCGATGCCCGTGCCGGCGCCGACGTCCGCGACGCGGGAGCCGGGGAGGGGGCGTCCGGACAGCTCCTCCAGGGCGTCGAGGAGAGCCGGCGGGTAGGAGGGGCGGTTGGCGGCGTACTGGGCCGCGGCCGCGTTGAAGGAGTGGGCGCGGGTGGTGTGCGGGGGTGCGGGCGGGGGCTGGTCGGGAGGCGGAGCCGCTGCCCCGTCGGGGGTCCCGGCCGGTGCCGGGTCAGGGGGCGGGGGCGGGGCGGCGTCGGTGGGCCAGGAGGAGGACCGTGAGGGGGGCCGTGAGGTCATACGGCCATGGTGGCGGGGGCGGCGGGGGCCTGGGGGTGGGTTCCGCGTGGCGGTGGAGGTGGCCGGAAGAGGAACACCGACACACCGGCATACGGGCCGGGCTCACCCGAAGCCGGGAGAAGCGGTCCGCCGGAAGAGGAACACCGACACACCGGCATACGGGCCGGGCTCACCCGAGGCCGGGAGAAGCGGTCGCCGGGAGGCCGGCCGGGTCAGGAGCGGTGGCGCTTCTTCGACGGGTTGCCCGAGCGGCGGGTGGTGCGCTTCTCGTGCCGGGCGCGGGCCGCTTCGTACTCCTCGCGGTGCAGCCCCTCGCCGGGCGCCTCGGTCAGGGAGCGGAAGAAGTAGGCGAGGAGGGAGCCGACGAAGCCGATGGTCAGCAGGCCGCGGAGGGAGGCCTGCCGCTCGGGGTCGGGGCGGCGGGTGAAGCCGTCCCAGGTGTGGCGGAAGGCGAGCGCGCCGCAGACCGCGAACATCACGACCATGAGCAGGGTGACGAAGCTGCCGACGTCGGCGATGCGCAGGCCGTCGTAGGCGACGCGCAGGACGAGGCAGGAGGCGGCGGCCGCGGCGAGGGAGCCGGCGGACACGGCGACGCGGCGGGCGGTGTAGCCGCGGTCGTGGTGCAGCCAGGTGGTGCCGAAGAAGCGGAGGGGTTCCGGGCGCGGGCCCGTGGGGGGTGCCGGAACCGGGGTGGGGCCCGCGGGGCCGGCCGGGGTGCCGTTCTCGTCGCTCACGCGTCGATTATGGCGCCGGCGGCGCCGCGGGCCCGGTGCGGGTTCAGGCGCAGCGGGAGGCCACGTAGCCGTCGCTGCCCGTGTTGACGTACGCGTCCGAGACGTACTCGCCGTTGCCGATGTTGTCCCAGATGCTGCTCGTGCCGTACGGGCCCGTGACCGTGGTGCCCGGCGTCTGGCAGAAGATCGCCACCTTGGCGCCTTCGGGCAGGACGCGCACGATCGTGTACTGGGTGCCCGGACCGCTGCGGACGTTGAGACGGACGCCCGGTGCGACCGAGTAGTAGCGCAGAGCCGTGGTCGTCGCCAGCGTGGCGACGGCCTCCGTCCCGCCTCTGCTCGCGACCTCTTCGATGCCGTCGACGGACATGGCAGACCTCCCCCGTGTGACCCCCATGACGACCATGGGGCCCCGTTGATTCCCCGAAGTCACGCCGCGCACACGTGTGCGCTCGTGGAACAGGGAGGCTAGCAAGCCGCCTCTGTCCCGTACGAGTCATCGACTAGGCTCCGTGCGTCGCGCGCGTGGACGAACAGCACGGGGGTGGTCCCATGGCGCCACAGCAGAACACCGGAACGAACGCGGAAGCGGAACTTCCGGCATACGCCGGTCACTACCGTCTGGAGTCCTGCCTGGGGTCGGGCGGCATGGGGGTGGTGCACCTGGCCCGGAGCACGTCCGGCATGAAGCTCGCGGTGAAGGTCGTGCACGCCGAGTTCGCCAGGGATCCCGAGTTCAGGGGGCGGTTCCGGCAGGAGGTCGGCGCGGCCCGCAGAGTCAGCGGCGCCTTCACCGCGCCGGTCGTCGACGCCGATCCGGATGCCGAACGGCCCTGGATGGCCACGCTGTTCATCCCGGGTCCGACGCTGGCGCAGGAGGTGAAGGGGAACGGTCCCCTGCCCCCTTCCCAGTTGCGCCGGCTGATGGCCGGACTCGCGGAGGCGCTGCGCGACATCCACCGGGTGGGAGTGGTGCACCGGGACCTGAAGCCGAGCAACGTGCTGCTCGCCGGGGACGGACCCAAGGTGATCGACTTCGGCATCTCCCGGCCGAAGGACAGCGAACTGCGCACCGAGACAGGGAAGTTGATCGGCACCCCGCCCTTCATGGCGCCCGAGCAGTTCCGGCGCCCCCGTGAAGTGGGGCCCGCCGCGGACGTGTTCGCGCTCGGGTCCGTGATGGTGCACGCCGCCACGGGCAGCGGGCCGTTCGACTCCGACAGCCCGTACGTCGTCGCCTACCAGGTCGTGCACGACGAGCCGGACATGACCGGCGTGCCCGCCGAACTGGCGCCCCTGGTGCTGCGCTGCCTCGCCAAGGAACCCGAGGACCGGCCCTCGCCGGACGAGTTGATGCGCGAACTGCGGTCGGTGGCGGCCTCGTACGACACCCAGGCGTTCATACCGGCGCAGCGCACGCAGGAGGCGACGGACCCCGGGGCCGGGCGCCCCGCCGAGGAGCCCGCGGGGGAGCCGCACGCCGACGCCCCCGCGGCGTCCGCCGACGACCCGGCACCGTCCGCCGACGGCCTCGGGCCGTCCGCCGGGGAGCCGCGACCGTCCGGCCGGGGGCCGGGGCCCCGGCCCCGCAGGCGCCCGGGCAGGCGGACGGCGGTGGGAGCCGGGGTGCTCGCCCTGGTCCTCGTCGGCGGGCTGGCCGCGGTCCAGTCGCTCGTCGGCACGAGCACGGCGCCGGAGGACAGCCCGCGCACCACGGCGGCCGCCTTCAGCGCGTGGCAGACGGTGCCGGCCTCGGAGGGGAGCACCCCGCACTGTTCCCACGGGCAGGGGACGCTGTTCTGCGCCCAGCCCGGGACCGTCTTCGCGCTCGACCCGGCCGACGGGCGCGTGCTGTGGCGGCACACCCTCCCCGAGGACCGCCACGGCGGGCCGCCGGTCCTGTCGGGCGGCCTCGTGCAGCCCCCGCCGACCGGGGAGCGCCGGCTGCGAGGACTCGACCCGTCGGACGGCGAACCGCGCTGGCAGCAGGACGTGCCCGCGTACACCGGTCTGGCGCTCGCGGGGAACACGCTCCTGCTGACCGCCGCGGACGGGACGGTCACCGGGGTGGACAGCGCCTCGGGCGACACCCGGTGGAGCCACCGGATCGCGGGGCATGACCTGCCGCTCTTCACCTCCTTCCCGGGGGATCCGCTGGCGTACCTGACGAGCACGTCCGGCGACGGTTCGCGCACCCGGCTCACGGCCGTCGATCCGGTTTCGGGAGCCGTGCGGTGGGAGGCGCGCCTGACGGGTTCCCTGGAGCCGCTCGACGCGGCGGACGGGTCGGTGTACCTCCTCGCCGTCGACCCGGTCTACCGCCGGGCCACGGCCGTGGTCCGGCACACCCCGGAGACGGGGGCGACCCGGCGGGTGGAACTGCCCGTTCCCCTGGAGCAGGCCCAGGGCGGCGTCCGCGGGGACGTCGTCCACCTGATGGGGACCGGCGGATCGCTGGTGGCGGTCGACCTGGAGGCCGGGAAGCAGCTCTGGAACCTGGAGACGGCCGTGCTCCGGGGTTCCGCGCCGGTGGCCGACGGCCGGTACGTGTACGTCTCGGCCGCCGACGGCCGGCTGCTCGCCGTCGACGCCCGCAGCGGGCGGCTCCGCGGGCAGACGCCGTCCCGGCTCGGCTCCGCCTCCGGCCGGGTCGCGGGCTCCGTGCCCCGGCCCGTCCTCGCCCAGGGCCACCTCTACGCCACCGCCCCCGACGGCACCGTCTTCGCCCTGGACGCCCGGGACCCCTCCTCCTGGTAGCCGGAAGGCCGCCTCCCCGGGGGGGGGAGGCGGCCCGGCGGGGCAGGGGGGGGTCAGCCCAGCTTGGAGACGTCGCGGACGGCGCCCTTGTCGGCGCTGGTGGCCATCGCCGCGTAGGCGCGCAGGGCCGCCGAGACCTTGCGGTCGCGGTTCTTCGGGGCGTACCGGCCGTTCAGGGCCTGCGCGCGGCGGGCCAGTTCGGCGTCGTCGACCAGGAGGTCGATGGAGCGGCTGGGGATGTCGATGCGGATGCGGTCACCGTCCTCGACCAGGGCGATGGTGCCGCCCGAGGCGGCCTCCGGGGAGGCGTGGCCGATGGACAGGCCCGAGGTGCCGCCGGAGAAGCGGCCGTCGGTGATCAGGGCGCAGGCCTTCCCGAGGCCGCGGCTCTTCAGGTACGACGTCGGGTAGAGCATCTCCTGCATGCCGGGGCCGCCCTTGGGGCCCTCGTAGCGGATGACGACGACGTCGCCCTCCTTGACCTGCTTGGTGAGGATCTTCTCGACGGCCTCGTCCTGCGACTCGCAGACGACCGCCGGGCCCTCGAAGGTCCAGATCGACTCGTCGACGCCGGCGGTCTTCACGACGCAGCCGTCGACCGCGAGGTTGCCGCGCAGGACCGCCAGGCCGCCGTCCTTGGAGTAGGCGTGCTCGGCGGAGCGGATGCAGCCGCCCTCGGCGTCCTCGTCGAGGACGTCCCAGCGCTCGGACTGGGAGAAGGCCTCGGCGGAGCGGACGCAGCCGGGGGCCGCGTGCCACAGCTCGACGGCCTCCGGGGACGGGGAGCCGCCGCGGATGTCCCAGGTCTTCAGCCAGTCGGCCAGGGACGGGCTGTGCACGGAGTGCACGTCCTCGTTGAGCAGGCCCGCGCGGTGCAGCTCGCCGAGCAGGGCGGGGATGCCGCCGGCGCGGTGCACGTCCTCCATGTAGTACGTGCGGTCCTTGGCGACGTTGGGGGCGACCTTCGCCAGGCAGGGCACCCGGCGCGAGAGCTCGTCGATCTCGGTGAGGCCGAAGGGCACCTCCGCCTCCTGGGCGGCGGCCAGCAGGTGCAGGATCGTGTTGGTGGAGCCGCCCATGGCGATGTCCAGGGCCATGGCGTTCTGGAAGGCCGCGAAGGTGGCGACGTTGCGCGGCAGGACCGAGTCGTCGTCCTGCTCGTAGTAGCGCCGGGTGAGGTCCATCACCGTGTGGGCGGCGCGCACGTACAGGTCCTTGCGGGCCGTGTGGGTGGCCAGGACCGAGCCGTTGCCGGGCAGGGACAGGCCGATGGCCTCGGTGAGGCAGTTCATCGAGTTGGCGGTGAACATGCCGGAACACGAGCCGCAGGTCGGGCAGGCGTTCTCCTCGATGCGGAGCACGTCGGCGTCGGAGACCTTGTCGTTGGCGGCCTCGACCATGGCGTCGATCAGGTCCAGGGTGCGGACCGTGCCGTCGACCAGGGTGGCCCGGCCGGCCTCCATCGGGCCGCCGGAGACGAAGACCGTCGGGATGTTCAGGCGCAGGGCCGCGTTGAGCATGCCCGGGGTGATCTTGTCGCAGTTGGAGATGCAGATCAGGGCGTCGGCGCGGTGCGCCTCGACCATGTACTCCACGCTGTCCGCGATCAGGTCGCGGGAGGGCAGCGAGTACAGCATGCCGCCGTGGCCCATCGCGATGCCGTCGTCGACGGCGATGGTGTTGAACTCGCGCGGGATGCCGCCCGCCGCCACGACCGCCTCGCTGACGATCCGGCCGACCGGGGCCAGGTGGGTGTGGCCGGGCACGAACTCCGTGAAGCTGTTGGCGACCGCGATGATCGGCTTGCGGCCGATGTCCGCACCGGGTACACCGGAGGCGCGCATCAGGGCGCGTGCGCCCGCCATGTTGCGGCCGTGGGTGACTGTGCGGGACCTCAGCTCGGGCATCGTCGCTCGCTCCTTCGGAAATGCCGGCCAGAGAGTTCTGACTGACGTCGAGCGTACGCCCGTCATCCAGAGGGCGGGACAGGGTGTCCGAAATGCGGGACGCGTGTCTCGGCTCCGCGGGCGCTCCGCGAGGCCGGAACGGGGCCGGGGCGGAGCCGGACCGGGGTCAGGGCCCGGTCAGGTGCCCCTGCACCACCGGTGCCAGCCGCGCGACGATCTGCTCGGGGTCCGCCGACGCCAGCGGCTCGACCTTGATCACGTACCGCAGCAGGGCGGTGCCCACCAGCTGGGCGGCGGCGAGCTCGGTCCGCAGCTCGGCGTCCGGCGTGTCCAGGCGGACGGCGATGCGGCGCATGACCCGCGAGGCGATGAGGCGGCGGAAGACGGCGGCGGCCGTCTCGTTGTTGACGGCGGAGCGGACGATCGCGAGCAGCGGGGCCCGCGTCGCCGGGTTCTCCCAGACGCCGAGGACGTAGCGCGTCAGGCGCTCCCCCACACCGTCCAACGGGCCCTCCTCGACGGCCTTCGGCGCCTCCATGGCGGGTGCGAAGACCAGCGCGACGGCGGCCTCGAAGACCTGCTCCTTGGTGCCGAAGTAGTGGTGCACGAGCGCCGCGTCGACGCCGGCCGCCTTGGCGATGCCGCGCACGGACGTCTTGTCGTACCCGTGTTCGGAGAACTCCTCGCGCGCGGCCTCCAGGATGCGGTCGCGGGCGGCCGGGGCGTCCGCGGCGTCCTCCCGGGGAGGGCGTCCCCGGCGCCGGGGCGCGGTCCCGGTCACCGCCGCGGGACCTTCAGTGACGAGGCCAGGTGCAGGCGGGTGAAGGCGAGCGCCTCGGCCAGGTCGGCCTCCCGCTCCGCGCTGGACAGGGCGCGGCGGGTGTTGACCTCGATGACGACGTGGCCGTCGAAGCCGCTCCCTGCGAGCCGCTCCAGCACCTCGGCGCAGGGCTGGGTGCCGCGGCCGGGCACCAGGTGCTCGTCCTTGGCCGAGCCGCGGCCGTCGGCGAGGTGGACGTGGCCGAGGCGGTCGCCCATGCGGTCGAGCATGGCGAGGGCGTCGGTGCGGGCGGTCGCGGCGTGGCTGAGATCGATCGTGAAGTGGCGGTAGTCGTCGTTCGTCACGTCCCAGTCGGGGGCGTACGCGAGCATCTCGCGGTCCCGGTAGCGCCAGGGGTACATGTTCTCGACGGCGAAGCGCACGTCCGTCTCGTTCGCCATCCGCTGGATTCCGGTGACGAAGTCCCGGGCGTACTGCCGCTGCCAGCGGAACGGCGGGTGGACGACCACCGTGCCGGCGCCCAGCTTCTCCGCCGCCGCCCGGGCCCGCTGGAGCTTGGTCCAGGGGTCGGTGGACCACACCCGCTGTGTGATCAGCAGGCAGGGGGCGTGCACGGCCAGGATCGGGATGCGGTGGTAGTCGGAGAGGCGGCGCAGGGCGTCGATGTCCTGGCTCACCGGGTCGGTCCACACCATGACCTCGACCCCGTCGTACCCGAGGCGCGCGGCGATCTCGAAGGCCGTCGCCGTGGACTCCGGATAGACGGAGGCCGTCGACAGGGCGACCTTCGCATCCGGGATGCGGACAACGTCCCTTGCTTCTGCCACGAGGGACAGGTTACGGGGTGGGACCCGCCCGCCGCGGGGTCCCTCTTCGCCGTTGTGGGGATCCTCATACGCGACCCGCGCGCGTCCCGGCGCGGCTCGCGCACGGGTGCCCGTGCCGGTCCGGCGGGCGGTGCGGGCCCGGCGCGGGCGCTACGCCATGTGGTCCAGCCGGCGCAGGATCACGCCCTCCCGCAGCGCCCAGGGGCAGATCTCCAGGGTCTCCACGCGGAACAGGTCCATCGCGCCCTCGGCGACCAGGGCGCCGGCCAGCAGTTGGCCCGCCCGGCCCGCCGAGACGCCCGGCAGCTCGGCGCGTTCGGCGGCGGTCATGGAGGCCAGGCGCGGCACCCAGTTCTCCAGGGACTGGCGCTTGAGCTCGCGCTGGACGTACAGGCCCTCGGCGCTGCGGGCGGCGCCGGCGATACGGGCGAGCTGCCGGAAGGTCTTGGAGGTGGCCACCACGTGGTCGGGAGGGCCGAAGCGGGCGAACTCGCCGACCGTACGGGCGATCTCCGCGCGCACGTGGCGGCGCAGGGCGCGCACGTCCTGCGGGTCGGGCGGGTCGCCGGGCAGCCAGCCCGCGGTGAGGCGGCCGGCGCCCAGCGGCAGGGACGCGGCGGCGTCGGGCTCCTCGTCGATGCCGTACGCGATCTCCAGGGAGCCGCCGCCGATGTCGATGACGAGCAGCTTCCCGGCGGACCAGCCGAACCAGCGGCGCGCGGCGAGGAACGTCAGGCGGGCCTCCTCCGCGCCGGTGAGGACCTGGAGTTCGACGCCGGTCTCGGTGCGCACGCGCGTGAGGACCTCGTCGGCGTTGCGGGCCTCGCGCACGGCGGAGGTGGCGAACGGCAGGAGGGCCTCGACGCCCTTGTCCTCGGCGGCCTGGAGCGCGTCGCGCACGACGGCGACCAGCCGGTCGACGCCGTCGGGGCCGATGGCGCCGCTGTCGTCGAGAAGCTGGGCGAGGCGCAGGTCGGCCTTGTGCGAGTGCGCGGGCAGCGGGCGCGCGCCGGGGTGCGCGTCCACCACCAGCAGATGCACCGTGTTCGATCCCACGTCCAGGACACCGAGTCTCATGGGGGGAACGCTACTGCCCGCCCGCCCGTCCGCGGCCCCCCGGAGCCGTCCCGGGAACGGATCGCGGAGTCTTACCCTGGTCGCGTGCCAAAGACGAAAAAGGCGAAGGACGAAAAGCCGACCAAGCCCGCCAAGAAGGGCAGAAAGGGCGAGAGGTTCTCCGTCCCTTCGCGGGTGGACGCGCCGCAGGCGCCGGGGAAGCCGCCGGCGGACGACGAGAAGGGCCTCGACTTCGCGCGCGCGTGGGTGGAGTTCCCCGACCCGGCGGACGAGGAGCAGGTGTTCCGCTGCGACCTCACCTGGCTGACCTCCCGCTGGACCTGCATTTTCGGCAGCGGCTGCCAGGGCATCCAGGCGGGCCGCGCGGACGACGGGTGCTGCACCCTGGGCGCCCACTTCTCCGACGAGGACGACGAGAAGCGGGTCGCCGAGCACGTGGCGAGGCTCACCCCGGACATCTGGCAGCACCACGCCGAGGGCACCGCCAACGGCTGGGTGTCCGAGGACGAGGACGGCGACCGCCAGACCCGCCCCTTCCAGGGCTCCTGCATCTTCCAGAACCGGCCCGGCTTCCCGGGCGGCATGGGCTGCTCGCTGCACATCCTCGCCCTGCGGGAGGGCCGCGAGCCGCTGGAGACCAAGCCGGACGTGTGCTGGCAGCTGCCGATCCGGCGGACGTACGAGTGGATCGACCGGCCCGACGACACGCGCGTGCTCCAGGTGTCGATCGGCGAGTACGACCGCCGCGGCTGGGGCCCGGGCGGCCACGACCTGCACTGGTGGTGCACGTCGGCGACCTCGGCGCACGGCGCGGGCGAGCCGGTGTACGTCTCCTACCGGGCGGAACTGACCGAGCTGATGGGCAAGGCCGGCTACGACCGCCTGGTCGAGCTGTGCGAGGAGCGGCTCGCCTCGCACCTGCCGCTGCTCGCGCCGCATCCCGCGGATCCGGCGGGCTGAGACGGCCGGAGCGGCCGGGTGCGGGCGGGCGGGGACGGCGCCCCGGCCCGCTCGCGCCCGGCCCGTGCCCGGAGGGCGGCTCGCTCCCCGGCCCGTGCGCACCGGGCCCTACGAGGCGGCCGGGCTCGGGGTGTCGCCGCCGGTCGGCGCGGATGCCGAGCTCGTCGGGCCGGTGGGGGCCGGTTCGGTGGGCGTCGGGTCCGGGGCGGGGGACGACGGGGGCGGGGTGCTCGGCACGGGGGCCGGGGGCGCGGAGGTCGTGGGGGCCGGGTCCGGGCGGGCCGGGGGCGGGGTGCCGGGGCGGGGACCCGGGGTGCCGGGCGCGGTGCCGTAACCCTTGATGGAGACGACGGCGCCGACGGGGGCGACCGCCACCTGCGCGCTCCAGGGCCCGGACGGCTCGCGCAGCTGGTCCACGTACACCCTGATCGTCGACGACCGGCCCGGGCGGAGCGTTCCTGCGGACTGGCTGAGGTAGAGCCAGCCGGCGCCCGTGGACGCGGACCAGCGCACCGGTTCCGAGCCGGTCGCGGTCAGGGTGATCAGCGTGGTGTCGCCGCTGTTGCCGGCCGTGACCTCCAGGCGGGCCGCGCCCTTGCGGCCGGCGCCGGCGACGCTGATGACCTCCACGGACACGTCGGGCCGGCCGTCCCTGCCGAAGCGGGCGCCGGGCCGGGTGCGGGCGTTGCCGGTGTTCTCGTAGCCGCCGCCGACCGCCTCGCCGTCCAGGCCCGCCGGGTCGTCCGCCTCGCGCGCGGTGGCCGTGCGGCCGTCCGCGCCCTCGCCGGCGGGCGTGCCCCGGTAGGCGGCCCACAGGGCGATCACGGGGGCGGCGACCACGGTGGCGACGACGGTCGTGGTGACGGCGCGCGCCCGCAGGCGGTCCCTGCGGGCCGCGCGGTCCTTGGGGTCCACGGGGAAGCCGCGCCGGTCGAAGCGGGGCGCGCCGCGCCGCACGCGCGCGTGCGGCGCGCCGGCGGCGTGCAGGGCCGCGCGGGGCGCGGGGAGGACGGGCAGCTCGTCGGGGGTGACGCTGGTGCCGGGCCAGCGGCCGGGCATCGCGCGTTCGGCGGTGCGGCGGCACCGCGGGCAGTCGTCGACGTGCCGCACCAGCTCGCGGCGCAGGGTCGCGCTGAGCACGAACTGGCGGTCCCCGGTGAAGGGGGCCACGCCCGGGCAGGCCCCGGTCTCGACCACGGCGAGGGCCGCGCGGGTGCGTTCGACCTCGCAGGCGGCGGAGGCCAGCAGGGCGCGGGCGGCGGCCGGGTCCATGCCGAGGACGGCGGCGACCTCGCGGGCGGCGAGGTGGTGGCGCACGGCGAGTTCGAGGGCCTCGCGCTGCTCGGGGGTGGTACCGGCCGCCTCCGGCCAGGCCAGCAGGGCCAGTTCCCGGCGCCGCCGCTCCCGGACCTCCGGCGGGACCGGCGGGTCGGACGGCGCGTCGTCCTGCCGGTCGCCGCGGCCCGCCGCGTGGGTGGCCTGACGTTTCTGCTTGGCCTCGGCCAGCTTGCGCAGGCACGCCCAGCGGGCCAGCGCGTACAGCCAGGCCCGGCGGTCCCCGGCCGCCTCGGGGACGTGCCGGCCGCGGCGCTCGGCGAGCGCGAGGACGTCGCCCAGGGCGGCGGTGGCGGCGTCGTGGTCGCACAGCACGGACAGGCAGTAGGTGAACAGGCCGTCCAGGTACGGCTCGTAGCGCGCGGGCGGCCGCTGCACCAGGGTGCGCGCCGCCGCGGGACGGTCGCGCACCTCCCTGCGCGCCCGGTGCGCGCCGGTCGTGCGGGTCGAGGTCTCCGGACCACTGCTCGTCATTCGGCGACCGTAGGCGGCCGGGGGTGGCGCCTTCTGGCGCGTTGCGCACTTTTAATCCGTACGGGTGAAACGATCCCTCATAAGGGGACAGGAGGTTTTCGTTCCGGGGAGGCGGGGGGGTTGATGGGGGCGGCACCGGGGTCGGCGCGGGGTTGATCCGGGGGCGGCCGGGGTGGGGCCGGGGGTGGCCGGAGATCGGCTCGGGGGCGGTCGGAGATCGGCTCGGGGGCGGCCGGGGGTCGGTTCCGAACCGGCCGGGGGCCGGTCCCGAACCGGACGAGGGACGGTCGCGGCCGGCCCCGGCGGAGCCCGCGGCTCCGGTCCCGCACCGCCGCGGCGGCCCGCTGTCAGTGGCGCAGGCTACGGTTTCGTCATGGCTGCCCGTACCAAGTCCACCAAGGACCGCCCGTCCTACCGCTGCACCGAGTGCGGCTGGCAGACGACCAAGTGGCTCGGCCGGTGCCCCGAGTGCCAGGCCTGGGGGACCGTCGAGGAGTACGGCGCGCCCGCCGTCCGCACGACGACACCGGGCCGCGTCACCACCTCCGCCCTGCCCATCGGCCAGGTCGACGGCCGCCAGGCCGCCGCCCGCTCCACCGGCGTGCCCGAGCTGGACCGGGTGCTCGGCGGCGGACTGGTGCCCGGCGCGGTGGTGCTGGTCGCGGGCGAGCCCGGCGTCGGCAAGTCGACGCTGCTGCTGGACGTGGCGGCCAAGTCGGCGAGCGAGGAGCACCCCACGCTGTACGTCACCGGCGAGGAGTCGGCCAGCCAGGTCCGGCTGCGCGCCGACCGCATCAACGCCATCGACGACCACCTCTACCTCGCCGCCGAGACCGACCTGGCGGCCGTGCTCGGCCACCTGGACGCGGTCAAGCCGTCCCTGCTGATCATGGACTCCGTGCAGACGGTGGCGTCGCCGGAGATCGACGGCGCGCCCGGCGGCATGGCGCAGGTGCGCGAGGTCGCCGGGGCCCTGATCCGCGCCTCCAAGGAGCGCGGCATGTCGACCCTCCTGGTGGGCCACGTCACCAAGGACGGCGCGATCGCCGGCCCGCGCCTGCTGGAGCACCTGGTGGACGTCGTCCTGCACTTCGAGGGCGACCGGCACGCCCGCCTGCGCCTCGTACGGGGCGTCAAGAACCGCTACGGCACGACCGACGAGGTCGGCTGCTTCGAACTGCACGACGAGGGCATCACGGGCCTGGCGGACCCCAGCGGACTTTTCCTGACACGCCGGGCCGAACCGGTCCCGGGCACCTGTCTGACCGTCACCTTGGAGGGCCGCCGCCCGCTGGTGGCCGAAGTGCAGGCGCTCACGGTCGACTCGCAGATCCCCTCCCCGCGCCGCACGACGTCCGGACTGGAGACCTCCCGCGTCTCGATGATGCTCGCGGTGCTGGAACAGCGCGGCAGAATCAGCGCCTTGGGCAAACGGGACATTTACTCCGCAACGGTCGGCGGGGTGAAGCTCTCGGAACCGGCCGCCGACCTGGCCGTCGCCCTCGCCCTGGCGTCGGCCGCGAGCGACACCCCGTTGCCGAAGAACCTCGTCGCGATCGGCGAGGTCGGCCTCGCGGGCGAGGTCAGACGGGTCACGGGCGTGCAGCGCAGGCTCGCCGAAGCCCACCGCCTGGGCTTCACGCACGCCCTGGTGCCGGGCGATCCGGGCAAGATCCCGGCCGGTATGAAGGTGCTGGAAGTCGCGGACATCGGGGACGCCCTGCGGGTCCTCCCGCGCTCCCGTCGCCGAGAGGCCCCACGGGAGGCGGAGGACCGCCGGTAGACTTTGCCCTGGTCTCGCCCGTCCGTACGAACCCAGAGTGCGCAACGGGGGCGCCCCAGAACCTGCGACCGGAGGAGTGCAGTGGCAGCCAACGACCGGGCAGCAGCTCCCGGAAAGTCTGGTGGGAGTGCCGGTTCCGATGGCCTGATGCGCGCCTCGCTGAGCGCCGTGGCACCCGGTACCGCCTTGCGTGACGGCCTGGAGCGCGTGCTCCGCGGCAACACCGGCGGACTCATCGTGCTCGGTTCCGACAAGACCGTCGAGGCACTGTGCTCGGGCGGTTTCGTGCTGGACGTCGAGTTCACCGCGACCCGTCTGCGCGAGCTGTGCAAGCTCGACGGCGGCATCGTGCTGTCCTCGGACCTGTCCAAGATCCTGCGGGCGGGCGTCCAGCTGGTGCCGGACCCGACGATCCCGACGGAGGAGACGGGCACCCGGCACCGCACGGCGGACCGGGTCAGCAAGCAGGTCGGCTTCCCGGTCGTCTCCGTCTCCCAGTCGATGCGCCTGATCGCCCTGTACGTGGACGGCCAGCGCCGCGTCCTGGAGGACTCGGCGGCGATCCTGTCCCGCGCGAACCAGGCCCTGGCGACCCTGGAGCGGTACAAGCTCCGCCTCGACGAGGTCGCGGGCACGCTGTCGGCGCTGGAGATCGAGGACCTGGTGACCGTCCGGGACGTCTCGGCGGTCGCCCAGCGCCTGGAGATGGTGCGCCGCATCGCCACCGAGATCGCCGAGTACGTGGTCGAGCTCGGCACGGACGGCCGGCTGCTGGCCCTCCAGCTGGACGAGCTGATCGCCGGCGTGGAGCCGGAGCGCGAGCTGGTCGTGCGGGACTACGTGCCCGAGCCGACCGCGAAGCGCTCCCGCACGGTCGACGAGGCCCTCGCCGAACTCGACGCCCTCTCCCACGCCGAGCTCCTGGAGATGCCGACGGTGGCCCGCGCCCTGGGCTACACCGGCTCCCCCGAGACGCTGGACTCGGCGGTCTCCCCGCGCGGCTTCCGCCTCCTGGCCAAGGTGCCGCGCCTGCCCGGCGCGATCATCGACCGTCTGGTGGAGCACTTCGGCGGCCTGCAGAAGCTGCTCGCCGCGAGCGTCGACGACCTCCAGACGGTGGACGGCGTGGGCGAGGCGCGGGCCCGCAGCGTCCGGGAGGGGCTGTCCCGGCTGGCGGAGAGCTCGATCCTGGAGCGGTACGTCTGACCCTCTGCCCCGAGGCGACCGGTCCGGCCTGCCGCGATCCGTCCGGCCTCAGGGCCCGTCCGGCCTGCGAGGATCCGACTCGCCTTCGGCGGTCCGGCTTGCTTTCGGCGGTCCGTGTGACGTGTGGTGGTCCACCTGCCCCGCGGCGATCCACCTGAGCTGCGGCGGTCCGTCCCGCCTTCGGTCCGACGTCCCGCCTCCGGCAGGGGTGCGGTCGGCCCGCGGGAGCGGGACGCGGCCGGCGGCGCCGGGCCGGCGGAGCGGGGCTGCGTCCCGCCACCCGGCGGCGACTCCCCCTGGTCTCCCGGCGGGGACCCTCAGTCGTCCTTAAGCACGAACGAGGTCTGCACCTTCGTGAAGCCGGGTGCCTTCGCCTCCACCAGGTACGTGCCCGCCGAGGCGGACCCCGCCGGAGGCGTCGCGCACCGGGCGGCGCTCGGCTTGCGGTCCCACTTCACGGTGTAGGTGATGCCGTCCTCGGCCGGCACCCGGAAGACCAGGCTGGCCGGCCCCTTGGGGCAGTCGTCCGACGCCCAGTAGGCGTCCTCGTCGTCGGCCTGAGTGATCGTCATGACCGCGTTCTTCGGGCCGAGGTCGACCTTGCAGTCGTGCTCCGAGACGTTGCGCGCGGTCAGCCGGAAGGTGGGCGTCTGCCCGGGCCCGTAGGTGTTGCGGACGCTGCGCAGGCTGAACCTGACCACGCTGGGCGTGCACTCCGGCAGCGCGGAGCCGGCCGGGAGCGTGTCGCCGGCGCCGACCCCGGCGGTCGTGCCGCCCTGCGAGCCGCTGCCGGCGGCACCGCCCGCGCCGCCCGACCCGTCGCTCCCCCCGGAGTCCCCGGAGCCCGAGCCGCCGCCGGAACCCGACGAACCCCCGGAGCCCGACCCGTCCTCCGACTCGTCGCGCCCGCCCGGCGCCTGGCTGATCGCCGGTCCGGAACTCGACGGACCCGGCGTGATCGACGGCGCGGGATTCTTGCCGTCGGCCCCGTTGTCGCGGCCCCCGTCGCCGCTGCCGCCGCCGGACGTGACGATCCACGTCATCAGCAGCGCCAACAGGGCGATCACGGACACCAGAACGACCCTCCGACGCCAGTAGATGGAGGAGGGAAGCGGCCCGACCGGATTGCGCAGAGATCCCACGGCGAAAACTGTACGAGAGATCGACGACTTCGCTCGTCCCACCCGCCGCTGACAGCGACAACTTTTCCGGATCATCATTTCGCAACGTGCCCTGTCCGCCCCGGCTTTCACCGGGTGCACCCCCTGACGGTCGCAGTACGTGACGACACCGGCCCGACGCCTACCGTCCGTCACCATGGACTCCGCGGCCACCGGTCTCCACCGCGGCATCACCTGGCTCGCCCACGACACTCCAACGTGGGTACGGCGCACGGCGGGTGTCGGGACGAAGGCCGGACTCCTCGTGTTCGGCGCGCTGTTCACCGCCGCTCGGCGGCGGTCCCGGCGTACGGGTGCGGCGGGGTGCTCAAGTCCCTTGTGGCGCGGGAGCGTCCGTGCCGCGCGGTCGCGGGGCGGCGCTCCCCGGCCGGGTGCCCGCCGTGCGGCGGCCGGTCGTTCCCGAGCAGCCACGCCACCGTCTCGGGCGCGGCGTCCGTCGCCCTGGTCCCGGTCCGCCGCACGCCGGTGCGGGTGACCGCGCCGCGAGCCCTGTTTCCGGTGTTCTCACGGGTGTTGGCCGGCGCGCCCTGCCCGCTCGACGTCGCCGCGGGTCCCGCCGCCGGCACGGTCGGCGCCCTCCTCGCCGTACGCCCGGGCGTCGGGTCGGTGACCCGGCCGGCCGGGGCGCCGCGCCGTTCCCCGGCGCCCGTTGCGCGCCGGCTCACCGTTCCCGGCCCGCGCGACCTCCCGTACGGCGCTCCCCGCCCGCCCGCGCGCCGCCGCCGGGGCTCACGGTTCCACCAGTCCGCCTCGTGCGCCACGATCGCCGCCCGCTCGCGGCGGCGCCCGCCGAGCCGGTCGAGGGCCGCCCTGACGTACGCCTTCACCGTGCCCTCCACCAGGTGCAGCCGGAAGGTGGTTCCGGGCCGGGCGGACCGGCGGACGCGACGGCGGCGGGGAGGGCCGCCGCCGGGCGGGCCCCGGCCGTGCGCGGTCCCGGCAGCAGCGCGGACACGGCGAGCGCCGGGCCTCGGGAGACGCGGAACGGGGCGGGCGCCAGGGTCCGGCTCAGAGCGGCGGCGGCCGTCAGCGCCAACGCTGGCGGCCGCCGCCGGACACGCCGGACGCCACGGCGAGCGCGGCGAGACCGGCCGGCCGCTGCCGGAGCGGGCGCGGCTCGTTCGGCCCGAGCCGGTCCGCGGCGACCGCCGGCACCGCGGGGCCGCCCGCAGGAGGGCGCTCCGCGGCGGGCGGGTCGGAGGCGTCGCATGCGGCCGGCGCCACGAGCGGGCGCCGGGGCGGCACCCGCCGATCGTCGGGTGCCCGCCGTCCGCGGGGGTGGCGCTGCCGCCGCAACGGCGGGTCGGCGTGGCAGGATCGAATGGCCATGACTGCGCCCACGAAACCCCCGCACACCAGTCCCGCCGACCCCGCCGCCGACCCCCTCGCCGACAGCGTCCGCGAGCACGCCCCCACCGGGCCCGCCGTCCCGGAGCCCTCCCCCGACAGCGCGCCCGCCGTCCCGGAGCCCTCCCCCGACAGCGCGCCCGCCGTCCCGGAGCCCTCCCCCGACAGCGCGCCCGCCGTCCCGGAGCCTTCCTCCTGCAGCGCGCCCGCCGTCCCGGAGCCTTCCTCCTGCAGCGTGCCCGCCGTCCCGGAGCCTTCCTCCGGGAGCGTGCGCGCCGTCCCGGAGCCCGTTTCCGGAGAGCCGCTGCACTCCCCCGTCATCGACTGGTTCGACACGCACGCCCGCGACCTGCCGTGGCGGCGGCCGGAGGCCGGCGCGTGGGGGGTGATGGTCAGTGAGTTCATGCTCCAGCAGACGCCGGTGAGCCGTGTCCTGCCCGTCTACGAGCAGTGGATGGCCCGCTGGCCGCGCCCCGCCGACCTGGCCGCGGAGGCCCCCGGCGAGGCCGTGCGCGCCTGGGGCCGGCTCGGCTACCCGCGCCGCGCCCTGCGGCTGCACGGCGCCGCCGTCGCCATAACGGAGCGGCACGGCGGTGACGTACCGGCCGACCACGCCCAGTTGCTCGCGCTGCCCGGCATCGGCGAGTACACCGCGGCGGCCGTCGCCTCCTTCGCCTACGGGCAGCGGCACCCCGTCCTGGACACCAACGTCCGCCGGGTCTTCGCCCGCGCGGTGACCGGCGTGCAGTACCCGCCGAACGCCACCACCGCCGCCGAGCGCAAACTGGCCCGCGCGCTGCTGCCCGACGACGAGAGGACCGCCGCCCGCTGGGCCGCCGCCTCCATGGAGCTCGGCGCGCTGGTGTGCACGGCGAAGAACGAGTCGTGCCACCGCTGCCCGATCGCCGCGCAGTGCGCGTGGCGGCTGGCGGGCAAGCCCGCGCACGACGGGCCGCCGCGCCGCGGCCAGACCTACGCGGGCACCGACCGCCAGGTGCGCGGCCGGCTCCTCGCCGTCCTGCGGGAGGCCCACGCACCGGTCCCCCAGGCGGCCCTGGACCGGGTCTGGCACGAACCGGTCCAGCGCGCCCGCGCCCTGGACGGCCTGGTCGCCGACGGCCTCGTGGAGCCGCTGCCGGGCGGCCTGTACCGGTTGCCGCTGACGTGACGGGGGGCCGGGGGCGGGCGGGCGGCCGGCCTCCGGCCACGACCGGGCGGTTCCTCTCCCCTCCCATTGACGGGAGTAACCCGAACGAGTGACTCGTCACGCGAATCGTTGACACCGAGAGGGAGGCAAAACCCCCATATCCGCCCTGAACGGGCCGCCTCCTTACCCGATTCCGACGGCTGTTACACAACCGACGCACAGCCGCGCGCTGGTCGCGGGCTTGCTCGGACAGCGCCGTGACACGGCCTCCGTAGGTTCGTCCGCATCACACGGAGCAAGGGGAGCCGGCGGCGCGGGGCCGCCGGTCACGGGGAGCGGAGGCGGTTCGACATGGCGCAGGGCGAGGTGCTCGAGTTCGAGGAGTACGTCCGCACCCGGCAGGACGCGCTGCTGCGCAGCGCCCGCCGGCTGGTCCCGGACCCGGTGGACGCCCAGGACCTCCTCCAGACCGCGCTGGTGCGGACGTACGGCCGCTGGGAGACCATCGAGGACAAGCGGCTCGCCGACGCCTACCTGCGCCGGGTCATGATCAACACCCGGACGGAGTGGTGGCGGGCCCGCAAGCTGGAGGAGGTCCCCACCGAGCAGCTCCCCGACGCCTCCGTCGACGACTCCACCGAGCAGCACGCGGACCGCGCGCTGCTGATGGACGTCCTGAAGGTGCTCGCTCCCAAGCAGCGCAGTGTCGTGGTGCTGCGACACTGGGAGCAGATGTCCACGGAGGAGACGGCCGCCGCCCTCGGCATGTCGGCCGGAACGGTCAAGAGCACGCTGCACCGGGCGCTCGCCCGGCTCCGCGAGGAGCTGGAGGCCCGTGATCTGGACGCACGCGCGCTGGAGCGTGAGGAGCGGGAGCGGTGCGCGGCCTGAGCGACGGGGGGCCGGCGGGGGACGGCGCGGAGCTCCCCGGGCGGTCCTCCGGGCCCCCGCGGGTCCGGGGGGACCTCCCGGCGGTGACCACGGCGACGGCCGTGTGCGCCGCCCTCGCGGTTCTGCTCGCCGGCTGCGCCGCCGGCGGCACCGGCGCCCGTGACGAGGGTCCGGCCCACGCCGACTCGGCGGCGGGTGCCGCCTCCCCCGCGGCCGCCCCCTCCCGGACGCCCGACCGGGTGGACGCGGTCGAGCTCGTCATGTCCGACCCGGAGGTCTCCTCGGAGGTCAAGCGCGAGCTCCACCCGTGCGTCGCCGACGAGTACCCGGTCGACGTGTCGTACGGCAACCTCACCGGCGGCTCGGCCGACGACGTCGTCGTCAACGTGCTGACCTGCGGTGACGCGGTGGGCGTGGGCAGCTACGTGTACCGCGAGGAGGACGGCGGCTACGCGAACGTGTTCAAGGCCGAGGAGCCCCCGGTCTACGCGGAGATCGACCGCGGCGACCTGGTCGTGACCAAGCAGGTGTACGAGAGGGGCGACCCGGTGTCGAGCCCGTCCGGCGAGAACGTGATCACGTACCGCTGGACGGCGGGCGGCCGGTTCACCGAGGAGTACCGCACCCACAACGACTACGGCAAGGTCGTCGGCGACGCCCCGTCGCCGGTCCCCGACAGCTGAGGGCCGGGGCACGGCGCGCACCGCCCGGTCGCCGGGACCGATGCGGCGCCGGAGTGAACCCGGCGCGCGCCTGCCGCGTCCGCCCAAGGGACGGCCGGCGAGCACCCGGCACCGCACGAGAGCACACGAGAACTGAGAGCAGCGGGATGGCAGACCAGACCCACGTCCTGTTCGTCGAGGACGACGACGTCATCCGCGAGGCCACCCAGCTCGCGCTGGAGCGGGTCGGCTTCGCGGTCACCGCGATGCCCGACGGCCTGTCGGGCCTGGAGGCGTTCCGGGCGGACCGCCCCGACATCGCGCTGCTGGACGTGATGGTGCCCGGGCTGGACGGGGTGAGCCTGTGCCGCCGCATCCGGGACGAGTCGACCGTGCCCGTGATCATGCTGTCGGCGCGGGCCGACTCCATCGACGTGGTGCTGGGCCTGGAGGCGGGCGCCGACGACTACGTGACCAAGCCGTTCGACGGTGCCGTGCTGGTCGCCCGGATCCGCGCGGTGCTGCGCCGCTTCGGGCACGCCGGCGGCGGCCGGGCCGAGCAGCCGGACGCGGGGGCGGCCGGCGGGGTGCTGGCCTTCGGCGACCTGGAGGTCGACACCGAGGGCATGGAGGTGCGCCGGGCCGGCCTGCCGGTGGCGCTGACGCCGACGGAGATGCGGCTGCTGCTGGAGTTCTCCTCGGCTCCGGGCACCGTGCTCTCCCGCGACAAGCTGCTGGAACGCGTGTGGGACTACGGCTGGGGCGGGGACACCCGGGTCGTCGACGTCCACGTCCAGCGGCTGCGCACGAAGATCGGCCAGGACCGCATCGAGACGGTCCGCGGCTTCGGTTACAAGCTGAAGGCCTGATCCGGGGATGCGGGGGGCGGGAATGCGGGGGTCGTGGATGCGGGAGGCGTGGAGGCGGGCGTCGTGGCGGCGCCCGGTGGCCGCGTACGTGGAGCGCGCCGGCATCCGCACGGGCCTGAGGTGGAAGCTCAGTGCGGCGATCGCGCTGGTCGGCATACTGATCGCGGTGGTGCTGAGCCTGGTCGTGCACAACGCGGCCCGGGTGTCGATGCTGGACAACGCGCGCGACCTCGCCGACGAGCGCATCATGATCGCGCAGCGCAACTACGACCTGTCGGGGCGGATGAACTTCCCCAACACCAAGATCGACGACCCGGAGCTGCCCGCGGAGCTGCGGGAGAAGGTCGAGGAGGGCCGGCGGGCCACGTACGTCGCCGACCGGCCGGGCGACGCGCCGGACATATGGGCCGCGGTGCCGCTGAAGAACGGGCACGTGATGTCGCTGCACTCCGGGTTCACCGACCGCAGCTCCGACATCCTCAAGGACCTCGACCAGGCCCTGGTGATCGGCTCGATCGTGGTGGTCCTGGGCGGCAGCGCGCTCGGCGTGCTCATCGGCGGGCACCTGTCGCGCCGGCTGCGCAAGGCGGCCGCCGCGGCGAACCAGGTCGCGGGCGGCGAGACGGACGTACGGGTGCGGGAGGCCATCGGCGGGATGGTGCGGGACGAGACCGACGACCTCGCCAGCGCGGTGGACGCGATGGCCGACGCGCTGCGGCAGCGGCTGGAGGCCGAGCGGCGGGTCACCGCCGACATCGCGCACGAGCTGCGCACCCCGGTGACCGGGCTGCTGACCGCCGCCGAGCTGCTGCCCCCGGGCCGCCCGACCGAGCTGGTGCTGGACCGGGCCAAGGCCATGCGCACCCTGGTGGAGGACGTGCTGGAGGTGGCCCGCCTGGACGGCGCCTCGGAGCGGGCCGAGCTCCAGGACATCCTGCTCGGCGAGTTCGTCGCCCGGCGGGTGGCGGCCAAGGACCCGGACGCCGAGGTGCGGGTGGTGCACGAGTCCGAGGTCACGACCGACCCGCGCCGCCTGGAGCGGGTGCTGTTCAACCTGCTCGCCAACGCCGCCCGGCACGGCAGGCCGCCGATCGAGGTCACCGTCGAGGGCCGGGTCGTGCGGGTCCGCGACCACGGGCCCGGCTTCCCGGAGGACCTGCTCGCCGAGGGCCCGAGCCGGTTCCGCACCGGCAGCAAGGACCGTGCGGGCCGCGGCCACGGGCTCGGCCTGACCATCGCGGCCGGGCAGGCCCGCGTGCTGGGCGCCCGGCTGACCTTCCGCAACATCCGCCCGGCGGGCGCGCCGGAGCAGGCGCCCGCCGAGGGCGCGGTCGCGGTGCTGTGGCTGCCGGAGCACGCGCCGACGAACACCGGGAGCTTCCCGATGCTGCCGCAGTAGCGGTCGGCGGCCCGGCGCCCGGGCTCAGGCGAAGGGCCGGGAGAAGTCGAGCTCGTCGCTGCGCTCGGTCAGCGAGTACCAGTTGCCGTTGTCGTCGCGGAAGATCGCCTCGATGCCGTACGGCCGCTCCTGCGGTTCCTGGAGGAACTCCACCCCGCGCGCCCGGAAGGTCTCGTAGTCGCCGCGGCAGTCGTCCGTGCGGAACGCGCCGGCGCCGATGACGCCCTTGGCGACCAGCTTCTTCAGCGCCCCGGACGACTCGGCGTCCAGGCCGGGCCCGTCCAGGCTCATCAGGGCCAGCTCGACGTCCGGCTGGTCCTTGGCGCCGACGGTGATCCAGCGCATGTCGCCCAGCGCGAGGTCGTTGCGCACCTCGAAGCCGAGCTTCTCGGTGAAGAAGGCCTTGGTGCGCTGCTGGTCGGACGTCCATACGGTGGTGATGCCGAGGCCCTTGATCATGGCTCTGCGCTCCCGGAGTCGGTGGTGCGGTCCTGCTCGTCACCGTAGGCAGGGCGGGGCTCAGGGCGCTTCTCCGATGTTGCCCTCCCCGCCGCCCGCGCCCTCCCCGCCGCCCGCGCCCTCGCCGCTGCCCGCGCCCTCCCCGCCGCCCGCGCCCTCGCCGCTGCCGCGCGGGGCCCGCCGCTGCCGGAAGCCGCCGGCCCACAGCATCGCGTAGCACCCGGGGATCAGCGCGGCCCCGCGGCCGACGTGCTCGGCCCGGTACTCGGTCGGGGTCAGTCCGGTGCGGGCCTTGAAGCGGGCCGAGAACGTGCCGAGGCTGCTGAAGCCGACCAGGTGGCAGATCTCCGTGACGGTCAGGTCGGCGACGCGCAGGTACTCCTCGGCGCGCTCGATCCGGCGGTGCGTCAGGTACTGGCCGGGGGTCTCGCCGTACGCCTCCTTGAAGGCCCGCAGGAAGTGGTAGCGCGAGTACCCGGCGTGCGCGGCCACGGCGTCCAGGTCCAGCTCCGGGTCCGCCCAGTCCCGGTCCATGGCGTCCTTGGCGAGCCGCACCTGCCGCACCTTGTCCATACGGCCGATGGTGGCACGGGGGTCCGACAACGGGGCCCGGCACGACGGGCTCCCGGCGGTGGGCGGCACGGCCCGGGGGCGGCGGGGGACCACCGGCTCGCGGCGGTGCGCGGCACGGTCCGGCCCCCGGGTGCGGGGCGTTCGGCCGGGCGGGGCGTTCGGCCGACAGCGATGCCCGGTGCGGTCCGGCACCCGGGCACGGGGCGTTCGGCCGACAACAGTGCCCGGCGCCGGCCGGCAACCGAACACGGCGCATCCCTCTCCCGCCTCCCCGCAGCGCCCCGCCCGGCGCCCGGACAGCGCGAAGGCCCCCAGGCCCGGCGCCCGGGAGCCTGGGGACCTTCGTTCCGCGTGGTCAGACGGCCTCGGTCACCGGGGCCGGCGCCGGCGCGTCCTGCGAGGGCTTCGGACCGGCGCCCTTGAGCGGGACCTCCTTGACGAAGACCGCCGCCACCAGCGCGACCACCGCCACGGCCGCCCCCAGCAGGAAGGCCCCGTGGGTGCCGGCGGACACCGCGTGCTGGTACGCCTCGCGTGCCGCCTCCGGGAGCTTCGCCAGGCTCGCCGCGTCCAGCTGCGCGGACTGCTCCGTCACCTTCGAGCCCAGCGCGCCGGCCCGTTCGGCCATCACGTCCTGGACGCGGTGGTTGAAGAGCGCGCCCATGATCGCGACGCCGAAGGAGGAACCGAGCGTGCGGAACAGGGTGCTGGACGAGGACGCGACGCCCATGTCCTTCATCTCCACGCTGTTCTGCGCGACCAGCATGGTGATCTGCATCAGGCAGCCCATGCCGAGGCCGACCACCGCCATGAAGACGCCGGAGGTGAACCGGGAGGTGCCGGTGTCCATGGTCGACAGCAGGTACAGCCCGACGACCATCAGCGCGCCGCCGGCCACGGGGAAGACCTTGTACCGGCCGGTGTTCGTGGTCACCCGGCCGGCGACCATCGAGGTGACGAGCATGGCGCCGAGCATCGGCAGGAGCAGCAGCCCGGAGTTGGTGGCGGAGGCGCCCTGCACGGACTGCTGGTACAGCGGCAGGAAGAGCGTCGCGCCGAACATCACGAAGCCGGTGATGAAGCCGATGACGGACATCAGCGTGAAGTTGCGGCTGCGGAAGATGTGCAGCGGCAGGACCGGCTCGGTGGCCCGGGTCTGCCAGAACACGAACCCGACCAGGGCGGCGACGCCGATGCCGATCAGCTCCATGATCCGCGCGGAGGTCCAGGCGTACTCGGTGCCGCCCCAGGTGGTGACCAGCACGATCGCGGTGATGCCGACGGTCAGCAGGCCGGCGCCCAGGTAGTCGATCCGCGCCTCGGACCGCTTCCTCGGCAGGTGCAGGACCGCGCCGACCGCGGCCAGCGCGACCGCGCCGAGCGGCAGGTTGATGTAGAACGCCCAGCGCCAGCCCCAGTGGTCGGTGATGGTGCCGCCGACCAGCGGACCGCCGATCATCGCCAGCGCCATGACGCCGGCCATCATGCCCTGGTACTTGCCGCGCTCCCGGGGCGGGATCAGGTCGCCGATGATCGCCATGACGCCGACCATCAGACCGCCGGCGCCCAGGCCCTGCACGGCGCGGAAGGCGATGAGCTGGCCCATGTCCTGGGCCATGCCGCTCAGCGCCGACCCGGCCAGGAAGATCACGATCGAGGTCATGAACGTGCTCTTGCGGCCGTAGAGGTCGCCGAGCTTGCCCCAGATCGGGGTGGAGGCGGCGGTCGCCAGGGTGTACGAGGTCACGACCCACGCCAGGTGCTCCAGGCCGCCGAGCTCCCCCACGATCGTCGGCATCGCCGTACCGATGATCATGTTGTCGAGCATCGCGAGCATCATCGCGATCATCAGTGCCAGCAGCACGACCCGTACGCTCCTGGGCCGCCCGTCCGGCCCCGCCTGAGCCGCCGATGCGTCCGTCATGGTGTCCACTCCCCCACCTACCGCTACTTACTTGCCGACCGGCTAGTTACTACAGTAGGGAACGTAAGGGCGTAACTAGCCGGTCGTCAAGTAAGTTTTTCGGTGAGCACGGGGCGTAGGAGGATGGGCGGCACCATGGACGGCACCAGGCAGCGGCGCCGCGGGGACACCCGCCAGCGCATCCAGGACGTGGCGCTCGAACTCTTCGCCGAGCAGGGCTACGAGAAGACCTCCCTGCGCGAGATCGCCGAGCGCCTGGAGGTCACGAAGGCCGCGTTGTACTACCACTTCAAGACCAAGGAAGAGATCCTGGTCGGCATCTTCGAGGACCTGACCCGGCCGGTCGACGACCTGGTCGCGTGGGGCCGGGAGCAGCCGCACACGCTGGAGACGAAGCGGGAGATCCTCCGCCGCTACGAGGCGGCGCTGTCCGCGGCCGCGCCGCTGTTCCGCTTCATGCAGGAGAACCAGGCGACGGTGCGCGAACTGCGCATCGGCGACTCGTTCAAGGAGCGCATGCTGGGCCTGCGCGACATCCTCATCGACCCGGAAGCGGACCTGGTCGACCAGGTCCGCTGCGCCAGTGCCATGTTCACGTTGCACGCCGGGATGTTCGTCCTGCGCGACCTCGACGGCGACCCCGGGGAGAAGCGCGAGGCGGTCCTCGAGGTCGCGATCGACCTGGTCACCCAGGCCCACCGGGGCACCGGGCGCCCCTGACGGCCGAGACCGTCAGACGGTCACGCCCTTGGTGCGCAGGAAGGCGACCGGGTCGACGGCCGAGCCGTAGTTCGGGGTCGTCCGGATCTCGAAGTGCAGGTGCGGGCCGCTGGAGTTGCCCGTGTTGCCGGACAGGGCGATCTTCTGGCCGGTCTTCACGGCCTGGCCGATCTTGACGTTGACCTTCGACAGGTGGGCGTACTGGGAGTACGACCCGTTGCCGTGCTTGATGACGACGGCGTTGCCGTACGCGGGACCGTCGCCCGCGCCGTTGCCGCCCGCCTTGACGACCGTGCCGTCGTGCACCGCGAGGACCGGGGTGCCGGTCGGCACGGCGAAGTCCTGGCCGCTGTGGGTGGACTGCCACATGCCACCGGCCTGGGCGAAGCTCGCGGAGAGCTTGTACGTCTTCACCGGGTCGACCCAGGACGGGGCGGCCTTCTTCTTCGCGGCGGCCTTCTTGACGGCGGCGGCCTGCGCGGCCTTCTTGGCCTGCGCCGCCTCGGCGGCCTTGGCCTGCGCCGCCTTGGCCTGGGCGGCGGCCTGCGCCTGGACGGCGGAGGCGACACCGGACGCGGCCGTGGTGTCGGCGGCGGCCGCGACCCCGGCCCCCAGCACGGCCGTGACTCCGAGGCCGGCGGCCAGGACGGTGGCGCGGGTGCGGAGCCGGGACGTACGGGCGGAACGGGACGAGACACGCTGGGACATCGAGAACCTCATGGAGACGGGGACAGGAGAACCACCCGGCGCACAGTGCGTCCGCCGAACGGCCATCCCTTGGTAACCCGAATGCCGACAAATCCCCAAGAGTGTGACCTACGACGGAAACTAGTAATTTACCCCAGTGATTCACGTCTCTTGACGTAACCGCCATTCGAGACAAATCCCCTCATCAGGGCGCACTACGTCCCCAAACAGAAGCCCTCTTCCCCTCGCCTTCTTTCGGCTTTTTCCACTATTTCGGTTAGTACCGGACAAAAGGCCTGTGCGCCATGTCACCGGCGGCCGAGATCGAGAGACGGCGGAATGTGACGGGGGCTACGCTGACGCCGGCTCCGGCGCACAGGCGAAAGGGAGGGCAGTGGACCCGGCAGTGCTCGGCACCAGGCTCGCGTCGTCCTTGGTCGCCCCGCTCGTCAGACGGCTCTTCGCGCCCCCGGCCCCCGGCGCCGACCTCGTCGACCGCCCCGTACGGATCGCGCGGCTGCTCTCCGCACGGACCCTCAGGGGCGAGCAGCGCACCCTGGACCGGTCCGACCTGCACCGGCTCTCCGCCGAGCTGGTCCGCCAGGCCGTGAGCACCGGCGAACGCCCCCTGCCGGCCGACGAGGAGCAGGCCGTCGTCCACGCCCTGGCCGACACCCTGCACGCCCTCGGCGACCTCACCCTGACCGACGTCCAGGCCGTGGAGCTGGGGCACGAGCGGCTCGCCGCCGAACTGCGCTCCGCCGCCGGCGACCCGGCCCGGGACCTGTCCTTCGACGCGGGCCTGTGCTACGTCCGCCTGCTGCACACGGCCTGCCTGCACGTCCTGCACTTCTTCACCCAGCGCTCCGCGTTCGTCGCCCGCACCCTCGTCGAGCAGACCCGCCGGCAGAGCGAGCTCATCGCCAAGGTCGACGCGCTGATCGCCCTGACCCCGCCGCCCGGCGGCACCGACGCCGCCTTCGACCGCCGCTACCTGGCCTACGTCACCGCCCGGCACGCCCGGCTGACCATCTACGGCATCGACCTCGTCGACTCCCCCGACCGCTGGCCCCTGGACGCCGCCTACCTCAGCCTCCAGGCCCTGGCCCCGGGCGGGGACGACGACGCCACCGGGCCGGACGGGGTGCGCATCGCCTCCGCCGCCACCGCCCTGCCCGCCGAGGAGGCCCTCGCCGAGCACGACCGGGTGCTGCTGCGCGGGGTCGCCGGTTCCGGCAAGACGACGCTCGTGCAGTGGCTCGCGGTGACCGCGGCCCGGGGCGAACGCGGCGACCTCGTCCCGTTCGTCCTGCCGCTGCGCACCCTGGTCCGCCGCGCCGACGGCCTGCCCTCCCCCGACGCGTTCCTGGCCGCCGTGCGCGTCCCCTTCGCGGCGAACCAGCCGGACGGCTGGGCGGACCGGGTGCTGACCGGCCGCCGCGGGCTGCTCCTGGTCGACGGGCTCGACGAGATCCCCGAGCGGGACCGCGAGCGCACCCGCCGCTGGCTGCGCGAGCTGCTCGACGTCTATCCCGGCAACCGCTGGCTGGTCACCTCCCGCCCTTCCGCGGTCCGGGAGGACTGGCTCGCCCCGGACGGCTTCACGGAGCTGACGCTCACGCCGATGGGCCAGGCCGACGTGGCCGCCTTCGTCGCCCGCTGGCACACGGCGGCCCGCGCCGACGCCCCGGAGCCGGAGCGGGAGCGCCTCGACGGCTACGAACGCTCCCTGCTGGACGCCGTACGGACCAAGGCCGACCTCGGCGCCCTGGCCACCAACCCCCTGATGTGCGGCCTGATCTGCGCCCTGCACCGCGACCGGCGCGGCTACCTCCCGCACGGCCGCCAGGAGCTGTACGAGGCCGCCCTGTCGATGCTGCTCGCCCGCCGCGACGAGGAACGGGACATGCTCCCCCGCGGTGCCGACGACGGCGTCCGCCTGACCGAACTGCCGCAGATCCAGCTGCTCCAGCGGCTCGCCTACTGGCTGATCCGCAACCACCAGTCCGAGGTGGACCGCGAGCGCGCCCTGAGCATCGTCGCCGACGTGCTGCCCTCCCTCCCGGCCGCCGCGGCCCAGGGCGACGCCGAGCGGATCCTCGGCCACCTGCTGCTGCGCAGCGGCCTGCTGCGCGAACCCTCGCCCGGCACCGTCGAGTTCGTGCACCGCACCTTCCAGGACTACCTCGGCGCCAAGGCCGCGGTCGAGGACGGCGACTTCGGCCTGCTCGTCCGCAACGCCGTCGACGCGCAGTGGGCCGACGTGATCCGCATGGCGGTCGCGCACGCCCGGCCCCGCGAGCGCGCGCAGTTGCTGACCGACCTGACCGCGTCGGCCCGGCGCCTCGACGGCCCGGCGGCCACCCGCGTCCGGCTGCTCGCCCTCGCCGCGCTGGAGCACGCCACCCAGCTCGACCCGGCCGTCCGGGCCGCCGTCGAGCGCGACGCGGCCTCCCTCATCCCGCCCCGCACCACCGAGGAGGCCCGCGCCCTCGCCTCCGTCGGCCCGCTCGTCCTCGAACTCCTGCCCGGCCCCGAGGGGCTGAGCGACACCGAGGCCCGGGCGGTCGTCGTCACGGCGTCCCTGATCGGCACGGAGGCGGCGGTACCGGTGCTCGCACGGTTCCGGGACCATCCCGCGCTGGAGGTCCGGGCGCAGCTCACGTGGACGTGGAGCCGGTTCCCGACCCGGCGGTACGGCCGGCTGGTCATCGCCGAACTGCGCGAGGACGACCTGTTCTTCACCGCCCGCTCAGCCGAACAGCTGTGGTTCCTGCGGGAGTTGGGCGGGCGCCGGCGCGTCCAGCTCTCGGGGGACATCGATCCGGCCGACATCGCGGCCGGCCTCGACCCCGCCCTGGTGACGGAACTCGTCGTCCGCGACAACGACAGGCTGCGGGACCTGGACAGCCTCTCGGACCTGCGCCGGCTCACCCACCTGGACGTCAACCGGTGCCCGTACGTGGACGACCTCGCACCGCTGGCCCTCCTGCCCCTGCGCCGGCTGTCGCTGGACGTCCTGCCCGCCCTGGACCGGCCGGACGCCCTGCGCGTGCTCTCCGGCTCCGCGACGCTGGACCAGCTGGACGTCGGGGTGGAGCTGACGGCCGACTCCCTCGACCAGGCCCTCCCCACCGACCTGCCGCTGCGCTACCTGCGCTTCACCAAGGACGCGCTGCACCACACCGGCCTGCGCGGACTGCACCGCTTCCGGTCACTCACCCGGCTCAGCCTCGCCGCCCTCGACACGGCGCTCACCCCCCGGGACTGCGAGGAGGTCGTCCGCCTCCCCGCCCTGGAGGACCTGCGCCTGGACTGGCGCGCCGTCGGATGGCCCGGCCCGCCGCTCCCCGGCATCACCACCCTGCGGCTGAACAACTTCCGCGGCACCGAGGACGTCTCGCGGATCCCGGCCCTCTTCCCGAACCTGCGCGCGCTCCAGATCATCCTGGCCGCGGACACCGGCGCGATACCGGAACAGGTCCTCGCCCCCCTCCCCGTCACCCCCTCGGTGACGAGGATGCACGGCGTCGTCTGACGCACGCCTCTTCCCCCCTACCATCCGGTAACCCTACGGTTTTCCCTGCGCCACCCACGCCCCACATCATGCACCTGTCAATGGCAGCAGTACGGACGTGAGAGGACCCCCCACATGACCAGCAGCAGACGCCCCTGGTTGCACCGCGCCTGCGTGACCGCGGTCTCCGCGGCCGCCTTCGTGGCCCTGGCGGCCCCCGCCGAGGCCGCGTCCGCCACCGGCGGCCCCGCGGCGGTCACCGCCGGCACCACCGCGGCGGCGGCCGTCGACTACGCCACCTGGCAGAAGGACTGCCAGGCCGTCATGGACCAGGCCCTGCCGTACCTCGAGCAGCGGATCGCCGCCACCCGGCCGGGCGAGAAGCAGGCGATCGTCTTCGACGTCGACAACACCACGCTGGAGACCGACTTCGGCTTCAGCTACCCGTCGCCGGCCAACAAGCCGGTCCAGGAGGTCGCCAAGTACGCCCAGGACCGCGGTGTCGCCCTGTTCTTCGTGACCGCCCGGCCGGGCATCATCTCCTCCGCGACCGACTACAACCTGAAGTACCGGGGCTACCGGGTCTCCGGTCTCTACGTCCGCGGCTTCCTCGACCTGTTCAAGAACGTCGCCGACTACAAGACCGCCCAGCGCGTCGACATCGAGTCGAAGGGCTACACGATCATCGCGAACATCGGCAACAGCGCCACCGACCTGTCGGGCGGCCACGCCGAGAAGACGTTCAAGCTGCCGGACTACGACGGGCAGCTCTCGTAGAGCGGGCAGGAGACACGCGAAAGGGGCCGGTGCCGTCGGGCACCGGCCCCTCTCGCTGGGCCGTACGGGCCGGGCGCTTACGCGTCCTTGCTCAGGTTCGGACCGCCACCGGCCGCCTGCTCGATCGGCGGGACGTCCGGCAGAGCGGCCTTCTCCTCACCCCGGAAGGTGAACTTCTTGGTCTCGCCCTCGCCCTCGGTGTCCACGACCACGATGTGGCCGGGGCGCAGCTCGCCGAAGAGGATCTTCTCGGAGAGGGAGTCCTCGATCTCGCGCTGGATGGTGCGGCGCAGCGGCCGCGCACCGAGCACGGGGTCGTAGCCCTTCTTCGCGAGCAGCTCCTTGGCGGACTGGGAGAGCTCGATGCCCATGTCCCGGTCCTTCAGGCGCTCGTCCACCTTGCCGATCATCAGGTCGACGATCCGGAGGATGTCGGCCTGGGTCAGCTGCGGGAAGACGACCACGTCGTCGACGCGGTTGAGGAACTCGGGCCGGAAGTGCTGCTTGAGCTCGTCCGAGACCTTGTTCTTCATGCGCTCGTAGTTGGTCTTCGTGTCGCCCGAGGCCGCGAAGCCCAGGTTGAAGCCCTTGGAGATGTCCCGGGTGCCGAGGTTGGTCGTCATGATGATGACCGTGTTCTTGAAGTCCACGACCCGGCCCTGGGAGTCGGTCAGGCGACCGTCCTCCAGGATCTGCAGCAGCGAGTTGAAGATGTCCGGGTGGGCCTTCTCGACCTCGTCGAAGAGGACGACCGAGAACGGCTTGCGGCGCACCTTCTCCGTCAGCTGGCCGCCCTCCTCGTAGCCCACGTAACCGGGGGGCGAACCGAAGAGACGCGACACCGTGTGCTTCTCGCTGAACTCCGACATGTCGAGGGAGATCAGCGCGTCCTCGTCGCCGAAGAGGAACTCGGCGAGCGCCTTGGACAGCTCGGTCTTACCGACACCGGACGGGCCGGCGAAGATGAACGAGCCACCCGGACGCTTCGGGTCCTTGAGCCCCGCGCGCGTACGGCGGATCGCCTTCGACAGCGCCTTGACGGCGTCGTTCTGGCCGATGACCCGCTTGTGGAGCTCGTCCTCCATGCGCAGCAGGCGCGAGGACTCCTCCTCGGTCAGCTTGAAGACCGGGATGCCGGTGGCGGTCGCGAGGACCTCGGCGATCAGCTCGCCGTCGACCTCGGCGACGACGTCCATGTCGCCGGCCTTCCACTCCTTCTCCCGCTTGGCCTTGGCGGCCAGGAGCTGCTTCTCCTTGTCGCGCAGGGAGGCGGCCTTCTCGAAGTCCTGCGAGTCGATCGCGGACTCCTTGTCGCGGCGGACGCCGGCGATCTTCTCGTCGAACTCGCGCAGGTCCGGCGGCGCGGTCATCCGGCGGATGCGCATCCGGGAGCCGGCCTCGTCGATCAGGTCGATCGCCTTGTCCGGCAGGAAGCGGTCCGAGATGTACCGGTCGGCCAGGGTGGCGGCCTGGACCAGCGCCTCGTCGGTGATCGAGACGCGGTGGTGCGCCTCGTACCGGTCACGCAGGCCCTTGAGGATCTCGATCGTGTGCGGCAGGGACGGCTCGGCGACCTGGATGGGCTGGAAGCGGCGCTCCAGGGCCGCGTCCTTCTCCAGGTGCTTGCGGTACTCGTCCAGCGTGGTCGCACCGATGGTCTGGAGCTCGCCGCGGGCCAGCATCGGCTTCAGGATGGAGGCCGCGTCGATGGCGCCCTCGGCGGCACCCGCACCGACCAGCGTGTGGAGCTCGTCGATGAACAGGATGATGTCGCCGCGGGTGCGGATCTCCTTGAGGACCTTCTTCAGGCGCTCCTCGAAGTCACCGCGGTAGCGGGAGCCGGCGACCAGCGCGCCGAGGTCCAGGGTGTAGAGGTGCTTGTCCTTGAGGGTCTCGGGCACCTCGCCCTTGACGATGGCCTGGGCGAGGCCCTCGACGACGGCGGTCTTGCCGACGCCGGGCTCACCGATCAGGACCGGGTTGTTCTTGGTACGGCGGGACAGCACCTGCATGACCCGCTCGATCTCCTTCTCGCGCCCGATGACCGGGTCGAGCTTGGATTCGCGGGCGGCCTGGGTGAGGTTCCGGCCGAACTGGTCGAGGACCAGGGACGTGGAGGGCGTGCCCTCGGCAGGACCGCCGGCGGCGGCGGTCTCCTTGCCCTGGTAACCGGAGAGCAGCTGGATGACCTGCTGCCGCACCCGGTTGAGATCTGCGCCCAGCTTGACGAGGACCTGGGCGGCGACGCCCTCGCCCTCGCGGATCAGGCCGAGCAGGATGTGCTCCGTGCCGATGTAGTTGTGGCCGAGCTGCAGCGCCTCGCGCAGGGACAGCTCCAGGACCTTCTTGGCACGGGGGGTGAAGGGGATGTGACCGGACGGCGCCTGCTGCCCCTGGCCGATGATCTCCTCCACCTGCTGGCGGACCGCCTCGAGCGAAATCCCGAGGCTCTCAAGGGCCTTGGCGGCGACACCCTCACCCTCGTGGATCAGGCCCAGGAGGATGTGCTCGGTGCCGATGTAGTTGTGGTTGAGCATCCGGGCTTCTTCCTGAGCCAGGACGACAACCCGCCGCGCGCGGTCGGTGAACCTCTCGAACATCGTTAATCGCTCCTCAGAGCGGTCAGGCAGTGGGGGGAACTTCCCCTCCCTGTCCTTCCGCAGCTTAGTCCCGCGAGCGGGGACCGCTCATTCCAACTGCCGACACCGTCCTTGGCCTCCTGACCCCGAACGCCGACATCTGCTCCAACCCGATGGTGCGAGACGATGTTCCCGCAGGCCAGGCAGATACCCCTTCCGCCAGTACGCCGATGGCGAACGTGAGACCGCCTCTCCTGCGTGTCGCCCCCTCCCACTAGGCATGTCTTACCCGCAGGCACCGACAGTCCATGCAGAGTGCCCCCTCCGGCTCCGCTACGGGCGAACAACCTTGCGCCGCCCCGTACCCCCACACGCCCCCTCTTCCGCCACTCTGCGCACACGTGGTCACACCCAGCGTAACCCGAACGCGCTTCCGTCGGTTGCACGTGGCATGGTGGGCGCCCTCCCCCCGGTGAACGGGGCCGGCGCGGTCCCGTCCCCCCGCCGGTCACCCGACCCGGCGGGCCCGGACGGCGACCGCGTCCGGCGGTGGTACGAGGACGGACTGGGCTGGCCGACGGTGCCCGGCCCGGCGCCGGGCGCCGCGGTGCGCCTGGCCGTGGGGGTCCGTTTCGACGTCCTGGAGGTGCCGGCGGAGGCCGGGTACGCGGCGCTGCGGCGCCTGGGGCCGCACGCGCCGGTGGCGGTGCAGGGCGACCGGATGCGGCTGCTGGTGGCCGAGGGCGGCGCGGAGGAGCTGCCCGGGCTGCTGGAGTGGCTGGAGTGGGGCGCGCTGGCGCTCGATCTCGTCGCGATCGGCGCGGGCGGTCTCATGGACGCGCCCCTGCCCCCCAGTCCCGGTCCGCCTCCGCCGCGGCCGCTTCCCCTGGACCGCCGCGGTGCGCCGGGGGCCGCGCTGTGGCTGCGGCCCCCCGTGCCGGGACGCGAGGTCGAGGCCTCGCTGCCGACGCTGTCGGCCCTGGGGGGCGGCGGTGCGGACGCCCCCGATCTCGTGCGGCTGGTGGACACGGTGGCCACACAGTGCCACCGGGTCCGGCTGCGGCGCGCCCGCGCCCGGCCGACGACCTGCTCCTAGGCCCGCCGCCGCGGGGGCCCCGCCGGTGTGCGCGGGGTCCTCACCGGCGCGTGCGGGGTCGTTCTCGCGTGCGCTGTCGAAGGAGTGCTGCCGAGGCCGACGGATCAGCCGTTGGCCTTCTCGTAGGCCTCGCGGATGGACGCGGGGACGCGGCCGCGGTCGTTGACCTCGTAGCCGTTCTCCTTCGCCCAGGCGCGGATGGCCGCGGTGTCCTGGCTGCCGCCGGAAGCGGCGCGCGTCTTGCCGCGCCCGCCCGCGGAACGGCCCCCGGTACGGCGGCCGCCCTTCACGTAAGGCTCGAGAAGGCCGCGGAGCTTGTCCGCATTGGCGGTGGTGAGATCGATCTCGTACGTCTTGCCGTCCAGCGCGAACGTCACGGTCTCGTCCGCCTCGCCGCCGTCGAGGTCATCGACAAGAAGGACCTGAACCTTCTGTGCCACCGGATTTCCTTTCATCGATAACTTGAGGGCCGGGCTGTGCCGGCGTCCGCCGTATCGCCGTCCCCTGTTATATGCAGTACTGCAGTACGTCGGAAAGCAAACCGCTTTTGCCGGAAAAACACAAACCCCCGACGGGAACCGGCGGCCCGCCGGTGCACCGGAAACGTACGCGTTTCGGACATAGGGCACCCGGGCATGGGCCCGCGGCGGCGGAATAGGTCTTGGCGAAGCGTGCCGGGCGGCGTTGCCGGGCCCGGCGATCACAGATGCAGAAGCATCCGGCTGTTGCCCAAGGTGTTCGGTTTCACTCGTTCGAGACCGAGGAACTCCGCTACGCCCTCGTCATAGGAACGCAGCAGCTCCGCGTAGACGTCGGTGTCGACGGGCGTCTCGCCGATCTCCACGAAGCCGTGCTTGCCGAAGAACTCCACTTCGAAGGTGAGGCAGAAAACACGGCGAACGCCGAGCCAGCGGGCGGTGTGCAGCAACTTCTCCAGCAACTGATGCCCCACGCCGGCGCCCTTCAGTCCGGGCTTCACGGCCAGCGTGCGGACTTCCGCGAGGTCTTCCCACATCACGTGCAGCGCCCCGCAGCCGACCACCTCGGCGTTGTCGTCCCGTTCCGCGACCCAGAACTCCTGGATGTCCTCGTAAAGCGTCACCATCGCTTTGTCGAGCAGGATGCCGTCGCGGGCGTAGGCGTCGAGGAGGCGACGGACGGCCGGGACATCGCCGGTGCGGGCCCGTCGGACGGTGATGGCTTTTGCGGTGGCTTCGGGGCTCTTCGCGGACATGGGCGGACGCTATCGCCCGGCGCCGCCCTGCGCCGAGCCGGGGTTCTCGTCGGCGCCTTCCACCGGTTCCGCGGGTTTGGCGGGTGCGGCGGGTTCCGCCGTTTCCGGGCCTTGGACGATGCGTACGGCATCGCTGAGTGCGTGGCGCTGTTCCTCGCTCATCATGCCGAAGAAGGCGACCAGAGCGGCCGCGGGGTTGTCGCTCTGCGACCAGGCGTCGTTCATCAGCGCGGCGGCGTAGGCGGCGCGCGTGGAGACCGCCTCATATCGATAGGCCCGGCCTTCCGCCTCGCGGCGCACCCAGCCCTTCTGATGGAGATTGTCCAAAACGGTCATCACCGTGGTGTACGCGATGGACCGTTCCTTCTGAAGATCTTCAAGGACTTCCCGAACGGTCACCGGGCGGTTCCACTTCCATACCCGCGTCATGACCGCGTCTTCGAGTTCTCCCAAGGGGCGAGGCACACCTCAGACAATAGTGGGAGATCCCGGCATTGGCGTGGCGGACGGCGCTTTGGACGGCAAACGGGCACAAAAAGGGCGTACGACTCGGAAGCGCGGGGTGCGCGGAGTCGTACGCCGGGGCGGCGTCGGGCCCGGGAGGGAGGGGTCAGGCGTCGGCCGCCGTCGTCGGGGTGGCCTGGCGGGCGCTCTCCGCGCGCGCCAGGGCGGCGTCGACGGCCGCGTCCTCCTTGGTCTTGTTGGAGCCGCCCTGGGTCTTCACGATCACCCGGATCACGGCGCCGAAGAGGACGGCCATGACGGCCGGGGGCAGGAGCGCGGAGACGTAGTCCATGGCTCCAGGGTAGCCAGCGCGCGGGCGCCGGAGGGGCAGGGGTCGCCCGGCGGGCCGGTCGCGGGTCAGCCCGCGGCGAGCCGGCAGGCGGCCGCGGAGGGCTGCCCGGGCTTGCGGCGGGGGAAGACCTCGCCCGGGGTCGGGATCGGACGGCCGGGCTTGGGGGCGGCGGGGGCGGGAGCCGGCCGGGGGGCCGCGGGGGCGGGCCTGGAGGCCGGCTTCCGGGCGGGCTCGCCCCCGGGGTCCCCGGGGTTCTCGGCGGGGGCCCGGGAGGGTTCCCCGGCTGCCGCGGCGCGCCCGGCGGGGACCTGGGAGGGGGGTCCGTCGGACCGGCCGCCCGGGAGGGCGGTGAGGCGGGCGCGGGAGGCCGGGACGGTCGGCAGGAGCGCGGCGGCCTCGCCGGCCGGGACCGCGCGGCCGGCGAGGCGGGCACGGACCTCCTGTTCGGCCAGGGCCTCGCAGCGGCGCAGCAGGACGGCCGCCGCCGGGTTGCCGCGCAGGGCCCGCAGGGCCGCGAGGTCGTCGGGGGTCGGCCGGTGGCCGGCGGCCAGCGCCTCCCCCAGGAGCGTGAGGTAGCCGGCGGCGGTGCCGGGGAGGGCGGCACGGTACCGGCCGAGGTCGGCCACGAGGAAGGCACGCAGGCGGGCACCCTCGCGCATCGCCTCGTCGAGCGACTCGGCGAGGCGGAGGCAGTCCTGGACGTCGTCGGACGAGGCGGGGGCGGGGTGGAGGGCGAGGGCGAGAGCGCGGCGGAGCACACGCAGCTCCTCCGTGCCGAACGCCATGCCGCCGCGGTTTCCATAAGGCGTGGGCATGCCGCGACGATACGCGCTAATCAGACAAATTTGACATAAGAGGCAGGTGTGGCGTGGGGGGCCACTCGCGTGGGTGCGGGCGGCCTGCCGCCGGGCGGGGCGTGTCGTGGGGCCGGGGGCCCGCGGGTGGCCGGTGGGGGCCGGTGCGGCCGGGGTGCGGAGGGCTGCCGTGGGGCCCGCGAGCGATGGACAGGGCCGGGGCAAAGACCGCGGCGCCCGGGTGGGGGCGGGTCCGGGTCGCGCCGCGGGGCCCGGCCCGGCGGGGTGCCGCCGGACCGGTCTTCGGAGGAGCGCCGGAGGGACGCCGGGCGCGGGTGGCGGCCGTCGCGGCGGATCTCCCCGGCCCGCCCCCCGCGCCCCGGCGACCGCGTGCCGCCGGGGGCGGCCCCGTGGGCGCGGCGGCATCCCGCGGTGCCGGGTCGTGCGACCCGGCACCGCGGCGGGTCCTCACAGGCGGGACACGTTCCGTTCGTAGACCATCCGCAGGCCGATCAGGGTCAGCCACGGCTCGTGCTCGTCGATGACCGAGGACTCGCCGAGGACCATCGGGGCGAGGCCGCCGGTGGCGATGACGGTGACGTCGTCCGGGTCGTCGGCGAGCTCGCGGGCCATGCGGTCGACGACGCCGTCGACCTGGCCCGCGAAGCCGTAGACGATGCCGGCCTGCATCGCCTCGACCGTGTTCTTGCCGATCACGCTCCGGGGCCGGGCCACCTCGATCTTGCGGAGCTGGGCGCCCTTGACGCCGAGTGCCTCGACGGAGATCTCGATGCCGGGGGCGATGACCCCGCCGACGTACTCCCCGCGCGCGCTGACCGCGTCGAACGTCGTCGCCGTGCCGAAGTCGACGACGATCGCCGGGCCGCCGTACAGCTCGACGGCGGCGACCGCGTTGATGATGCGGTCGGCGCCGACCTCCTTGGGGTTGTCGGTGAGGATCGGTACGCCCGTCTTGACGCCGGGCTCGACCAGGACGGCGGGGACGTCGCCGTAGTAGCGGCGGGTCACCTCGCGCAGCTCGTGCAGGACGGAGGGGACCGTGGCGCAGATGGCGATGCCGTCGATGCCGTCGCCCAGGTCGTCGCCGAGCAGCGGGTGCATGCCCATCAGGCCTTTCAGCAGCACCGCCATCTCGTCGGCCGTGCGGCGCGCGTCCGTGGAGATGCGCCAGTGTTCGACGATGTCCTCGCCGTCGAACAGGCCGAGGACGGTGTGCGTGTTTCCCACGTCGATCGTCAGCAGCATGACCGGTACCCGCCCTACTCCGCCGCTCGCAGGTCCAGGCCGATGTCCAGGATGGGCGAGGAGTGCGTCAGGGCGCCCACCGCCAGGTAGTCGACGCCGGTGTCCGCGTACGCCTTGGCGTTCTCCAGGGTGAGGCGGCCCGAGGCCTCCAGCAGGGCGCGGCCGTCGACGACGGCCACCGCCTCCTCGCACTCGCCGGGCGTGAAGTTGTCCAGCAGGATCAGGTCGGCGCCGGCGTCCACCACCTCGCGCAGCTGGTGCAGGGTGTCGACCTCGACCTCGATGGGGACGTCGGGGAAGCGTTCGCGGACCGCCCGGAAGGCCTGGGCGACGCCGCCCGCGGCGACCACGTGGTTGTCCTTCACCAGGGCCGCGTCGGAGAGGGACATGCGGTGGTTGACGCCGCCGCCGCAGCGGACGGCGAACTTCTCCAGGGAGCGCAGGCCGGGGGTGGTCTTGCGGGTGTCGCGGACCTTGGCCTTGGTGCCCTCCAGGGCGTCCGCCCACGCCCGCGTGGCGGTGGCGATGCCCGACAGGCGGCACAGCAGGTTGAGCGCGCTGCGCTCGGCGGTGAGGAGGTCGCGGGTGCGGGTGGTGACCGACAGGAGTTTGGTGCCGGCCGCCACGCGGTCGCCGTCCTCGACGTGGCGCTCGATGGTCAGCTCCTCCTCGCAGACCACGGAGAGCACCGCCTCGGCGACGCGCAGGCCCGCCACGACGCCCGCCTCGCGGGCGGTGAAGTCGGCGGTGGCGACGGCGTCCTCGGGGATCGTCGCGACGGTGGTCACGTCCACGCCGTGCGCCAGGTCCTCCTGGACGGCGACGTTGGCGATGTCCTCGACCTCCACCGGGTCGAGCCCGGCGTCGGCCAGGAGCTGGGCGAGCGCGGGGTCCAGACCGCACTCCAGGTAGGTGTCGTCGGCACCGCAGGCGCAGTCGTCGCCGCAGCCTCCGGACGAGGCGAGGGGAAGGTCGTGGGAGGTCACTTGTGTCACTGCTCCTGCTGCTACGGGTGCCGGGTCGGGGGGAAGTCCGCGGTGTCGGTCGTGTGCACGGCCAGGGTGCGGTCCGGGTTCAGGCGTACGACGATGTGGCGGCGCCACGCGGTGTCGTCGCGGTCGGCGTGGTCCTCGCGCCAGTGGCAGCCGCGGGTCTCCGCGCGCAGCTGCGCGGCGGCGACCAGGACGCGGGCCACGCACAGGAGGTTGGTGGCCTCCCAGGTGTCGACGCCGGGCTCGGCCGTCTTGCCGTTCTCGTCGAGGGCGTCGCGGGCGTCGCTGTGCAGCCGCTGGAGCTGGTCGGCGGCCTTGCCCAGGGACGCGGCGGAGCGCAGCACGCCGGCGCCCTCGGTCATGATCCGCTGGATCCGGAAGCGGGCCTCGGCGGGCAGCAGCGGGTGCGCGGGGCGCTCGGCGTACGGCAGCGGTGCGGGCTCGCCCGCGGCCAGCGCGTCGCCGGCCCGGGCCGCCGCGATGTCGGCGGCGATGCGCTCGGCGTAGACCAGGCCCTCCAGGAGGGAGTTGGAGGCCAGGCGGTTGGCGCCGTGCACGCCGGTGCAGGCGACCTCACCGCACGCGTACAGGCCCGGGACGGTCGTCCGGCCGCGGGAGTCGGTGCGGACGCCGCCGGAGGCGTAGTGGGCGGCCGGGGCGACCGGGATCGGCTCGGTGACCGGGTCGATGCCGTGGGCGTGGCAGGCGGCCAGGATCGTCGGGAAGCGGTGCTCCCACATCGCGGCGCCGAAGTGGCGGGCGTCGAGGAACATGTGCTCGGCGCCCTGCTCCTGCATGCGGCGCATGATGCCCTTGGCGACGATGTCGCGGGGGGCGAGTTCGGCGAGCTCGTGCCGGCCGGCCATGAAGCGCACGCCGTCGGCGTCCACCAGGTGGGCGCCCTCGCCGCGGACCGCCTCGGAGACCAGGGGCTGCTGGCCCTCCGCGTCCGGGCCGAGGAACAGCACGGTGGGGTGGAACTGGACGAACTCCAGGTCGCTGACCTCGGCGCCCGCGCGCAGGGCGAGGGCGACGCCGTCGCCGGTGGAGACCGGCGGGTTGGTGGTCGCGGAGAAGACCTGCCCCATGCCACCGGTCGCCAGGACCACGGCGGGGGCGTGGACGGCGCCGACGCCGTCGTGCTGGCCCTCGCCCATGACGTGCAGGCTGACGCCGGCCGTGCGGCCGTCGGCGTCCGTGAGCAGGTCCAGGACCAGGGCGTTCTCGATCGTCCGCAGGCCGCGCGCGCGGACCGCCTCGACGAGGGCGCGGGAGATCTCGGCCCCCGTGGCGTCGCCGCCGGCGTGCGCGATGCGGCGGCGGTGGTGGCCGCCCTCGCGGGTGAGTTCGATGCCGCCCTCGTCGTCGGTGTCGAACCGGGCGCCGGTGGAGATCAGCCGCCGTACGGCGTCGGGGCCCTCGGTGACGAGGATCCGCACGGCCTCCGCGTCGCACAGGCCGGCGCCCGCGACCAGGGTGTCGTCGAGGTGCTGCCCGGGGGTGTCGCCCTCGCCGAGGGCGGCGGCGATGCCGCCCTGGGCCCAGCGGGTGGAGCCGTCGTCCAGGCGGGCCTTGGTGACGACGACCGTGCGCAGGCCGGCGGCCTCGCAGCGCAGGGCCGCGGTGAGGCCGGCGACGCCGGAGCCGACGACCACGACGTCCGCGGCGATGGACCACCCGGGCGCGGGCGCGTGCAGTCGTATGCCTGTGCTGGTCACGAGGCGGCTCCGAAGGTGAGGGGGATGTTGTCGATCAGCCGGGTCGAGCCGACCCGGGCGGCGACGGCGAGGACCGCCTCGCCGCTGAAGTCGTCCCCGATCTCGGTGAAGTCGCAGGGGTCGACCAGGGCGAGGTAGTCCAGTTCGAGCGGCGGGTCGAGGCGGGCGGCCTCGTCGAGGACCGCCCGGGCGGCGGCGCGGACGGCCGCCGCGGCGCCCGGGACGGCCGTGGCGACGGCGTGTGCGTCGGCCGCCGCGCGGGACTCCCCGAGGGCGCTGAGCGCCTCGGCACGCGCGTGCGTGGCGGGCACCTCGCGGGCCCGCGCGCGCAGCGCCTCCTGGGCGGCGTGCCGGTCCCGGCCCGCGAACAGGGCGTGGGACAGGGCGAGGGCGGTGCGCCGCTCCCGGGGCGAGAGGTAGCGGTTGCGGCTGGACAGGGCCAGGCCGTCGTCCTCCCGGACGGTGGGCACGCCGACGATCTCGACGCCGAAGTCCAGGTCGCGCACCATGCGGCGGATCAGGGCGAGCTGCTGGGCGTCCTTCTGGCCGAAGAAGGCCACGTCGGGGCGGGTGAGGTGGAGCAGCTTGGCGACGACGGTGAGCATGCCGTCGAAGTGGCCGGGGCGCGAGGCGCCCTCCAGGCGCTCGCCCATGGCCCCCGCGCGGAGGGTGACCTGCGGCCTGCCGCCCGGGTACATCTCGTCCGCCGACGGCGCGAAGACGATGTCGGCGCCCGCCCGCTCGGCGGTCCTCAGGTCGGCGTCCAGGGTGCGCGGGTAGCGGTCGAGGTCCTCGCCGGCGCCGAACTGGAGCGGGTTGACGAAGACGGTGACGGTGACGAAGCCGTCGCGGCCGACGTGCTCGCGGGCCGTCCTGATCAGGGTGGCGTGCCCCTCGTGCAGGGCGCCCATGGTCATCACGACGGCGGTGCGGCCCGGCACGGCGGAGCGGTCCAGGACGCGGCGCAGGTCCGCGAAGGTCGGGACGAGTGCGAAAGCGCGGCTCATGAGGCTTCCCCGTTCTCGGGCCGGGCCGCTCCGTCGGCGAGCACGCCCAGCAGGTCTTCGGCGAGTTCCGGCTTCAGCAGCCCGTGGGCCAGGGCCCGGTCGGCGGTCGCGCGGGCCATCGCCAGGTAGCCGGCGACGGTCTGCGGGGCGTGCCGGCGCAGCTCGGCGACGTGCGCGGCGACGGTGCCCGCGTCGCCGCGCGCCACGGGGCCGGTGAGGGCCGCGTCGCCGGAGCGCAGGGCGTTGTCCAGGGCGGCGCCCAGCAGCGGGCCGAGCATCCGGTCGGGGGCCTCGACGCCGGCCGCGCGCAGCAGCTCCAGGGACTGGGCGACCAGGGTGACCAGGTGGTTGGCGCCGAGGGCGAGGGCCGCGTGGTAGAGCGGGCGGTTCTCCTCGGCGATCCACTCGGGCTCGCCGCCCATCTCGATGACCAGGGCCTCGGCGGCCAGCCGCAGCTCCTCGGGCGCGGTGACGCCGAAGGAGCACCCGGCGAGCCGCTGCACGTCGACGGGGGTGCCGGTGAAGGTCATCGCGGGGTGCAGGGCGAGCGGCAGCGCGCCGGCCCGCAGGGCGGGGTCCAGCACCTTCGCGCCGTACCGCCCCGAGGTGTGCACGAGGAGCTGGCCCGGCCGTACGGCGCCGGTCTCGGCGAGTCCGGCGACCAGCCCGGGCAGGGCGTCGTCCGGGACGGTCAGCAGCACCAGGTCGGCGCGGCGCATGACCTCGGCGGGCGGGACCATCGGCACGTCGGGCAGGAGCTGCGCGGCGCGCCGCCTGGAGGCGTCGGAGACCCCGGAGACGGCCACCGGGTGGTGTCCGGCGAGCTGGAGGGACGCGGCCAGCACCGGTCCCACGCGACCGGCGCCGACGACGCCGACGGTGAGCCGCGCGGGGCGGTCCCTGGGATCTGGCTGTTGGCTTGTACTCACGCGACGGCGGCCTTCCCGTTCCAGTCCGCTCCGGGTACCGGACGATTTCTCGTCATGTTAACGCGATCGGTTCGGGGGGTGTCCGGCTGTCCGCGGGCCGCGGACCGCGGGGGCGGCCGCCCGCCCGGGGACGGGGGCGCGGAAACGCGGGTGCCCGCACGGCCGCGGACACGGGATGATCCGGGCGTGGACGACACGGGAGAGCAGGACGGGCGGCAGGCGGAGCGGGTCTCCGACGAGGAACGGCGCACACGGCTGCGGGAGCGGCGCCTCGCAGCACTCAGGGGCGCACAACGTGCGCTCGCGCGCCCCGGCTATGTGCGGACCCTCCGGGAGCGCCTGGCGCTCCTGGACGAGGCGGGCGGCTCGTACGACCTCGACGAGACGGCCGACGTGTACGGCGACGGCGTCGTCGCGGCCCTGGAGGAGAGGACCGCCGCGCTGCTCGGCACCGAGGCCGCCGCGTTCTTCCCGACGGGCACGATGGCCCAGCAGGTGGCCCTGCGCTGCTGGGCGGGCCGCACCGGCAGCCCGGTCGTCGCCCTGCACGCGCTCGGCCACCCCGAGGTGCACGAGCGGCACGCGCTGAGCCAGGTCGGCGGGCTGCGGCCGGTGCGGGTGACGAGCGCCCCGCGCCTGCCGACCGCCGCGGAGGTGCGTGACCTGGAGGAGCCGTTCGGGACGCTGATGCTGGAACTGCCCCTCCGGGACGCCGGTTTCGTCCTGCCGTCCTGGGAGGAGCTCACCGAGGTGGTGGAGGCCGCGCGGGAGCGGGAGGCGGTCGTGCACCTCGACGGGGCCCGCCTGTGGGAGACCACCGAGCACTTCGGCCGGCCCCTGGACGAGATCGCGGGCCTGGCGGACAGCGTCTACGTGTCGTTCTACAAGTCCCTCGACGCCTACGGCGGCGCGGCCCTGGCCGGTCCGCGCACGCTGGTGGAGGAGGCGAGGGCCTGGCGGCACCGGTACGGCGGCACCGTCTACCAGCAGTTCCCCACCGTGCTGTCGGCCCTCGCGGGCCTGGAGCGCGAGCTGCCGCGGCTGCCCGGCTACGTGCGGCACGCGCGCGTGGTGGCCGCCGCGCTGCGCGAGGGCCTCGCGGCCGCCGGGGTGCCGTGGGCCCGCGTCCACCCCGAGGTGCCGCACACCCACGACTTCCAGGTCTGGCTGCCGTACCACGCCGGCACCGCCGCGGAGGCCGCGGTCCGCACCGCCGAGGAGACCGGCACCGTCCTGTTCGCGCACGGCTGGGACGAGAAGGGCCCGGGCCTGTCCTGCACGGAGGTCTACGTACGGGCGGAGGGGCTCGGCTGGACGCCCGAGGACGTGCGGTCCGCGGCGGCGGCGTTCGCGGCCCGGCTGCCCGGGCGGGAGGGGGCGTAGGGCTCCGCCGGGCCGCCGGGGGCGGCGGCCGGCGCCCCCGGCCCGAAGACCGGACCTCGGGCCGGCAGGGAGCGCCCCGTCTCCGGGCCCGGCCCGGACCGCCCCGGGGAACGGCCGCCGCCGGGGCCGCGCTGTCGGTGGCGGGGTGCACCATGTGGGCATGAGCGTGCGCATCGACATCACGGGGCTGCGGCCGGAGAGGATCGCCGTCGTGCCCTCACCCCTGGCCGAGCTCGGCATGGCGCTGCACGCGCTGTCCGAGCCGGGGCACCACCCCGGCCTGCAGGCCTGGGTGACGGGGGTGACGGCCCGGCTCGACTCGCACCTGGCCGACCGGATGTGCGAGGCCGACTTCCTGTGGCGGACGACGTTCTCGGACCTGTTCCTGCCGTGCGCCGGCGTCCCGGGCGGCCGCACGCTGCCGGGCGCCACGCTCGCCGAGGAGCTGGACCTCCTGGACAAGCTGACGGACGAGGAGTTCGTGGACGCGGCGCTGGAGTTCACCTGCGCGCTGCCGTACAGCACGCCCGGCCCCACGGCGCTCTCCGACGCCGGGGCGCGCCGGCGGGCGCTGGAGCTGGCCGCCGCGCGCGGACCGCAGCAACTGCGGTTCACCGAGCGGCTGCTGGCGGACCCGCCCCGGATCCGGGCGTGGCTGCGCCAGTTCCTGCGGGACTGCGACGAGGCGTTCTTCGCGGAGGCCTGGTCCCGGCTGCGCCACCGGATCGCGGCGGACACCCGCCACAAGACGGACCTGCTGCGGCACAAGGGCCTGGCCGGGGCGCTGGCCGCCGTCTCCCCGGCGGTGACGCTGGACGAGGCCGCCGGCCGCATCACGGTCGACAAGCTGGGCGAGGGCCGTACGGCCACCGGGGACGGCGGCCTGCTGCTCGTGCCGACGAGCCTGGGCTGGCCGCACCTGATGGTCCTGCACCGGTACGGCTGGCAGCCGGTGCTGCACTACCCGGTCGGCTCGCCGGAACTGGCCTCGCCGGCCTCCGTCGAGCAGCTCGCGCTGCGGATGACCGCGCTGTCCCACCCCGTCCGCATGCGCATGTGCCGCCACCTGGCCCGCAGCGCGCACACCACCAGCGAGCTGGCGCAGGCCCACGGCGTGACGGCGCCGGAGATATCCCGGCACCTGGCCGTGCTGAAGAAGGCGGGCCTGATCACCACGCGCCGCCGCGGGCGGTACGTCCTGCACCAGCTGGACGTGGCGGTGGTGGCCCGGCTGGGCAGCGACTTCCTGGAAGGGATACTCCGCTAAGGGCTGTCTGACCCCGGCGGCGGCCGCCGTCAGCCCAGGCCGCCCGCCCGCACCAGCCCCGTCTCGTACGCCAGCACCACCACCTGCACCCGGTCCCGGAGCCCCAGCTTGGTCAGGATGCGGCCCACGTGCGTCTTGACCGTGGCCTCGGACAGCACGAGCCGGGCCGCGATCTCGCCGTTGGACAGGCCCTGCGCGACCAGCACCATGACCTCGCGCTCGCGCTCGGTGAGCCGCTCCAGCTCCTTGAGCCGGGGCTGCGCGCCGGTGCCCGGCAGCATCGGCGCGAAGCGGTCCAGCAGCCGGCGGGTGGTGGACGGCGCGACCACCGCGTCACCGCTGTGCACGGCCCGGATCGCGGCGAGGAGTTCGCCGGGCGGCACGTCCTTGAGCATGAACCCGGAGGCGCCCGCCCGCAGCGCGGAGAAGGCGTACTCGTCGAGGTCGAAGGTGGTCAGGATCAGCACCTTCGGCGCGTCGGGGTCCGCGCAGATCCGGCGGGTCGCCTCCACCCCGTCCAGCTTCGGCATGCGCACGTCCATCAGCACCACGTCGACGGCGCTCGCGCGCAGCACCTGGAGTGCCTCGACGCCGTCGCCCGCCTCCGCGACGACCTCCATGTCCGGCTGGGCGGCGAGCACCATCCGGAACCCGGTGCGCAGCAGCACCTGGTCGTCGACGAGCATCACGCGGATCGTCATCGGGTCCTCTTCCGTGGTCGCGCGGGGAGCGCGGGGTTCGTTACGGGGAACATGACAGGTGTCAACGAGGGGCGTGCGGCGGCCCGTCACGCGGGTTTGAGCGGGAGCAGGGCGCTGATGCGGAATCCTCCGCCCGGACGCGGGCCCGCGTCCAGGGTGCCGCCGACCATGCCGACCCGCTCGCGCATGCCGATCAGGCCGTGGCCCTGGCCGTCGAGCCCGCCCTCCTCGTACAGCTCGTGCGGGGCGCCCTTGCCGTCGTCCTCGACGAGCAGGCCGAGCCCGTCGTCGAAGTACACCAGCCGTACGCTCGCGCCCGCGTCCGGCCCGCCGTGCTTGCGGGTGTTGGTGAGCGCCTCCTGCACGATGCGGTACGCGGTGAGCTCGACGCCGCTGGGCAGCGGGCGCGGGGTGCCCTCGACCTTGAAGTCGACGGGCAGCCCCGATCCGCGGCACTGCTCGACCAGCTCCCCTATCTGCTCCACGTCGGGCTGCGGCACGTACTCGCCGGCCTCCTGGTGCTCGCCGGTGCGCAGCACGCCCAGCAGGCGGCGCATCTCGGCGAGGGCCTGCCGGCCGGTGGAGGAGATCGTCTCCAGGGCCTTCTTCGCCTGGTCGGGCGCGGCGTCCAGGACGTAGGCGGCGCCGTCGGCCTGCACCACCATCACCGAGACGTTGTGCGCGACGACGTCGTGCAGCTCGCGGGCGATCCGGGCGCGTTCGGCGGCGACCGCGACCTTGGCCTGCGCCTCGCGCTCCTTCTCCAGCCGGGCGGCGCGCTCCTCCAGCTGCGCGAAGTAGGCGCGGCGGGTGCGGATCGAGTCGCCGAGCACCCAGGCGAGGGCGAACGGCACGGTCTGGAAGACCGTGAGGGCGATGTTGCCCGCCACGCCCGTCTGCTCGCTGGGCCAGCGCAGCTGCGCGACCGGGGCCGCGCACAGGCCCGCGGCCAGCCCGAAGCGGGAGGCCCAGCGGGCGCCGTTCGCCGCGACCGTGTAGACGATCACCAGCAGCGCGAAGTCGGCGGGCAGCGTCCCGACGTCCGCGACCAGCTGCGCCACGCCGAGCCCGGCCGCCAGCAGCAGCATCTTCTCCGGCATCCGGCGGCGCAGCGCCACCACCAGGGACAGCAGCAGCACGATCGGGACGGCGACGGCGGCCGGGGCCGATCCGCCGGCCTCCTCGCGGACCGCTCCGCCCAGCACCGAAACGCCGAACAGGACCACGGCCCAGAAGCCGTCGACCCACGTCGGATGCCTGCGGAGGAAGTCATAGAGGCGCTGCACGTAACCCAGCGTAGGGAAGCGAGATGTGTGCAGGGGTCAACCGGAGGACCGATCCGCGTCCGGCGCGCGTACTCCCCAAGGTGGAGTTCCGGTGATTGCGTACGCGTAGCCTGAGCCGGTGACGGAGGGGACGACGGGCGGCGACGGCGAGTGGCGCGGGTGGCGGGCGGCGGCGCAGGAGGCGCTGTACGGGCCGGACGGCTTCTACCGCAGGCCGGAGGGCCCCGCGGGGCACTTCCGCACCTCCGTGCACGCCTCGCCGCTGTTCGCGCGGGCCGTGGCCGCGCTGCTGTGCCGGGTGGACGAGGCGCTGGGCCGGCCCGCGGCGCTGGACTTCGTCGACATGGCGGCCGGCCGGGGCGAACTCGTCACCGGGGTGCTCGCCGCGCTGCCGGACGCCGTGGCCGCCCGCACGCGCGCGTACGCCGTGGAGATCGCCGATCGCCCCGGCGGTCTCGATCACCGGATCGAGTGGCGGGCGCGGCCCCCGGAGGGCGTCAACGGGCTGCTGTTCGCCAACGAGTGGCTGGACAACGTGCCCGTGGAGGTCGCCGAGGTGGACGCCGCGGGCGTGGCACGGCGGGTGCTGGTGCGGGCGGACGGCACCGAGCGGCTCGGGGAGCCGGTGACCGGGGCCGAGGAGCGGTGGCTGGCGCGGTGGTGGCCGCTGCCGGCCGAGCCGGGGTACCGGGCGGAGATCGGGCTGCCCCGGGACACCGCGTGGGCGTCCGCCGTCGCCCGGGTCGCGCGCGGGCTCGCCGTCGCCGTGGACTACGGGCACACGGCGCGGACGCGTCCGCCGTTCGGGACGCTCACCGGGTTCCGGGAGGGCCGCGGAACGGCGCCCGTGCCGGACGGGTCGTGCGACCTCACGGCGCACGTCGCGCTGGACGCGTGCGCGCTGCCCGGCGGACGCCTCGTCCGGCAGCGCGACGCCCTGCGCGCCCTGGGCGTCACCGGCGCACGCCCCCCGCTCACGCTCGCCTCCACGGACCCCGCCGCGTACCTGCGCGCCCTCGCGGGCGCGGGCGAGGCGGCCGAGCTCACCGCCCCGGGCGGCCTGGGCGACTTCGGCTGGCTGCTCCAGCCGGTCGGCCCGGCCGGCCTCGGCGCCCTACTTGTCGATGTCCCCGACCACGAAGAACAGTGACCCCAGGATCGCGACCATGTCCGCGACCAGCGTCCCCGGCAGCAGCTCCGACAGCGCCTGGATGTTGTTGTACGACGCCGAGCGCAGCTTCAGGCGGTACGGCGTCTTCTCGCCCTTGCTGACCAGGTAGTAGCCGTTGATGCCGAGCGGGTTCTCGGTCCACGCGTACGTGTGGCCCTCGGGCGCCTTCAGCACCTTGGGGAGCCGCTGGTTGATCGGCCCCGGCGCCAGGCCGGCGAGCCGGTCCAGGCACGCGTCGGCGAGGTCGAGGGCGTTGTGGGTCTGCTCCAGCAGGCACTCGAAGCGGGCCAGGCAGTCGCCCTCCTCGCGGGTGACCACGCGCAGGACGTCCCGCAGCTCGCCGTAGGCCAGGTACGGCTCGTCGCGGCGCAGGTCGAAGTCGACGCCGGAGGCTCGCGCGATGGGGCCGCTCACCCCGTAGGCGTGCACCGCCTCGGGCGCGAGGACGCCCACGCCCCGCGTGCGCCCCCGGAAGATCTCGTTGCCGAGCACCAGGTCGTCGTAGACGTCCATGCGCGAGCGCACGGCGGCGACGGCGGCACGCGCGCGTGCGGTCCAGCCGGCCGGCAGGTCCTCCTTGAGGCCGCCGACCCGGTTGAACATGTAGTGCATGCGTCCGCCGGAGACCTCCTCCATGACGTTCTGGAGCGTCTCGCGCTCCCGGAACGCGTAGAACACCGGCGTGATGCCGCCCAGTTCCAGCGGGTAGGACCCGAGGAACATCAGGTGGTTGAGCACCCGGTTCAGCTCCGCCAGCAGCGTGCGCGTCCACACCGCCCGCTCGGGCACCTCCATGCCGAGCATGCGCTCCACGGCGAGGACCACGCCCAGCTCGTTGGAGAAGGCCGACAGCCAGTCGTGGCGGTTGGCGAGCACGATGATCTGGCGGTAGTCGCGCGCCTCGAAGAGCTTCTCCGCGCCGCGGTGCATGTAGCCGATCACCGGCTCGGCGCGCGTGATGCGCTCGCCGTCCAGGAGCAGCTTCAGGCGCAGCACCCCGTGCGTCGACGGGTGCTGCGGTCCGATGTTGAGCACCATGTCGGTGCTCTCCGCGGCGCCGCCGATACCGACCATGGTCTCCGTCGTAGGAGTCATGGACACAGTCTCCCCTACGTACGCTGGCCTCATGGAGACGGGGAGCCCGGACGGCACGGGGACGGCGGGGACGGCGGACGCGGGGGGCGAGCCGGTGTGGACCGGGCTGCCGCGCGGACTGCTGAGGATGCGGCGGCTGCTGCTGGTGGTGTGGCTGGGGCTGCTGACCGTGGCCGCGGCGGTGGTGCCGGGCGTGCTCGCCGGCCCGGCCTGGGCCGCCCTCGCGCTGCTGCCGCTGGCCCTGCTGCTGTGGGGCTGGGTGCTGCTGGAGCGCAACTGGCGCTCCTGGCGGTACGCCGAGCGCGCCGACGACCTGCTGATCAGCCGGGGCGTGCTGTGGCGCGAGGAGACCGTCGTGCCGTACGGGCGGATGCAGCTGGTCGAGGTCACCTCCGGCCCCGTCGAACGCCACTTCGGGCTGGCCAGCGTGCAGTTGCACACGGCCGCCGCCGCGACCGACGCGACCGTCCCCGGCCTCGACCCGGCCGAGGCGGAACGGCTGCGCGACCGGCTCACCGAGCTGGGCGAGGCCCGATCGGCGGGACTGTGACGGCCCCGGGCGCCGACGGCGTGACGGAGCGGCCGCCCGTGACCGAGCGGCGGCTGCACCCCGTCACGCCGCTCAGACGGGCCTGGGCGCCGGTCGCGGTGCTCGCCGGGTGGGCGGTGCACGACCCGGACGGCGCGCAGCGGCAGCTGACCCGGCTGACGACGGGCACGCTGCTCGTCGCGCTGGCCGTGCTCGTCCCGGCCGCCGCGGCCTACGGCTTCTTCTCCTGGTGGTTCACGCACTTCGCGGTCACCGACACCGAACTGCGCATCCGCACCGGCCTGGTCTTCCGGCGCACCGCGCACATCCGGCTGGAGCGCATCCAGGCCGTCGACGTCACGCAGCCGCTGCTCGCCCGGGTCGCGGGCGTCGCCAAGCTCAGACTCGACGTCATAGGCACCGACCAGAAGGACGAACTCGCCTTCCTCGGCGCCGGCGAGGCACGGGCGCTGCGCGCCGAACTGCTCGCCCGGGCGGCCGGTTTCGCGCCGGAGACGGCCCAGGAGGTCGGCGAGGCGCCGGTGACGCGGCTGCTGCGCGTGCCGCCCGGCGTCCTCGCCGTGTCCCTGGTGCTGACCGGCTCGACCTGGGGGACGCTGCTCGCCGCCCTCGTCGTACCGCCGGTGCTGTGGCTGGCCACCGGGAGCGTGTGGACGGTCCTCGCGGCCGGGCTGCCGCTGCTGGGCGCGGCCGGCGCGAGCAGCGTGGGGCGGTTCGTCGGGGAGTACGACTGGACGGTGGGCGAGTCCCCGGACGGGCTGCGCATCGACCACGGCCTGCTGGACCGGGCCCACGAGACGGTCCCGCCGGGCCGGGTGCAGACCGTGCGGATCGTGGAGCCGCTGCTGTGGCGGCGGCGCGGCTGGGTGCGCGTGGAACTGGACGTGGCCGGCTCGTCCAACTCCGTGCTGGCGCCGGTCGCCCCGCGCGAGGTCGCCGAGGCCGTCGTCGCGCGCGTGCTGCCCGGCGTGACCGTGCCGCCGCGCGCCGCCCTGGAACCGCCGCCGCGCCGGGCCCGGTGGTGCCTGCCGGTGTGGTGGCGCGGGTACGGACTCGCCGTCACCGACGCCGTGTTCGCGGCCCGGTCGGGCCTGCTGCGGCGGAGCCTGGCGCTGGTGCCGCACGCCAAGGTGCAGAGCGTGCGGCTGACGCAGGGGCCGTGGGAACGGGCGCGCGGGGTCGCCGACGTGCACGTGGACACGGGGGCGAACAAGACGGTGACGGCACGGCTCCGGGACGCCGGCGAGGCGGCGGAGCTGCTGCGGGCGCAGGCCGAACGGTCACGGACGGGGCGCAAGGGGGCACTGCCGGACCGGTGGATGGTGTGAGGACCGCCGGATGGTGTGAGGCGGGGGCCGGTGGGGGTGGTGGGGGCGTGTGCGGGGCGGGGCGCCGGGCGGCCGGGGGTGACCGGGGCGACCGGTGGGCGCTGGACGCCCGGGGGCGACCGGAGCGACCGATGGGCACCGGACAACCGGGGAGACCAGGGCGACCGATGGGCACCGGACAACCGGGGAGACCGGAGCGACCGAGGGGCGCCGGACGCTCCGTGCGGGTTTCCTGGACGCGTGAGGACCGGCCGGTGGCCGGAGCGCGGCCGTCCGGACACGACGCCGCCCGCGGCCCGGTTTGCGGGCCGCGGGCGGGCGGTGGTGGCTGATCGTTCCGTCGCCGGACGCCGGCGTCAGGACGCCGCGCTGCGCAGCCCCTGTACGTCGATCCGCTCCGTCTCGTCGTGCGCCGTCAGGTCGATGACCTGGCCCACGGCCCGCGACTCCTCGTCCGCGGGCTTGAACCGCGCCTCGGTCTCCGCCTTGTGCAGGGCGAGGGCCTCCTGGCCCACGACGTCGGCGAGGTCCTCGTTCTGCACGGCCTCCAGGGCGGCCCGCTCGGTCCCCTTCTTGGTGCCGAAGAAGTCGAACCCGCCCTCGGTCACCGGACGCCGTACGGGCGCGGCCGGCGGTACGACGGCCACCGCGGTCGGCACGGTGAAGTGCCCGGCGGGCCGCTGCACGGGTCCGCCGGGCTGCCCCGGCGCGTCCGGCGCGGAGCCGGTGGCGGCGCCCGCCTGCTCGTGCCCGTCGGCCGCCCCGGACCGCTCCCGCGGCGCGTCCTCCCGCTCGCCCTCGCGCTCCCTCGGGGCCGCCACGACGCTCTCCCGCGCGGCCGGAGCCCCGGCGGCCTCGTCCTGCGGGGCGGCGCCGTCCGGGATGCCGCCCTCCGGGCCACCGCCCTCGGGTCCGTCGCCGCGCGGGGCGCCGCTCCGCACGGTGTCGTCCTTCACGGCGGCGTCCTTCACGGCGGCGTCCTCCACGGCGGCGTGCTTCTCCGCGGCGTCCTGCGCGGCGGCGCCGTCGCCCCCGCTCCCGGGACCGCCGACGTCGAAGCGCGCCAGCGCCGACCGGGCCCGCAGGAACAGCCGGGAGCCCTCCGGGGAGAACACCGACCACGCGGCGTCCGGCTGCTCCCCGCCCGCCTCGGGCGCGGTACCGGCCTCGGTGCCGCTGTCGCCGGTGCCGGCCACGGGCCCGGCCTCCGGTACGGACGCCCCGTCCGCCGCGGCCGGCTCCGCACTCGCCCCCGCGGATCCGGCGGGCAGGGCGCGCGCCGGAACCGCGGCCTCTATCTCCAGCACACGACGGGCTTCCAGAACGCTCGCGCGCTCGGTCTCCGCCGTGGCGTAGCGCCGCAGCAGTGCCGCGTGCTCGTTGCGCAGCCCCGTCAGTTCCGCGCGCTTGGCGCGCAGCCGCTGCTCCAGTTTCCCGCGCAGTTCGCGGGATTCCTCCAGGTCGGCCTCCAACTCGGCGACCCGCTCCTCGAAACGCCACTCGTCGCTCGCCCGCGCGCGCGTGAGCTCGGCGACGCGCTTGCCCGCCTGGGTGTCCCAGCGGCGCATGACGACCGCGCCGACGACCGCCGTCGCCGCGGCGGCCGCGGCCAGGCCGCGGAGCACGGCCGGTTCCGTGAACACCCAGGGTCCCAGGGCGCAGACGAAGGAGACGCCTGCGATCGCCGACGGGGGAAGCAGCCTGTGCAGGGGCGGTGAATGACGGTGACGTCCACGTGGCATGGCCAGAAACTTACCGCGCGTAGGCGAATCATGGTGCCCCGCACCGTAAAAACAAAGCCATACCGAAGGGTTCACAGCGCATCAGGAATTCACGCCGTCGTGAACGGCGGCATTCCGGGCCGGCACCAGGAAAACGATCTTGCGGAATTCCGTGTTCCCGCCCTCCCCGTTCCGGGGCGCCCGCGCGCGCATTCACGGTCTCCGCGCGGCCCGCTTCCCCCGCTCCGGCAGCCGCCCACCCTCCCGCCCCCGGTGAGCCGCCTCCGTCACGTCCTGCGCGCCCCCGCCCCTGCCCCTGCCCCTGCCGGCCTTCCTCCCCACCGCCGCGCCGCCACCCGCCGCCCTGCGCCCGCGTCCGCGCCTGCACCCGCCGGACGGCACCGGAACGCACGGTCCGCGCGGCACGACACCGCCGAAGGCCCGGACCGGCGCGACCTCACGCCAGCGCGGCGCCCGGACTTCCGCGGGCCGACGGCACCGAAGCGCCCGGGCCCGCGCGACCCGGCACCACCGGCGCACCCGGCCCGCGGCGCTGCCCGGCCGCCCCCGGGCCTACGCTGAACGTATGAGCAACCAGAGCGGACGCGGGCGCGTGGCAGGCCTTCCGGCATGGGACCGGTGCGCGGTCATGGGAGTCGTGAACGTGACACCCGACTCCTTCTCCGACGGCGGCCGCTGGTTCGACACGACGACCGCCGTCAAGCACGGCCTCGCCCTGGTCAGCGAAGGCGCGGACCTGGTCGACGTCGGCGGCGAGTCCACCCGCCCCGGCGCCACCCGCGTCGACGAGGCCGAGGAACTGCGGCGCGTCATCCCCGTCGTGCGGGGCCTGGCCTCCGAAGGCGTCACGATCTCCGTCGACACCATGCGCGCCTCCGTCGCCGACCAGGCCCTCGCAGCCGGCGCCGCCCTCGTCAACGACGTCAGCGGCGGCCTCGCCGACCCGGACATGATCCCGGTGGTCGCCCGGGCCGGCGCCCCCTTCGTCGTCATGCACTGGCGCGGCTTCCTCCAGGGCGGCAACGTCCAGGGCGTCTACGACGACGTCGTCACCGAAGTCGTCGACGAGCTGCGCGCGCGCGTGGAGGCCGTCCTGGAGGGCGGCATCGCGCCCGACCGGATCATCGTCGACCCCGGCCTCGGCTTCTCCAAGGGCGCCGACCACGACCTCGCGCTCCTCGCCCGTCTGGACCGCCTCCTCGGCCTCGGCCACCCCCTGCTCGTCGCCGCCTCCCGCAAGCGGTTCCTCGGCCGCGTCCTGGCCGGACCGGACGGCGCGCCCCCGCCCGCGCGCGAGCGCGACGCGGCCACCGCCGCCGTCTCCGCGCTCGCGGCGCACGCCGGCGCCTGGGCGGTGCGCGTCCACGAGGTCCGCGCGACGGCGGACGCCGTACGGGTCGCGCGCGCCGTCGAAGGAGCGCGCGCAACGGCAGACGGCGCAGAAGGAACCCGGTGAGCGCCCCCCACACCGACGTCGAACAGGTCGAGGCCGCCAACACGGCCTTCTACGAGGCCATGGAGAACGGCGACTTCGAGGAACTCGCGTCGCTCTGGCTGACCCCCGCCGACCTGGGCGTCGACGAGACCTACCACGACCCGGCCGACACCGGCGTGGTCTCCTGCGTGCACCCGGGCTGGCCGGTGCTCACCGGCCGCGGCGAGGTCCTGCGGTCGTACGCCCTGATCATGGCGAACACCGACTACATCCAGTTCTTCCTCACCGACGTGCACGTCTCGGTCACCGGCGACACCGCCCTGGTGACCTGCACGGAGAACATCCTCAGCGGCGGCCCCGCCCCCGAGGGCGGCGACGAGCTCGGCCCGCTGGTCGGCCAGCTCGTGGTCGCCACCAACGTGTTCCGGCGCACCTCCGACGGCTGGAAGATCTGGTCGCACCACGCCTCCCCCGTCCTGGCCGAGACCGACGAGAACGGCGAGAACCCGGACGACGACACACCCTCCTGAGTGGGTAGACGGCCGTACAGGAGAAACACACGGGAACCAGGAGGTGCCGGGCAGCACCGGCCGGGGGACGGGGGACGCACCGGCCCGTGTGCCGCCGGGCTCTCCCGGGGAGACCCGCGGGGAGACCCGCCGGCTCCGGCCGGGGCCGTGTCCCGTGGCCCGGTCCTGTCGGTGCCCGCAGGTAGATTCGACCGAGGCCGGCAAGCCGCCCGCACGCGGCGCCCGCCGGCCCAGACCGACGATTGCAGGAGTGATTCGCGTGGATCGTGTCGCGCTGCGCGGCCTGAAGGCCCGCGGGCACCACGGTGTGTTCCCCAAGGAGCGCGAGGAGGGCCAGACCTTCCTCGTGGACCTCGTCCTGGGCCTGGACACCCGGCCGGCCGCCGCCGACGACGACCTGACGAAGACCGTGCACTACGGCATCGTGGCCGAGGAGGTCGTGGCCGTCGTGGAGGGCGAGCCCGTCAACCTCATCGAGACCCTCGCCGAGCGCATCGCGCAGGCCTGTCTGAAGCACGAGGCGGTCCAGGAGGCCGAGGTCACCGTCCACAAACCGGACGCGCCGATCACCGTCCCCTTCGACGACGTGACCGTCACCATCACCCGGAGCCGAGTATGACCGCGCCGTTCGCCAAGGGCCCCACGGACCCGACCGTCCAGCCCGTGCCCGCCTCCGTCGTCGACCGGGTCGACGCGGCCGACACCACCCTGCACAACCCGCAGCGCGCCGTGATCTCCCTCGGCTCCAACCTCGGCAACCGCCTGGAGACCCTCCAGGGCGCCGTCGACGCCCTGGAGGACACCCCCGGCATCCGCGTCAAGGCGGTCTCCCCCGTCTACGAGACCGAGCCCTGGGGCGTCGACCCCGGCAGCCAGCCCTCGTACTTCAACGCGGTCGTGGTCCTGAAGACCACGCTCCCCCCGTCCTCCCTGCTGGAGCGGGCGCACGCCGTCGAGGAGGCCTTCCACCGGGTCCGCGACGAGCGCTGGGGCCCGCGCACCCTCGACGTGGACATCGTGGCCTACGACGGCGTCGTCTCCGACGACCCGCGCCTCACCCTCCCCCACCCCCGCGCCCACGAACGCGCCTTCGTCCTGGCACCGTGGCACGACGTCGACCCCGACGCCGAGCTGCCCGGCCGCGGCCCCGTGGCCGGCCTGCTCGGCGCGATCACCGAGCCCGGCGTCGCGCCCCGCGCGGATCTGGAACTCCGGCTGCCCGAGTAGCCGTTAAGGTCGAGACGACCACCGTCCGGGGGAACCGAAGGGACACCGTGAGAGAGCTGCGCATCAGGGTGCTGGCCGGCGTCTTCGTCGTCGCCGGGATCCTGTCCTGGGCGGGCGCCCGCCTCTGGAACTCGGTCGGGACCCTGCCCAGCGTCCCGCTGGCCGCCCCCGTCGTCCTCGCCCTGATCGCCGTCGTCCTGCTGGCCACGGCACTGTCCCTGCGCGCCCGCCTGAGGGCCCAGCGCGAGCGCCGCCCCGAGGCGAAGGGCGTCGACCCCCTGATGGCGGCCCGCGCCGTCGTCTTCGGCCAGGCCAGCGCCCTGGTCGCCGCCCTGGTCGCCGGCATGTACGGCGGCACCGGCGTCTTCCTCCTGGAGATGCTGGACGTCCCCGCCCGCCGCGACCAGGCCGTCTACGCCGGCTTCTCGGTCCTCGCGGGCATCGCCGTCATAGCGTCGGCCCTCTTCCTGGAACGCGTCTGCAGACTCCCGGAAGACGACGAGAACAACGGCGAGGGCACCGCACCGGCGGCCTGACCCGGGCACCGGCCGCACAGGCCCTGGCGCTCCTGCCGGCTCGGGCGGTCCTCCCGACCGCCCGGCCGCGCCAGGAGCGCCCGGCACGCCGTCCGGCGCGTCAGCGCGCCATGATCAGGCTCATGGCCTCGTTGCGCGTCGCCGCGTCCCGCAGCTGTCCGCGCACGGCCGACGTCAGGGTCTTGGCGCCCGGCTTGCGGATACCGCGCATCGACATGCACATGTGCTCGCACTCGATGACGACGATCACGCCCCGCGGCTCCAGGATCTCCATCAGCGAGTCGGCGATCTGCGTGGTGAGTCGTTCCTGCACCTGCGGGCGGCGGGCGTAGACGTCCACGAGGCGCGCCAGCTTGGACAGACCGGTGATCTTCCCGGTGGTCGACGGGATGTACCCGACGTGCGCCACACCCCTGAACGGCACCAGGTGATGTTCACAGGTGCTGTACACCTCGATGTCCTTCACGAGCACCATCTCGTCGTGCCCGATGTCGAACGTCGTGGTCAGCACGTCCTCCGGCTTCTGCCAGAGCCCGGCGAATATCTCCTTGTACGCCCGCGCCACCCGCGCCGGCGTCTCCCGCAGGCCCTCACGGTCAGGGTCCTCGCCGACCGCGATCAGCAGTTCGCGTACGGCGTTCTCGGCGCGCTTCTCGTCGAACTCGCCGAGGGTCCCCTCGCCGTCCAGCGTCACGGGGTCGGTCATGTGGTGCCTCGTTCCTGTGTGTCTTGGCGGCCCGGCACGCGGACATGGCGAAATGCCGCGCCCCCCAGGCTAGAACCTGGGGGGCGCGGCGTTCATTCCGGGCCGGGAGGGGGCCACCGGGAGAGCGGTCAGCTCTCGGGGCGGTCCTCCGGGGTTCGCTCCGGCGTCGCGGCGGGCTCCGCGGCGGTGCTCTTCGCGGTGGTGATCGCCGGCGCGGCGCCGTTGGCACCGTTGGTCAGTGCGAGCTCCTTGGGGGAGAGCACCGGCGGACGGGTGGACGGCGTGCGGCGCGAGGAACCGGTCCACGCAGGCCGCGGCGGGCGCTTGACGATCGGGGCGAAGATCTCGGCGATCTCCTCCTTGCCCAGCGTCTCCTTCTCCAGGAGGGCGAGGACGAGGTTGTCGAGGACGTCGCGGTTCTCGACCAGGATCTCCCACGCCTCGTTGTGCGCGGTCTCGATGAGCTTCTTGACCTCTTCGTCGACCAGCGCGGCGACCTCTTCCGAGTAGTCGCGCTGGTGAGCCATCTCACGTCCCAGGAACGGCTCGGTGTTGTCGCCGCCGAACTTGATCGCGCCGAGCCGCTCGGTCATGCCGTACTGCGTGACCATCGCGCGGGCCAGGTTGGTGGCCTTCTCGATGTCGTTGGCGGCACCGGTGGTCGGGTCGTGGAAGACGAGCTCCTCGGCCGCGCGGCCGCCCAGCATGTAGGCCAGCTGGTCCAGCATCTCGTTGCGGGTGGTGGAGTACTTGTCCTCGTCCGGCAGGACCATGGTGTAGCCGAGGGCCCGGCCGCGCGACAGGATCGTGATCTTGTGGACCGGGTCGGAGTTCGGCGAGGCCGCCGCGACCAGGGCGTGACCGCCCTCGTGGTACGCGGTGATCTTCTTCTCCTTGTCCGACATGATCCGGGTCCGCTTCTGCGGGCCCGCGACCACGCGGTCGATCGCCTCGTCCAGCATCTTGTTGTCGATCAGCTTCTGGTCGCTGCGGGCCGTCAGCAGGGCGGCCTCGTTCAGGACGTTGGCGAGATCGGCACCGGTCATGCCGGGCGTACGGCGGGCGACGGCCGACAGGTCGACGTCCGGTGCGACCGGCTTGCCCTTCTGGTGGACCTTGAGGATCTCCAGACGGCCCTGCATGTCCGGGCGGTCGACCGCGATCTGGCGGTCGAAGCGGCCGGGGCGCAGGAGGGCCGGGTCGAGGATGTCGGGCCGGTTCGTCGCGGCGATGAGGATCACGCCGCCCTTGACGTCGAAGCCGTCCATCTCGACGAGCAGCTGGTTGAGGGTCTGCTCGCGCTCGTCGTGACCGCCGCCGAGGCCGGCGCCGCGGTGGCGGCCGACCGCGTCGATCTCGTCGACGAAGACGATGGCCGGGGCGTTCGCCTTGGCCTGCTCGAACAGGTCGCGGACACGGGAGGCACCGACACCGACGAACATCTCGACGAAGTCGGAACCGGAGATCGAGTAGAAGGGGACGCCCGCCTCGCCCGCGACGGCGCGCGCGAGCAGGGTCTTGCCGGTACCGGGAGGCCCGTACAGCAGGACGCCCTTGGGGATCTTCGCGCCGACGGCCTGGAACTTCGCCGGCTCCTGGAGGAACTCCTTGATCTCCTGGAGCTCCTCGACGGCCTCGTCCGAGCCCGCGACGTCGGAGAACGTCGTCTTCGGGGTGTCCTTGGTGATGAGCTTCGCCTTGGACTTCCCGAAGTTCATGACACGGGAGCCGCCGCCCTGCATCTGGTTCATCAGGAACAGGAAGACGACCACGATGAGGACGAAGGGCAGCAGGGAGAGCAGGATGCCCACGAACGGGTTCTGCTTGGACGGCGAGACGGTGTAGCCGTCCGGGATCTGCTTGTCCTGGTACTTGTTCTGCAGGGTGTTGGCGATGTCGACGCCCTGGTCGCCGATGTAGCTCGCCTGGATCTTCGAGCTGCCCTCGACCTTCTCACCGTCCTTGAGCTGGACCTTGACGGTCTGCTCGTCGCCGGTGGTCAGCTTGGCCGACTCGACCCTGTTCTGGTTGATCGCCTGGACGACCTGGCCCGTGTCCACCGTCTTGTAGCCGCCGGAGGAGCCGACGACCTGCATCAACACGACCACGGCAAGGACGGCCAGCACGATCCACATGACCGGCCCACGGAAGTATCGCTTCACGTCCATCCATACGGAGCGGTGCCGCCCCGTCCCTCCTGCCATAGTGAGTTTGATAAAGGCTGTTTCTTCGGACGGTACCCCAGCATTGTCACCTGAAGCCGCACGGGACGGCTGGCGATCCCGCCTACGTTTGCTCCAACGGTGCCGGACCCGCTGGGGTTCCCGATCTCCGTCGGGCCGCCCCGGCGGGCGTCTCAGCCGCCGTAGACGTGGGGCGCGAGCGTACCGACGAACGGGAGGTTGCGGTACTTCTCGGCGTAGTCGAGGCCGTAGCCGACGACGAACTCGTTGGGGATGTCGAATCCGACCCATTCCACGTCGATGGCGACCTTGGCGGCCTCGGGCTTGCGCAGCAGCGTGCACACCTTGAGGGAGGCGGGCTCGCGCGAGCCGAGGTTGGAGATCAGCCAGGACAGGGTCAGGCCGGAGTCGATGATGTCCTCGACGATGAGGACGTGCTTGCCCTTGATGTCGGTGTCGAGGTCCTTGAGGATCCGCACCACACCGGAGGACTGGGTGCCCGCCCCGTACGAGGATACGGCCATCCAGTCCATGGTGACGGGGGTGGACAGCGCCCGGGCGAGGTCGGCCATGACCATCACCGCGCCCTTCAGGACGCCGACGATCAGCAGGTCCTTGCCCGCGTACTCCGCGTCGATCTTCGCGGCCAGCTCGGCCAGCTTCGCGTCGATCTCTTCCTTGGTGATGAGCACCTGCTGGAGGTCGGCACCCATGTCTTTCGCGTCCACCCGCATCACTTTCGGTCGTGCCCCGTGGCTGCTCGGTTCCGGGACCGTCCGGGGACGGTCCCGCGGCTGAGCCGTGGGGCCAGGATTCAGCCTTGCCGAATCACCAGTCTGCCACCCTGGCGCTGGGCGACGACCCTGCCGGGGAGGTTGATGGCCCCCTGCCCGCGCCAGCCGGTGATCAGCCGGTCGACTTCCTCGATGTGCCGGGCGAACAGCGAACCGGCCGGGGCGCCGGCCTCGATGGCCGCGCGGCGCAGGATGCGGCGGCGCACGGCGGGCGGCAGCGCGTGGAGCTTGGCGCACTCCAGGCGGCCGGCGGCGTCGCGGACGCCCGCCTCGGCCTGCGCGGCCCAGGCGTCGAGGGCGTCGGCGTCGTCGCGGGAGAGCTGGGCCGTCCGGGCGAGGGCCTCGACGACGCCCTTGCCGAGGGCCTTCTCCAGGGCGGGCAGCCCTTCGTGGCGCAGCCGGGACCGGGTGTAGGCCGGGTCGGCGTTGTGCGGGTCGTCCCAGACGGGCAGGGACTGGGCCATGCAGGCCTTGCGGGCGGTCTGGCGGTCGAGCTGGAGGAAGGGGCGCCGGTAGCGGCCGCCGGCCCCCGAGACCGCGGCCATGCCGGACAGGGAGCGGATGCCCGAGCCGCGGGCGAGGCCGAGCAGGACGGTCTCGGCCTGGTCGTCGCGGGTGTGGCCGAGCAGGACGGCGCACGCGCCGTGGCGTTCGGCGGCGGCGTCGAGGGCGGCGTAGCGGGCGTCGCGGGCGGCCGCCTCGGGGCCGCCGTCGCGGCCGACGGTCACGGTCGCGGACTCGGCGGGGTCGAGGCCGAGTTCGCGCATCCGCAGGACGACGTCGTCGGCGCGCAGGTCGGAGCCGGGCTGCAGGCCGTGGTCGACGGTGACGCCGCCGGCGCGGATGCCGAGCCGGGGGGCCTCGAAGGCGAGGGCGGAGGCGAGGGCCATGGAGTCGGCGCCGCCGGAGCAGGCGACGAGCACGAGGGGCGGGGGCGGGGGCGCGTGCCGGTGGGCGGGCGCGTACGCCGGTGCGTGGGCGGGCTCGCCGGTGGCGCTGTGCTGCTCGGTGAGGATGTCGTGGAGGACGCGGCGGACCGCCAGGCGTATCGCCGCGACCGCAGGATGGGGACCCATGTCCGGTTCCCTTCATGAAGTTTTCGGGGGGTGAGCCCGAGATCGGTCACTCAGAGTGTGTAGATGGTGACAGAACCGGGCCGTTCCCCGAGCATTGCACGCCTACCCCTCGCTCACGGTCCCTCGGACGGGTGATTGAAGGGGCGTTCGCCTGCCGGCGGCCGGTTTCGCTTCACGACCCCTCCACGGCGTTCACGCCTCCGGCTTGCGGTGCACCCGTGCGATCCAGTCCGCCGGTTTGGCGATCTCCGCCTTGGTGGGGAGGGTGTTGGGCGAGGTCCACACGCGGTTGAAGCCGTCCATGCCGCACTCGCCGACGACGGCCCGCACGAAGCGTTCGCCGTCCCGGTACTGGCGGAGCTTGGCGTCCAGGCCGAGGAGCTTGCGCAGGGCCATGTCCAGGCGGGAGGCGCCCTTGGCGCGGCGCTGCTGGAACTTCTCGCGGATCTCGGCGACGGACGGGACGACGGCGGGTCCGACGCCGTCCATGACGAAGTCGGCGTGGCCCTCCAGCAGGGACATCACGGCGGTGAGGCGGCCGAGGACCTCCCGCTGGGCGGGGGTCTGCACGAGTTCGACCAGGGAGCGGCCGCCGTCGTCCTCCTCGCCCTCGGGGCGCCCGCCAGCGAGGGACTGGGCGGCTTCCCGGATGCGTTCGAGGACGGTCATGGGATCGACGTCGGTCTCCGCCAGGAACGACTGGATCTCGCCCTCCAGGTGGTCCCGCAGCCAGGGCACGGTGGTGAACTGGGTGCGGTGGGTCTCCTCGTGCAGGGTCACCCAGAGGCGGAAGTCGTGCGGTTCGACGTCGAGTTCGCGTTCGACGTGGACGATGTTGGGGGCGACGAGCAGCAGGCGTCCGCCGCCGTTCGCGCCGGCCGGGAGGTCGCGGGTGGCCGGGGCGAAGGTCTCGTACTGGCCGAGGACGCGGGAGGCGAGGAAGGACAGCAGCATCCCGAGTTCGACGCCGGTGACCTTGCCGCCGACGGCGCCGAGGACCGCGTTGCCGGTGCCGCCGCCGCGCCGCTCCTGCATCTTCTCCAGCAGCGGGCGGAGGATCTCCCGGAACCCGGCGACGTTGGCCCGGATCCAGCCCGGGCGGTCGACGACGAGGACGGGGGTGTCGTGGCCCTCCTCGGTGGCCAGGCCGGTGAATCCCCGGACGTGTTCCTCGGAGGCCTTGGCGTGCCGGCGCAGCTCGGCGACGACGGCGCGGGCCTCGTCGCGGCTGACGTCGGGGCCCGGCCGTACGAGCCGGGTCGCGGTCGCGACCGCGAGATTCCAGTCGACCATCCCGGATGAGGCAGCGCCACCGATGCTCGTCATGTGTCAACCGTACGTGAGCCCCGTCATCGGGGGCAGGGCGTGGCGTCCGGCAGTGGCCGTCGTGCGGCGGCCGGCCGCCGGGGCCGGCCGCCGTGCGGGGTCAGCGGCAGCCGCAGCCCGCCAGGGCGGTGGCCGCCTTGTCCAGGGTGGTCTGGGCGGCGACCGGGTCGGTCGTGTCCGAGGCGAGGAAGGCGAAGGCCAGGAGCCGGCCGCTGTGGTCGACGACCGTGCCCGCCAGGGCGTTGACGCCGGTCAGGGTGCCGGTCTTGGCGCGGACGACACCGGCGGCGCCGTCCGCATAGCGGTGGGTCAGGGTGCCGGTGAAGCCGGCGACGGGCAGGCCGGTGAGGACGGGGCGCAGGGCGGGGCGGGCGGGGTCGGCGGACGTGAGGAGCAGGGCCGTCAGGACGTCCGCGGAGAGCCGGTTGCGGCGGTCCAGTCCGCTGCCGTCCCGGAAGACGGCCCCGGTGAGGGGCACGCCGAGCTTGGCCAGCTGGGTGCGGATCGCCTGGCCGGCGCCGGCGAAGTCGGCGCGTCCGCCGGTCGCGAGCGCGGTGTGGCGGGCGAGGGCCTCGGCGATGTCGTTGTCGCTGTGGGTGAGCATGCGTTCGACCAGGGCCGACAGCGGGGGCGAGGCGACCGTGGCGAGGGTGGTGGCGCGGGTGGTCGCCTTCGAGGGGCCCGGGGGCCGCGCCTCGATGCCGTGCTCGCCGAGCAGGTCGCCGAACCTGCGGGCGGCGTCGGCGGCCGGGTCGGGCACGCGCGGGGCCGGGCCGCCGGTGCTGTCGTCGGTGCGGGCCTCGTCGGTCATCAGGGCGGTGACGGGGGCGAGGTTGTCGTTGACCCCGATCGGGTGCCTCTCGGAACCCGCGTACAGGGTCTTGTCGTAGGAGAGCGTCACCTCGCGGAGGCCGCGCTGGGCGAGGGCCGCGGCCGTGTCCCGGGCGAGCGCGCGCAGGCTCGCGGAGCCGTCGGCCGGGTCCTCGCGGGCGGTGAGGGTGGGGTCGCCGCCGCCGACCAGGACGACCTCCTTGGTGTCGGGTTCGAGGGCGGCGCGGGTGGTGAGGCGGTGGTCGGGGCCCAGGGCGGACAGGGCGGCGACCGCGGTGGCGATTTTGGTGGTGGAGGCGGGGGTGAGCGCGGTGCCGGAGCCGGTGCCGTACAGCGGCCGTCCGGTGGTGACGTCGACGACCGCGGCGGAGCGGCGGGGGCCGAGGGCCGGGGCCTTCAGGAGGGGGTCGAGGAGGTCGGCGAGGGCCTTGCCGCCGGGGGCGGACTTCACGGTGCTGACGCCGCCGAGTCCGGTCAGCACGGCGGCGGCGCTGGGGGCGGGGCGCGGCGTCCGGGGTCCGGGGGCGGGCGCCCGGCCGTGATCTGCGCCACGCGTCCGTTCGTGCGCGGCGGCCCGGTACCGCTCGGCCGTACGCTGACCCGAGGCGTCCCAGGGGCCGGCGGCGGAGACCACGCCGGCGGCCAGTGCCAGTCCGGCGGTGGCGGCGCCCGCCGTGTACCGCCAGGTCCGCGCCACCCCGAGCGGAACCTGCGGTGATCCGTCCCGCCCGAGCCGCGCGACCCGCGGACCCGCGGCCCGGGCCAGGCGCGGCCGTACGCTGTCCGCGGCACGTGCCAGACGCGGTCGTACGGCGTCCGCGACCCGCGCCACGCGCGGTCTCGCGGCCCGCCAAGGCCTCAGCTCCGGCACGAAGACCAGCCCCTTTCGCGATCACACACCTGCGTGAGGGACACTTAACCACCAGAACTATGTGCTGATCATGGAGGAGCCACCGGTGGAGTTCGACGTCACGATCGAGATCCCGAAGGGTTCGCGCAACAAGTACGAAGTGGACCACGAGACGGGTCGGATCCGCCTGGACCGGCACCTTTTCACCTCGACGGTCTACCCGGCCGACTACGGCTTCATCGAGGGCACCCTCGGTGAGGACGGCGACCCGCTGGACGCCCTCGTCATCCTGGACGAGCCGACCTTCCCCGGCGTCCTCGTCAAGTGCCGTGCCGTCGGCATGTTCCGGATGCGCGACGAGGCGGGCGGCGACGACAAGGTGCTGTGCGTGCCGGCGTCCGACCCGCGGATGGAGCACCTGCGCGACATCCACCACGTGGCCGAGTTCGACCGCCTGGAGATCCAGCACTTCTTCGAGGTCTACAAGGACCTGGAGCCGGGCAAGTCGGTCGAGGGTGCCAACTGGGTGGGCCGCACGGACGCCGAGGCCGAGATCGAGCGGTCCTACAAGCGCCACACGGAGCAGGGCGGTCACTGAGACCGCAGGGGCCGCTTCCGGCCCCGTGACGCCCACGGGCCGCACGCGCACGCGTGCGGCCCGTCGGTCCGTCCGTGCGCATACTGAGGGCGACGCACGGTGTCGTACAGGGAGCGCTGGTCAGTGACGGACGCGGAGGACCGCAAGCCGCAGTCGGACGAGGCGAGGGGCACGTATCCGCCGAGACCGCCCGCCGGGGTCGCGGCGCCGGCCGACACCGAGTCGTCGACCACCTCCGAGTTCGCCGTCCCGGAGGGGCTGGCCGTGCCCCGGGCCGGTTCGGAGTCCGAGACGACCTCCGAGTTCGCCCTGCCCCGGGGGCTCGACGTGCCGCCGGCGGCGCAGCAGGCCGAGCCGGAGGGGTCGGCGTTCAGCACGCCGAGCACCTACAGCACCCGGCACGCCCCGCCCGCGTTCACCCCGGCGGCCGGCACGCCGGTGGTCAGCCTGACGAAGGACGTGCCCTGGCAGGACCGGATGCGCACCATGCTGCGCATGCCGGTGGCCGAGCGGCCGGCCCCGGAGCCGGTGCAGCGCACCGAGGAGGGCGGCCCGGCCGTCCCGCGCGTGCTCGACCTGACGCTGCGCATCGGCGAGCTGCTGCTGGCGGGCGGTGAGGGCGCCGAGGACGTGGAGGCGGCGATGTTCGCCGTGTGCCGGTCCTACGGCCTGGACCGCTGCGAACCCACCGTCACCTTCACGCTGCTGTCGATCTCCTACCAGCCGTCCCTGGTCGACGACCCGGTGACGGCGTCCCGGACGGTGCGCCGCCGGGGCACCGACTACACCCGGCTGTCGGCGGTGTTCCGGCTGGTGGACGACCTGAGCGACCCGGAGACGGCGGTCTCCCTGGAGGAGGCCTACCGGCGGCTCGCGGAGATCCGCCGCAACCGCCACCCCTACCCGGGCTGGGCGCTGACCACGGCGAGCGGGCTGCTCGCGGGCGCGGCCTCGGTGCTCGTCGGCGGTGACGTGGTGGTGTTCGTCGCCGCGGCGCTCGGCGCGATGCTGGGCGACCGGCTGGCGTGGCAGTGCGCGGGGCGGGGGCTGCCGGAGTTCTACCAGTTCACGGTGGCCGCGATGCCGCCGGCCGCGATCGGGGTGGCGCTGACGCTGGCGCACGTCGACGTGAAGGCGTCCGCGGTCATCACCGGCGGGCTGTTCGCGCTGCTGCCCGGGCGGGCCCTGGTGGCGGGCGTGCAGGACGGTCTGACCGGGTTCTACATCACCGCGTCCGCGCGTCTGCTGGAGGTCCTGTACTTCTTCGTGGGCATCGTCGTCGGGGTGCTGCTGGTGCTGTACTTCGGCGTGCAGCTGGGCGCCGAGCTGAACCCGGACGCGGCGCTCGGCGTCTCCGAGCAGCCGCTGGTGCAGATCGGCGCGTCGATGCTGCTGTCGCTGACCTTCGCGGTCCTGCTCCAGCAGGAACGTTCCACCGTGCTGTGGGTGACCCTCAACGGCGGGGTGGCCTGGGTGGTGTACGGCGCGATGCACTACGCCGGCGGGATCTCGCCGGTCGCCTCGACGGCGGCGGCGGCCGGGCTCGTCGGCCTGTTCGGGCAGCTGCTGTCGCGCTACCGGTTCGCCTCCGCGCTGCCGTACACCACCGCGGCGATCGGCCCGCTGCTGCCGGGTTCCGCCACGTACTTCGGCCTGCTGGCGATCGCCCAGAGCGAGGTCGACGCGGGGCTGGTGTCGCTGACCAAGGCGGTCGCCCTGGCCATGGCCATCGCGATCGGGGTGCACCTCGGGTCGGAGATCTCGCGGATGTTCCTGCGGGTCGGATCGGCGGAGAAGCGGCGGGCCGCGAAGCGGACGCGGGGGTTCTAGGGGCTGTCGTGCGGACCGGGTGGTCCCGTCCGCCGGCGGCCGCGGGTGCCGGCGGACGGTCGCGCGGCCCCCGCGTCCCCTCCGGCGGGCTCAGTAGCCGCGGTTGGGGGGGTACTGGCCGTCCTGCTGGTGGTAGCCCTGCTGCCGGCCGTGACCGGGCTGTCCCTGGTCCGGCTGCTGGGGGTACTGGCCGTAGTACTGCTGGTCGTAGCCGCCCTGCTGCCGGCCGCCGTGCTGCTGGTCGTAGCCGCCCTGCTGCTGGCCGTACTGCTGCTGCCGGCCGTACTGCTGCTGGTAGCCCTGGTCGCCGTAACCCTGGTCTCCGTAGCCCCGGTGCTGGTCGCCGTAGCCCTGGTGCGGGGCGGGCTGCTGCTCGGCGGGGGCGATGCGGCGGAGCTGGGTCGTGGCGTCGTCCATGACGGGCGGCCGGTGCTGGGCCGGCCGGGGCGCCGGGGCGTCGGCGGCGGCGCGCTTCTTCTTGCCGCGCTCGCGCAGGTACTCGACGAGGATCGGGACGACCGAGACGAGGACGATCAGGATGAGGATCGACTCGACGTTCTTCTTGATGAAGTCGATCTGGCCGAGCCAGTAGCCGGCGACCGTGACACCGGTGCCCCAGGCGATGCCGCCGATCACGTTGTACGTGAGGAACGTGCGGTACTGCATGCGGCCGGCGCCCGCCACGATCGGGGCGAAGGTGCGCACGATCGGCACGAAGCGGGCCAGGACGATCGCCTTCGGCCCGTACCGCTCCATGAACTCGTGGGCCTTGTCCAGGTTCTCCTGCTTGAAGAGCTTGGAGTTGGGGCGGCTGAAGAGCTTCGGGCCGAGGAACTTGCCGATCATGTAGCCCACTTGGTCGCCGATGACGGCGGCCAGGACGATCAGCGTGCACACCAGCCACAGGGGCTGGCTGATGTAGTTCCCCTCGGCCACGAACAGGCCCGCCGTGAACAGCAGGGAGTCGCCGGGCAGGAAGGCGAACAGCCCGGACTCGGCGAAGACGATCAGCAGGATGCCGGGCAGGCTGAACGTCGAGATCAGGTAGTCCGGGCTGAGCCACTCGGGGCCGAGCGCAAGCGTGGTCACGGTCACGGGGATGTGGCTCCTGCTGCTGGGGGGCGGGCGGGGGGCGGGCTGCCCAAATTATCAACGCAGCCGCCGGTCCCCGGGTTCCACGGGGGTACCCAGGATGCACCGCGGGCCCTCCGGGGCAAAGCTGGGAGCCATGAGCATCGACGAGTACGGCGGCGGGCAGGGCCCCGAGCCCGACGTCCTGGTGGTCACCACCGACGACGTCCCGGGCCACCGGGTGGAGCGGGTGCTGGGCGAGGTCTTCGGGCTGACGGTCCGCTCCCGGCACGTCGGCAGCCAGCTCGGCGCCGGACTGAAGTCGCTGGTCGGCGGCGAGCTGAAGGGTCTGACCAAGACGCTCGTGCAGACCCGCAACCAGGCCATGGAACGCCTGGTGGAGCAGGCACGCGCGCGGGGCGCCAACGGCGTGCTGGCGTTCCGCTTCGACGTGACGGAAGCGGGGGACGTCGGCACCGAGGTGTGCGCGTACGGCACGGCGGTGGTCCTGGCCCGGGAGTGACCGGGCCAGGACGTCACGCGGTGGCGTGCCGGGCCGCGTTCGCGGCGATCGCGTCCCTCAGGTGCTCGGCGAGACCCGGGCGCATGGCGTCGTAGAACGCCTTGAAGCGCTCGTCGGAGACGTACATCTCGCCCAGGCAGGTGTGCAGCTCGTACCCGCACGCGTAGAACCAGCGGCAGATGTGCTGCCGGTGCTCCTCGGCCAGGTCCATGGCCGCCCCGCCGGACGCGGGCTGCCCGGCGGCCATCAGGGCGCCGTAGCGCTCGCTCCAGTCGGCGGTCTCGGCCTGGATGCGCTTCCAGTCCTCCTTGGTGTAGCGGGCGGCCCGGCGCTGCGACTCGGCGTACGCCTCCGTGCCGCCCCAGCGCTGCTCGGCCTCCTCCGCGTACTGCTCGGGGTCCTTGTCCCCGAACACCTCGAACTTCTCCTCCGGCGTGAGGTTGATGCCCATCGTGCGTGCCTCCATGGCGTGCTCCACGGCCGCCGCCATCCTGCTCAGCTTCTCGATCCGGGCGGTCAGCAGCTCGTGCTGCCGGCGCAGGTGCGCGCGCGGGTCCGCGTCCGGGTCGTCGAGCAGTACGGCGACCTCGTCGAGCGGGAAGCCGAGCTCCCGGTAGAACAGGATCCGCTGCAGCCGGTCGAGGTCGGCGTCGCTGTAGCGCCGGTGGCCCGCGTGGCTGCGCTCGCTCGGGACGAGCAGGCCGATGCCGTCGTAGTGGTGCAGGGTGCGCACCGTGACCCCGGCGAACCCGGCGACCTGTCCCACGGAATAGCTCACTTCCGCTCCCTTCTCGTACGCGCTCCACGGTGGGCCCTGACGTGACGTGAGGTGCAAGCCGGTTCCCGCACACGGCCGTTCTGAGGGATTTGTCCGCTTCGTCCGTCTATCGTGTGCCCGTGGTCCAGGACAGCGCCCGGCAGACCCCCTCCTCGGCCCCGGCGACCCCCGCCCGGGCCCTGCTTCCGTCGATTCTCCCGGCGCTGGCCGTGGGCGTCGGCGCCGGCCTGCTCCTGCTGGGCGTGAGCGCGGCGGCCGAGGAGCTCCAGCACGTGCTGTGGCGGGACCTGCCCGACGCGCTCGGCGTCGGCCGGCACTCCGTGCTGTGGACGACCGCGGTGCTGGTGGCGACCGGGCTCGCGGTCGGGCTGGTGGTGTGGAAGGCGCCCGGGCACGCGGGCCCCGACCCGGCGACCACCGGGCTGGACGCGCCCGTGCTGCCGCCCGCGGTGCTGCCGGGGCTGCTGCTGGCGGCCGCCCTGACGCTGGCCGGCGGACCCAGCCTCGGCCCCGAGAACCCGGTCATCGCGGTGAACGTCGGCCTGGCGGTCTGGCTGGGCGGCCGGGCCGTGCCCCGGGCCCCCGCGCGCTCGTGGGCGGCGCTGGCGGAGGCGGGCACGATCGGGGCGCTGTTCGGGACGCCCGTGGCCGCCGCGCTCGTCATCTCCGAGGCGCTCACGGCACAGCGGGCGGCGGGGCCGCGCGGGGGCCTGCTGTGGGACCGGCTCTTCGCCCCGCTGACCGCGGCGGCGGCCGGGGCGCTGACGGCCACCCTGGTGGCCCGCCCGAGCTTCGACCTGGACCTGCCCGGCTTCGGCCGGCCGGGCTGGGGCGACCTGCTGGCGGCGCTCGTGGTCGCCTCGGCGGGCGCGCTGCTCGGCCTGTGCGCGGTCCGCGCCCTCCCGTACGTCCACGGGGCGTTCCGGCGGCTGCGGCACCCGATGCTGATGCTGCCGGCCGGCGGGCTCGTCCTGGCCGCCCTGGCGGCGCTGGGCGGGCCGCTGACGCTCTTCAAGGGGCTCGACGAGACCGCGGAGCTGGCGCGCGACCCCGAGGGCTGGTCGGCGGGCGGGTTCGCCGTGCTGGCGGTGGTGAAGCTGGCCGCGCTGCTCGTCGCCGCGTCCTGCGGGTTCCGCGGCGGGCGCATCTTCCCGGCCGTCTTCGTCGGCACCGCGCTCGGCCTGTGCGCCCACGCGCTGGTGCCCGGGGTGCATCCGGCGGTGGGCGTCTCGGCCGGGGTGCTCGGCGTGCTGCTGGCGGTCACCCGGCAGGGCTGGGTGAGCCTGTTCACCGCCGCCGTCCTCGTCGCCTCGCCGTCGGTCGTCGCCCTGCTGTGCTTCGCCTCGCTGCCCGCCTGGCTGCTGGTGACCGGGCGCCCGCAGATGCAGCTGCGCGCGGACGGCACGGCGGTCCGGTGACCGCCCCGCGCCCCCGCCCTCCCCGTCCCCCTCCCGCGAACCGACCCGCCGCCGATCCGTCCCCTCATGCCACGGAGGCACCCGTGCCGCTCCACGAAGGCCCGCAGGCCGGCGACCGCCGCCTGTCCGTCAACCCGTTCTACGGTCCCGCCAACCCGGTCGGCGACATGACCGAGGCCCCGCCCACGCACCGGCTGGCCGCCGGCCCGGTGGCGCCCTCGACGGCGTACCAGCTCGTGCACGACGAGCTGATGCTGGACGGCAACGCCCGGCTGAACCTGGCCACCTTCGTCACCACCTGGATGGAGCCGCAGGCGGGGGTCCTGATGGCGGAGTGCCGGGACAAGAACATGATCGACAAGGACGAGTACCCGCGCACCGCCGAACTGGAGCGGCGGTGCGTGGCGATGCTCGCCGACCTGTGGAACGCGCCCGACCCGTCCGCGGCCGTGGGCTGTTCGACGACCGGGTCGAGCGAGGCGTGCATGCTGGCCGGGATGGCGCTGAAGCGGCGGTGGGCGAAGCGCAACGCGGACCGGTATCCGGGCGCGCGCCCGAACCTGGTGATGGGCGTGAACGTCCAGGTGTGCTGGGAGAAGTTCTGCACCTTCTGGGAGGTGGAGGCCCGTCAGGTCCCCATGGAGGGCGACCGGTTCCACCTGGATCCGCAGGCCGCCGCCGAGCTGTGCGACGAGAACACCATCGGGGTCGTCGCCGTCCTCGGCTCCACCTTCGACGGGTCCTACGAGCCGGTCGCCGAACTGTGCGCGGCGCTGGACGCGTTGCGGGAGCGGACCGGACTCGACGTCCCCGTGCACGTCGACGGGGCGTCCGGCGCCATGGTCGCGCCGTTCCTCGACGAGGACGTGGTGTGGGACTTCCGGCTGCCGAGGGTGGCGTCCGTCAACACCTCCGGGCACAAGTACGGGCTGGTCTACCCGGGGGTCGGCTGGGCGCTGTGGCGGGACGCGGACGCCCTGCCGGAGGAGCTGGTGTTCCGGGTGAACTACCTGGGCGGTGACATGCCGACCTTCGCGCTGAACTTCTCGCGGCCGGGCGCGCAGGTCGTGGCGCAGTACTACACGTTCCTGCGGCTGGGCCGGGAGGGCTACCGGGCCGTGCAGCAGGCCGCGCGGGACGTGGCGCGGGGCCTGGCCGGACGCGTCGAGGCGCTCGGCGACTTCCGGCTGCTGACGCGGGGCGACCAGTTGCCCGTCTTCGCCTTCACCACCGCGCCGGACGTGACGGCGTACGACGTGTTCGACGTCTCGCGGCGGCTGCGGGAGCACGGCTGGCTGGTGCCCGCGTACACCTTCCCGCCGCACCGCGAGGACTTGTCCGTGCTGCGGGTGGTGTGCCGCAACGGCTTCTCCGCCGACCTCGCCGAACTCCTCGTCGAGGACCTGACCCGGCTGCTGCCGGAGCTGCGCCGCCAGCCGGGTCCCCTGACCCGGGACCGGAGCGCGGCGACCGGGTTCCACCACTAGGGGCTGTCTGACCATTCCCGTCCGTCGCCCGGAGGGCGGTCCCGCGGCGTCAGGTGCGTGCTCTCGGCGTGCCGGGCACAGAGCCTCGTACGGGACGTACTCGGCTCTGCGCCCGGTGCGGCGAGAGCGCGTGCAGGGCGTCGCGAGACAGGCGGGAATGGTCGGACAGACCCCAGGGCCCGTCCGCGCCTGCCCGCCGTCCGCCCCGGCCGGGGCGGCGGGACCCGGGCCCGGCGGGCGGGACGACGGCCGGCTCCTGCGCTCCGGGGCCGGCGGACAGGGTGCGTCGGGCGCCGCCCGGCCCCGCGGCGGCGCCCGGGCGGAACCGGTCGGTCGTGGCCGGGTCGCCCCTGGTTGGGGTGGGTCCGCCGGTCCGGGGAGGACCCGACGGTCCGGGGTGGGTCTGCCGGTCCGGGGAGAACCCGACGGCCCGGGGAGAACCCGACGGCCCTGAAGGACCCGACGGCCCGGGAAGGGCCCACCGCCCCGGGGAGTACCCGCGCGGTCCGGGGTGGGCCGCCCGGCCGTCCGTGGTGAGGGCCGTCCACGCCGCGCACCGGCGTGCCGGGGACCGGACGGCCCCGGGAGCTGCGGCGCATGCACGCGGACGTGGCGGGTCCGGCCGCCACGTCCGCGTGCGGGGCCCGCCGGGTGTGAGCGCGTCCCGGCGGGCCGCCCCGTGGCGGCCGGGGGCCGGGAAGGTCTCGCGGCCCGGCCGCACGCACCTCCGGCGCCTCGGGAGGCGGCCGCGGACGCGCAGGTCCAGTCGGACCCGGTCCCGGCAGACCATCAGCACCCGGCCCCCGACAGACCAGCAGACCGCCCCCGGCCCCCGGCAGACCATCAGGCCGTCCCCGGCCCCGCCGACCCCCTACCGGCTCAGCCGCGCGAACCTCCGGACCGCCAGGGGGAAGAACACCGCGAGCAGGGCCAGCGGCCACAGCACGGCGGGCCACACGTGGGCCGTTTCCCCGCCGGGGCCGAGCAGGTCCCGGACCGCCGTCGCCGTGCGGGACATCGGGTTCCACTGGACGGCCGTGCCGAGCCAGCCGGGCATCGACTCGGGTGCGGCCAGCGCGTTGGACAGGAAGCCGACCGGCCAGACGAGGATCTGCACGGCCGTCACCATCTCGGGCCTCCCCGCCACCAGCGCCAGGTGGATGCCGGCCCACAGCATCGCGAAACGGAACAGCAGGAGCAGCCCCATGGCGCCGAGGAAGGCCGCCGCACCGCCCTGGGCGCGCCAGCCGAGGGCGTGGCCGACGGCGGCCAGGACGGCCAGGACCAGCACCGACTGGAGCATGTCCGCGGCCGAACGGCCCACCAGTACCGCGCCGTCGGCCATGGGCATCGAGCGGAACCGGTCGATGACCCCTTTGTTGAGGTCCTGGGTGACGGCGATCATCGTGCCCTCCAGGCCGAAGGCCATGGTGAGCGCGAGCATGCCGGGCACCAGGTAGTCGATGTAGGCGCCGCTCACGCCGCGGCCGCCGCCGATCAGGTAGCCGAACATCAGCAGCAGCATGACCGGGAAGACCAGGCCGACGGCCACCTGGACGGGCTGCCTTCCCCAGCGGGCGAGTTCGCGGCGGGTCATGGTCCAGGAGTCGGTCAGGGCGTACGGCATCGTGCTCACGCGTGCTCCTCCACTCGGTGGCCGGTTCCCGTGAGGTGCAGGAACACCTCGTCCAGCGTCGGCCGCCGCAGCGCGACGTCCTCCGCCTCGATCCCGGCCTCCTCCAGGGCCCGCACCACCCCGAAGAGGGCCGTCATGCGCTCGGTGACCGGCCAGCTCAGCAGCCGGCGGTCGGGGTCCACGGCGACGGCGTCCGCCGGTACGGGCAGCAGGGCGACGGCCGCGCCGAGCTGCCCGGCGTCGCGCAGCACGACGTCGATGCGGTCGCCGCCGACGCGGGACTTCAGCTCGTCGGCGGTGCCCTCGGCGATCACGCGGCCGGCGTCCACGACCGAGACGCGGTCGGCGAGCTGGTCGGCCTCCTCCAGGTACTGGGTGGTGAGCAGGACCGTGGTGCCGCCGCCGACCAGCGAGCGGACCGACTCCCACACCTCGGCGCGCCCGCGCGGGTCGAGGCCGGTGGTCGGCTCGTCCAGGAAGAGCACCTCCGGTTCGACGATCAGCGAGGCGGCCAGGTCCAGGCGGCGCCGCATGCCGCCGCTGTAGGCGCGCACCGGCTTGCCCCCGGCGCCGGCGAGACCGAAGCGGTCCAGGAGTTCGCCGGCCCGCGCGCGTGCCCGCCGGGCGCCCAGGTGGTACAGGCGGCCGAACAGCTCCAGGTTCTGCCGGCCGCCGAGCTCCTCGTCGAGCGCCGCGTGCTGGCCGAGCAGGCCGATGCGCAGGCGTACCGCGTACGCCTCGCGCACCACGTCGTGCCCGGCGACCGTGATCCGGCCCGCGTCGGGCCGCAGCAGGGTGGACAGGACCCGCACCAGCGTGGTCTTGCCCGCGCCGTTGGGGCCGAGCACCCCGTGCACCGTGCCGCGCGCGACCGTCAGGTCGAGCCCGTCCAGCGCGTGGGTGCCGTCCTTGCCGCCGTACGTCTTGCGTGCGCCTTCGACGGTGATCGCCGCTTCGGCCACGGAAGCCCCCTCACCTCTAGTCAAATTTGAATAATCGCTCGCACGGTATCCCCGGCCCACCCATTGGTCAAACTTGATTACCCCGACCGCTCGGCGGTCAGCACGCACGCTCCGCGGTCAGCGCGCGTCCCCGGGATGCCGCTCCCCCGTCGCGTACGGGTTCTCCTCGCCCTCGGCCAGGACGCCGACGAACGGCTCGCCCTCACCGGCGAAGGTGTACGCGCCGGCGCGGATGCGCTCGATGAGGCCGCGGGTCCACTCGGCGCCGGTGTCGGCGGAGTGCACCCAGAAGTTCATGATCTCCCCGATGTGGCCGAGCTGCCCGGGACCGTCCTCCGGGGTGTAGTACTCGGTGACGGCCTTGCGCCACTGCCCGATCGTGCGCACCCGCTCCTCCAGCAGCGCCAGCGCCTCCGCGCGGTCGAGGTCGACCATGAAGCCGAGCGCCGCCGAGAGGACGTCCGGCTTCTGGTCGTAGGCGGTCAGGGACTCGCGCAGCAGCCGGAAGTACTCCTCGGTGCCCTGCTCGGTGACCTCGTACTCCGTGCGAGGCGGGCCGCCGGCCGTGGACGGGGCGATCTCGTGCGCGTGCAGCAGGCCCTGCTTCGCCATCTGCTTCAGCGCGTGGTAGATCGAGCCGGGCTTGGCGTTGGACCACTCGTGCGCGCCCCAGTACTCCAGGTCGTTGCGGACCTGGTAGCCGTGGGCCCGCCCGTGCTGGCGGACCGCGCCGAGCACGAGGAGACGGATCGCTGACATGGCCTCCAGCGTAGGGCCCCGGAGCCCGGCCCCCGGAGGTGCCCCGTCCCGTCCGCGCGGGCCCGCGGGAGGCGGAAGGTCAGAACGGGAAGCCGCTGCGGCCGTGCTGCACCGAGATCCACTTCACCGTGGTGAAGGCGTCCAGCATCGTGTCGCCGTTCAGGCGGCCGATGCCCGACTGCTTCTCGCCGCCGAAGGGGACGATCGGCTCGTCGTGCACGGTGCCGTCGTTCACGTGGAACATGCCGGTGTCGATCCGCTTGGCGAAGTTCACGCCCCGCTCGACGTCCGCGGTGTGCACCGCGCCGCTGAGGCCGTACGGGGTGTCGTTGACGAGGCGCACGGCCTCCTCCTCGCCGTCGAACGGGACGAGGAAGACGACCGGGCCGAAGACCTCCTGGCGCAGCAGGGCCGAGTCGGCGGGCAGGCCGGTCAGGACGGACGGCTCGACGAGGTTGTCGGTCCGGCCGCCGCGCACCAGGGCGGTGGCGCCCTCGGCGAGCGCCTGCTCCACCACGCCCGAGAGGGCCTCCGCCTGCGAGGAGTTGATGACCGGGCCGATCACGGTCTGCGGGTCGCGCGGGTCGCCGGCCTTGAGGGACCTGACCTTGGCGACGAACTTCTCGGTGAACTCCTCGGCGACCGAACGGTCCACGAGGACGCGGTTCGCGGCCATGCAGACCTGGCCCTGGTGGACGAAGCGGCTGAAGACGGCGGCGTCGACCGCGTAGTCGACGTCGGCGTCGTCGAGGACCACCAGGGCGCTGTTGCCGCCCAGTTCGAGGACGGAGCGCTTGAAGCGGGCCGCGCAGACGGTGGCGACGTGACGGCCGACCTTGTCGGAGCCGGTGAAGGAGATGACCTTCGGGACCGGGTGCTCCAGGAAGGCGTCGCCGATCTCGGCGATGTCCGTGATGACGACGTTCAGCAGGCCGCCGGGCAGCCCCGCGTCCTCGAAGATCTTCGCGACCAGGGAGCCGCCCACGACCGGGGTGTTCTGGTGCGGCTTGAGCACCACGGCGTTGCCGAGCGCGAGCGCCGGGGCGACCGACTTGAGCGACAGCAGGAAGGGGAAGTTGAAGGGGCTGATCACGCCCACCACCCCGACCGGCACCCGGTAGACGCGGTTCTCCTTGCCGTCGACCGGGGAGGGGATGATCCGCCCCTCGGGCCGCAGCGCCAGGTGGACCGCCTCGCGCAGGAACTCCTTGGCGAGGTGGAGCTCGAAGGCGGCCTTGAGACGGGTGCCGCCGAGCTCGGCGACGATCGCCTCGGTGATCTCCTCCTCGCGCTCCTCGACCAGGCGCAGCGCCTTCTCGAAGACCGCGCGGCGGGCGTACGGGTTGGTGTCCGCCCACTGCTTCTGCGCCCGCTCGGCGGCCCGGTACGCCTCGTCCACCTCGTCGACCGTGGCTATGGTGATCGACGCCAGCTTCTCGTCGTCGTACGGGTTGAAGTCGATGATGTCCCAGGAACCGGTGCCCGGGCGCCACTCACCGTCGATGTACTGCTGAGCCAGGTCGGTGAAGTAGGACGACATGTGATCCCTCAATCCCTCGCTGCCGGAGCAGGGCAGGCCGTGGCGGTCCGAGCCGTGGCAGTCGACGCGGGCTCCTGATCGACTTCACGGACTGATCACACGTCATCGTACTTGTTTATCAGGAGAGTTGGAGGAGACCCCGGAGAACGTCGCGGCTCTCGGAGGGGCCCGGGCTGTCCTGCTGGAGCTCCTTCAGCGCCCGCTCGTACTGGGCGACGTCCTCGGCCTTGTCGAGGTACAGGGCGCTGGTGAGCTGCTCCAGGTACACGACGTCCGACAGGTCGGACTCCGGGAAGCTGAGGATGGTGAACGCGCCGGACTCGCCGGCGTGCCCGCCGAAGCTGAACGGCATCACCTGGAGCCGGACGTTGGGCCGCTCGGAGATCTCGATCAGGTGCTGGAGCTGGCCGCGCATCACCGCGCGGTCCCCGTACGGGCGGCGCAGGGCGGCCTCGTCGAGGATGACGTGGAACTCGGGGGCGTTCTCCGCGACCAGGTACTTCTGCCGCTCCAGGCGCAGCGCCACGCGCTTGTCGACGTCCGCCTCGCTCGCGCCCTGCATGCCCCGCCGGACGACCGCGCGGGCGTACTCCTCGGTCTGGAGCAGGCCGTGCACGAACTGCACCTCGTACGCGCGGATCAGGGAGGCCGCGCCCTCCAGGCCCACGTAGGTCGGGAACCAGCTCGGCAGCACGTCCGAGTAACTGTGCCACCAGCCCGCGACGTTGGCCTCGCGGGCGAGCGACAGCAGCGAGGCGCGCTCCTGCTCGTCCGTGATGCCGTACAGCGTCAGCAGGTCCTCGACGTCCCTCGTCTTGAAGCTCACCCGGCCCAACTCCATCCGGCTGATCTTCGATTCGGAGGCGCGGATCGAATAGCCCGCCGCCTCGCGCGTGATCCCCCGCGCCTCACGCAGTCGCCTGAGTTGTGATCCGAGCAGCATGCGCCGCACCACCGATCCCGGCTCTCCCGCGCTCACGTTCGCCAGCCTCCCCAACGTCTTCAGGGGCCGAAGTCTGCCACTAAAACACTTCGAGCAGTACTCGCCCGGTTACGGAAACGGAATCGAGCCAAAGATTGCGTTCAGGAGCGGGCGCGGACGGGTCCGCCGGGAGCGCGGGCCGACGCGAAGGGGGCGAGAAAGGGACACGAAGATGACGGAAAAATTGACCAACAAGCGGTACGGGAAGGACCATTTCGGTCACGTGCACGTGCATCTGCCCTTGCATCTGCTGTACGCATCCGAAACCATGGTGCCCGCACCACCGCATCGCTTCGGCCGCGAACTCCCGGGAGTGCCTCGCATGGGGACGAATGGATCGACCATGCTCGAGCCTTTACGGCAGGGCCTTCCGCCGCTGGACCCCGCGGCCGTGTCCGACGCCGTCTCCTGTGCTCTGCCCGCCCGCTTCGACGCGGTGCGCGAGGCACGGCAGTTCACCCGCCGGACCCTCGACCAGTGGGAGCTCGGCGACCGCTTCGACGACGTCTGTCTGGTGGTCTCGGAACTGGTGACCAACGCCCTGCGCCACGCGCTGCCCGCGAGCTCCGCGCGGCGGACGGAGCTGGAACCGCCCGTGCGGCTGCACCTGATGCGCTGGACCGGGCGGCTGGTGTGCGCGGTGCGCGACCCCAGCCACGACAGCCCGGTCGCGCGGGACTCGGAGGACTTCTCCGCCGAGTCGGGGCGCGGGCTGTTCCTCGTCGAGTCCTTCAGCGACTGCTGGGGCTGGCACCCGCTCGCGGGCGCGCTCAGCGGCAAGGTGGTCTGGGCGCTGTTCCGGATCCAGCGGAGCGCGGGTCCCGAGCGGACCGCCCCGTCCGAGTGAGGATCCGCGGCACCTCTCGGCGCCGCGGATCTACGCGCGTCACGGCGGGGGGACCGCCGTCCTCCCGCGCTGCCGTCCGGCCGCGGGTCAGCCCGCGACCAGGTGGTCGAACTCGCCGTCCTTGACGCCGAGCAGCATCGCCTCGATCTCCGCGCGCGTGTAGACGAGCGCCGGGCCGTCGGGGAACCGCGAGTTGCGCACGGCCACGTCCCCGCCCGGCAGCCGGGCGAACTCCACGCAGGAGCCCTGCGAGTTGCTGTGCCGGCTCTTCTGCCAGGCGACACCGCGCAGCTCCGTGGCCGCCATGCCGTTGTACGCGCCGGACGCGTCGGCACCGTCGTACACGGCACCGTCGTACACGTCGTGGTCCACAGGTCGCTCCCCGGTGGTGCACTGGCTGATGTGGCCATTGATGCAGTGGTCAACTGACCCGGATCATAGCTCTGTTCATGTGCAGATGCATGGGCAGATGCACGTGCACGCGGGGTGGTCCCACGGTTACAGTTCCGTCGGCCGCCGCGTCGTCCCCTCTGTCAGCTTGGACGACCTGGTCGGCCCAGCCGTTCCAGGGCCGGCCCGAACAGGGGCGGGTGAGACGTTTGCGGCTGCGGATGCCCGCCGGGCGGGGACCGCAATTCCGGGGCCGGCGGGGCGCCCGTGGCGGGGGTGACGCTCCGCGCGGCGGGCGGGGTGGCCGGGTGTCGCACCTGCTCGGTCGGGGTGGGGCGGGGTGCGCCCGGGAAGGCGCCCCGGGCGGGGCGCTCCTCGGAACGGCGCGTTCCATTCTCTCACCGGCACACGGTGTTGACGCGCGGACGCCGGGGGGAAGGGCGGGTGCCCGCCTTCCCCCCGGCGTCCGGGACGGTGCCTTCCGCGGCCTCAGCGGCCGGCGTACGGCAGCAGCGCCATCTCCCGCGCGTTCTTGATCGCGCGGGCGAGCTGCCGCTGCTGCTGGGAGGTCACCCGCGTGACCCGGCGGCTGCGGATCTTGCCGCGGTCGGAGAGGAACCTCCGCAGCAGGTCGGTGTCCTTGTAGTCGACGTACGTGATCCCGGCCTGGTCCAGCGGGTTGGGCCGGGCTTTGACGGGCTTGCGTTCTGCCGTGCGGGGCATGGCGGGTCAGACCTCCAGGAGGGTGTCGAAGGCGTGCGGGAGGCGCTGCCAGGCGTCGCGCCCGGCGGCGTACTCGGCGTCGGTCAGCAGGCAGGACTCCAGCAGCCGCGCGAGTCCGTCCCGGTCGAGGCCGGGCGAGGTGAAGACGAGGTGCTGGCCGCGGTCGCCGTGCTCGGGGTGCCAGTCCAGCGCGGCGGCGGCGCGGCGCACCGGCGGGACCATCTCCCAGGCCGCGTCGGGCAGCGAGGCCAGCCAGGGGCCCGCGCCCTCCACGCACAGGGCGCCGCCCGCCGCGTCCCAGTGGAACAGCGTGTCGGGCTTGTCGGCGAGCCAGAACCGGCCCCGGCTGCGGGCGGCGGCGCAGGTCAGGTCCTCCAGGGCGGCGTAGAGGCGTTCCGGGTGGAAGGGGCGGCGGCGGTGCCAGACGAAGGTGGCGACGCCGTGCGCGTCGGCCTCGGCGGGCAGCAGGGCGCAGGCCGGGTGCTGGGCGGCCGCCGCGACCTCCACGTCGAAGCCGGCCAGCGCGGCGGCCGCCAGGTCACCGCTGCCGATCGGGACCCGGCGGGCCGTCGGGTGCAGCTGGACCAGCAGTTCGCGGTCCTCGTCGTCGGCCTCCGGGGAGTCGGCGACGGCCAGCACGGGGGCGTACTCCAGCTGCCGCGCGAAGGTGTCGGCGACCGTGCGCTGGTCGGTCGCGGCCGCGGCCAGCCCGCCCTCGGCGAGGTCGTCGCCGTTGCCGAGATACGGCAGGAGCAGGGCCGGGTCGACGGCGGTGAGCACGCCGGTGACGGTGAGCCCGCCGGCGGTGACGACCTCGGCCATCGCCTTGGGCTCGACCGAGTCCCACAGTTCGACGACGGCGAGCCGGGTGGTGCCCGCGTCCCGGATGCGGACGAGCTCCGGGACCAGGTCCTCGCGCAGCGCGCAGCAGGCGCAGTCGTTGACGAGCGGCGTCTCGCCGGCCGACACGACCCCGCGGGCGTCCCGGACCGTGCGTACGACCGTGCCGGCGGCGGCCGTCGCCAGGTCGTGGTGGAGGACGACGCTGCCGGGCACCTCGGCGAGCAGCCGCTCGACGGCCGCCCGGCGAGCGTCGGCGTGCAGCCCGCCGACGATCACGACGGAGAGGTCGGGCACGGCGTCAGCCCCGCTTCCCGTAGCGGCGCTCGAAGCGCTCCACGCGGCCCGCCGTGTCCAGGACGCGGGCGGTGCCGGTGTAGAAGGGGTGGCTGACGTCCGAGATCTCGACGTCGACGACCGGGTAGGTGACGCCGTCCTCCCACTCGATCGTCTTGTCGCTCGTCATGGTGGAACGGGTGAGGAAGGCGTGGTTCGCGGCGCGGTCGCGGAAGACGACGAGGCCGTAGTCCGGGTGGATTCCCTTGCGCATGGCGGTGGTCAGCGCTCCTCTCGGAAGTCGACGTGGCGCCCGGCGACCGGGTCGTACTTGCGCAGCACCAGGCGGTCGGGATCGTTGCGGCGGTTCTTGCGGGTGACGTACGTGTAGCCGGTCCCGGCGGTGGACCGGAGTTTGACGACCGGGCGGAGTTCGTTGCGTGCCATGCCGCTATGCTACTGAAAATGATTCCCATTTACATCACGGCTTCGAGAGAGGTGCCTCACCCGTGTCCGCGCACTGCATGCTGACCGGCGCCCGGCCCGGCTTCGGCAACACCGTTTCCCACTCGCACCGGCGGACCTCCCGCCGCTTCGACCCCAACGTCCAGACCAAGCGCTACTGGCTGCCGAGCGAGGGGCGGTACGTGCGGCTGAGGCTGAGCACCAAGGGGATCAAGACCGTCGACGTGATCGGCGTCGAGGCGGCCGTCGCCCGGATCCGGGCGCGGGGGGTGCGGGTCTGAGGGGTGCGGGTCCGGGGTGCGGGCCCGGGACTGAGCGGTTCCGGGACCCGGCGGTTCCGGGGCCGGGGACATCGGGGCCGGGGACATCGGGGCCGACCGGCGTCGGGGCCGGCGGCCGAGGAGCGAGGAGGAGACATGGCGAAGAAGAGCAAGATCGCGAAGAACGACAGGCGGCAGGAGGTCGTCGCGCGGTACGCCGCGCGCCGGGCCGAGCTGAAGGAGGTCATCCGCCGGCCGTCGTCGACGGAGGCCGAGCGGCTCGCCGCCCAGCGGGAACTGCGGCGACAGCCGCGTGACGCGAGCGCCACGCGCGTCCGCAACCGGGACCAGGTGGACGGCCGCCCGCGCGGGTACTTCCGGGCGTTCGGGCTGTCCCGGGTGAGCCTGCGGGAGCAGGCGCACGCCGGATATCTGCCGGGGGTGCGGAAGTCGTCCTGGTAGGGCCGCCGTCCGGACAGGGTCCGTCGTCCCGGCAGGCCCGCCGTCCGGACAGGGCCCGCCGTCCGGCAGGGCATCGGCGGCGACGGCGCAGGACGGGCCGGCGGGTCCGGCCGGGCGTGCGGGGCGGGCTGGTAGCTTGCTGCGGTCCTTTCGGTCCCGTGGGGTGACCGGTTCGCCCGGCCGCCCGGCCGGCCACAGCTTGGGGGCTCCAGTGACCTCGGTGATCTCCTCCCGTCCCGCGCGGACCCGGCGGACCCGGGGCGCGGCCGTCGTCGCCCTGGCGGGCGCGTGCCTCCTGGGCGCGTGCAGCGGTGCCGGCGACGGCCCGGCGGAGGGGCCCGGCGCGTCCGGCACGGCCTCCGCGGACACCGGCGGCGGCTCCGGCGCCCCGGCGTCGCCGGCCGGGCCGCTGGAGGGCACCTGGGTCGCCACGACCGGCGGCAAGGCCATGGCGCTGGTGGTCACCGGCGAGCGGGCGGGCCTCTTCGCGACCGGCGGGACCGTGTGCAGCGGGACCGCCGGCGAGCGGGCCGGGACGCGGACGATCCGGCTGACCTGCACGGACGGGAGCCAGGACCGGACGACCGGCACGGTCAGGGCGGTCACCGGCACCACCCTGGAGGTCGACTGGGGAGGCGGCCCCGGCACGGAGACCTACACCAAGGCCGAGGGCGGACGGCTGCCGTCCGGGCTGCCCACGGCGGGCCTCGGGTCGTAGGGCGGCACGGGGCGGGCAACTGCGGCGCGCCCGCGTGCGTGATGATCCTTCGAGGCCGAACCCGCGGCCTAGCCACGTCCCCCCCCAGAGGACTTCCATGCGTGCCCTTCCCGCCGCCACCGCCGCCCTCGCCGCGGCCCTGCTGCTGACCGCCTGCGACGAGGGCGGCGCCGAGAACAAGAGCAAGGAGAAGGAGAAGGCGGCCGGCACGGCCTGCGCGATCGACCGGATGGGCGTGGAGACGGCGGCGAACGCCGCACCGGCCGCCGGGGACACCGGCACCGTCACCGTCACCCTCACCAACCGGGGCGACCGGTGCACGCTGCGGGGCTTCCCCGGCGTCGACCTCGTCGGCGCCGGCGCCTCGGCCACCGTGCCCGTCGACGAGGCGGCGCCGGAGCAGCGCCTGACGCTCGCGGAGAACGCCACCGCGTCCTTCACCCTCACCTACGTCCGCGGCGCCGAGGGCGCGGCGGAGAGCCTCGCGGTGCGGAAGGTGACGTTCGCCCTGCCCGGCGCCACCGCCACGCGGAGCTTCGCGTGGTCCTACGGCGATGTCGCGCGCAAGGCGGAGGGGGACGCTCCGGACGCCTCGGTGAGCGGTTTCCAGACGGCCGGCGACTGACCGGCGTCAGTCGAGCGGGGGCCGGGCCCTGACCTGGGCGCGGTCCGCCGCCCGCGCGCCCTCGGTCCAGCCCGCGGCGTCGCGCGCACCGCGCAGCCGGGTCGTGGTCGTCTCCGGGAACATGCGGTCCAGGTGCCCGGTCACCGCCACCTCGCGGGAGGCGAGGACCGGGAGCAGGTCGTCGGTGACCTGGGTCTCGGCGGCCGTCTGCAGGCGGGTGCCGATGCGGTGCGCGTAGGCGGCGAGGAAGGACTGCCGGAAGGCCTTGGTGCGCTTGCGGCCCCCCGCGCGCTGGGCGGCCTCCGCCTTGGCCATCGCCGTCGTGGCCTGCACGAGGAGCGAGGTGTAGAGGAGTTCGACCGCCTCCAGGTCGGTCTCGAAGCCGACGACCGTGGAGAAGCCGAGGGGTTCGTTCCACACCGCCCGGCAGTGGTTGGCGGTGGCGACCGCGTCCAGCAGCACGGCCTTGGCCTGCTCGTACGGCGGCTCGACGCCGATGCGGCAGGCGCCCGGGGTCTCGGGCGACGGCGCCCGGGCGGCCAGCAGCGCCTCGTCGACGCTGTGCCGGGCCATCAGCTCCTGCGCCTTGGCGCTCAGCGCCTCCGCCTCCTCCGGGAACCCGGTCGCCTCCGCCTTGGCGAGCAGGGCGCGGATGCGGCCCAGCGTGCGGGACTCGGTCCGGGCGCCCGGGGCGTCCGGGGCGGCCTCCTCCAGGGGCTCGACGGCGGGCAGCCGCAGCAGCAGGCGGTACAGCTCCAGGACGGCCGTGGCGTGCGAGAAGCGGTCGGCGGGGGCCGGGGGCTCGGCCGTCAGCTCGCCGAGCTGGGCGGTCCAGCGGCGGCCGCGCGCGCGGTCGTGCGCCGCCTGGGAGCGGATCAGGGCCGCCACCAGGCGCACGTGCGCCTCGTCCAGCTCCCGCCGCACGATCCGCACGACGTCCGCCGGCTGCCAGCCGCGCCGCCAGGCCGCGGCCACGAACTCCTCGCCCCGCCGCGCCAGTTCGGCATCCGCCGCCGGGTCGGACGCGAGCAGGGACGCGCCCGCGTCGAGGGCGGTGTCGGCGGTGTCGTACAGGGCGGCCTCGAAGGCGCGGTCGACGGTGGGGGACGTACTCACGGTGCGATGGTGTCACGCCGTCCCCCGCGCACCCGCCGGGCAGGGACACCCCGGAACATTGTCAACCCGCGGTTGACACCTCCGAGGGTGCAACCTACGGTTGACACATGACGACGAACTCGACCATCACGTCATCCGTGCGGCTCGACGACCTCATCGCGGCCATCAAGAAGGTCCACGCCGAGCCCCTCGAACAGCTCCAGGACGCGGTCATCGCGGGCGAGCACCTCGGCGAGGTGGCCGACCACCTGATCGGCCACTTCGTGGACCAGGCCCGGCGCTCGGGCGCGTCCTGGACCGACATCGGCAAGAGCATGGGGGTCACCCGGCAGGCGGCGCAGAAGAGGTTCGTGCCGAAGGAGGGCGGCGGCGCCCTCGACGCGAGCCAGGGGTTCAGCCGCTACACCCCCAGGGCCCGCAACACGGTGATGGCCGCCCACAACGAGGCCAAGGCCGCGGGCAACACCGAGGGCCTGCCCGAGCACCTGGTGCTCGGCCTGCTGGCCGAGCCGGAGGGCATCGCCGTCAAGGCGATCGTCGCGCAGGGCGTCGCCCCGGCCGCGGTGCGCGAGGCGGCCGCCGCCGCGCTCCCGCCCGCCGCCGAGGAGGTCCCGGAACTGGTGCCCTACGGCGCGGCCGCCAAGAAGGTCCTGGAACTCACCTTCCGCGAGGCCCTGCGCCTCGGCCACAACTACGTCGGCACCGAGCACCTGCTGCTGGCCCTGCTGGAGCACGAGAACGGCACGGGCGTCCTCAGCGGCCTCGGCGTCGGCAAGGAACGGACCGAGCGGTACGTGGCCGAGGCGCTCGCGCAGTTCGTGCGGGAGGAGGGGCCGCAGGCGGCGCCGGAGGGACGGGAAGCGGCGCCGGAGGACTGATCCGGGGGCTCTGTCAGACCCTCCTGTCACACTCGCGGCATGACCGACCGATGGGCGCTCGCACCGGCCGAGGACGGTGGCGTGGACGTCGCCCCCCTCGGCCGGGACGGGCTGCCCGCCGGTCCGGTGCGCCGGGAGCCCGGACCGGCCGAGGCGGTGCGCGGCCGGCCGGAGGTCGCCCGGTGGGTGTGGCGGTCCACCGCGGAGATCTACCCGCGCCTGCTCGCCGCGGGCGTGCGCGTGGAGCGGTGCTACGACGTGGAGGACGCCGAGACGCTCCTGCTCGGCCACGAGGGCCGCTCGGGCGAGCCCCGTTCGGCCGCGGCCGCCCTGGCCCGGCTGCGCGGCGGCCCCGTACCGCCCGACCCTCCGCAGCGCTCCGCCGCACCCGGCGCGCAGTCCCCGCTCTTCGAGCCGCAGGGCGCGCCCCTGCCGCTGGCGGACCTCCTCGCGGTCTACGCCGAGCAGCAGCGGCGGCACGACCGCGCCGAGCACCCGGACCGGATGCGGCTGCTGACGGCCGCCGAGTCCGCGGGCATGCTGGTGGCCGCCGAGATGAACGCGGCCGGGCTGCCGTGGCGCGCGGACGTGCACCGCGCGGTCCTGCACGACCTGCTGGGCGAGCGGTACGCGGGCGGCGGCGAGCCGCGCCGGCTGGCCGAGCTCGCCGACGAGGTGTCCGCCGCGTTCGGCCGCCGGGTGCGGCCCGACCTGCCGGCGGACGTGGTGAAGGCGTTCGCGCAGGCCGGCGTCAAGATCAGGTCGACCCGCCGCTGGGAGATCCAGTCCGTCGACCACCCGGCCGTGAAACCGCTGATCGAGTACAAGAAGCTGTACCGGATCTGGGTGGCGCACGGCTGGTCCTGGCTGCAGGACTGGGTGCACGACGGGCGGTTCCGGCCCGAGTTCCAGGCGGGCGGGACCGTCACCGGGCGGTGGGTGACCAACGGCGGGGGCGCGCTGCAGATCCCGAAGGTCATCCGCCGGGCCGTGGTCGCCGACCCCGGGTGGCGGCTCGTCGTCGCCGACGCCGACCAGATGGAGCCGCGGGTGCTGGCGGCCGTCTCGCGCGACCCGGGCCTCATGGAGGTCGCGGGCCGGGAGACCGACCTGTACCAGTCGGTGTCCGACCGCGCCTTCGCCGGCGACCGCGCCCAGGCCAAGCTCGCCGTGCTCGGCGCGGTCTACGGGCAGACCTCCGGCGACGGCCTGAAGAACCTCGCCGCGCTGAGACGCCGCTTCCCCCGGGCGGTGGCGTACGTCGACGAGGCGGCCCGCGCGGGCGAGGAGGGCCGGCTCGTACGGACCTGGCTCGGGCGGACGTGCCCGCCGGCGACCCGGACGACCGACGACGCGACGCAGGAGGCCGGCCTGCCCCAGGACGAGCCGGCCGACTCCCCCGGCGCGCAGGACTGGGCGCCCGGCCACGCCTCCACCGACGCGCGCGCCCGCGGCCGCTTCGCCCGCAACTTCGTCGTGCAGGGCAGCGCCGCCGACTGGGCCCTGCTGATGCTCGCCGCCCTGCGGCGGGCCCTGGCGGACAAGGCGGCCGAGCTGGTCTTCTTCCAGCACGACGAGGTGATCGTGCACTGCCCGCGGGAGGAGGCCGAGGAGGTCGTCGCGGCGATCCGCCGGTCGGCGGACCTGGCCGGGCGGCTCACCTTCGGGGAGACGCCGGTGCGGTTCCCGTTCACGACGGCGGTGGTGGAGTGCTATGCCGACGCGAAGTGAACGGCCCGGGCGGGGGTTCAGTCCGGGCGGGGGTTCAGTCCGGGGATTCAGTCCGGGTGGGGGGTGCCGTGCGGCTCGCCTCGCGGGCTGTCGTGCGAGCGGCCGTGCGGGCTGTCGTGCGAGCTGTCGTGCGGACCGCCGTCCGGGCGGCCGTGCGGAGCGGTGTCCGGGCCGGCGTCCGGGCCGGTGTCCGGATCGGCACCCGGGCCGGCGTCGGTGTACGGATGCGCGCGTGCGCCGGCTCGCGGGTGGGCCAGCAGCTCCCTGAGTTCCGCCACCACCGCCTGCTCGTCCGTCCCGTCCAGCGCGGCGAGGGCCGACCGCCACTGCTCGTGCGCCTCCCGCAGCCGCCCCCGCTCCCGCAGCAGCAGCCCGTGCTGGTGGCGGGCGAGGGCGCCGGTGTAGCGGTCGGCGCGGGCGTCGGCGCGGACCAGCAGCTCGGCGCACTCGCCGAAGGCGCGTTCGGTCCGGCCCAGCAGGCGCAGCGCGCGGACCAGGCCGAGCCGGGTCTGGGACTCGCCGTGCCAGTCGCCGTGGCCGCCGAGGATGCGCAGGCTCTCCTCGAAGTGCGGCAGGGCGGCGGCCGGTTCACCGAGCCGGAGGTGGGCGTAGCCGATGTTGCAGTGCGCCGAGTGCTGCACGATGACGGCGCCGAGCTCGTCCCCGATGGCCAGTGAGCGCCGGTGCTGCTCGATGGCGGCCCGCGGGTCGGTGTGCTCGTACAGGTTGCCGAGGTGGCTGTAGGTGACGGCCTCGCCGTAGGGGTCGTCCAGCTGCCGCGAGTACGCGAGGCTCTGCCGCAGCGCCTCACCGGACTCGGCGTGCCGGCCGAGTCCTTCGAGCAGCAGGCCGCGGTTGTTCAGGCACCGGCGGATCCAGGAGACCGCGCCGAGCCGCCGCCAGATGTCCAGCGCCCGGTCGTTCAGGGCGAGGGCGTCGTTGTGCCGGCCGGTCAGGAAGTGCAGTCCGGCCAGGTCGCCCAGGGCGTACGCCTCCGCCGCCGCGTCGCCGAGCCGCCGCGCCACGCCCAGCGCGGCCCGCCCCAGGACCTCCATCTCGGCGAACCGGCCGCTGCGGTGCAGGTAGGGGAAGAGCAGGCGGACCAGGGCGGAGGCGTACGCCGCGCGGCGGGCGGGGCCGGCCGCGGCCCCGCTCCCGGGATCGCCCGCGGCGCTCCCCTCGTCCCCGGCGTACCGCCGCACCAGCGCCACCACGTTCTCCAGCTCCGCGTCCCCCCAGGCGAAGGCCTCCGCCGGGCTGCCGAAGGGTGGGACGGTGTCCACGTGGGCGGTGTGCCCGGCGGGCTGGCGGGAGGTCGGGCGGCGGCGGTCGTCCTGGTCGAGGCCGGGTTCGACGATCGCGGCGAGGGTGCGTTCGGCGACGGCGGCGTACCAGCGCAGCGCCGTCTCGGCCGCGTCCGCGGCGCGGTCGCCCTCCGCCAGTTCGCGGGCGAAGTCGCGGACCAGGTCGTGCGGTGCGTACCGGCCGTACGCGGTCTCCTCCAGCAGGGCGACGTCGACCAGCCGGTCGAGGGCGGCCTCGGCGCGGCGCTCGCCGGTACCGGCGAGGCGGGCCAGCAGGGGTGCCCCGTACGTCGGCAGGTCGAGGGCACCGATGCGGCGCAGGACCGCGGCCGCGTCCCGGTCGGCCTCGCGCTCGGAGGCGGCGAGCGCGTCGTGCGCGACGGCCAGGGAGCGGCGCACGCTCAGGTCGTCGTACTCCAAGTGGTGCAACCGGCTCTCCGTCGCGGCCAGTTGGCCGGCGAGGGCGTCGGGGGTGAGGGCCCGGCGCGCGGCGAGCCGGGCCGCGACGACGCGCAGGGCGAGCGGCAGGCGGCCGGTCAGTTCGACGAGGGGGTGGCCGGCGTCGAGGCCGTCGCGGTGGCCGCGCCCGGAGACCGCGCGCAGCAGCGCGGCGCTGTCCTCGCCGGACAGGGGCGCGAGCGGGAAGCGGGCCGCGCCGTCTAGGGCGGTGAGCGGCGACCGGCTGGTGACGATCACCGCGCAGCCGGCGCCGGCCGGCAGCAGCGGCCGCACCTGCGCGGCGTGCGCGGCGTCGTCCAGGACCAGGAGCGTGCGCGTGGGCGCCAGCAGGGAGCGCAGCAACGCGGCCGCCGCGTCCGGGTGTTCGGGGATGCTGCGGGGGTCGGCGCCCAGGTCGCGCAACAGGGCGGTGAGGGCCTGGGCGGGGGTCAGGGGGGTCATGCCCGGCGTGGCGCCGTGCAGGTTGACGTAGAGCTGCCCGTCGGGGAAGCGGTCCGCCAGCCCGTGCGCCGCGTGCAGTGCCAGCGCGCTCTTGCCGACGCCGGCCATGCCGCTGACGACGGCGACCGCCGGGGCCGCCGTGCGCGCGCCGGGCGTGAGGGCGCGGCGCAGCTCCTCGCGCACCGCCGCACGGCCCGTGAAGTGGGCGGGCGGCGGCGGAAGCTGCGCGGGACGCGGGGGCCGGCGGGGGGCGCGGGCGGGCGTGCCGGGAGCCTCGGGCGGCGGGCCGCCGTGGAGCGGGGCCGGGCCGGCGGTGCCCCGCAGCACCTCGACGTGGGCGTCGCGCATCGCCGGGCCCGGTTCGATGCCGAGTTCCTCGACGAGACGGGTGCGCAGGTCCTGGTGGACGGCGAGGGCCTCGGCCCGGCGGCCGGTGCGGTGCAGGGCGACCATCAGCTGGCGGTGGTACGCCTCCCGCAGCGGATGCTCGGCGGCCAGCGCCGCCAGCTCCGGCACGAGACGGCCGAGCCGTGTGCCGCCCAGGGCCAGTTCGGCGTCGTAGCGCCACTCCAGGAGCAGCAGCCGCGCCTCCCGCAGCCGCTGGGCGAAGGCGTACCCGCCCACCTCGGGCGGCAGCCCGGTGAACGGCGCGCCCCGCCACAGCGCGAGCGCGGCCGCGCACTCGCGCACCACCCGCTGCCAGTCGCCCCGGGTGTGCGCGGCACGCGCCGCGGTGACGTGGGCGTCGAACACGTCGACGTCCAGCTCGCCGTCGCCGACCCGCAGCAGGTACCCGGACGGCTCGGTCCGCAGCCGCTCGGGGTCGTCGAGCAGCCGCCGCAGCCGGGCCACGTGGTTGTGCAGCGAGGCGTGCGCGGAGGCGGGCGGAGCCCCGCCCCACAGCGTGTCCTTGAGCGACTCCACGGAGACGACCCGGCCGGCGTCGAGCAGGAGCACGGCCAGCAGGGTGCGCACCTTGGCGCCGCGCACCGCCCGGGGCTCGCAGGCGCGGGAGGGAGCGGTCCCGCCGTCGTGCGCACCGCGGTGGGCGTCGTACAGCACCGGCGGCCCCAGCAGTCCGAACCGCAGCTCGCACCGCTTCTCCGGGCTCTCGGCTCCGCTCGCGCAGGAAGGTGCCCCCATCGCCGTCCCACAGCCTTCCCGTGCGCCGCGCCCCGGCCCACTCCTCGCCTGAAGCCGACGCGGCGGCGCCCTGCCGGAGTTCCGCCCTCCGTACGGCGATTTTCCGCCACCTTCGTCACACCGCTCTCCGCCGGAACCCCCTGCCCTTCCGGCCGCCCCGCCGCCACCGAGTGCCTGTGTGTCAGGCGAACGACGGGAAGAAGGAGAAGCGTTGGCCACATGTTAGCGGTGTGTTGGCACGACCTGATGTGATCACTCCATCGGAGCTGGCCCGACGGCGCGCGCGTAGAACGCGTAACTCGGGGGAGTGTCGCCGCCGCGGCCGGATCCGGGACGCGACAGGGTCCCGGTCGTCGGAGGTGAACGACCGGGGCCCGCGTCCATCCCCACTGCCGGACGGGGCCCGCCGGCGACCCGGCGCCCACCGTGCCGCGGCCCGCCGGGCACGACCCGCCCCGCGATCCGGTCGGCCGCGCGCTCCGGCCCCTCTGTGATCCGGTCCGCCGCACGCTCCGGCCCGTCCCGTGATCCGGCCCGTCCCGTGATCCGGCCCGCCCCGGGCACGGCGGGAGACGCGCCCCGTCAGATGACGGGCGGCCGCCCCAGCCGCGTCAGCCGCCACACCGTCCGCCAGCGCATGGGCCGCCGCTCGCCCGCCGGCTCCCGCACGCCCTCCACGAACCCGCCGAACCACGCGCGCAGCCCGGCGGGCGACCGGCGGTTCCGGACGAGGGTGAGCAGCACCCACACCCCGAGGTGCACGGGGACGAGCGGCCAGGGCAGCCGGCGGCGGACCAGCCAGACCCGGTTGCGGGCGTTGACCCGGTAGTGGACGGCGTGCCGGGCGGGCGAGGTCCGCGGGTGCCGGAGGAGGAGTTCGGGCGCGTAGAGGATGCGCCGGCCGGCGTCGGCCGCGCGCCAGGCCAGGTCGGTCTCCTCGTGCGCGAAGAAGAACGCGGCGGGCCAGTCGCCGATCTCGTCGAGCATCGCCATCCGCAGCGCGTGCCCGCCGCCCAGGAACCCGGTGACGTAACCGCCGCGCAGCGGGTCGGCGGCGCCGACCCGGGGCACGTGCCGCTGCTGCGTCTCGCCGTGCTCGTCGGCGATGCGGAAGCCCGCGACGCCGAGCCGGCCGTCGGCGGCGAACAGGTCCCGGACCCGGCGCAGCACGTCGGCGTCGACGAGCCGGCCGTCGTCGTCCAGCTCGACGACGACGTCGACGTCCCCGAACTCCCGCAGCCGCGCGATCGCCGCGTTCCGGCCGCCCGGGCAGCCGAGGTTCTCGTCGAGCTCGACGGCCGTGACCTCGCCCGGCAGCGACAGCCGCGCGGCGAACTCGGGCAGCGCGCAGCCGTTGCCCACGATCACGGTCCGCGCGGGCGGCACGTCCTGCTCGGCCACGGACTCCAGCAGCGCGTCGGCCTCGGCGGGCCGGTTGCCCATGGTCACCACGGCGACCGCGATCCTCGGCGTCTCCATACGTCCTCACCCCGTCCCGGCCGTCGGCCGACCCGCGATGCCAGCCGTTCACGGCGGGGACCGCCGGTGTACGCCTGCCCGTCGGCGCGTTGGCCGCGCCGTTCGGCCCGGCGGCGGTCCGCCGGCGCGTGCGGGCCGGGCCACGTTCCTGCGTTCGAGCCGCCGTCCCCCGCCTCGCCCCGTGCGCCGTGGCATCGTGGCGCCATGACCATCGAAGTACGCCCGGCTGCGGTCTTCGAGGACGTCCGCACCCTGCTCGGCCCCAAGTCGCCCACGGCGAACGTCTGCTGGTGCCTGAGCTACCGCGTCCCGTCCAGGCTCAACAACGCACTGCGCGGCCCCGACCGCGGCGCGTACGTCGCCGGGCTCTGCCGCGCCGACCCGCCCCCCGGGGTACTCGCCTACGACGGCGACGAGCCGGTCGGCTGGGCCGCGGTGGCCCCGCGCTCGGCCACCTCCTTCGCCCGCAACCGCAAGATCCCGCACGTCGACGACCTGCCGGTCTGGTCGCTGTGGTGCGTCCGGGTCCGCCCGGGCCACCGCAGGAAGGGCATCTCGCACGCGCTCATCGCCGGCGCGGTCGACTTCGCCCGCGCGCACGGCGCACCGGCGGTCGAGGCGTACCCCCTCGACAACGGCGACGCCAGGGTCGACATGACGATGGCGTACGCCGGGATCCGCAAGAACTTCGAACGCGCCGGCTTCACCCACGCCGCCGACACCACCTCGGTCCTCGCCGGCCACCCGCGCGTCCTGATGCGCCTGGACCTGCGCACCCGACCATGACAGAAAACCCCAGGTCAAGGGATACGTGACCTGGGGTTCTTCAGAGCCGCTTTCGGGATTCGAACCCGAGACCTACGCATTACGAGTGCGTTGCTCTGGCCATCTGAGCTAAAGCGGCGCGCTGTCCGCACCATGGTGCGATCAGCAACGACGGTAAGTCTACACAGTTTCCGAGGGTGCTTCGCACCGGCCCCGGAGGCACCGCCTCCGGGGCCGGCGGGACCCGTCACGAGCAGCGCTTCCCGTCCGCCGGCGCGGTGCCCCGGAGGAGGTAGGCGTTGATCGCCGAGTCGATGCAGCTGCTGCCGCGGCCGTACGCGGTGTGGCCGTCGCCCTGGTAGGTGAGCAGGCGGGCCGAGGAGAGCTGCCGGGCCAGCGCCTGGGCCCAGCGGTACGGCGTCGCCGGGTCGCGGGTGGTGCCGACGACGACGATCGGGGCCGCGCCCCGGGCCTGGATGCGGTGCGGCTCGCCGGTGGCCGCGACCGGCCAGTACGCGCAGTTCAGCGACGCCCACGCGAGGCCCTCGCCGAAGACCGGCGACGCCTTCCGGAAGGCGGGCAGCGCCTCGCGGACCTCGTCGGGGCTCTCGAAGGCGGGCGGCAGGTCCAGGCAGTTCACGGCCGCGTTGGCGTACATCAGGTTGGAGTAGCGGCCGCCGGCCTCGCGCTCGTAGTAGCTGTCGGAGAGCAGGAGCAGGCCCGCGCCGTCGCCGTCCCGCATCGCCGACGCCAGCGCCTCGCGCAGCCGCGGCCAGGCGCCCTCGTCGTACATCGCCGCGATCACGCCGATGGTGGCGAGCGACTCGGTGAGCCGGCGGCCGTCGGCGTCACCGGTGGCCAGGGGCCGGGCGTCCAGCTTCCCGAAGAAGGCCTTCAGGTTCCTGCCGACCTGCGCCGGCTTCGTGCCCGGGCCGCCCAGGGGGCAGTCGGGCTGCCGCACGCAGTCCTTCGCGAACGACTGGAACGCCGTCTCGAAGCCCGCCGTCTGCTCCAGGTTCAGCCGCCGGGCGGGCAGCGACGGATCCATCGCCCCGTCCAGCACCAGCCGCCCCACCCGGTCCGGGAAGAGCCCCGCGTACGTCGCCCCGAGGAACGTGCCGTACGACGCGCCCACGTAGTGCAGCTTCCGGTCGCCGAGGACCGCCCGCAGGATGTCCATGTCCCGGGCCGCCTCGACGGTGGAGACGTGCCGCAGCAGCTCGGGCGCGTCCCGGCCGCACCCCTCGGCGAACGTCCGGTACGCCTCGACGAGCCGGTCGGTCTCCTTCCGGTCGTCGGGGGTGGTGTCGGTCCGCGTGTACGCGTCCATCTCCGGGCCGTCCAGGCACTCGACGGGCTCGCTGCGGGCCACGCCCCGCGGGTCGACGCCCACCATGTCGTAGCGGGCCCGCACCTGCGCCGGGTAGCCGACGCCCGCGTACGCCTGGAGGTAGTCGACCGCCGAGCCGCCCGGACCGCCCGGGTTCACCAGCAGCGAGCCGAGCCGCCCGCCCGGGCCGGTGGCCTTCTTCCGGGCGACGGCGAGCCGGACGTCGCCGGCGGAGGGGTCGGCGTAGTCCCGGGGCGCCTTGAGCGTGGCGCACTCGAAGCCGGGTGCGCCGCAGGCCCGCCAGGCCAGCTTCTGCCCGTAGTACGGCCGGAGCGCGGCGGGCGTGGCCTGCGGCAGCGCGGCCAGTGCCGCGCCCTCCGCGGCCGCCGCCGAACCGGCGGCGGTGCTCGTCGTGCTCCCCGACGAGCAGGCGGAGACGAGCAGGGCGGCGGTGGCGAGGAGGGTGGCCGCGGTACGGGTCCTGCGAAGGGTGCGCCTTGTGTGCATCCAGCGAGCGTAACTCTGCGCGACCGGACGGGCGCCCTGTGCACACGCCGTGCCTCGTACGAGTTACACGGTGCGTCGCGCGTGCGTGTGAGGAGTGCGTGTGCGGAACGCGTGCGGGGAGGCCGCCGGTGCCGTGCGCCGAGGGCGTGGGAGCGGTGGCCGCGGGCGGGTCAGCCGGCTCTCAGCGCCATGGTCATCGCCTCGACCGCGAGCAGCGGGGCGACGTTGCGGTCGAGGGCCTTGCGGCAGGCGGCGATCGCCTCGATGCGGCGCAGCGTGGCCTCGGGGGTGCTGCCGCGGGCGAGGCGCTCCAGCGCGTCCTCGGCGTCCGTGTTGGCGAGGGCGACGCGGGAGCCGAGCTGGAGGGCCAGGACGTCGCGGTAGAAGCCGGTGAGGTCGGTCAGGGCGAGGTCGAGGCTGTCGCGCTGCGTGCGCGTCCTGCGGCGCTTCTGCTTGTCCTCCAGGTCCTTCATCACGCCCGCCGTGCCGCGGGGCATCCGGCCGCCCTGCACCGCGCCGAGGGCGGCCTTCAGCTCCTCGGTCTCCTTGGCGTCGGTCTCCTCGGCGAGTTGCTTGGCGTCCTCGGTGGCCGCGTCGACGAGCTCCTGGGCGGCCCTGAGCGCGCCGCCGATGTCCTCCACCCGCAGCGGCAGCTTCAGCACGGCGGCGCGGCGCTCGCGGGCCGCCGGGTCCGTGGCCAGGCGGCGGGCCCGGTCGACGTGCCCCTGGGTGGCGCGGGCGGCTGCGGCGGCGACGTCCGGCTCGATGCCCTCGCGCCGGACGAGCATGTCGGCGACGGCGTCCACCGAGGGCGTGCGCAGGTTGAGGTGGCGGCAGCGGGACCGGATGGTCGGCAGCACGTCCTCGATGGAGGGCGCGCACAGCAGCCACACCGTGCGGGGGGCGGGCTCCTCGACGGCCTTGAGGACGGCGTTGGCGGACTTCTCGTTCAGCCGCTCGGCGTCCTCGACGAGGATGACCTGCCAGCGGCCGTTCGCCGGCGACGTGAAGGACTTGCGGACGGTGTCGCGCATGTCGTCGGCGAGGATCTGCGTGCCGACGGCGGCGACCGTCGTGACGTCGGCGTGGGTGCCGATCAGGGCGGTGTGGCAGCCGTCGCAGAAGCCGCAGCCGGGGGCGCCGCCCAGCGCCCGGTCGGGGCTGACGCACTGCAGCGCGGCGGCGAAGGCCCGCGCCGCCTGGGTGCGGCCCGCTCCCGGGGGGCCCGTGAACAGCCAGGCGTGGGTCATCTTCGACGCCTCGGGCACCGGCGCGTCGGTGGCGACCGCGGTGACCAGGGCGTCGGCGTCCCGGGCGGCGGCGCCGAGCACCTCGCTCACCTTCTCCTGCCCGACGAGGTCGTCCCACACGGTCATGGGTCACGCCGCCCTTCCGTCACGTCCACCTTGCGCCCCCCATTGTGCGGGCGGGCACTGACAACGGGCCGCCGCGCCCCGGGGCGCCGCACCGGCCCCGGTCCCGACGACCGGTCTCCGTACCGGTGCCTCAGCACCTCAGCGCCCGGTCCCCGGCCCGGCCCCTCAGCGGCGCCGCCCCCGGCCCCCCTCGTCACCGCGCTCGTCGTCGCGCGGTCCCAGGAGTTCGTCCGCCAGCGTCGGCAGATCGTCCAGCGGCGTCTCCTCGGCCCAGTCGGACCGCTGCCGGCGCCGCGGACCGCCGTCCGCGCCGACCTGGGGCAGTTCGCGGGTACGGTCCTCGGTCCCGTCCGGCCGGGCCCCGGCCCGCTCGTCCCGGAAGAAGCCCGGCGGCACCCGGTCCGCGGGGTCCTCCCCGGGCACGGGCCGCCGTACGGCCCTCTCCCCGGCGGCGTCCGGCCGCACCGGGGGCAGCACGGCCGTCTCGTCCGCGGCACCCGGCACCACCGGGGGCAGCACCGCCGTCTCGTCCTCCGCCGCGGGAGCCGGCGGCATCGGCAGCTCGGCCGTCACCTCGGCGTCGGACCCGCCGCCCGGCTTCCCGCCGGACCGCCCGGACGCCTGCCCGCCGGAGGGCGCGGCCCCCTCCCCCGGCACCCGGGGCAGCACCGCCGTCTCCTCCACGGGCCCGCCCGAGGCGTCGGCCGGCGTCACCACCGGCGTCGGGACGGTCACCGCGTCCGGCGGGGCCGGCCGGCCGGAGGGCGCGGGAGCCGCCGGCGCCGGCCCGGCCTCCGCCGCGGCCGCCGCCGCTTCCGCCAGCCGCCGGGCCTCCTCGGCCCGCAGCAGGGCCTCCTCGGCCTTGCGCTGCTTCTCCAGGCGCCGCGCCTCGGCCTCGGCGCGGATGCGCGCCTCCTCCTCGGCCTGCCTGCGGCGCCGCTCCTCCTCGGCCTTGCGGCGGGCCTCCTCCTCGGCCCGGGCCTTCTCCTCCGCGAGGAGCCGCGCCCGCTCCTCCTCGGCCTTGCGGCGCGCCTCCTCGGCCCGCTGCCGGGCCTCCTCCGCCTGCCGCTCGGCCTCGCGGCGCTGCGCCTCCTCCAGCTCGCGGCGCTTGCGCTCCTCCTCCTCGGCGCGCAGCCGGGCCAGCTGCTCCTGGCGCTCGCGCTCCAGGCGCTCCTCCTCGGCCTTGCGGCGGGCTTCCTCCTCCGCCTTCCTGCGGGCCTCCTCCTCGGCCTTGCGGCGCGCCTCCTCCCGGGCCTCGATCTCGGCCTCGGACAGCGGCAGCACCTGGTCGAGCCGGTGCCGGACGACCGTGGTCACGGCCTCGGGCTCCTGGCCAGCGTCGACCACCAGGTACCGCCCGGGGTCGGCCGCGGCCAGCGTCAGGAAACCGGCGCGCACGCGCGCGTGGAACTCGGCCGGCTCCGACTCCAGCCGGTCCGGCGCCTCCGTGAACCGCTCCCGGGCGGTCTCCGGCGCCACGTCCAGCAGCACGGTCAGGTGCGGCACGAGCCCGTTGGTCGCCCACCGGTTGATGCGCGCGATCTCGACCGGCGACAGGTCGCGGCCCGCGCCCTGGTAGGCCACCGAGGAGTCGGTGTACCGGTCGGAGATGACCACGGCGCCGCGCTCCAGCGCGGGCCGGACCACGGTGTCCACGTGCTCGGCGCGGTCCGCGGCGTACAGCAGGGCCTCCGCGCGGTGCGACAGGCCGGCGCTGGAGACGTCCAGCAGGATCGACCGCAGCCGCTTGCCGACCGGCGTCGCCCCCGGCTCACGGGTCAGCACGACCTCGTGGCCCTTGGCGCGGATCCACTCGGCGAGCGCCTCGGCCTGCGTGGACTTGCCGGCCCCGTCGCCGCCCTCCAGGGCGATGAAGAACCCGGTGGCGGCGGGCGCCTGCTCCGGGTCGTCGCCGCGCAGCAGGGCGTCGCGCAGGTCCTGGCGCAGCGGCACCCCGGACCGGTCGTCGGCCTTGGCCAGCACCAGCGCGGCCACCGGCAGCAGCAGCGCGCCGACGAGCATGAGGGTGAAGGCGGCGCCGCCGTGCGCGAAGACGAACTTGCCGTTCTCCAGGCGGTGCGGGCCGATCCCCGCCGCGACCAGCGGCGCGATCACCGCGGCGAGGGCGACGAAGACCCGGACGACCGCGTGCAGGTGCTCCGTGGTGCGGGTCCGCCGGAAGTCCTCGGTCTCCTGGTCGAGCAGCGTGTGCCCGAGGTTGGCGGCCATGCCGGCGCCGGCACCGGCCAGCAGCGCGACCAGCAGCACGCTGGTGACGTCGGGCACCAGTCCGGCGGCCAGCAGGGCGACGCCGGTGAAGGCGATCGCCATGGCGAGCAGCCGCCGCCGCGACAGGGCGGGCAGGACGGCGGGCGCCGTGCGGATGCCGACGACGACACCGCCGGTCAGTGCGCCGACCAGCAGCCCGAACAGCACCGGGCCGCCGCCCAGGTCCTTGGCGTGCAGCACCGACACGGCGACGGCCGCGGAGACCGCCGCGGCGACGGACGCGCACGCCAGCACCAGCAGCGGCATGGCGCCGGTGCGGCCCTTCTCGGCGCCCGTGCCGGTCTTCGGGCGGCGCAGCCCCTCCAGCGGCGACCGGGCGCGCGGGGTGCGCATGCCGGGCAGCTCCAGGAAGGTCAGCACGGACAGGGACGCGGCGAACAGCCCGGCCGCGACGTACGAGGCGAGGGCCGCCTGGTGCTGGGCGAACCAGTCGACGCCCGCGCCGAGCAGGTTGTTGAGCAGCCCGGCGGCGACCAGCGCGACGCCCGCGAGCGGGATCGCCACGAAGCCCGTGCGCAGCGACAGCCGGCGCAGCGCGTCCACGTGGTCCGGCAGCGGCCGGACCGACGCGCCCTCCGGCGGCGGTGCGGGCAGCAGCGCGGGCGCGGCGCTCTCGCGGCACACCGTCCAGAAGCGCTCGGCGACACCGATGACGAAGGCGGTGGCCAGCAGGGCGGGCAGCGCGTCGTCGGGCGTCCAGTCGATCCACAGCGGCGCGACGATGAGCAGCGCGGCGCGCAGCCCGTCGGCGCCGACCATGGTCCAGCGGCGGTCGAGCGGACCGTCCTGGGAGGTCAGCGAGGTGAGCGGACCGAGGAGCACGGCCCCGAAGAGGAGGGTGGCGAGGATGCGCACCCCGAAAACGGTCGCCACTGCGAACGCGGCGCCCCGGTAGCCCCCGCCGAAGGCGCCCTCGGCGACCGCCGCCTGGAGGGCGAGGAGGACCAGGACCAGGAGGGCGAGGGTGTCGCCCACGCCGCCCACGAGCTGGGCGCTCCACAGCCGCTTCAACTGCGGCTGGCGCAGCAGGGCGCGGACGGCGCGCTCGCGGGAGTCCGCGACCAGGGCGTCGTCGGGGGCCGGGTGGGAGGCCGTAGGCTGCTCGGCTCGCGTCATGCGTTCAGCCTATCGGGACGTGCCGGTATCACTGGAGTACCCCGTCCTGGCATGTTCACGCCCCGGTGCCGGGTGGCACCGGGGCGTTCGCATTCCGAACGGGAGACGGCCGTCAGTCCTCCGCGGCCCGCGACGCGGTCGCCTTCTTGGCGGCGGTCTTCTTCACCGCCGTCTTGGCCGTCGTCGTCTTCTTGGCGGTGGTGGTCTTCTTCGCCGCGGTCTTCTTGGCGGTCGTCGTCTTCTTCGCCGGCGCCTTCTTCGCGGGAGCCTTCTTCGCCGTCTTCTTGGCGGGCCCCTTCGCGCGCTTCTCGGCGAGCAGCTCGAAACCGCGCTCGGGCGTGATCGTCTCGACGCTGTCGCCGGAGCGCAGGGTCGCGTTGGTCTCGCCGTCGGTGACGTACGGCCCGAAGCGGCCGTCCTTCACCACGACCGGCCTGCCGCTGACCGGGTCGTCGCCCAGCTCCTTCAGCGGCGGCTTGGCGGCCGCCCGGCCACGCTGCTTGGGCTGGGCGTAGATCGCCAGCGCCTCCTCCAGCGTGATCGTGAACAGCTGGTCCTCGGACTGCAGGGACCGCGAGTCCGTGCCCTTCTTCAGGTACGGGCCGTAGCGGCCGTTCTGCGCGGTGATCTCCTGGCCCTCGGCGTCGGTGCCGACCACGCGCGGCAGCGACATCAGCCGCAGCGCGTCCTCGAGGGTCACCGTGTCCAGGGACATCGACTTGAACAGGGAGGCCGTGCGCGGCTTGACCGCGTTCTTGCCCGTCTTCGGGGTGCCCTCGGGGAGGATCTCCGTGACGTACGGGCCGTAGCGGCCGGCCTTGGCGACGATCGTGTGGCCGGTGGCCGGGTCGGTGCCCAGCTCGTAGTCGCCGCTCGGCTTGGCGAGCAGCTCCTCCGCGAGCTCGACGGTCAGCTCGTCCGGCGCCAGGTCGTCGGGGATGTCGGCGCGCTGGTGCTGCTCGGTGTCCTTCTCGCCCCGCTCGATGTACGGGCCGTAGCGGCCGACCCGCAGCACGATGTCGTTGCCCACCGGGAACGACGACACCTCGCGCGCGTCGATCGCGCCCAGGTCGGTCACCAGTTCCTTGAGGCCGCCGAGGTGGTCCCCGTCGCCGTTGCCGGCGTCGGCCGCGCCGCCGATGCCGTTGGCCTCGCCGAAGTAGAACCGCTTCAGCCACGGCACGGCCTGCGCCTCGCCGCGGGCGATGCGGTCGAGGTCGTCCTCCATCTTGGCGGTGAAGTCGTAGTCGACGAGCCGCCCGAAGTGCTTCTCCAGCAGGTTGACCACGGCGAAGGACAGGAAGGACGGCACCAGGGCCGTGCCCTTCTTGAACACGTAGCCGCGGTCCAGGATCGTGCCGATGATCGACGCGTACGTCGACGGGCGGCCGATCTCGCGCTCCTCCAGCTCCTTGACCAGGCTGGCCTCGGTGTAGCGGGCCGGGGGCTTGGTGGAGTGGCCGTCGGCGGTGATCTCCTCGGCGGTCAGGGCGTCGCCCTCGGCGACCTGCGGCAGCCGGCGCTCGCGGTCGTCGAGCTCGGCGTTCGGGTCGTCGGCACCCTCGACGTAGGCCTTCAGGAAGCCGTGGAAGGTGATCATCTTGCCGGACGCGCTGAACTCGACGTCCCGGCCGTCGGCGGCCGTGCCACCGATCCTCACGGTGACGCTGTTGCCGGTGGCGTCCTTCATCTGGGAGGCGACCGTCCGCTTCCAGATCAGCTCGTACAGCCTGAACTGGTCACCGGTCAGACCGGTCTCCGCGGGCGTCCGGAACCGGTCGCCCGAGGGCCGGATCGCCTCGTGCGCCTCCTGCGCGTTCTTGACCTTGGCGGCGTACGTCCGCGGCTGCGGCGGCAGGTAGTCGGCGCCGTACAGCTGCGTGACCTGGGCGCGGGCTGCGGCGACCGCCGTCTCGCTCAGGGTCGTGGAGTCCGTACGCATGTACGTGATGTAGCCGTTCTCGTACAGCTTCTGGGCGATCTGCATGGTCGCCTTCGCGCCGAAGCCGAGCTTGCGGCTGGCCTCCTGCTGCAGCGTCGTCGTACGGAACGGGGCGTACGGCGAGCGGCGGTAGGGCTTGGACTCGACGGACCGCACGGAGAAGCGGGTGTTCTCCAGGGCGGTGACCAGGGCGCGGGCGGTCGCCTCGTCGAGGTGGAGGATGTTCGCGCTCTTGAGCTGTCCCAGGGAGTCGAAGTCGCGGCCCTGCGCGACCCGCCTGCCGTCGACGGTCTGCAGGCGGGCGACCAGCGACGACGGGTCCGAGGGGTCCCCCGCGCGGCCGGTCGCGAAGGTGCCCGTCAGGTCCCAGTACTCAGCGGAACGGAACGCCATGCGCTCGCGTTCCCGCTCGACCACGAGCCGCGTGGCGACGGACTGGACGCGGCCCGCCGACAGGCGCGGCATGACCTTCTTCCACAGCACCGGCGAGACCTCGTAGCCGTAGAGGCGGTCGAGGATGCGGCGGGTCTCCTGGGCGTCGACCAGCTTCTGGTTGAGCTCGCGCGGGTTGGCCACGGCCGCCCGGATCGCGTCCTTGGTGATCTCGTGGAACACCATCCGCTTGACCGGGATCTTCGGCTTGAGGACTTCCTGGAGGTGCCAGGCGATGGCCTCGCCCTCGCGGTCCTCATCGGTGGCGAGGTAGAGCTCGTCGGAGTCCTTCAGCAGGTCCTTGAGCTTCTTGACCTGCGCCTTCTTGTCCGCGTTGACCACATAGATCGGCTGGAAGTCGTGTTCGACGTCCACACCGAGGCGGCGGACCTCACCGGTGTACTTCTCGGGCACCTCGGCGGCGCCGTTGGGGAGGTCGCGGATGTGCCCGACGCTCGCCTCGACGACGTATCCGGGCCCGAGATAGCCCTTGATCGTCTTCGCCTTGGCAGGCGACTCGACGATGACGAGTCGGCGGCCGCCCTTCGCGGTCTCGCTGGTCGGGGACAACTTCGCTCTTCTCTCCGGTCGACGCTGGGGCCTCCCCAGGCCTGTGCTCCCGGGGTCGGGTCGTGGGTGACGCTGCGGAGTGTGACGGTACATCCCGCCCCCGTGTCAAACGGGAAAAGCCCGCAACGGCCACTCGAACGGTAACCCGACTACCACCATTCCTGCCGCCCGGACCGCCCGGCATTCTGGGCGGCATATCCGGAGCGCGACATCCCGGTTACCGGGGGGCGCGCCCTGTTCAGCGCCCTCAGAGACGGGCGAGGCACCATGCGCCGAGGCCCAGCGCGAGCACCGCGGCGAGGCCCGCGACGACCACCGATGCGACGGGGCTCACACCGTGGGCGACGGGCCGGCGGTGCCGCGCGCAGGTCGCCGTCCACACCAGCAGCCCGCCTCCGAACAGGGAGAACACCATGCCCGCGAAGATCGCCGGTCCGCTCTCCATGGCTGCCCGCGCTCCTCTTCTTCCCGTCCGCGCCTGCCCCGCGCAGGGAGGCTGGCACGCGCGCGCGACGGCCGGGCGAATCCGGGGTGAACACGGGGCGGACAGGGCTGTGGATCACGGCCGCCGGGCCGCCGGACCGTCCGGGAACGGCCCGTCCACATCGGCTCGATCGTGTGGAAGCTCATTCCCGTCCGTCCCGCGGGGGCCCGTCCCGTCTCAGCCGGCCGGTTCCAGGAAGCCCTGCTCCACCAGCAGCCGGATCTGCGCCGGTGTGCGGTCGCGCAGCAGGACCGGGTCCTCGCCGAGCAGCTGGGCGATGGCGTCCAGGATGCGGCCCGCGCTCATCGTGCCGTCGCAGACGCCCGCGAAGCCCGCGCCGACCGTGTCCACCTTGGTGGCCCGGCGCATGCCGCGGTTCTGGCGCAGCACGACGTGCTCGGGGTCCTCGGCACCGGGCAGGCCGACCTGTTCCTGGACGACCTCGTCGGCGAGCCGGAAGCGCGCCGCGAGCAGGGCCGCGTCGTCGTGCGCGCGCAGGTAGTCGAGCCGGTCGAAGTGCGCGCGGACGGTGTCGCCGAGCGGCTGCTCGACCGGGTGCGGCCACTCCTCCGTGGTGACGGACGGCGCGGCGGAGTCCGTCCGGCGCAGTGTGATCCAGCCGAAGCCGACGGCCCGCACCCGCCGCGCCTCGAACTCGTCGAGCCACGCGTCGTACAGCGCCTGGTACGCGGCGGCGTCACCGCGGTGGTCGCCGGCGTCCCGCAGCCACAGCTCGGCGTACTGGGTGACGTCCTGCACCTCGCGCTGCACGATCCAGGCGTCGCATCCCTGCGGCACCCACGACCTGATCCTGTCCTGCCAGTCCTCCCCCTCGACGTGCTGCCAGTTGGCGAGGAACTGCGCGAACCCGCCCGCGTTCAGCCGTTCCCCCGCCTGCTGAACGAGCGAGCGGCACAGATCGTCCCCGCCCATGCCGCCGTCGCGGTAGGTGAGCCGGGCGCCGGGCGAGATGACGAACGGCGGGTTCGACACGATCAGGTCGTACGTCTCGTCCGCCCGGACCGGCTCGAACAGCGACCCCCGGCGCAGGTCGGCCGCCGGGACACCGGACAGGGCGAGGGTCAGCGCGGTGATGTGCAGCGCGCGCGGGTTGACGTCGGTCGCCGTCACGCGCGTGGCGTGCCGCGCGGCGTGCAGCGCCTGGATCCCGGAGCCGGTGCCCAGGTCGAGGGCGGCGGCGACGGGCGTGCGGACGGTGATGCCGGCCAGGGTGGTGGACGCGCCGCCGACGCCGAGGACGACGCCCTCGTCGCGGCCGCCGACGCCGCCGGCGCCGCCGACCGCGCACCCGAGGTCCGACACGATGTACCAGTCCTCGCCGCCGGGACCGCCGTACGGCCGGACGTCGACGGTCGCGGCCACGTCGTCCCCGCGGTCCCCTCCCACCCGCACCAGCCAGCCGCTGTCCAGGCAGGCGTCGACGGGCAGGACGTCCGCCACGCGCGCGTGCGGCACCGGCTGCTGGAGCAGGAACAGCCGGACGAGCGCCTCCAGCGGCGTGTCCCCGCGGGTCGCCCGCAGCGCGGGGACGGTCTCGCTGCGCGCCAGCGCCGCGTACGCGGGGGCGCCGAGCAGTTCGAGCAGTCCGTCGGCGGTGAAGGAGGCTCCGAGCAGCGCGTCCCGCAGCCGGGCGGCGACGTCGGGGCGGTCGGAGGAGGGCAGGGGGGACAGGGTGGCGTTACTCACGCCCCCATTGTGGCCGCCGGCACCGTCGCCCCGCGCCCCGCGCCACCCCTCGCCCGACCGGACGCGCACCGCCCTCACATGCCCCGCGCCACTCCACGCCCGGGCCGGACGCCGGCGCCCTCACATGCCCCGCGCCCACCGTCTTCGGGGCGTCGCACCACTCGGCACCAGGCCGGGCGCTCCCGCCCTCGCGCACCCGCGCACCGCTCCCGGCCCGGCCGGGCGTCCACCGCTCTCCCGTGCCGGAGCACCGCCCTCCCGCTCGCCGCGCCGGTCGCTCAGCCCGCCGTGGCCGGCGTCGAGCCGGAGGCCGCCTTGCAGCTGGGCTGCTGGGCCATCGCCTGGCCGACCTCGCCCTCCTCCAGCGTCCGCAGGGCGTCGTTGCCGCTCTTGCTCAGCTTGTCCAGCTCGGCGGCGATGTCCTTCAGGCCGTCGGCGAACTTGGCCTGGTCCTTGGTGTCCAGCCCGTCGACCTGCTTCTGCAGGGCCCCGTACGACGAGGAGATGCCGTCGAGTTCCTCGACCGCGTCCTTCTGCTTCTTCTCACCGTTCTCCACGTCCGGCGCCCCGGCCTTCCGGACGGCGTCGCCGATCGCCTTGTAGGCGTCGGACATGTCCTTGAAGGCCTGCGCGTCGGTCTTCTGGACCTCTTCCGGCGTGCTGTTGTCCGAGGTCTCCTTCTGGATCGCGGCGTTGGCGGCCTCGATCTTCTTGGCCTGCGGCTGCACCGCGTCGCAGACCTGCTTCGCCCAGGAGTTCAGCTGGTCGTTGTCGTCGTCGCCGCCGCATCCCGACAGCGCCAGTACCAGTACCGCACCGCCGGACAGTGCGGCCGCGAGCTTCTTGTTCACCGGATTGGTCCCTTCCATGGCTCTCTCGGCCCCGGAACATACACGCCGGACGAACGACCACCGCAGGCCGGAAGCCTTTTATGACCATTTTGTGACCATTTGCACCAAGCGAGAGAAGGCTCACGGTGAGGACCCGCACACCCACGGAACGGGCGGACGACGCGCCAACACGCGCCGCCCGCCCGCTCCTTGAGCCGGTTCTCCCGGTGATCCGCTACGAAACCACCGCCGCGTCGGCCGACTTGGGCTCGGGATCGGCGTCGCCTTCGTCGCCCACGGCGATGCCGCGCCGCTTGGAGACGTAGACCGCCCCGACGATCACGACGAACGCGACCGCCGCGATCAGCACCCGCACGCCGATGCTCTGGTCCGCGCCGTAGGAGAAGTTGATGACCGCGGGCGCGATGAGCAGCGACACCAGGTTCATCACCTTCAGCAGCGGGTTGATCGCGGGACCGGCGGTGTCCTTGAAGGGGTCGCCGACCGTGTCGCCGATGACGGTGGCGGCGTGGGCCTCGCTGCCCTTGCCCCCGTGGTGACCGTCCTCGACGAGCTTCTTCGCGTTGTCCCAGGCGCCACCGGAGTTGGCGAGGAACACCGCCATCAGCGTGCCCGCCCCGATCGCGCCCGCCAGGAAGGCGCCGAGCGCGCCGACGCCCAGGGTGAAACCGATGAAGACGGGCGCCATCACGGCGAGCAGACCGGGCGTGGCGAGTTCGCGCAGGGCGTCCCTGGTGCAGATGTCGACGACCTTGCCGTACTCCGGGGTCTGGCTGTAGTCCATGATCCCGGGCTTCTCGCGGAACTGCCGCCGCACCTCGTAGACCACCGAACCCGCCGACCGCGACACCGCGTTGATCGCCAGCCCCGAGAAGAGGAAGACGACCGCCGCGCCCGCGACCAGGCCGACGAGGTTGTTGGGCTGCGAGATGTCCATCATCAGGCTCATCGGGGCGCCCGGCCCGGACAGTTGCTCACCCACGTCCCGCGCCCCGGTGACGATCGCGTCGCGGTACGACCCGAACAGCGCCGCCGCCGCGAGCACGGCGGTGGCGATCGCGATGCCCTTGGTGATGGCCTTGGTGGTGTTGCCGACGGCGTCCAGGTTGGTCAGCACCTGTGCGCCGGCTCCCTCGACGTCGCCGGACATCTCGGCGATGCCCTGCGCGTTGTCGGAGACCGGCCCGAAGGTGTCCATGGCGACGATCACGCCGACCGTGGTGAGCAGGCCGGTGCCGGCCAGCGCCACCGCGAACAGCGCCAGCATGATCGACGTGCCGCCGAGCAGGAACGCCCCGTACACGCCGAGGCCGATCAGCAAGGCGGTGTAGACGGCCGATTCCAGGCCCACGGAGATGCCGGCGAGGACGACGGTGGCCGGGCCGGTCAGCGAGGTCTTGCCGATGTCCCGCACGGGCCGCCGGCTGGTCTCGGTGAAGTAACCGGTCAGCTGCTGGATCAGGGCCGCGAGCACGATCCCGATGGCCACCGCGACGAGCGCGAGGACCCGCGGGTCGCCGCTCTTGCCCAGGACCGCCTCGTCGGTCACGCCGTCGAGGTCGGCGTACTTCCCCGGCAGGTAGACGAAGACGGCCGCCGCCACCAGCACGAGCGAGACCACCGCGGAGACGAAGAACCCGCGGTTGATCGCGGTCATGCCGCTGCGGTCGGTGCGCCGCGGCGCCACCGCGAAGATGCCGATCATCGCGGTGATCACGCCGATCGCGGGCACGAGCAGCGGGAAGGCGAGCCCCAGGTCGCCGAAGGCCGCCTTGCCGAGGATCAGCGCGGCCACCAGCGTCACGGCGTACGACTCGAAGAGGTCGGCCGCCATGCCCGCGCAGTCGCCGACGTTGTCGCCCACGTTGTCGGCGATGGTCGCGGCATTGCGCGGATCGTCCTCCGGAATGCCCTGCTCGACCTTGCCGACCAGGTCGGCGCCGACGTCGGCGGCCTTGGTGAAGATGCCGCCGCCGACCCTCATGAACATCGCGATGAGCGCCGCGCCGAGACCGAAGCCCTCCAGCACCTTCGGCGCGTCGGCCGCGTACACCAGCACCACGCAGGAGGCGCCCAGCAGGCCGAGCCCCACCGTGAACATGCCGACGACGCCACCGGTACGAAATGCGATCTTCATCGCCTTGTGCGAGACGAGGGTCAGGTCCTTTTCCGGTTCTCCCGCCGCCGGAGTGGCCTCGCGCGCCGCCGCGGCGACGCGCACATTGCTGCGCACGGCGAGCCACATGCCGATATAGCCGGTGGCCGCCGAGAACGCCGCGCCGATCAGGAAGAACACCGACCGTCCGGCACGCTGGTTCCAGTCGTCCGCGGGCAGCAGCATGAGCAGGAAGAACACGACGACGGCGAATACGCCGAGCGTGCGCAACTGACGGGCCAGATAGGCGTTCGCGCCCTCCTGGACCGCCGCCGCGATCTTCTTCATGCTGTCGGTGCCCTCGCCGGCCGCGAGTACCTGACGGACCAGGACGCCCGCGACCACGAGCGCCGCCAGCGCGACGACCGCGACGACCGCCACGAGCACGCGGTTGTCGTCGGTCAGCACGGCGGCCGCGAGGTCGGTGGAACGAACCGGCTGCTGTGAGAGGGAAAGCTCCGCCATTCGTCCTCCTTGACGCTTGGACTGAGCTCAAGATGTGGACGGGATTGTAGGTACCGGAACCCGATCAAAACAGTGCGCGATAAATCGAATTGGCCGCCCCGGTAATGCCCTCGAAGCATTCCGCACGGCTGGTTGATCCATGGGTGAGCACGGCAACCTATCGTGAACGAATTCACGCTTTGCGTTACACGGACCACTGTAAACGCGGGCACTGACACCCGCACATGCCGAAGGGCCCCACGAGTGGGGCCCTTCGAAACAGGAGTGCGTGCGGTGAACGGTCAGACGAGCAGTGTCGTCGGAGGCGTGGTCGACCACGTCATACGGATCTGGCCGCCCCGCTCCCCCGTGGTGACCTCGACGTCGTCGACGAGTCCGCTGATGACCGCGAGGCCCATCTCGTCCTCGTCGGCCTCGACGTCGCCGTCACCGGGCGCGCCGCCGTTCGCCCGTGCGCCCGCCACGGCGTGCGGGGCCTCGTCGCCGACCTCGATGGAGAACTGCTTCTCCTCCTCGATCAGCAGCACCTGCACAGGCGCCGAGATTCCGCTGTTCCGGTGCAGTCCGACGGCCCGGCTGCAGGCCTCGCCGACAGCGAGCCTGACCTCGTCGAGGACGGCCTCGTCCACTCCGGCCCTGCGCGCCACCGCTGCCGCCACCAGCCGGGCGGTCCGGACGTGCTCGGGCAGCGCGCTGAAGCGGAGTTCAACGGTGGCCATGCATCCCCCTCGCAACTACGGGCGTGCTGTCGAGGGGCCCGGGCCGCCGAAAGCCCGGGCCCCCTGCGTTCTGCGCTTGTGCCGCCCCGGACGCGCGGCCCGGGCCGGCGGTCAGTCGTTGGCCGCCACCGCCTCCTCGACCGAGGTGTGGATCGGGAACACCTTGGTGAGGCCGGTGATACGGAAGATCTTCAGAATGCGCTCCTGGTTGCAGACCAGGCGCAGGGAGCCCTCATGGGCCCGCACGCGCTTGAGGCCGCCGACCAGCACGCCGAGGCCGGTGGAGTCGAGGAAGTCCACGCCTTCCATGTCGACGACAAGGTGGAAACTGCCGTCGTTCACCAGCTCGACCAGCTGCTCGCGCAGCTTGGGCGCGGTATATACGTCGATTTCGCCACCGACCCTGACGATCGTGCGATCGCCCATGGTCTCGGTCGACAGGGACAGGTCCACGGATCCTCCAGCACCTTGCTATCGAGCGGTCGCCCTTGGGGCATCTCGGCTTCGGCCCCTGGACGGTTCGCCAGCCGCGATGGCATTCAATCACTTACCGGCAGGCGTGCACGACGCCTTGGCCCCATTGTCCGTCACGCCAGTGACACACTCGGTGCCGATGGCCAAGAATCACCGATCCGATCGACCCTCGACGGACCCCGCCTCCCGGCCCGCGCCGAGCACGGTCCTGGACCGTCTCGCCTCCGGCCCGAGCCGGGCTACGCGCATTACCCATACGGAGCACTTGCCCCCGCGAGCGGGTCGCCATGCCGTCTGGCCTGACCGGATCCGCGCCGAGGTGATCGCCGCGGTGCAGGCCGCGGGTGTCGCCCACCCCTGGGCCCATCAGGCGCGCGCCGCCGAGCACGCCCTGGACGGCGAGTCGGTCGTCGTCGCCACCGGCACGGCCTCCGGCAAGTCCCTGGCCTACCTCGCGCCGGTCCTGTCGACGCTCCTGGACGGTGCCGAGGCCCCGAACGGCCGCGGCAGCACCGCCCTGTACCTGGCCCCCACGAAGGCGCTCGCGGCCGACCAGTGCCGATCGGTGAAGGAACTTTCACAGCCGTTGGGCCATTCGGTGCGTGTCGCGGTCTACGACGGCGACACCCCGGTCGAGGAACGCGAGTGGATCCGCCAGTACGCCAACTACGTGCTGACCAACCCGGACATGCTCCACCGCGGCATCCTGCCGTCCCACCCGCGCTGGTCCTCCTTCCTGAAGGCGCTGAAGTACGTCGTCATCGACGAGTGCCACACCTACCGCGGCGTGTTCGGTTCGCACGTCGCCCAGGTGCTGCGCCGGCTGCGCCGCCTGTGCGCCCGCTACGGCGCCTCCCCCGTGTTCCTGCTGGCCTCCGCGACGGCCGCGGAGCCCGCGGTCGCCGCGCGCCGCCTCACCGGCCTGCCGGTGGTGGAGGTCGCCGACGACGCCTCCCCGCGTGGTGAACTGGTGTTCGCCCTCTGGGAGCCCCCGCTGACCGAACTGGAGGGCGAGAAGGGCGCTCCGGTCCGCCGTACGGCCACCGCCGAGGCCGCCGACCTGCTGACCGACCTCACCGTGCAGGGCATGCGCTCGATCGCCTTCGTGCGCTCCCGGCGCGGTGCCGAACTGATCTCTGTCATCGCCCAGGAGCGCCTCGCCGAGGTGGACCGCTCACTGGCCCGGCGTGTCGCGGCGTACCGCGGCGGCTACCTCCCCGAGGAGCGCCGCGCCCTGGAACGCGCCCTGCACTCCGGCGAACTCCTCGGCCTCGCAGCGACCAACGCCCTGGAACTGGGCATCGACATCTCCGGCCTGGACGCGGTGGTCATCGCCGGCTATCCGGGCACCCGCGCCTCCCTGTGGCAGCAGGCGGGCCGGGCGGGACGGTCCGGGCAGGGGGCCCTCGCCGTCCTGGTCGCCCGCGACGACCCGCTGGACACCTTCCTCGTCCACCACCCCGAGGCTCTGTTCGACCGGCCGGTGGAGTCCACCGTCCTGGACCCGGACAACCCGTACGTCCTGGCCCCCCACCTGTGCGCCGCGGCCGCGGAACTCCCGCTGACGGAGGAGGACATCGGCCTCTTCGGCCCCGCGTGCGAAGGGCTCCTGCCCCAGCTGGAGGCGGCGAAGCTGCTGCGCCGCCGCACGAAGGCCTGGCACTGGACCCGCCGGGAGCGGGCCGCCGACCTCGCCGACATCCGCGGGGAGGGCGGCCGGCCGGTGCAGGTCGTCGAGGCCTCGACGGGCCGCCTGCTCGGCACGGTCGACGCCGGCGCCGCGCACTCCACGGTCCACGAGGGCGCGGTCCACCTGCACCAGGGCCGCACCTACCTGGTGCGCTCCCTGGATCTGGAGGACTCCGTGGCCCTGGTGGAGCAGGCCAGCCCGCCCTACTCGACCGTCGCCCGCGACACCACGGCGATCTCCGTCCTGGAGACGGACACCGAGGTCCCGTGGGGCGAGGGCCGCCTCTGTTACGGCTCCGTCGAGGTCACCAACCAGGTCGTCTCCTTCCTCCGCAGACGGCTGATCACCGGCGAGGTGCTCGGCGAGACCAAGCTCGACCTGCCTCCCCGCACCCTGCGCACCCGTGCCGTGTGGTGGACGGTCACCGAGGACCAGCTGGACCGGGCCCGCATCACCCCCGAGATCCTCGGCGGCGCCCTGCACGCCGCCGAGCACGCGTCGATCGGCATGCTGCCCCTCTTCGCGACCTGCGACCGCTGGGACATCGGCGGGGTGTCGATCCCGCTCCACCCCGATACCCTCCTGCCCACGGTCTTCGTCTACGACGGCCATCCCGGCGGCGCGGGCTTCGCGGAACGCGCCTTCCACACCGCCCGCGCCTGGCTCACGGCCACCCGCCAGGCCATCGCCTCCTGCGAGTGCGACGCCGGCTGCCCGTCCTGCATCCAGTCCCCCAAGTGCGGCAACGGCAACGATCCGCTGCACAAGAGGGGCGCCGTGCGGCTGCTCACGGTGCTCTTGGAGGGAGCGCCGGCGGAGCCGGCCGGGGCGGACCGGACTGGTGCGCCGGAGCCGGCGGAGGCAGGCCGGGGCGGGGCACCGGGGCCTCCGGAGACGGTCCCGGATGCGGTGGAGCCGCCCCCGGCGGCCCCTCCGTCCACCCAGGCTCCTCCACCCGCCCAGGACCCGCCCGCGCCCTGACCTCCGCCGTGAACGGCCCCCCTCCCGCCGTCGCCGTCACGTCGGAGACGTCTCCGCCGAGCGCGCACCGCACGAGCCGGGTGTTCTGCGCCCGGGCCACCCGTCCGGCCCAGGCGCAGGCCGCCGTCTCGCCCTGTGCCCAGCGGTCCGCCGCCGCGAGCGCCGCGAGGTCCGCCCCGCCGGCCGCGCGGTGCCGGACCACGACGGCCTGCCCCAGTGCCAGGACCACCCCGAACACCACGCACAGGACGGCGACCGCTCCGAGACTCCAGACGGTCGCGGAGCCCCGGTCGGCACCCCGGACGGACCCGGGCGCCCACCGGAAGCCCCGGACACCCGCCGGCCGGCGCCCACCCACACTGCCGCTCACGTTCCGGCCTCCACCGACGCCACGGCCTCTTCCCGCACGTCGAACGGCAGACCGCGCAGCACCGGCGGCCTGGCCACGACCACCACGCGGACCTGGTCGGCCTCCTTGCTGACGGTGATCTGCGCGCCGGGCGGCGCCACCTCGCGGGCCACCTCGACGACCGCGTCGGCCGGGTCCTGACGGGCCGCCGCCCGCGCGCCGGTCCGCGCCGCGTCGACGCACTGGATCTGCGCGGCCACCACGAGCAGGCACCACACCAGCACGGTCGCGAACATCACCAGCACGGGAAGCACCAGAGCCGATTCGGCCGTCACGAACCCCCGGTCGCCCCGGCCGGCGCCCCTCTCACATCCCCGCATGGAGCGCCTGCTTCACGATGCCCTGCAGCTCCTCGCTGACCGTGCCGCTCGTGACCACCTTGTAGAGCACCACGGCGAACGCCACCGCCGCCACGATGCCCATCGCGTACTCCGAGGTGACCATCCCCGCGTCCCTGCGCACCGCGCGCGCTCCGTTCACCAGGGCACGCAGCCGTGCCCGTACCGCCTGATACATCGCAACCCCCGTCTGAAACATCCTGAAAGTCCTGGTCGAGCCGGCAATCACTGTCGAATGGGTCCTGCCGCACCGCGCTGAACCCCCGTCACCTCGTCATCTCGTCCTCCGTCACCTCCCGCCTCCTCCCAGCACCCCGCCCGCCAGACCGATCACCACGGGCAGCACGCCGACCGCGATGAACGCGGGCAGGAAGCACAGCCCCACGGGTGCGCTGACGAGGACGGAGGCCCGCCGTGCCCGGGCCGTCGCGGTCCGCCCCCGGTCGGCGCGGGCCTGCGCGGCGAGTCCGGCGACCGGCGCGGCGGCGGGCAGACCGGACACGTCGGCCCTCTCCAGCAGCCGGGCCAGGGCACCGGCGCCCGGTGTCGCGGCCAGCCGCCGCCAGGCCGCGCCCGGTTCGCCGCCGAGCCGCACCTCCGCCGCGCCCCGGGCCAGCGCGTCGCCGGTCGGCCCGCCCAAGGCCTCGCCGACCGCCTGCGCCGCGACGACCGGTGCGGCGCCGGCCACGATGCAGGCCGCCAGCAGGTCGGCCGCGAGCGGCAGGTGCCGTGCCGCCTCCGCGGGATCGCCTCCGGGCACGTCCGCCCGGGTGGCCGTGGCCGCCTGCCGCCGTCGCCACCACCCCAGCGCGAGCGCCCCGGCCGCCCCGGCGGCCGCACCCGCGAAACCGCCGACCAGCACCCATCCGGCACACGCCACGCCGATCAGGGGCAGGGACCGCTGCACACCGCTCAGCACCGCGCGGCCCGTGACGGCCGCCGCGGCCGGCTCCCGGGCCAGCACCCCGGCCAGTCGCCGCCGTGCCCTCCGCTCGCGCCGCGCCCGCTCCAGCCACCGCACCGACCACCCGAGGACGAGCATCGTCCCCACCGCCGCCCCCAGCCTGTGGACAACGTCCCCGCTCATGCCGCCGCCTCCGCTCCCCGGACGATGCGCAGCACCCACCACAGCCCCAGACCCTCCAGCACGGCACCCGCCGCCAGACAGGCCAGGCCCGCCCCGGTGTGCAGCAGCACGTGCAGGGGATCGGCGCCGAGCGCGGTGCCGAGGAGGAGGCCGAGGACGGGCAGCCCGGCGAGCATCACCGCCGTCGAGCGGGCGCCGGCCAGCTGGGCACGCAGGTCGGCCCGCTGGTCGCGTTCGGCGCGCAGCGCCCCTTCGAGCCGGTCGAGACCGGCCGCGAGTCCGGCGCCCTGGTCCACCGCCACCCGCCAGCACGCCGCGAGCCCTCGCAGCCCTTCGGCGCCCGGCTGCTCCGCCGCGGACGCGAGCGCGCCGGGCACGTCCCCGCCGAACCGCGCCGCCGCCAGGACCGCCGCCTGCGCCTCGCCGAGCCCACCGGAGTCGCGCGCGGCCCGCAGCAGCGCCTCACCCGGCTGCCGTCCGGCCCGCACCTCCCCCGCGAGCGCCCCGCACAGCGCGATCACCGCGTCGCCCCGGCGCTCCCTGGCGCGCCCGGCCTGCCCGGCCAGCCGGACCCGCCGCAGCACCGGCACCCCGGCCGCCCCCGCGACGACCGGCAGCACGGACTCGCCGAGCACGGCCAGCACCAGTCCGGCCGCCACCGACCACCACTCGGTCCCCAGCCGGCCGTAGACCCGCCGCAGCCCGCCCACCGCCTGCCGCCACGTGGGCGGTCCGGTGGCGACCACGCCGCCGCCCGCGAGCAGCAACCGCGCCCGCCGGGCCCCCGGCTGCCCGCCGCCCAGCAGCCACACCGCCGCCCCCAGGCAGGCCACGGCCGCCACCACCGACACCTCAGCAGTCCCGTACATCACTCGGCTCCCCCACCGTCGGATCCACCGTCGTTCCGCAGCAGCCCCCGCAGCCGCTCCCATCCCCGCTCGTGCACGAACGCCGCGGCGCCCCAGCGCAGCGCCGGTACCGTCCGCACCAGTCCCGAGGCGTCCCGCTCCAGCACGTGCACCTCGGCGATCCGCCGCCGCCCGGACCGGTCCCGCACGAGATGCAGCACCACCGACAGGGCGGCCGCCAACTGGCTGTGCAGCGCGGCCCGGTCGAGCCCGGCCGCCGTGCCGAGCGCCTCCAGCCGGGCCGGTACGTCCGCCGCCGCGTTGGCGTGCACCGTGCCGCAGCCGCCCTCGTGGCCGGTGTTCAACGCCGCCAGCAGATGGACGACTTCCGGCCCGCGCACCTCGCCCACGACGAGCCGGTCCGGCCGCATCCGCAGCGCCTGCCGCACCAGGTCCTCCAGGGTGACCAGGCCCGCCCCCTCCTGGTTGGCGGGTCTGGTCTCCAGGCGCACGACGTGCGGATGGTCGGGCCGCAGTTCCGCCGAGTCCTCGGCGAGGACGATCCGTTCGTCCCGTCCGACCAGCCCCAGCAGGGCACTGAGCAGTGTCGTCTTGCCACTGCCGGTCCCGCCGCTGACCAGGAACGACAGCCGTGCCCGCAGCAACGCCCGGAGCACCCGGCCGCCGCCCGGCGGCACGGTGCCCGCCGCCGCCAGCTCGTCGAGCGTGAAGGCCCGCGGTCGTACGACCCGCAGCGACAGGCAGGTGCAGCCGACCGCGACCGGCGGCAGCACCGCGTGCAGCCGGGTCCCGTCGGGCAGCCGCGCGTCGGCCCACGGCCGGGCGTCGTCGAGCCGGCGTCCGGCCACGGCCGCCAGGCGCTGCGCGAGACGCCGTACGGCCGCCGCGTCCGGGAAGGAGACCCCGGTCAGCTCCAGACCGCCGCCCCGGTCCACCCAGACCCGGTCCGGCGCCGACACCAGCACGTCCGTCACCGACGGGTCGGCGAGCAGCGGCTCCAGCGGCCCGCTGCCGATCAGTTCGGACCGCAACCGCTCGGCCGCGCCCAGCACCTCGGCGTCACCGAGCACCCGTCCCTGCTCGCGCAGTGCCTGCGCCACTCGCGCGGGCGTCGGCTCGGCCCCGCTTTCGGCCAGCCACTGCCGCACCCCGTCCAGCAGCGCCGTGCCGCCCGTTCCCTCGAATCCGGAAAGCGCGCTCATGCCGTACCCGCCTCGACGATGGCCCGCTCCCAGAACTCCTTGCAGAAGCGCGCCAGCGGCCCCCGCGCGGCCGCTCCCGGTGGCTGCCCTCTGTCGGTCGCACGCGCCAGTCCGGTCTCGACGGGCACCTCGCCGGCCAGGGGCAGGTCGAGCAGCCGGGCCACCTCGCGGCCGTCGAGCCCGGGCGCGTACGGCCCCCGGACGGCCACCCGCAGGTCCCGCAGGACCATGCCGACGGCGGAGGCGACCCGCCCGGCCGCCGCCACCGCGCGCAGTTCGGCGGGCACCACCAGCAGCCCGAGGTCGAGCTGGGTGAGGACTTCGGCGACGCCGTCGTCGATGCGGCGCGGCAGGTCGACGACGACCGTGCCGCCCCGTCGGCGGGCCGCCGCGAGCACCGCGCGGACGGCCTGCGGCGGTACCGCGACGCAGTCGCCGCGGTCCCAGCTGAGCACGCGCAGCGCGTGCAGCTCCGGCAGCGACTCCTCCAGGGCGCCGCCGCCGACGCGTCCGCGCGAGGCGGCGAAGGCGGGCCAGCGCAGCCCTTCGGCCTTCTCGCCGCCGAGGAGGACGTCGAGTCCGCCGCCCAGCGGATCCGCGTCCACCAGGAGCGTGCGCAGCCCTTCTCGCGCGGAGGTGACGGCGAGCGCGCAGGCCAGCGTGGACGCCCCGGCCCCGCCGCGCCCGCCGATGACGCCGACGGTGAGCGCCGGGCGGCCGACGCCCTCGGCGACGTCGGCGATGCGGTCGACCAGCCACTGTTCGCCGTCGGGCAGCATCAGCACGTGGTCGGCGCCGATCTCGACGGCGCGCCGCCAGACCCCGGAATCGTCCTGGTCGCGGCCGACCAGCACCACTCCGCGTCTGCGCGCGGCCCCGCGCACCCGCCGCGCGGCGTCGTCGCCCACCAGGACCAGCGGCGCGGTCTCCCAGCTGCTGCGCTGCTCCGGCACCCCGTGGTGGACCTCGGGCGTGGCGCCGGCCGCCGCGCACAGGCGCAGCAGGTCGTCGAGGAGCTCGGCGTCCTCGGTGACGATCAGCGGCCGGCCCTGCCGCCCTCCGGCGGCGGGCGGTGGATCGTGTGTGACGGCTCCGGACATGGTCCGCGTCCCCCTTCGCTGCATCTCCCGCACGGCCCCTGCGGCCCCGCGATTCCCAAGCGTGTGGAGAAACGGCAAGCGGTCTCTCCATATGAGCGGCCGACGGAAACCGGCCAAACGCGCCCGACAAACGGAACCGGCCAGGAACTCGCCGCGAGCGGGCCGCGCTGGAAACACGGTGCAGCGATCCGGAAAATCGTGTGGATCTTGGTGGAAAACTGTGGACAACTCGACGGCTGTGAATATCGCCATCACCCATACCGGTGACCGCCGCACTGCCTGTGCGACTTCCGCAGAGCAGTCCGACGACTACCGAGCGTGATGGATCGCGAACACGGCGAAGGGGCGGCCGCAGCCGCCCGTGAGCGGCACCACGGCCGCGGAAAGAAGGAGAAAAAAGCATCCGGACATGCGACGACCCCCGCCGGGGGGGAGAGCGGGGGTCGTCCCCACGGCCGACTCGGGGGGGGAGGAGTCGGGCCGGGTTAGCACGGTCGCGAACGATCCGTGACTTCCATGGTGTACCCGAGAGCCCTCTCAGGCAAACCCACACGCCCCACCTTACGCCGAATGGGCTGCCCCTATGCTCAGGGTCGTGGAAAACCACTCGTTGCCCCGCACAGCCGCCTTCTTTGATCTGGACAAGACGGTCATTGCGAAGTCGAGCACGCTCACCTTCGGCAAGTCCTTCTACCAAGGCGGGCTGATCAACCGCAGGGCCGCCCTGCGCACCGCATACACCCAGTTCGTCTTCCTCGCCGGCGGCGCCGACCACGACCAGATGGAACGGATGCGCCAGTACCTGTCGGCGCTGTGCCGCGGCTGGAACGTGCAGCAGGTCAAGGAGATCGTCGCCGAGACGCTGCACGACCTGATCGACCCGATCATCTACGACGAGGCCGCCTCCCTCATCGAGGAGCACCACACCGCCGGCCGCGACGTGGTGATCGTGTCCACGTCCGGGGCCGAGGTGGTCGAGCCGATCGGGGAGCTGCTCGGCGCGGACCGGGTCGTGGCGACCCGCATGGTCGTGGGCGACGACGGCTGCTTCACCGGCGAGGTGGAGTACTACGCGTACGGCCCGACGAAGGCCGAGGCGGTCAGGGAGCTCGCCGAGTCGGAGGGGTACGACCTGTCGCGCTGCTACGCCTACAGCGACTCGGTGACCGACCTGCCGATGCTGGAGTGCGTCGGCCACCCGCACGCCGTGAACCCGGACCGCGCGCTGCGCCGCGAGGCACTCGCGCGGGGGTGGCCGATCCTGGACTTCCACCGGCCGGTCCGCCTCAAGCAGCGGATCCGCGGATTCTCCGTGCCGCCCCGCCCAGCCCTCGCGGTGGCCGCCGCCATAGGCGCCGCGGCGGCCACCGCGGGCCTGGTCTGGTACGCGAACCGGCGCCGGTCGACGGTTGCCTAGGCCCTGCCCAGGTCCCTTTTGGCCTTATACGTAAAGAAATGCGGCCAGGGCTTTCGCCCGCCCCGGTCCTGGAGTACAAAGGACTCAACGGCCCGCGAGACCAAGGGCATCCGAGAGGATCACCTTTAAAACGCAGTTGGCCCCACGGACCGAGCATGAACACCGGGCACCCACGCGACGTCGACCCGTCGATTACGGGCCAGCCGCACCAGGCACGGGCGAAGTTCCCGGCCTGATGGGCATCTATCGAGGACGCTTGGTAACCCGGTGAGCATGCCAGCGGCGGTACGAGCACTCGTACCGCCGCACTTCTGCCGGGCCTCCCGTGAGGGAGGCCTTTCTTCGTCCGGCCGCCGGCCGTCCCTCGATCGCGGCTAGGGGCTGTCGTTCGGATCACGCCGCGGACGCGGGGCCGACGACCTACAGTCGATTCCCCGCGACCTGATCCGAACGACAGCCCCTAGGCCGCGCCGCGCTGCAGCGCCTCGCACACCGCCGTCGACTCGCGGGCGCCCAGCTCGACCGCCCTGCCGCAGTGCGCGATCCAGGCGGCCATGCCCTCCGGGGTGCCGGAGACGTATCCGTCCAGGGCCGTCCGGTACGCCTCGCGCCCCAGCTCGGCGTGGCCGACCTCGGCCGGGCACACCGACTTCGGGTCGAGGCCGCTGCCGACCAGGACGATGCGCTCGGCGGCGCGCGCGACCAGGCCGTTGTGGGAGGTGAAGGGGCGCAGCGCGAGGAGTTCGCCGTGCACCACGGCGGCCGTCACCAGCGCGGGGGCGGAGCCGCCCGCGATGATCAGCTCCGCCAGCCCGTCCAGCCGGCCGTGCATCTCCGCCGCGTCCGGCAGCGGAAGCCCGACGAGCGGCTCGTCGACGGGCTCGCCCGCGTGCCGGGGGCGCCCCACGTGGTCGGCCTTGTCGGCGGCCGCCACCAGGTGGAGCCGGGCCAGCACCCTGAGGGGCGACTGCCGCCAGATGGACAGCAGCTGGCCCGCCTCGGCGGTCAGCCGCAGAGCCGCGCCCACGGTGCGCGCCTCGTCGTCGGCGCTGAAGTCGGTGCGCCGGCGCACCTCCTCCAGCGCCCAGTCCGCGCCGGACAGCGCGGCCGAGCCACGGGCGCCGCGCAGCGCCGCCTCGGAGGTGATCTCGTTGCTGCGCCGGCGCATGATCCGGTGGCCGTAGACACGGTCCACGGCCTTGCGCACGGACTCCACGGACTCGGCCACGCCGGGCAGGGAGCCCAGGGCGGCGAGAGGATCGGCGGTCGCGCCTGACGTACTCATGAGTACGACCCTACGCATCACCGGGGCCCGCCCCTCGATGGAGTGGTCTTCTTCACGCCCGTCCGCCACAGAGAGCCCTTGCTCCACCACCCTCCACTACGCTTACTGAACATGAAAATTGCTTTCGTCGGGAAGGGCGGCAGCGGGAAGACCACGCTCTCCGCCCTGTTCGTCCGCCACCTCGCCGCCGCCGGTGCACCCGTCATCGCGGTCGACGCCGACATCAACCAGCATCTGGGGGCCGCCCTCGGCCTCGACGAGGCTCAGGCGGCCGCCCTGCCCGCGATGGGCGACCACCTGCCGCTGATCAAGGACTACCTGCGCGGTTCCAACCCGCGCATCGCCTCGGCCGACGCGATGATCAAGACGACGCCTCCCGGCGAGGGTTCGCGGCTGCTGCGGGTGTGCGAGGACAACCCGGTCTACGAGGCCTGCGCCCGCCCGGTGGAACTCGACGGCGGGGCCGTCCGTTTGATGGTCACGGGCGCCTTCACGGACGCCGACCTGGGGGTCGCCTGCTACCACTCCAAGACGGGAGCGGTGGAGCTGTGCCTGAACCACCTGGTCGACGGACGCGACGAGTACGTCGTGGTCGACATGACGGCGGGCTCGGACTCCTTCGCCTCCGGCATGTTCACCCGCTTCGACATCACGTTCCTCGTCGCCGAGCCGACCCGGAGGGGAGTCTCCGTCTACCGCCAGTACAAGGAGTACGCCCGGGACTACGGCATCGCCCTCAAGGTCGTGGGCAACAAGGTGCAGAGCCGGGACGACCTCGACTACCTGCGCGCCGAGGTCGGGGACGACCTGCTCGTGACGGTCGGGCACTCGGACTGGGTGCGCGCCATGGAGAAGGGCCGGCCGTCCCGGTTCGACCTCCTGGAGGAGCCCAACCGCGACGCCCTGCGCCTGCTGCACACGACCGCCGACGCGGCCTACGAGCAGCGCGACCCGGAGCGCTACACGCGCCAGATGGTGCACTTCCACCTGAAGAACGCCGACGCCTGGGGCAACGAGCGCACCGGGGCCGACCTGGCAGCGCAGGTCGACCCAGGGTTCGTGCTCGGCGAGGCGGTGTCGGAACCGGCCTGACGGGACACCGCGCACCGGTCGGCCGGTCGCCGTCACGGCCTGCCCGCCACCGCCTGCCCGCCACGACCTGCCCGTCACGGCTTGGCGGCCGGCGCTCCGGGCACTCCCTTCGGAGCCGGGGCGGGGCGGTCCGACAGGAAGGCCGCCCAGCCCTGCTTCGGCGCCTGGCCGACCTTCAGGGTGCGCAGCTTCCGGAGCGTGTCGGGGTTCTGGGCGTCCAGCCAGTCCGCGAGCTGCCGGAAGGAGACGCAGCGCACCTCCGCCTTGGTGCACACCCGCTCGATGACCTCCTCGACGGCCCGCATGTAGGTGCCGCCGTTCCAGGACTCGAAGTGGTTGCCGATGATCAGCGGCGCGCGGTTGCCGTCGTAGGCCCGCTGGAAGCCCTGGAGCAGGCCGTCGCGCATCTGGTCGCCCCAGAAGTCGTACTTGGCGGGGTCGCCCTGGGTGGTCGTGCCGGACTGGTTGACCATGAAGTTGTAGTCCATGGTGAGCTGTTCGAACGTGTGGCCGGGGAACGGCACGAGCTGCATCGACAGGTCCCACAGGCCCTGCTTCTTCTCCGGCCAGACCTGGTCGTTGACGCCGCTGGTGTCGTAGCGGAAGCCCATCTCGCGGGCGGCCCGCATGAAGTTCTTCTGGCCCTCCAGACAGGGGGTGCGGGCGCCGATGAGCTCCTTGTCGTAGTCGAAGGGCAGCGGGTCCGCCTCCTTCAGGCCGGCATTGGTCCTCCAGGTCTTCACGAACCGCTTGGCCTGGTTGATCTCGTCCTTCCACTCCTCCACCGACCACTCGCCGACCCCGCCGCCGCTGCCGCAGAAGTGGCCGTTGAAGTGGGTGCCGATCTCGTTGCCCTCCAGCCAGGCCAGGCGCAGCTGCTTGACCGTCGCGGCGATGCCCTCCCGGTCGTTGAAGCCGATGTCGGAGCGGCCGGGGGAGTGCTGGGGCGGCCGGTACAGGTCGCGCTTCTCGTCCGGGAGCAGGTACACGCCGCTCAGGAAGTACGTCATCGTCGCGTTGTTCGCCTTGGCGACCTTGCGGAAGTGGGAGAACAGCCTCTGGCTGTCCTCCCCCGCGCCGTCCCAGGAGAACACCACGAACTGCGGGGGTTTCTGACCCGGCTTGAGGCGTTCGGCGCGCGGCAGGTGCGGCTGCGCTCCGGTGTAGGCGGTGGAGCCGTCGCCGATCAGCCGGACCGCGCTCCTGGGCGCCGGGGCCGCCGCGTTCGCCTCCTGCGCGCCCTGCCCTTCGCGCCGCGGGCCGTCGTCGGTGCCCGTCGCACAGCCGGCGAGTGACGCGGCGCAGACCGCGGTGACCAGGGAGCCCGCGGCGATCCTGTGGGTGGCGGTCATGGACGCCCACCTTCTTCCTTCTCTCGGAGCCGACAGCGCCGCCAAGGTCGCACGGAAGGAAGAAGGGATTAGTACGACAAGCCGATGAAATTCCCAGGTCACCCCACTGAGTGACTTATTAGTCCATTTGCCCGGGAATTCTATGCTTGGACTTTACTCTGCATTACGATCCGTTTACTGATTGTGATGCATCCCGCCGCTGTAAGCCGTGACCCACGGCCGCGACCGAACCCCGCCCCGAGCGGGAACCACACATTCCGCGACCGCGCAGCCCCGGAGGAGACGGGAACCATGTCAGCCTGCGTCCCCGCCCGCGCCGCCGACCCGACTCGGACCGAGCGCACCCAGCAACCCCCCAGCCCCCCACCGACCGGCCCCCGCCGCTTCCGCGTCGCGGGCGCCGACCTGTCCGCCTCGATCGCCGTCTTCCTGATCGCCCTGCCGCTGTCCCTGGGCATCGCCCTGGCCACCGGCGCGCCCCTGCAGGCCGGCCTCGTCGCCGCCGCCGTGGGCGGCCTGGTGGCCGGGCGGCTCGGCGGCTCACCGCTCCAGGTCAGCGGTCCGGCGGCGGGTCTCACCGTCGTCACCGCCGATCTCATCCAGCGCTACGGATGGCGCACCACCTGCGCCATCACGGTGCTGGCCGGCCTCGCCCAACTGGGCCTGGGCTGCCTGCGCGTGGCGCGGACCGCGCTCGCCGTCAGCCCCGCCATCGTGCACGGCATGCTCGCCGGCATCGGCGTCACCATCGCCGTGGCCCAGCTGCACATCGTCCTCGGCGGCACGCCTCAGAGCTCCGTCCCCGACAACCTACGGGCGCTGCCCGCCCAGTTGGCGGACCTGCACCCCGCCGCGGTGTCGGTCAGCGCGCTGACCCTGGTCCTGCTGCTGTTCTGGCCCCGGCTGCCCGGCCGGGCGGGAAGCGTCCTGGCCAGGATCCCGGCCGCGCTGGTCGCCGTCGCCGGGGCCACCGCGGCCGCCGCCCTGGCCGGCCTGCGCCTGCCCAAGGTCGACCTGCCGACCTGGAGCAACCATGCCCTGGCCGGCCTGCCCGAGGGCCCGGTCCTCGGCCTCGTCGCGGCCGTGCTCACCACCACGCTGGTGTGCAGCGTGCAGTCGCTGCTCGGCGCGGTCGCCGTCGACAAGCTGGCGGCGGCCCGGCCGGGCCCGCACGTCGCCCGCTCCGACCTGGACCGAGAGCTGCTCGGGCAGGGCGCCGCCAACATCGTCTCCGGCACGCTCGGCGGCCTGCCGGTGGCCGGTGTGGCCGTCCGCAGCACCGCCAACGTGCGCGCGGGTGCGGTGAGCCGGAACTCCACGATGCTGCACGGCGTTCTCGTAGTGGCCGCCACGCTGCTGATGGTCCCGCTCCTGGAGCTCATCCCGCTCGCCTCGCTCGCCGCCCTGGTGATGTCCGTCGGCATCCAGATGGTCTCCCTGCACCACATCCGCACGGTGACCCGCCACCGTGAGGTGCTGGTGTACGCCGTCACCACGCTGGGCGTCGTGACCTTCGGCGTCCTGGAGGGCGTCGCGCTGGGCGTCGCCGTCGCCGTCGGCGTCGCCCTGCACCGCCTCACCCGCACCCGCATCACGCACCACGAGAAGGAAGGAGTCCACCACGTCCACGTACGAGGCCAGCTGACGTTCCTCGCGGTGCCGCGGCTCAGCCGGGCCCTGCACCTCGTGCCCCAGGGGACGGACGTCGTCGTGGAGCTGGACGGCTCGTTCATGGACCACGCCGCGTACGAGACGCTGCAGGACTGGCAGAACACGCACACCGCGCGGGGCGGCACCGTCGAGATCACCGGCCGCCGCGCCGCCGTCCGGATCGCCGAGCCCGCGGCCCTGCACGGCACCGGACCGGAGGACGGGGCCGGCGAGGCTCCGGACCACGCCGCCGACTGCGGGTGCCGTCCCTGGACGGCGTGGCGCAACCACCAGTGCGAACTCCCCCAGTCCGCACCGTGCCCGGAGCGGCACCGGGGCGGGACGGACCGGCCCGCGCCCACCGGGGCCGGCACCAGCGGACACGAACTGGTACGGGGCATCAGCGCGTTCCAGCGCAACACCGCGCCGCTGGTGCGCGGAGAGCTGGCCCGGCTGGCGCGCGAGGGGCAGCAGCCCTCCCAGCTCTTCCTCACCTGCGCCGACTCGCGGCTCGTCACCTCGATGATCACCTCCAGCGGTCCGGGCGACCTGTTCGTGGTGCGCAACGTGGGCAACCTCGTGCCGCCGCCCGGCGAGGAGAGCGGTGACGACTCGGTCGCGGCGGCCATCGAGTACGCGGTGGACGTGCTGCGGGTGCGGTCCATCACGGTGTGCGGGCACTCCGGGTGCGGCGCCATGCAGGCGCTGCTCAGCTCCGAGCCTGAGGGTGCGCCCACGCCCTTGAAGCGGTGGCTGCGGCACGGGCTGCCGAGCCTGGAGCGCATGGCCGGCGCCGGCCGGCCGCAGGCCCGGCTGGCCGGGCGGGCGCCCGCCGACGCGGTCGAGCAGCTCTGCATGACCAACGTGGTCCAGCAGTTGGAACACCTGCGCGCCCACGACTCGGTGGCCCGCGCCCTGGCGGACGGCGCGCTGGAGCTGCACGGGATGTACTTCCACGTCGGCGAGGCCCAGGCGTACCTGCTCACCGAGACGGACGGGGAGCGGGTCTTCGACCGGGTGCGGGCGATGGAGCTGTCCGCGTGAGTCCTGGCGGGTGTGCGTCCCTCTGCGCCGGGGCGCACACCCGCCGGGGGGGGGGGGGGGGGGGCCCGCGCCGGGGGGGGGGCGCGCCCCCCCCCCCGGGGCGGGCGCCCCGCCGGGGCCCCCCCCCCCCCCCCCCCCCCCCCCCCCCGCCCCCCCCCCCCCGGCCCCCCCCCGCGGGCGCCCCCCCCCCCCGCCCCCCCC